>CAYXDC010000029.1:0-37015 GCA_964463505.1 uncultured Anaerolineaceae bacterium
TCCGCATTTCCGTGACAGTAATTACAAGATTGGTTCTGCGGCGTGAAGCGCTGGATATTATGCGGTGTAGCATACTTCCAGGTTTCCACATTGTTGAATTCCGGCAGCAGATTTTCGCCGTAATACTCAAAATTCGTTGTCGAAATCGGTACATGCCGCAGGGGTACATACTCATACGGTCGCTCATAGGTCTGGATGGGATTCTTCCCAATCAAGAATGTAAAGTATGTGCCTTCGGTGGCGTAGTACGGATTTCCTGTTTCTGCGCTAACCGCTACGTGACAGCCATCGCAGCTTGAATAACTGATGGAATGGCACACCTGGCAAGAGAGTTTACTGCCGTGCAGTTTGTGCATCAGGATATCATCTTGTTTAGTCGCCGCAGTGACGTGACAGGCTTCGCAACTAGGCTGCTGAGCGCCTGAATAACGATGGTCAGGCGGTGGAAGCTGAGCGCTTTCCGGTCCCTCATGACATTCGATACAATTTTGCGGCTGGCCGTGCATGTGGTCGCCATCATGGCAAGCCACACAATCCATGCGCCCCTGGCGGAAGTGTACATCAGCCATCAAGCCCTCATGTTTACCCAGGTATTCATTCCCCACACGGCTGCCGTGACAAGCGGTGCAGTTGCGCGTCATCGACGGTCGTGCATTGAAATTATGCCCATCGATGAATCCACCACCCACAGAATTTGGCTGGGAAATATGACAATCAGAACAAGTGGTATGGCATGAAGTACAGTGATTGCTAAACGCTTCGCCCAGCTTGTGCGGGCTGGCGCCGCGCGCTTCCAGTACGGTCCAATATCCGGCCAGGTTATTGTGTAAATTCGTCTCGGCGGATGCTGTTATATGAGGATGGCACTGAGAACATACGCCATCTGCCTCAGCGCTGGGATTGACCACCATATCTGCGTGAGCGACTTCCTTCTCGGCTGATTGTGTGCCCCCGTGGCAACCTACACAACCAACCAACCCATGCACGGTACCCGGGAAGGTTTCTCCATTAACTAAGACTTTCTCCCATGCCTCCAACGGAGGCACTTCACCCCCTCAACCCTCGCCTTCGTTTTCGCTCACCACTTCTTCCTCTGGTTTCGCAGTGTCAATCAGACGTTGCTTATCGATATGGCAGTTCAGGCATTCATCGACAACTTCAGGCGTCGGGTCACTCTGCACCTCTACCGGGTCGGGGTTGAGCGCAATTTCTGTGGGTGCAGCCGTAGGCGTTTCAGTCAGGGTTGCCATTTCCGTCTGAGTGGTCTCGGGTTCGCCAACCAGCGTAGGCTCTACCTGGCACGCACTGAGCAGCGCCAGCAGGAGCACAGTCAGGATGATTGTCTTGAGAATTCGCATTGGCATTTCCTTTACCCGGGTTTCGAGACGTACCTTAGAATACTATGAGAGATTATAAAAGAATTCGTCATACATACAAGTGACAAAGATAACAATTTCTTATCGCTTATGCTTATCCTAGCCATAAGAATAATCTATCATGATGTGCCAATTGTCACTTGAATTTATTATAGATGTTATGTTAAACTACCATGAGAGAGAAACAGGCACATGCTAGATATTCACCAACTTCACGTCTTCCTCACCGCAGCCGAGACCCTTAACTTCACTCAGGCTGCGCAGCGGCTGCATATGACTCAACCCAGTGTGAGCCAGCATATCCAGGCGCTCGAGCGTCACTTCAACGATGCGCTCTTTATTCGGGGTGGGCGCAACCTGGAATTGAGTGATTCCGGAATGGCTTTGATCCCTCTGGCGCGCGAAGCGGTCAATTTGTCGGTGCGCATTGAAGAATCCATGGCTTCATTTCAAGGTACCATCCATGGACATCTCATGGTAGGCTGTTCCACCACGCCGGGGAAGTATATCCTCCCCCAGCTTCTGGCGAAGTTTCACTCCTATCACCCCCAGGTGCGCGTTACCTGTAATGTAACTCGCCAAATTGAAGTCATCGAGATGCTGGAAAAGGGTGATGTCCACTTTGCCTTATTCAGCCTCCCCGACGAGGAGCACCCGAATATCGAGCTCTCGCGCTTCATCTGTGATCAGGTCGTGCTCATTGCCCCATTGGATCACCCGTGGGCAAAACAAAAAAACATTGAAGTAAAAGATTTATTAAATGCCCAGTTTATCCTCAGAGAAGAAGGATCGGGGACCAATACTGCCATTCGCAAAGCGCTCAGTATTTTTGGTTATGACCTGGATGACCTCGATACACTGCTCATTCTGGGCAACTCTGAAGCGATTGCCCTGGCTGTTCAAGAGGGTCTTGGGGTGGCGTTTGTTTCCGAAGTCGTTTACAGACGTCTGTGCCAGGATAAAGTAGCTATCGTAACGGTTAACAATTTAAATATAAACAAAGAAATCTACATTGGCCGCCATCTGAGACGGCCCTATACAGTAGCACAGTCAGCTTTTTGGGATTTCATCCACAGTCCAGATAACCCGGTCCGCTGTGAACCAGATTTCATCGGCTTGAGAGGCGAGCATGAAACCAACTAAAATTTCAAATAAAAAAGCTCTTGTCACCGGCCTATTAGTAGGGTTAATCTCGTTTACCCTGATCATGGCCTATTCGCTGGCGGCTGATCCCAATGTGGCTATCGCCGCAGCACATGTCCGTAGTCCGTTTCAACAAGAAACTGGTGAACCCCAACCGATAACGGATGACAAATGTAAAGAATGCCATCTGGATATCTCGACGGAATGGACCGTCAGCCCGCACGCCAATGCTTACGCCGATCCCGTCTTTCAAGAGCGCTGGGCCGGCATGGGCAGCCCCACGGATTGTCTGGCTTGCCATACCACAAATTTCCAGGCAGCCACAAATACCTATCATGCAGAAGGGGTATCCTGCGAAGCCTGCCATGGAAAGGTCGAGTCAAACCACCCACCAGCGGTTGTCTCTGCCCGTGGCGATGCTGAGTTCTGCGGTACCTGCCATACCACGACCCTGCACGAATGGCGTCTGACCGGTCACTCTACCGCCGGAATCGGCTGTACCGCCTGCCATAACCCCCACAACCAGCAGCCGCTCTTTGAAGATCCTGACCAGTTATGCATCAACTGCCATAGTGAAGATATGGAACGCTACCTGGAAGATTTGCACGTCCAGAACGATATCGGTTGTGTGGACTGTCATGCGCTGGTCATTCCTCCCGATCCAGTTCCCCTGGACGGTATTGTTCCGACCGGGCACACCTTCACGATCACACCACAAACCTGTATCGCCTGCCATACGGACGCCTTGCACGCCGGTTTTTCCCTGCCCGGCTATGAAGCTGGCGCTACGGCTGCTCTGAATGGATCTGCCTCCGCTGAACCCACGCCGGCAATCACCGACGACTTGATCGATGACAAATATACTCAGGCTCAAACAGGTCTTTCGGCTGAACAGCGCCTGCAAGCACTGGAAGCCTCCATGGCCAGCCAGCAATTGAGCACGCTGTTCCAGGGCGGCGTGATTGGCCTGGTGCTGGGGGGCACTACGGCCTGGTTCATGGCCTTCAATGCTCGCAGCGCACGCCAGCGGGAAGAAAATAATGGTACCAAAGAATAAGCACAGACATAGAGGTGAGGCAAACCAACCATGAGTGACAAGAAGGCAAAGGCAAGCCAGCCTATTCTGACCCGCCGCGACCTGCTCAAAATCGGTGGCGCTACAGCCGGCGCGGTCGTACTGACCGAGCTCGTTATGAAAGGTCCCCTCTCTGCCGAAGCCATCCAGGGCATTGGTAGTGAATCGCACCCGCATGAGGGATCCGCAGACCAGGAATGGCATATGGCCATCGACCTGAATAAATGCATCGGATGCTATTATTGTGTGCGCGCCTGCCAGGCGGTCAACAATGTAGCCGATCCAGAGATGCGCTGGAATGTAGTATTCCCCGAAACAACCTCTGAAGGGGTTGAATTCTTCATGAATCGGCCCTGCCAGCATTGCGCCGACGCCCCTTGCGTACGCGTCTGCCCGGTAGGCGCGACCTGGATTCGCCCGGATGGTCTCGTGGCGATGGATTATGATCGCTGCATTGGCTGCCGTTACTGCCAGGTTGCCTGCCCGTATGATGTGCGCCGCTTCAACTGGGACGAACCTACTATGGAAAATATTTTCCAGCCGGATTGGGGCACCCCCCAGGTCGATACGCGTCCACGTGGGGTGGTTGAAAAATGCACTTTCTGCGTTCAGCGCATCGACCGCGGTATCGAGTTGGGTCTCAAGCCGGGTGTCGATAAGGGCGTCACACCCGCCTGCGTGGAGATCTGCCCGGTAGGCGCACGTGTGTTTGGCGATATCAAAGACACAGAGAGCCCTATCTACATATTCTTGCGCCAAAATGATACCTTCCGCCTGCGCGAGGATTGGGGCACCAACCCCCATGTCCATTATGTTGCCCCACGCAAAGAGGAGGCCTGATCATGGCTGCTACTGCATCTGCTCCGCGCCAACATAAAATATTCACCACCCCTTTCATCCTGTGGGTAGCTTCCCTGACCGCTGTCTTCATCGTGGGCCTGGTAGGCATGATCACCGTGCTTACCCAGGGCCTGGAAGTTACCGGTCTCACCGATCAGGTGCCATGGGGTTTATGGATTACGCTTGATCTCTCCGCCATTGCCCTGGGAGCCGGCGCGTTCAGCTTCTCGGCAGCGGTATATCTTTTCCGCATCAAATCGCTGGAGCCGATGGCGCGACCAGCGGTCTTCATTGGCTTCCTGGGTTACACCTCGGCCATGCTAGCCCTGGCGATGGATATTGGTCGTCCTGACCGCTTCTACCATCCACTAATCTACTGGAACGTGCACTCGGTACTGTGGGAAATTACCTGGTGTGTGATCCTGTACTCGACCGTGCTGGTCCTGGAAGTTCTGCCGCTTGTTTTTGACAGCCACTACTTTGATCGCTGGCCGAAATTGCGCCAGCTCGGGCATACCATTCACAAAGCGACACCCGTTTTCGCCGTCCTGGGCATGGCGCTCTCATTGCTGCACCAATCCTCCCTGGGGGCGACCTACGGCGTGCTGTCAGGACGGGCCATCTGGTATAAGCCCTCCCTGCCAATCATGTTTATTATCTCTGCGGTTGCCGGCGGCATGGCGATGACCCTGGTCGCCACGCTGGTCACCGGCCAGATCCGCCATATGAAACTCTTGCCCCGCCGGACGATAGAGATCGTCTTGCGCATCATTGGCGTCATCTTGCTGGGCTATTTGTACATCAAAATGTGGGACTGGGCCGCGACCACCTATTACAGCGTATCCCCAGGCACCGCCGATGCCCTCTCTCGCTTGCGCGCCACAACCCCCTACACCACCACCTTCTGGGGTTTAGAGATCTTGCTCGGCGGTTTGTTCCCCGCCATCATCATCTTCGTCCCGCAGCTGCGTAAAAACATCTGGGTGTTGATCTTCGCCCTGACCATGATCCCCATGGGTGTGGTCGTCAACCGCTGGAATGTGACCCTTTCTGGCCTGGTCGTGCCACCGGATTGGTCGCCGGGCATTTACGGCAATACTATCGCAGCCCGCTATCTGCCCACCACGATTGAAGTGATGGTTGCCGCCGGTATTTTTGCCTATGCCTGGCTGGGTTATACGCTGGGCGTGCGCTTCTTACCCATTTTTGGCAAACCCTTACCTAAGGAACGTTTGATCACAGATTAAGCAAGTACTTTCGGTTGTTTCACCCAACACACCCCGCGGAATGGCGGGGTGTTTTTTTACTAGAACTGGTCTCAAAAAGGTGGGGGGCCCTAATTTTGAGATAGCCTCTAATAGCCCATGTGACATTAATCACATGAGTTTGTGACATTAGCTACTATCCAATCTAGCCTGTCTAATCTATCATATCCACTATTGGATGTATGCATACATATGCATACATGCTAACAAAAAGGTGCATCTCATGGAACTCCCTATCCTATCTCAAGAAGTCATCCAGCTACATGCCGGTGTGTGTTCTGCGTTAGCCGATCCTAATCGTATCCTGTTGATTTATGCCCTGGCAGATCATTCACGCAACGTTTCGGAGTTAGCCGATCTGGTTGGCGTCACTCAACCAACCGCCTCGCGCCACCTAAAACTCCTGCGCGAGCGCGGCCTGGTGCGCGCAGACCGGGAAGGACCGGCGATCAAGTATCGTCTTAACGATCATCGCCTGATCGATGCGCTGGATATTTTGCGCTCGGTTCTGCGTGATCGCATTGCTTACCAGTCCAGCCTGATGGAAGGCGAATAAAATCTCCCCCCCAACGAGAGGCAATTATGCCAAATAAAAAGTTTTCAGCGCTTCTCCTTTTGGCCGTGGGCATTTTCCTGGTTGCCAGCATGTTCATCTTCTGGCCTACCACGGATGCCTCCGCCCAGTGCGGTTCTCAGGCTTCTTCCTGTAAGAACTGTCACGAAGTCCAGGGCCAGGATCCAGTCAACAGTGACGGGACTGGCTGGCACCAAAGTCATGCCTTTGGTGATTTTTGCTACCTGTGTCACGCGGGTAATGCGCAGAGTATGAACATCGACGAAGCACACACCGGGATGGTACCGCCCCTCTCGGATGTCAAAGCCTCGTGCCAGGCATGCCACCCGGCGGATCTGGACGCCATGGCGCAAGTATACGCCACAGCCCTGGGAGTTGAAGTCGGCGCAGGTGGCACCAGCAGCGGTACATCCGGCGACGCTACAGGCGCCTCTACTGGCAGTACAACCGGGAGCACCGCTGCCAGCGCGCCGCCTGCAGCTGGAGTCATGGTCGTCGATACCAGTAATATTGAAGGCCTGGTCGACTACAACCAGGTCTACAATGAAACCGTATTGGGTCAGCGCACGATCAACTGGGGCAACTGGATCCTGGTCGGATTGATCGCCATGATTGCGGTTGGAGGCGGCAGTTTCGTCTACACTAACGAGCGTAAACTGCGCGGCTTACCAGCCGGACTGCCGGCATTCGTCAGGTCACAGCCGCAGGCAGTTACCAAGGCAGGTGCCTCGCTTATCAATCCTGCTGATTACTCCCAGGAGATCCTGGCATTTCTCCCGCAGATCGCCCAATTGAATCCGGTCGGACGACACGCCTTAGAACGCCTGCTCCAGGAACCTGATCAGGCTTCAGAGCTGCTGAATAGCCTATCGCGCCTGGATCCAGAATTGGTCCAAAAACTGCGCGGCCTGAACCGTGAATCGCGCGCCCTGCTGCTGGCGCTTTCTGCCGAATAAACCAACCCAAATGTGGAGACAAGTCGTATGAGCACATTAATCCAGCAATTTCGCAAACAATTGTGGTCTCCCTACATCGCCGGCATCGCGCTGGGGATTGTAGGCGTATTGAGCGTCTGGGTTTCGGATAGCCTGCTGGGGGCGTCTGGCGCCTTCGAAAATCTGGCAGGCATCCTGGGCAAAGCGGTTGCCCCGCAAGCCTTTGACAATATGTATTTCAACTTCATTATGCCCTCTGAAATTACCTGGGGCGTAATGCTCCTGGTGGGCATCATGATCGGCGGCTTCCTGGGTGCGCTCAGCAGCCGCTCCTTCAAACTGACCGTCAATGGGGATACGCAATGGAAAGCCATTTTTGGCCCACAAACCTGGAAACGCTGGGGACTGGCATTCCTGGGCGCCATCATCCTGGAGTATGGCGCGGGCATCGCGGGTGGCTGCACCAGCGGCCTGGCCATTTCTGGTGGCATGCTGCTGGCCCCAGCCGCCTTTATTTTCATCGCCGCCATGTTTGCCTCTGGCATCCTCACCAGCCTGATCGTTTACCGAAAGAGGTACTAAGCCATGACCAATATGATCCTTGCCCTCGTTTTAGGCGCATTCTTCGGTCTGACGCTGAATAAAGCCGGACTGACGCGCTATAGCAAAATTGTCAATGTCTTTCGCTTCACTGACATGACCGTCTTGAAATTCATGATGACAGCTCTGATCGTCTCCATGGCCGGGTTGTACGGTCTGCGTGAGTTGGGTCTGATCACCTTTCCGAATATCCCGGCTACCTATATCGCCGGAAACGCGATTGGCGGGTTGATATTTGGAGTGGGGATGGCGCTCACCGGGTATTGACCAGGCACCTGCGCCGCCGGGAGCGGCGAAGGCAAGCTTGATTATTTGATCCCTGGGATGTTAGGTTTCCTCACTGGCGCGGCCATCTTCGGTCTCACCTACCAGCAGGTCTTTCCTGTCATCTCCAAAATTGCCAATTTGGGCAATGTCGTTATCCCTGATTTATGGAACCTGAATTCCTTCCTGGTGATTGTGTTCTTTACCCTGCTTAGCGTATTTCTTTTCTACCTGATCGACCGGGCAGGCCTGTTCCGCAAAAAGAGTATCGATTAGCGCGCCAGGTTTCTACCAGGCGCAGAACGAGGATCCTATGACTCAACCCGTCGTATCACGGCGAGATTTTCTGAAAATTAGCGGCGCGGCTGCCGGCGCGGTAGCTGCGACAGCAGGCATGCTGCGTGCTCCAGTCGCCCAGGCTGCTGTCTCCGCAAACTTGCTGGACCCCGATGGCGATGGCTACATCTCCACCATGTGCGAGATGTGTGTGTGGCGCTGTGGGGTGCGCGCCAAAGTCAAAAATGGGCGCGTGGTCAAGCTGGAAGGCAATCCCGAGCATTCGCATTCCCAAGGCAAGCTGTGCGCCCGCGGCCAGTCCGGTCTGATGACCACCTACGACCCCGACCGCGTCCTGCATCCCCTGGTGCGTGTCGGTCAGCGTGGGGAGGGTAAATTCCGCCAGGCTAGCTGGGAAGAGGCCCTGGATATCGTCGCCAGTCAGATGCTGCGCATTAAGGAGCAATTTGGCCCCGAAGCGATGGTCTTCTCCTCCACCCACAATCTTTCTCAGGTGCAGTTTGAGAACGTCTTGAATGGCTTTGGCTCGCCCAATTACGGAACGCAGCGCAGCCTGTGTTTCAATGCCATGGTAACGGCGTTCTTGCTCACCTATGGCGTCGAAGAACCGGCCCGCAATTACGACACGGTGAAATACATCCTGTATGTGGGGCGCAATATGGCCGAGGCCATCTCAACTTCCGAGACATCCGGCATGGTCGAGGCGCTGGCGCGCGGCGCAAAGCTGGTTTATCTGGACCCGCGCTTCACCAAAACCGCAGCCCTGGCAAGCGAGTGGATACCCATACGACCCGGAACAGACCTGGCCTTTTTGCTGGGCATGATTCACGAGATCGTCACCTACGAGCTGGGCGATTGCGAATTTGTCAAGAAATACGTGGTCGGCTGCGAGGAGCTGCCGGCTGCTATGGCAGAATACACCCCGGAATGGGCAGAGAGCAAATGCGGCGTGCCTGCTGATACCATCCGGCGCATTGCCCGTGAATTTGCCGCCGCCAAGACCGATGCCCTGGCGCACCCCGGTTGGCGTACGTCGAATTTTATCAACTCCTTCCAGACAGAGCGCGCCATCGCCACCCTGAACGCCATCAGCGGCAATGTGCTGGTGCCGGGCGGTTGTCTGATCGCCGACTCACCGGAAGCTTCTGGCGTCAGCCTGGGCAAACCACCCCAGCCAGCTTACCCGCGCGTCTCCGCTTTGCGCTTGGATGGCGTGCCCTGGAAATATCCCCTGGTGCCGCTCAAACTGGGTGTCTTCCAGGAGATCCGCGAGGCGATCATCACCGGGCAGCCTTACCAGGCGCGTGGATGGTTCATCTCACGCCAGAATCCAGTGCTTTCCATCCCCGATCGCAAGCGCACCCTGGAGGCAATGGGAAAATTAGACTTTATCGCCGTGGTTGATGTCATCATGAACGACACTGCCTGGTTTGCAGATGTGGTGCTGCCCGAAGCCTCTTACCTGGAGCGCTACGACCCCTTACATGTAGTGGATGGCAGGATCTTCCTGCGCCAGCCGGTGATCGAGCCGCAAGGCGAGGCGCGCTCGGCGCTGTGGATTTACAAACAACTCGGCGAACGCCTGGGGCTGGGAGATTTCTTCCAGTATGCGGATGAAGAGGATTACCTGCGCCAACAACTGGCGCCTCTGGGTCTGGACCTGGAGCTGCTGAAGACGCGCGGTTACTTGGACCCGCACATCGAGGTCGAAGAGCCAACCGAGATCCGTTTCAATACGCCCAGTGGAAAAATTGAAATCTACTCTGAAACCCTGGGGAATGCCGGATTTTCTCCCTGGCCTACCTGGGAAGAGCCTGCCACACCTACACCGGATCGCTTCTACTTGCTCACCGGGAAAGTCGCCCAGCATACCCAGATGGGCACCCAGAACAACCAGCTATTGCATAAATACTCGGACAAACCGCGCATCTGGCTGCACCCCTCAGCTGCCGAGCCGCGCGGAGTACTGACCAACGATTTGGTGCGCGTGCGCAGCGATGTTGGCGAGGTCGTGGTGCAGGCACTCGTCACCGAGGCCATCCGTTCCGACTGCGTGTACATGACGCCTGGTTACGGGCACCTGTCCAAAGGCTTACGCACTGCCTATAATAACGGCGCCAGCGATTCGGAGCTACATGTCACCTACACCGACCCGGTCAGCGGCGGGCAAGCCCTTACTCAGACATTCGTCACCGTGGAGAAAGCCTGATCCAGGGCGGAGGCATATTATGGCACAAACCAAACGATATGGATTTGTAATCGACGTAGCACGCTGCATTGACTGCCGGGCCTGCCTGGTCGCATGCAGCGTTGAGAACGAAGTACCCATGGATAACACCCGTATCTGGGTGCATGACCTGGGTATCAAAGGCACTTTTCCCGACCTGACCCGCAGCTTCCTGCCATATAACTGCATGCACTGCGACAACCCGCCCTGCACGGAAGTCTGTGTGAGCGGCGCCACCTACAAAGATCCCGACCACGGCCTGGTCCTGGTGGATCAGGATGCCTGCATCGGGTGTGGCTTCTGTGTGGATGCCTGCCCGTACAATGCGCGCTATCTGGACAATGAACGCGGTGTAGTGGACAAATGCAATGCCTGCGTGCAGCGTCTGGACGTGGGTATGTCGCCGGCCTGCGTGGCCACCTGCGTGGGCGGCTCACGCCTGTTCGGCGACCTGAATGATCCCACCTCCGAGGTATCCATTGCGCTAAAGAATGCGCGCTCGGTCCAGCGCTTCGACCTGGAATACAAAGAGGGAGTCTTTACCGGGCCGAATATTTACTACATCAACGGGGATGTGCTGCAAAGCGGGATGGGCCCGCGCATGCCGCAGTACACTCTGGCAGAACAGGGCTGGAAGAAAGCCCTGGTACCCTTGATGGCTGCCGCTGTGGGAGGCGCATTCATGGTACAGGCCACTTACTTTACCAAGCAGCTGATCGAAGGGGAGAAGGAGTTTGACGAATGAGCGGATATAAGAATATCCCCGTAGAAGAACGCCGCCGCTTACGCGAAAAGAAGTATAAAAAGCACAACCTGGCGAATATCCTCACCCACTGGTTCAACGTCGCCTCCTGGTTGATGCTGCTGCCCACCGGTATCGCCATCATCTCCTCCCCGCGCCTGGGCCTGGCTCCCGAGTGGTGGCAGACGCTCTTCCGCAGCATGTTTGGCTCCACAGCCAACCTAATCACCTTTCACTACACCGTAGGCCTGATCTGGATTGTCATCCTGGGATTTAACATCCTGCTCGGTTTCAGGCGTTACTTTGTCCCCTTTGCCGCCCACCGCATGCTACTTGATAAAGATGATATCGAATGGCTGAAGATCAAACCCTTACAGATGCTGGGATTCTTCAAAGGCAAAGAGTTGCCTCCCCAGGACGCCTATAATGCCGGTCAAAAGGCGTACATGTACGTGGTCATCCTGGGCACGCTCGGCATCATGAGCAGCGGCATTGTCATGACCTTCAAAGAGATCTTTCCGCCCTTCTTGAAGCAGATTGCCCAACCCATTCACTGGGTCTCGGTATTCAGCATCGTCGCCGGGTTGATGGTGCACGTTTATATGGGCGCGGTCTTCCCCGAGGAGAAAGAAGCTTTCTTCTCCATGTTCAGCGGGAAAGTTTCCGCCTGGTATGCGCGAGCGCACCACGAGAAGTGGTATTATCAGAAAGTACTAGAGGAGATGGAGTGGGAGGATAAAGTAATGAGCGAGACTCAGCAAGCCAGTGAAGATAAACCACTTTCTGATCATCCTCTACCGTCAATGTAACCTGTACACTCAAATCTTCCAGGGCCTGGCGCCGTGACTGATCATCGGTATCGGCGACCTCCAGGCCCTTTTTTATTTTGGCTGCAAACTCCTGAATATTCATCAGCTGCTTTTTGGTTAATGTCTTTTTTTGAATAACAGAAAGCAATCGAATCTTCTCTTGCTTTAGTGATTCGATATTTGTCTCAAGTCGCTGGCGTTTTTCCACCAGTATTTCTTCAGGGATTTTTTCAGCTAGAATAACATCAAGCATTTTCCCCATTAGATTATCAAGTGCGCTCTGATCCTTTTCAATCAAATCAGCGATCACGTTCAGCCGCTCCCTGAGCGGAGTCGTTTCACGATCACGCACATCCTTGAGTTTATTCAGCCCGTTCGCCAGGCGGACCGGATCGATAATCTCCCCGTGGATTTCATTCCAGATCATAGACTCCAGAATTGGAGCCCGAAACATCGGTAAACTGCAACCTGGTAGGCCGCGCTCTCCATAAGCTCCACCGCATCGATAATAATGGTATTTGTATTTTACGGTCGTGCCAGCTATTTTACGACCGCAAAGGTCGCAAGTGACTAATCCACTCAGTAAATAAAACCGCTTCCGGTCTCTGCTCGCGTTGGCCTTATTATCTGCCCGACGTTCTATTGCGATATCCCAGACTTCAGGGGAAATGATAGCCGGCACTTTAACGGTCAGGATATGATCGTCCGGGTTTGATTGCCAATGGCCGTTAATCTTTGCCTTTTTGCCGTAATGCCAATCTCCCTTATAGGTTGGGTTTTTGATAATTTTTTGGACAGAGCCCCGGCACCACTCACCATATTTGCGCTTTTTCTGGCTGCCCCAATTGCGCGTGGGTGTATCCTTCGCCGTGGGTACCCCCAGGGCTGTGAGCTGCTCGGCAATCTCGCCGAATGTCAGTGGTCCGCTTTCACCATTTCCCGAGATGTACCACTGGAAGATTAACCGAATAATGTCTGCTTCGCCGGGTACAATCTCAAAGTTACTTTTTCCATCGACCTCGGCCAACTTGTAGCCATAAGGCGCTTTGCCGTGAGGGAGCACATGACCAGCCTTGACCTTATTACGCCGGCCGCGTGTATTTCGTTCGGAGATTTTCAAACGCTCATATTCTGCGATCGTCGCTCGGATATTTTTCATCAAATCGCCTTCAGGCGTATCTGGGTACTCACCTAAGACATATTCGATCTTCACCCCGTGGCGCTTGAGTTCTTCTTCGACAATCAGTTGTTTTGCCAGATTACGGCTTAACCGGTCCAACTCACGGACAATCAAAACATCAAATTCACTACGTGCCGCCATATCTCGAATGAGATTGAGTTGCTTAAGTTCAAAGCTTGCCCCAGAAGCGCCCCGGTCATCTTCCTTCAGCGCATCGATAACCTTGTATCCGTGTTTTTCTGCATATTCCCGGGCCATCTCTATTTGACCATCGAGGTTCCGGCCATCCTTGCCCCGGTCGTCACTGCTTACCCTGGCATACAAAACCGCTCGCATGTTCGCTCCTTTTGGCTTCTCTCGCACTCTCTCGCAAGCAGCCTATTCGTGATCATTTCAATGCGACAAATATCTACCAGCTGTTGGAGAGGAAAGAGCTGGCCGTAACGTTCTAAGATTGCAGACGTAAACGCCCTGCCCTTCGATGTGAGTTCAAAGCCAGAAGTACGGGCTTTCCCCTTTTGCCTGACCATACCGTGAAAAATGAGCCGATCCAATATCCGATGACACTCCGATTTGCTGAATGGATTGGCTGCCCCGTTCCAGTGATTTTTTCCCAGGGATTACCCAGGTCCTTCGCCGGCAGCCCAGGAGATAAAAATTTCATCGGTGATTTCCAACTCATCGAAAAGGCCAGCGCGCCCCTCATCCCAATTAATCGACAATTTCAAACGGGCCTTGTTCGCATACACGAGGGCCGACTTTGGAGACTCCACCTTTGGAATAATTGCCGATCGCCACCAACTCAGCCCATCACCCCTGGCAATTCCATTGACCAGTGATCCCGCTAACGCGCCGGCCGCCCAGGGAGGTCGAGAATCTCTACCAGACAAGGGAGTGAAACGATCCCAGCCAAAATGATTCCACCCGTTATTAAAGCCTGACCGCTTGGCAAGACTACCCAGCTAAGTGGGTCATCAGATAGCACAGTTCATCATCGCTAATGGTACCGAAAATAAATACGCTCCCAGTTCGAGGAGCGTATCAGGGCTGCGATGATAGAATTGGGCAGACCCTAAGCCGCTCGCACCGGCTAGGGTTCAGGCCTATGCTGGCGTTGGTGCGCTTGCATGGGCCGCTTTCGGAGGTAAAGTGTAGCACGACACTACACAATGAGTATACCACGTTTTTGGGTTCATCTTGGTTGAGGACCGCGCCCCTCGGTTTGAATATATTCAAGCAAGGATTCCCGGCTTATCATCCAGACCGGGCCAAACTTCTTTGAAGTAATCCGGCCGGCTCGGGCTAGGCGCCGGATCTGTTCGCTCGAATATCCTGTCAGCTTGACCGCTTCCTCGGTGGTGATCCACTCCTGATTTTCTGGCATAGGTCACACACTCCTCAGCCAGATTGTAATCGCATTCGGGTTGGTTTGTAAGGTTCTGACAAGCCAGGTTCTAGCAAGGTTTGATTATCAGAAGTAAGTACGCCTGAAATTTCCAGCCTCACCTTGTTGTTGGGCATCAAATCTACAAATGTATATAATTTGGTAATTCAAAACAATCCTTTTGTCTACTGATAGAGTGATATTCTTTACAGGAATTCATGGCCAACCTACATTATGATTTTGGTCAAATTTCCAGGCCATTCTAATCTGATCGCCATTAAATAATTGTTCGCGCTATAAATACCACCACCTGAAGTGGTATTGGGGAAAAGTTAAAGAAGAGCTGGAATGGGAAGATTAAGTTCATGACCAGGTAACTGCCGTCGAGACACATGCTTCAGAGGTCGCCCCCGTCCCTGAAGTCAGCGGCGCTGACTGAGCGCTTGACCATTTCCTCTAATAACTGACCCCGGCTTACCAACGGGGTCAGTTAGGTTTTATTGCAGGTTAATAGAAATCAAGCGCAGCTTGTGTTATTTACCAGGCTCATTGGGCGACGCGCTCGGTCAGCAGCTCAACCACCAGATCAAATAACAGCGTGCGGGCTACCTGACCTGCCCCGCCGCCTGTCCCTACCGGGGTACCCAGGGCTGTAGCCGCAGTCCGGGTAGCCTCTTTATCTTCCTGAGAGATATTCTTGCCACTGCCAGGCACCTTGGTGATGCCAGGCGCAGGCGTGGGTAAGACGACGCCTTGCTCGGCATAAAAAGCGCTCAAGTCAGCATTGCTGATCTGCAGCGCGGCGATCGCTTGAAGCTGAGCGGGTGTCAGCCCTTCAGTGATCTGGTTTTGTACCGCGGTCAGTTCCTCGGACGCAGTCGTCTCTGTCCCGCTCAAAGCTACAATCGCCTGCCACAGTGGCAGCAGGCTTTGCGCCTGTACCGCAGTGACCGCCAGATCAGTCCCCTCCAGTTTCAGCATGCCGTAAGCAAGCTGGTTGCGCAGGCTGGTTGCGTCTGGGTATTCCGTGCTCAGGTATGCCGCCGCAAAGGGAGTGGGGGTACTGTCCTCTGCAGCCAGGACCGGCGGCGGGGAATCCACTGCTTCCAGCGCAGCCGTAGGCGTAGAAGCGCAGCTCACCAGTAAGAGCGCGAAAATAATTAGTGTAGCCCATGATAGGATTGTTTTCATCTTCAAAATACCTTCCTCATAAGAATATTGTCCATTCGATCAACCGTTAATCCAGTCTCTCAGGGAACCAGCCCATCCAGGTAATCGATCACGGCAGACAGCAGTGTAGTTGCTGCGCCGCCACCGCCAGCAGTGCTGTTGGGTGTGCGCCCTTCCTGCGCCTGCCGGGTGGCGCGTTCCTCCGGGGATAAGCCCTGTCCTTGCCCGGGCACGCCTCCGCCGCTGCCCAATGTGACCCCGCTGGCAGCCGCCCAGGCTTGCATATCGCTTTGGGTCAGTTGCATGCCTCGAATTGCCACCAGTTGTTCACTCTGCAGGCTGCTTTCGATCTGTTCCAATAAGGCGCTGACCTCGGCCTGGGCAGCTGTACCGCTTTTTTGCGTGCTGAGCAGGGCCTGCCACAGAGGGAGTAAGATTTCAGCCTGCTCAGGGGTGATGGCGTTTGGTGTGCCATCCAGCTCCAGGGTGCCCAGGCTTAATTGGTTCCGGACCGCCAGCGCGCCTTCGTAACTGGTGTCCAGGTTCGGGCTGAGGTAACTATCAGAATTATTCAAGGCCTGTGCGGGGGTTGCTTCTCCGCTGCAGGCGCTCAGGCTCAAGGCGAGCAACAATAAAACAATGAGAGTAGATTTCATCAGATATTCTCCAGTTTAAAGTTCAGATTCATTACAAGGCTAGAGTACTTATTCATGGCGCAAGGCCACAATCGGATCCAGTTTGGCAGCGCGCGTAGCCGGGTAATAGCCAAAGAAGATACCCACCGCGGCTGCCGCGCCAAAAGCCAGGGGAATCGAAGCCGGCACGATTTCTGTGCGCATAGAGCCCAGCTCTGCAAACAGCCGTGAGCCGCCCACGCCCAGCAGCACCCCCACCAGCCCGCCGACCAGGCTCAGGATCACAGCTTCGAGCAAGAATTGCATCAACACGTCTCCTGGACGCGCCCCCAAAGCCATACGCAGACCGATCTCGCGCGTGCGCTCGGTTACCGAAACTAGCATAATATTCATAATCCCAATCCCACCTACCACCAGCGAAACCCCCGCCACCCAGGCCAGCAGGTCGCGGAAGGCGGCTGTCGTAGCTTCTTGCGTGGCGATGATATCTTGCTGGGTTTGAATGGTGAAGTTAGGATCGGCCGGGTCCACATCGTGCCGTTCAGCCACCAATGAAGTGATTTGAGCGGTCACACTATCGATTTTCTCCCGGCTCTCCACTTTGACGTAAATTGTGCGCACTGAGTCACCGCGCAACGGCGTGCTGGTCATATATTTTTGGAAGACCACACTGACTGGCAGATAGATGCGCCCGTCATAATCCACATCCGCCACAACACCTTTAGACACCATCACACCGATCACCGTCAGCTTGGTCGAACCAATTGTGACGGTCTGACCCAGCGGGCTTTGCTCTCTGAACAAGTCAGCGGCGATACCGGCGCCCAGCACGGCTACTTTCACTTTGCGATCATCTTCTCCGATGTCAAAATAGCGCCCTTCTCCTACTGGATAGTCGCGCACCTCCGGAAAAGCTGCCGTCGTGCCCACCAGGGCGATCGATTCGAGGGTGACCCCATTTGCTTTTATCATCTGGGCAGGCGGGGATTGCTCAGCAGAGATGCCAGTAATGCCAATCACCTGTTCCTCGATCGCCAGTGCATCTTCCAACAACAGTGTGCGCGCTGCCCCAGGCACGCCGCGCACGGGCGAGACAATCAACAGGTTGGCGCCCAGGGCGTTGATTTGTTCGGCAATTGCTGCTTCAGCGCCGGCGCTCACCGCCAGCATGATGATCACCGACGCCACGCCGATGATCACACCCAGCGTGGTGAGAAATGAACGGATCTTATTTAATGTCAGGCCTTCCCAGGCTACACGCAGAATCTTCCCGATACTCATAATACTGCTTCTCCTGCCAGTACCTGGCGATCCTGACATGGGCTCGAACCATCTTGCCCTGAGGATAATATTTTTCCATCCCGCACGCAGATGATGCGTTGGGCGTGGGCCGCGATGTCCGGCTCATGCGTCACCATGACCACCGTGGCGCCCTGCTGGTGCAGGTCATTCAGTAAGCCCATGATTTCCTCGCCCGATCTGGAATCCAGGTTTCCAGTTGGCTCATCCGCCAGGATCAGCGATGGACGGTTCACCAGCGCCCGCGCAATCGCAACACGCTGCTGCTGCCCGCCAGAAAGCTCATTGGGGCGATGGTGCAGCCGTTTGTCCAGACCCACCGCCTCCAGGGCTTGCGTTGCCCGCCGTCTGCGCTCTTTATCATTTAATGCTGCATCCGGGTTGTACAGCATCGGCATCATCACATTGTCCAGAGCGCTCAAGCGCGCCAGCAAGTTGAAAGACTGGAAGATAAAGCCAATTTTTTGATTGCGCACCTCGGCCAGCTCATTTTTACTCAGGCGGCTGACATCGCGCTGGTCCAATAAATACGAGCCAGAGCTGGGCCGGTCCAGGCAACCAATGATATTCATCAGGGTGGATTTACCCGAGCCGGAAGGGCCCATCACGGCCACAAACTCACCCTTGTTTACCGTCGTGTTCAGGCCAGCCAGGGCATACACCGCGGATTCGCCCGCGCCATATACTTTGGTTAAGTCCTTCACTTCAATAATCGGCACACTCATGTCATACTCCAGATCAAGTAAACTGATCAATAAATTTCTGGCATCTGCAATCGCAAGCCTATCTGGCTGCGGTGCTGACCTTATCTCCAACCTGTACACCGCTCAGCACCTGGACATTGGCCAGGTCTTTTAAGCCGACACTAATCGAAGCAATCATAAAGGTGCCATCGGCTTGCAGCACTTCGACAAAGCTGGAGCCATCTGCATTCTGGCGCAAGGCCTGAACGGGGACCAGCAGCACATCTTGAGCTTCAGCAGCAATCACTACCACATCCAGGCTCATTCCGGGCAGCAAGCTTATTTGCGGTGGTTCGGTGAACTCCCCCCACGTCTGGACAAGCAAAGAGCCGTCTGCCATCACCAGCGCCGGATCGATGCGCCTAAGAACGCCTGAAAAAGTTTGGTCCACATAAGCATCCAGCTGCATCTCCAGGCGGTCGCCGGGTGAGATTTGCGCCACATCTGCCTGTTCCAGGTAAAAGCGCACCATCAGATCATCCACCCCGGTCAGGACCAGGACGGGCTTACCATCATCTATGCGCATACCCGGGCTTACCAGCAGTTCAGTAATCGTCCCTGCGGAAGGCGCCAGAAGCATGCTCTGTTGCAGATTCCAGCTGGCCCTATCCAGACCCAGTTTGGCTCGCTCGAGCGCCAGGAGCTCCGGGTTGCGCTCAAAAGCTGCCTCAGCCCCCGGGAGCGGACCTCCCATTAGTACATCCAGATAGGCTGCCTGGGCTGCCAGGCGTGCAGCCGCCAGCTCGACCTGTGCTTCAGCTTTTGCCAGCGCCTGTGGGTCGGGTTGGTAGTTTTTCACCCACGCCAGGTCCGCCCTGGCCGCCTCAACCGCCAGCTCTGCACGCTCCAACGAGCGCCCCAACTGCATGGCCAATGCCCGGTAGCCTTTGGGATCGATCTCGCTCAAGCGCAAGGCCCGCAGATATTCTTGCCGAATTTCTTCATAATCAGCCAGCGCTTGATCCAACAAAACTTCATAATACCAGACCGGTGGCCCGTCCTGAACATAGGCCAGGTCTGCCTGGGCAGTCGTCAATTCTTGCTCGAGCTCAAGCATACGCTGTTCTGCATCGGCGATGATCTGTGGCGTGGTTAACTGCGCCCAATTCAACTGTGCTTGCTTCAGATCCAATTCAGCCTGGCTGCTTTCCAGTCGCCCAAGCAGCTCGCCCGCCTGCACCGCCTCACCAACCGCGACATACAATTCACCAATCTCGCCGGCGACGGAGAAAGCCAGGGGAATTTCCTGGGCGAACAGCTCACCGCTGCCGCTCACACTGATCAGCAAGTCTCCCTGGCGCACCAGCGCCGTAGCCGCGGCGTTCGAGATCACCTCTTCAGGGCCAGCAGCCTGTGTACAGGCAAAATAACCGCTAAGCCCCAGCAGTCCGATTACGAGAATGATCAAGATGTTCCGGTTTCTCATGCGAATGCCATACACCTGGGAGTAAACTTGAAAGCCGTCAACCAAAGGCTCATTTGGTCTCGACGGTACCTGTGCTGACCAGGTCACCGGCTTGCAATCCGCTGAGGATCTCAGCATTGGCGAAGTCCCTCAGACCAATGCTGACCGGGGTAAGTTTGAGCTGCCCATCTGGCTGAAAGACAAAGACCGCATAAGAAATCGGGGTCAGCTCGCGCAGTGCCTGAACGGGCACCAGCAGCGCCCCCAGCGCCTCTCCAGCAATCAGTTCGACTTCAGCCGCCATGCCGGAAAGCAAATTGATGCCGGCTGAATTTTCCAAGGCGGCCCAGGCAACGATCACAGGTGTGCCATCCACAGTTTGTAGGGCAGGTTCGATGCTGGTCAGCTCACCACTCACCGGCTGGTCGGGATAGGCATCAAAGGTTGCCTGCACGCGTTGACCCACTTTCACCAGCGCCATATCCGTCTCTTCAATGTAAATGCGCAGATTGAGCTTATCCAGCGTGGCGATCGTTACGATGGGGGTGGTGCTCACCGCCTGACCCACGGAGGCGTTTACGCTGGTGATGGTGCCTGAGATCGGCGCCACCAGCCGCGTGTTCGCCAGGGACAGGTTGGTTCGCTCAATATCCAGGCAGGCCTGCTCCAGCTTGAAGAGCAATGTCCCTTCGGCTGCCGTAACGATACCTGCTTCATTGCACGGCTGGCCAAGTTTTAGCTGTTCCATGTACGTTTGCGCGCTTTGTAGAGCCAGCTCAGCCGAGCCCACTTTGGCGCGTGCCAGGGTAATGTCTGTTTCACTGGGCGGAAATAAACCCTCCAATTCTTCTTCGGTCTCAATATCCGTATAAGTGTAGTTAAAAGTTACCGGGACATATTCAGTTTTATATTGGGCTTGCGCCCGGTTGAGATTTGCCTGGGCAGTTTCGACGGCATTTTCAGCGCTGGCTAGAGCTTCGGCGCTGGTCCCCGAAGTGGCCTTGAGCGTCTCCAGCTCTGCCTGGGCGCGTTTTAGTGCATCCTCCGCACGCCAGACTGCCGGACTGATCAGGTACTGCAGGTCTTCTATAGCCTTTTCCAGCGTCGATTCAGCATTGAGGGCTGACACTTCTGCTTCGATCACCGCTTCCGGCGAGATCAGAGCCTGCAAGTTAAGCTGGTCCTGCGCTAACTGTAAGCGCAGGGCAGTATCATCCATACGCGCCAGGAGCTGGCCGGCTTCCACCACATCCCCGACCGTCGTATTTACCTCTGCCAGTACGCCGCCGCTGCGGAAGCCGATCGATACTTGTTCCGCAGGAGCCAAGTTGCCTGCGCCTGCCACAGAGATCACCAGATCACCCGTGCGCACTTTGGTCGTTTGGAGAACCGGTTCTGGTGTAACCTGGGCTGGCAGATAGACACCGGTATAGTAATAATACCCGCCGCTAGCCGCAGCTACCAGAAACAGGATCAGTACGAACAATTTTAGTGATAAGCTCATGGAAGTTTCTCCTGGATAAAATACTGCTCAAGAATATCAGGTACTTGTGTAATAATTGTGCTGAACTTATGAAGAACATGTGAAGTATGAAGCAACCGCGTAAGATATTTTCGCTTCTCCATTTAGATCGGACGCGCCAGAATCATATTCACTCCCTCTGTTAATGACCATGACTTAAGTCGGATAAGCCCAAAACACCTGGCTCCCTCACCGGCTCACCCAACCAGAGACATAAATCCGGGAAATATCAAGAATGGGTGTAAAATGGGCACGTTTGGGTTTAGCGGTGGTTGATCCTATCCACGCCTGAGCATCCTACTCCATCATAGAATAAGGTACAGTTGGTATGACTTCAGAATCGATCCCCATCACGCAGGTCCCTGAAAAAGAATTTGATACCGCCCAGGTAATGACCATTACCGGCGCTCACTTCATCCACGATATTTACACGTCGTTCGTGTCCCCGCTGCTGCCGTTGATCATCGAAAAACTCTCGATCTCGCTGACCCTGGCTGGCTCACTGACTGCCATCTTACAGTTACCCGGCCTGCTGAACCCGTTTATCGGTTACCTGGCCGACAAAGTCAGCCTGCGTTATTTCGTGATCCTGGCCCCCGCAGTCACCGCTACCTTGATCAGCAGCATGGGTTTTGCCCCCAGTTACTTTGCCCTGGCACTGATTCTGTTCGCCACCGGGATCAGCGTGGCAGCTTTCCACGCCCCGGCGCCTCCCATGATTGCCGAGCTATCCCACAAAAAGGTCGGATTGGGGATGAGCCTGTTTATGGCTGGTGGTGAGCTGTCGCGCAGCGCCGGGCCACTATTGGCTGTGTGGGCGGTTTCTACATGGACTCTGGATGGGTTTTATCGGGTTGCGGTGCTGGGTTGGGCGGCTTCGCTGGTGCTGTACTTCCGTCTCAGGAAAATTGAAGCGCGCCCGGCCAGGAACGGCAGCACACGGCGCGCCATCTTACCTTTGATGAAGACCTTATTTCTACCGCTGGTGTTCATCACCCTGTTCCGTAATTTTATGATCACCAGCCTATCGGTATTCCTGCCTACCTTTATGAACATCGAAGGCGCCAGCCTGATCGTGGCAGGCAGCGCCCTGGCAATTTACCAGGGGGCAGGGGTTGCCGGCGCCCTGACCAGCGGCACACTAAGTGATAAGTGGGGCCGTAAGTTTATATTGATCATAGCCGCGTTAACTTCATCAGCAGCCATGCTGGCGTTTTTAAATGTCGATGGCTGGTTACAGACGGTTGTGCTGCTGCTGTTGGGCTTTACCAGCCTTTCCACCGTGCCAGTTTTGCTGGCCATTGTTCAGGAACTGCTCCCCGATAACCGGGCAGTCGGCAACGGCCTGTTTATGTCGATCAACTTTCTTATGCAGTTATTGACAATACTGGCTGTAGGCTTGATCGGCGATAACTACGGATTGCGCCCTGCATTCTACTGGAGCGCGTTCATCTCCTTGTTGTCCATCCCGGCAATTTTATTTTTGCCTGCTGCTCGCAAAACAGCCTGAGCAGGGTAAAACAACTTCACTTTAACCGACTGACCCGATCGAATTGGACCGGGTCAGTTTACTAACTCCAATATACGTTTACCCCAATAAATCCAGATGTTTGCGAAAATGGCGCAGTAAATTCGCTGTGTAAACCTGGTTGTGGCGCACCAGAGCCGCCTGGATTTCGTCCCCAAATTGAGCCAGGGCCGAGCCAAACGTCACGTGCAGCACCTCACGCGCATCGAAATGATCCAGGTAAGCCGGCAGCTCAAGATCCCCGGGCACTTTCTCGACCTCCGCCGAAACATGATATGAAGCCCGGTCAATCGGGTAGCGCTGCAGGCCCAGCGCCAGGATCTGTTTAAATAAGGCTGGCTCAACCATCGCCAGGCTGCGCAGCGCTTCCAGGTAAGATGTACCGGCGGTTTTGACGTGCAGGCGCTCGCCCCAATGCTTGACCATCAGCGGGTAGACGCTGAACTTATCCGACCCCGAATGCAGGCTGAGCTTGTAGGTACCAAAATGGGCGGTTACCGCCGCGTGCCTGGCCAGCTCCACGTCCAGCGCGGCCAGGTCGCCGATATAATCCACGCCTTTCTCGAAACGCCCGATGAAACGCGGAGCCAGCGAGGTAAAGCGCACCCCTGCCCGGCTCAGCTCGTTGGCAATAAAGTAATGCTCCAGGGCGGTGGTGGGGCTGTCGGTTTCATCCACCGAAACTTCAAAATCAAATCCATCCATAAACTGCGCCAGATGCTGGTACATCCCGGTTGCATGCCGGATAGCCTTTCCATACTTGACCACAGCCCGCAGCAGGGAGTCGTGTTCAAAGACCCCGAAGCCTCGCTCCACTGGATTCTCCAGATAAATGGAGGGTAGTTCATCCCAGTTGAAGCCTTTAACTTTTTCTTGCAGAACGGAGAGCCGATCACGATCGGCGGCATTGTCCACATGCTCGCCCGGATCGACCGTGTAGAAGGTGTAACCTGCCTTGACAAACGGCGGCAGGTCATCCACCGTCTTGAGATGGTCTGCGTCTGCGCCCCACGGCGCCTCCCAGCCAGCGGCCTCCACCGCACGCCGGGCATCATTCATCACCTGCTGGGGCGTGCGCCCAGTGCGCGTGTTCTCACGCACGGATTGTTGTGCAAAGATCGGGGCAAATTTCGTGCCCTTAACCGCGGCAATATGCCCAGGGGTCGCCAATCCCAGGCGGTCGCCAAATCCAAAAGATGGGGTAAGCCCTAAAGGAGTAAGCATAATAAATCCTGTCTTCTTATTTTAAAGATTATTTCACTGGAAGCCGGTAGGCGCGCCTGGCTAGCCCAACTGCCAGGTCCACGATCATCTCTGCGGCATCCGCTTCCTGGATGATCCCCTGCAGTACTTGCCCCGCCAGCCAGTTGGCGCTGGCGCGCCGCCAGACATCGTGGCGTGCGGGGATGGACGGGAAGGCGCGCGTGTCATCGTTGAAGCCCACCGTGTTATACAGCCCAGCAGTCTCGATGACCTGGTCAAAATAACGCCGCATCCCGTT
This sequence comes from uncultured Anaerolineaceae bacterium, assembly GCA_964463505.1. GTDB lineage: Bacteria > Chloroflexota > Anaerolineae > Anaerolineales > UBA4823 > JAJZSS01. The sequence continues at coordinate 24,515 of CAYXDC010000029.1, forward strand.
CAGGCTGTCATGGAACCACCAGGGCGGCCCCAGCAGCACGGCCGGGTAGTGCCCCGCCAGGGGAGCCAGCTCGCGCGCATAGGTGGTTTCATCCAGGGTGAATAAGATCAGGCGCAGGCGCGGGTCATTGCCAAAGCGCTCCAGTAATGGCTGTAGATTGCGCGCAAATTGCGTGTCGATCGGGATATCAGCGCCTTTATCCAGCCCAAAACGCTCAAAGATGATCGAGTTATGGTTGCGCAGCGAGCCGGGATGGATCTGCATCACCAGGCCGTCTTCCACGCTCATGCGCGCCATCTCCATCAGCATATGCCCGCAGAAACGCTGGATATCCTCTGCCGCCAGCTCACCCTTGAGCGCATGCTGGAAGATAGCTTCCGCCTCCGCCTGGCTGAGCAGCCGGGTGAGCGGGACCAGGGCGGCATGATCGGTGGCAGTTGCGCCTATCGATTTGAAATGCGCCCGCTGGATCTCGAGCGCTTCGATCATCCGCGCCAGCGAGCTGATCTCTACCCCGCTGGACTGGCTCAGCCGGTCCAGGTTGACGCGCCAGCCGGGGGCGTCCAGATTTACTACCCCATCCGGGCGAAAAGTCGGGCGGATATTGCCCTGCCAGCCGGAGGCGCGGATTGCCTGGTGCGCTTCCAGGCGATCCCAGGCGGCATCCGTGGTGCACAGCACTTCAATGTTGAAGCGCTCAAACAAGCGCCGGGGTTGAAACTCAGGTGCAGCCAGGCAGTTTTCGATATGGGTGTAAATTTCCTGGGCGGTAGCGCTGTTCAGAGGTAGTTGACAATCGAATACCACGCTCAATTCGTGCGCCAGCCACACGCCGGTAGGAGTTCCCCGGAAGAGATAGAAATGATCCGCAAAGATCTGCCAGATCTTACGGTGGTCCTGCTCCACCGGGCTGCCATCCAGGCGCGGCACCCCCAGGGACTCCAGTGAGATACCTTGCGAATACAACATGCGGAATACATAATGATCGGGGATGATCAGCAAGTCGGCGGGCGAGCCAAAGCGCGCTTCTTCACTGGCGAATAGATTTGGATCGACGTGTCCGTGCGGGCTGACGATGGGTAGATTAGCGACGGAGTCATACAGCTGCCGTGCCAGACGGCGCTGCGCTGGCTCCGGGTCAAAGAAACGCACACTGGATAGATCTGAAGTTCGGCTCATCTGTTTTTTCCATTCCCTGATGCAGATTCACTTACAGGCTTTTTCCGAGCAAAGCCTCATACATGGCCAGCATATTCTCGGCCGGCACATCCGCCTGAATATTATGAACGGTGGTGAATACAAAGCCCCCACCCGGCGCCAGCGCGTCGATATTGCGCTGCACATTGTCGCGCACTTCCTGTGGAGTACCGTAAGGCAGCACGCCCTGAGTATCCACCCCACCGCCCCAAAAGACCAGCGCATCCCCAAAATCACGTTTCAAAGCGCCTGGCTCCATCCCCGTGGCGGTGATATGGATCGGGTTCAGGATTTCCACACCCAGCTCGATAAAGTCCGGCAAGATTGGGCGCACATTGCCATCCGAATGGAAGAAACGTTTGGCATTCGGCGCCAGGGCTTTCATACACTCAAAAATGGCCTGCCAGCGCGGCTTGAGCTGCTCGCGGAACATGCGCGGCGAGATCAGCTGCGAAACCTGCGTGCCGTAATCGTCCGCCTGGCTGATCACATCCACCACATCTGCCAGCTCGGGCAAAGCCATCTCCCAGAAATTCAACTTCAGCTCGACCATTTTATCCAGCAAGACCCCTGCCAGCGCTTTCTCCGTAGCCATCATCACCAGCAGATTCTGCATGCCCACAATGCGCTGGGCGAACTCAAAAATCCCCGCGAAGGGATCTTTGAGCATCACCGCATAGCCAGCCGCGCGATAGCGCTCAGCCTGCTGGCGCAGGCCGGCAATGCGCTGCGGATCATCCATGCGCGGCCAGGGATGATCTGCAATATCCTGGGCGGTTAGTTCTGGTTTTTCCAGCGGTGGCTGCCACACACTGTAATACAGGCCATCCGGGCGGGGTTTGCGGTGCGTGATGCCCCATTCATCGTGATAAATCCAGTATTGCCCATCCTGGGTGCCATCGTCAAATTCCTCTTCTATCACTTGCCAGTTATGGCTGTTGAGCGGGAACAGCCCGCGCACATCCACACCCAGATGTTCCACCACATCGTCATCCGGCAGAGCCAGGCCCTGGATCACATCGGCGAGCTGCGGATCAACCGGGGGCAGACCCAGCACCTGGCGCAAGCGCTGGAATGCGATCACATGAATGCCCGTGATCTGGGTGCTCCCCAGATCGAGCGGGATGCGGTCAGGCTCCTGGTGCGCCAGGGCCGTGAGTATACGCTGCCGGCTGGTGATGGGTGCAGTTTCATCTGGTTTTTGCATTGTGTTTGCGCTCTCTGGTAGTTTAATCTTTTTACTTCTGATAATAATCCGCCAGTAATCCTTCCATCACGCGCGTGGTACGGATGGCGCTGCTGCCCGTGCTCACGCAGGCGCCTCTGCCCAGCAGCTCATCCACGGCTTGCTGGATCAGGGGCTGCTGGATATGGGGCGGGGTGGGAATATCATATACCTCGCGATTATCATTGGTTTCATAGAGTACCGGCGAAGCATCAAATGCCGACAGGCTTACTTTCCCTTGCGATCCAACAAAAGTAATCCGGTCGCTGCTCTCAAAGCTGTTGAAACACCATGTCCCCACCGCCTGAACACCGCTCTCGAATTCGAAGGCCGCGCTGACGATATCCTCTGCCGGGTAAGCGCCGGCCTGGTTGCGGGCAAAGCCGTGCGCAAGCTTGACAGGACCCAACACATAGTCCAAGTAATCCAGGATATGGCTGGCAAGGTCCACGAAGATACCGCCGCCGGCGATCTCAGGGCGCACGCGCCAGGGAAGCTGTTCTCTAGAAGAAATTTGCAGCGGCAGGGTGAGCATCACCTCCACAAAACGCGGCTCGCCGATCGCCCCGGACTGCACCAGCTCCCTGGCTTTGAGGAAACGCTCCAGAGCCCGGCGATAGTACGCAACGAATAAAGGCACTCCGGCAGCCTGGCAGGCATCGATCATTTCCTGGCATTGAGCGGCATTCAACGCCATGGGTTTCTCGACATACACCGGCTTGCCCGCCCGGGCGGCTGCCAGGGTATAGGTATGGTGAGAGTCAGGCGGCGTGGCGATATACACCGCGTCCACTTCGGGGTCGTCGATCAACGCCTGGGCATCGCTGTACCAGCGCGGCACCGCGTGCCGGCGGGCATAATCTTGGGCCAGGGCGGCATCCCGGCGCATGACTGCTGCCAGCTCCGAGCCGTTTGCCTTTTGAAAGCCCGGCCCGCTTTTAACTTCGGTTACATTTCCACAGCCGATGATTCCCCAACGCACAGACTTCATACTGCCTCCTCGGGCTGATCCGAAATACGGGCTTTCATCCAGTCGTTGCTGTTATAAAAATCGGCAACGGCATTGCCGGGGTGAACGAGGGCATCAAACAGGGGGCGGTCGGCTGGTGCGAGGCTCATCTCCATGACCGGCAGCGCATCTTCAAGATGCGCCAGGGTGCGCGGGCCAATGATCGGGGTGGTCACACCTGGCTGGTCTTTGACCCACAACAGAGCCAGCTGGCTGGGGGTCAGGCCGCGCTCAGCAGCCATGCTGGCGACTTGCTGGCCAACTGCGATACCGCGCCGAGTAATGCGCCTGCGGAAGATTGGATTTTGCCAGGATTCGCCGCGTGATCCACCCGGAAATTGGCCCGGCTGGGTGTACCGCCCAGCCAGAATACCCATCCCCAACGGGGACCAGGGCAGTACCGCCAGGCCATATTTTTGGCAGACGGGAATCAGCTCATTTTCCGCCCGGCGGTCGAGCAGGTTATAAGGCGGTTGTTCGCTGGCGTAGCGCGCCCAGCCGTAATGCTCGCTGATCGCCAGCCCTTCCATCAACATCCAGGCCGGGAAAGTGGAAGAACCAACGTAAAGCACTTTACCAGAGCGGACCAGGTCCTCCAGGGCGCGCAGGGTTTCATCCTGAGGGATATGCGCGGGCGGCGGGCGATGCAGCTGGTAAAGATCGATAGTTTCGGTCTGCAGGCGGCGCAGTGAATCTTCGCAGGCGCGCAGGATATGCAATCGACTGGCGCCGGCGTCATTCGGCCCGTCACCCATGCGGTTGAAACCCTTGGTTGCCAGGAAGACCTGCTTGCGCCAGCCGAGGTCCTTCAGCGCCTGACCGACAATGCGCTCACTCTCTCCGTTCTGGTATTTATCGGCTGTGTCGATGAAGTTGATCCCCCCTGCGATGGCGCGCTCGATGATGGTCTTTGAGTCTTCTGCGCTGGTGGGGTCGCCAAAGTTCATGGTCCCCAGGCCAAGCGGTGAGACAAGCACTCCTGTCCGTCCAAACAGACGATATTCCATAGTCTGGTTTCCTTTCGTTCAGGCGTTAAGCCGGAAGCGTTCGATCACTTCAAACATGGCGAAGAGATTTTCGTCCGACGTACCGTAATCCATATTGATACAGCACACGCCTGCGAGATCGAGCGGGCCAGCCGCCCGCAGCAGGTTCTCGGTGTCGCGGGCGATCTCCTGCGGCGTGCAGGTGAGCATGCGCACCGGGCTGAGGCGCAAATTCAAAAATGTATCTGGCATGGCTGCCCGGCAGGCGGCAACATCCGAGCCCCAGCCCACATCCACGAAAACGGGCTCCAGCTCGGCATACGCGCTGGCATAGCGCTGCAGGTTATCCCCGCAGTGGTGGATACCGAAGGGTCGCAATTGATCTGCCATGCGCTGTTCGAATGGTAGCTGCATGGCGCGGTAGCTCCTGGGCGAAATCATCGGCACAGAGCAGTTGGCGTGCAGGAACAATTTCGGATCGACTCGCTCGACCATGCGGTTGACGGAGATTGAGCTGCTGCCGGTGCGCTGGCGGATGGTATCCGCCACATCCACAATCAGGCTGCTGATCACCTCCAGCACATGCTGGACGCGCTGTGGAGCTTCATAGAAATCCGTGAATAAATCAGCCCCGTACAGGTGGTAGGCTGCGTTCAGTAAGCCGTCCGTATTCAGATCGCCCACCACATAGCCCCACTCGCTCTCCAGGGCATCCATCTGAGCGATCAGCTCATTCATAGGCCAGGTCTGGCGAAAATCGGGCTTTTCCAGGCGCTCCAGCTGTTCCACTGATAGATGCACCGGCAGGGGCTGTGGCGCGGCATCGTCCGCAAACCAGATCTCCGCCCCCAGTAATGCGGGGATGACAAAGCCCCCGGCGACATGCAGCGATCCAATTATCGGGCGCGGCTGCGGATCAGGCTCGCCCAGCCCCAGCGCCCCAAAGCGATCATGCAGTACCCGGCGCATGCTGACATCATTCTGGATACGGGTTTGTGGGTCCAGATAGAAGGATCGGTCAAAGCGGATACCGGCAGTCTGGTACCACCAGTGCGGGTTGAAGACCAGCTCAAGCGGCAAGAAAGGGCGCGCAGTCGTGGATTCGGGTTCAAGCATGGATATAGGCTTCCAGCCAGCCAGCGATATATGCGGCCTGCATCTGCCGGACCGGCTCGCTGAAATGCACATGGTCGCAGTACAGTTGCTCCAGCGTCTCGTCTGCAGGGCTCAACTTCCTGGTGAACCCGTACAAATCAATGCTCGGGATACCGGCTTCATCCATAAGCGCGTCCGTAATCTGGTTATACAGCTCCACATCGGCGTTGAAACGCTGAAACTCATGATTCAAGCGCTGGTGACACGCATCGCAGACTGGCGTGGTGCGCAACCAGATCACTTGCTGGCTTAAGCGGGTTGCCAGGCGTAGGATGTCGTTCAGGTTTGCTGCATAATAGCCCGGCTCAACCTGGCAGGTTGAGCTGCGCGGGTCTCGGCGCACATCGTGCAGCCCGCAGTTAAGCAGCAGGACCGTCCCGAGGCCTGCCTGAGCTGCACTTTTCGCCTGCAGGTAGGCCAGCACACTGGCGCTGTCCCCGCCATTGATCGCTTCCAGGCTGCTGTCCAGCGCGGCCAAACGCTGCAGGATGCCAACCCCGTTTTCTGCAAGCGCCTGATCCTCCAACAGCTCGCTGCCCTTACGATCGCAGGCGAATCGACCCGCCAGCAGGCGCTCCAGGCCCGGTCCATATTGGATCGAGATGCTGTCCCCTAAGACAAATAAGGTTGGGATGTGCGGGGCGGGCTTACCAGGCAATTTCAGGCCTCATAAACCTGGGAAGGCCAGCGCGGCCGAGTCACGGTCCAGGTACAGGTGAGCATGGGCTGTCTGGCGCAGTATGCTGCCCGGGCAGGCGTCATCGATTGGGCCGAACAGCGATTTTTGCACCGCCTGGGCTTTGCGCGCCTCCGGAACGATGGCCAGCACCTTACGGGCTGCCAGCAGAGCCGGGATCGTCAGGGTCAGCGCGTGGGTAGGCACTGCATCCAGGTCTGGAAAATGCCCCTCGCCCACCTGCTGGCGGCGCGAAGCCTCATCCAGCTGTACCACCTTCATCCACACCGGGTCGTTGAAATCCGCGTACGGCGGGTCATTAAACGCCAGGTGACCATTCTCGCCGATCCCCAGGGCGCACAAATCAACCGGATGGGCGCGCAGCAAGACTTCATACTCCCGGCAGGCCAGTTCTGGGTCCGGGTGTTGACCGGGCACGGGGTAGAAGGCGCCCGCTGATGGATCCAGATATTCCAGAAAATGGCGCTGCAAGAAGAGTGGGAAGCTGGCCGGGTGCGCCGGATCGATCCCCAGGTATTCGTCCATATGAAAGATATTGACTCTGCTCCAGTCCAGGTCGGGGAAGGCGCGCAGACTTTCCAGGAAGCTGAGTTGAGAATTGCCTGTCGCCAGGATCACATTCGCCTGGCCGCGTGCTTCCAGGGTTTCCTTCAGAAAAGCTGCCGCGTCCTTAGCCGCTGACTGCCCGGCATGAGCATTGGTCTCGTAGACACTCACCGGTAAGGCGTCGATGTGGGTGTTCAAAATGGGGGTGGGTGACATTCTTCTTTTTCCTTTCAGTTTATCCATTGCCCGGCTATCATGGTGCGCCAGGCGCTAAAATCCGGGTTGAAAATCGCCAGATCGGCGTCTTTGCCTGCTTCTAGGCTGCCTTTGCGCTCGGCCAAATTCAGCACACGCGCCGGGTTCAGGCTGGTCATGCGGATCGCTTCAGGCAGGGGAATGCCTACTTTTTCGGTCAGGATCGGGATCATCTGGTTGAGCAGGGTGCTGCTGCCAGCAAAAGCGCTGCGATCGAACATCATCCCAACACCGTCGATCACTTCATATTCCATCTCGCCCATGCGGAAGCGGCTGCCCTCGGGCAGCCCTGCCCCGCTGGTAGCATCCGAGACCACACACAGGCGCTCAGGGCCAATGCTCTTGTAGGCCAGCTTCATCAGGGTGGGCGGCAAATGCTTGTTATCAGCGATCATCTCTACCATCAAACCTTCGTTCACCAGGGCTGTCTCCAGTAAACCCGGTTTGCGCCAGGGACCTTCGCGCACGGTGGTAGACATGGCGCTGAAGATATGCGTGACATGCCGCAGCCCCGCCCGCATCGCAGCCAGGACATGCTCCTCTTTGGCCATGCTGTGCCCGGCTGCCGGGATAATCCCCCGCTCTACCAGGCGCTCCACTAGCCCTACAGCCCCGGGCTGCTCGGGCGCCAGCACCAGAATGCGCAGGATATCCGCGTAGGCCAGGATTTGCTCTGCCCGGGGATCGTCCGGCAGGTAGAGATTCTTTGGATCCAGCGCCCCGCACTGCGCCGGGCTGATGAACGGGCTTTCGAGATGCGCGCCGTATACCTGCGCGCCGGCGTGCGGGGTGGCCATCCACTGGCGAATAAATTCAAATACCTGCACAAGGTCGTTAATTGGCGCAGTGGCAACCGTCGCCAGCACGCCGGTCACCCCCCGCCGGGCATTCTCCTGCAAGATCGCATCAAATGCCTGGTCCGTCGGCTCATTGAATGTGTAGCCCAGTGCTCCGTGGGTGTGGATATCGATCAAACCGGGTGTAATGATGCGCCTACCAACATCTACACGCAGTATTTCCGGCGCCAGCTGAGTCTCGGGCATGATGGCAGCAATCAACCCGTTTGGGCTGGAGGCATCGATCACCAGCGCCATGCCTGTGACGACGCGCTCCGGAAGTACGAGCTGCCCGTTCACCAGGGCGAAACGATCGTGGTACGGATGATTCATGCTAAAGTCTTTCCTCGCGGTCCTACCGGCATAAACCGGAACATACCGTATTCTGCATCGACCATATTACTGTCCCCTGTGCTATGCATGACCTCCCACATACGGGCAGCCATTTCTTCCATGACCGGACGCGCATTGGAGTCCTGCGCTAGGTTGTGCAATTCATCGGGGTCATGCGCAAGATCATAAAACTCGTCCTGGTCAAAACCATTGAAGACATATTTATAATTCTGCCACCACAAAACGCGCTGGGTATAAGCAAAACGCTGTCCCTGGCATTCCGCAAAAAGCTGTGAAGACCAGACAGCGTGTTCCTGGGCATTATCACCCAGGAGTGGAAGGATTGAGCGCCCGATCATGGTATAAGGCATGCTGCCTGGCTGAATTACCTGATCCAGGCCCAGCAGTGGCAGCATGGTGGCCGCCAGGTCGAGGTGGTTGAGGCGTTGGGAGACTGTCTTCCCCTGTGGGATTCCCGGCCCTGCCATCAACAGCGGCACACGGTAAGCCTGGTCATAGGCCGGGATGCCCTTCAGCATCAACCTGTGCGCGCCCATATAATCGCCATGATCCGACAAATAAATCACCAGGGTATTCTCAGCCTGCCCGGTCCGCTCCAGTGCAGCCAGCACCCGCCCCACCTGGTCGTCAACCAGGGAGCAGAATGCATAATAGTTGGCGATCGCCTGGGCGTAGTGCTCCCACTCCAGGCTGTCCCACACCTGCTGGATGCGCCGGTAGATCACCGGTCGCCCTGCCAGGTCGTCGTGAAAACTGGCGGGCTGGGGAATCTGGCGCGGGTCATAGCGCTCGTAGTACTGGCGCGGGACAATATAGGGATCATGCGGCGCCAGAGATGAGAGCACCAGCGCCCAGGGTTGTTGGTCACGGCGCGCTGCCTGATCTTCGATGAACCGGATGCCGCGTGAATAGATGAAATGCTCCAGCATGGCTTCGGGCGGCTCGGGTGTGATGCCGCTGAGCACAAAGGGCTTGTAGCCTTTGTGCTCCACCTGGACGGTTTGAATCGGGGGCGGCGCTTTATCCGGCAGTCCCATCTGGCGGCGGTAGGCGCGGTAGCTGCGATAACCATCCTCTTCGGTGTCGTACTCTGCAAAGCCAAAATTTTCCAGGCGCAAGCTGCGATCGACGTGCCATTTTCCAAAATATGCGCTGTGATAACCTGCCCGCTGCATGTCGCGTGGCCAGAAAGGTAGATCAGGTTTTAGATCGGCGCGGTAAGATTCAACCGTATGCGGATTATCCACCATGCCATGGTTGTGCGGCAGCAGCCCGGTGAACAGGGATGCCCGCACCGGCGCGCAAATCGGGTTCGGGGCATAGCAGCTCTCAAAGCGCGTCCCGCGCGCCGCCAGGCGCTGCAGATTGGGTGTCTGGCATAGGGAGCCCGGCGCAAGCGTATCTGCACGCTGCTGATCAGTAATCAGGAACAGGAGGTTTGGTGGTTGGGTTGCAGGCATAAGGCTGAGCTAGAAGCTCCGTTATTTAATTCCCGCCAACTTGAGTTCCTCTGCCCGGTGGCAGCTCACAAAATGATCCGGGCTGAGCTCGCGCAATTCTGGCGTTTGAGTTCGACAGATTTCCTGGGCATATTCACAGCGCGGGTGGAAATAACAACCACTGGGTGGGTTGGCCGGGCTGGCTACCTCGCCAGGCAGGTCCTGGATGATATGTCGTTTGGATGGATCAGGCACCGGCACCGCCATCATCAATGCGGCTGTATAGGGATGATACGGGGCGTAGAATAGCTCTTCTGTGGCGGCCATTTCCACTATCTTGCCCACATACATCACACACACCCGGTCACTGATATGCTTGACCACGCTCAGATCATGCGCCACGAAAAGATAGGTCAGCTGCAGCTTTTCCTGCAAATCAAGCATCAGATTGAGCACCTGCGCCTGGACCGATACATCCAGGGCGGAAACAGGCTCATCGGCAACCACCATGCGTGGGTTTAATGCCAGCGCTCGGGCGATGCCGATGCGCTGGCGCTGCCCGCCGCTGAAGGCGTGCGGGTAACGGCGCATAAATTCAGGTCGCAGACCGACCAGCTTAAGCAGTTCTGCCACGCGATCGGTGCGCTCAGTACGGTTCTTCAGCCCATTGACATACATTGGCTCGCCTACGATGTCAAAAATAGTCATACGTGGGTTGAGCGACCCGAACGGATCCTGGAAGATCATCTGCATCTGGGGGCGGAAGCGCCGCAATCCAGGCCGGTCCAGTTTCGCCAGGTCGGTCACCCTGCCGTCCGCTTCACGGAACAGGATTTCTCCGCTGGTAGCCGGGAAAGCGCGCAGGATGCAGCGTGAGGCAGTCGTTTTACCACAACCGCTTTCACCTACCAGACCCAGGGTTTCGCCTTCGCGCACGAAGAAGGTGATATCATCCACTGCTCGCACCTGGTTGACCACTTTGCGCATCAATCCCTTGTGGATCGGGAAATACTTCTTTAGACCTTTCACTTCCAGCAGCAAAGGGGTAGAGCTGGATTGCCGGTGCACGGCGGGTTTTACGGAGGGCTGGCGTGCAACGCCCGCAGGTTCAATTGCGTCGCTCATGTGTTTTTCTCCGTGAGGGGGCTGGCTGAGGAGATCGTTTCATTTGAATACAAAAAGCAGCTGACATAATGCTCGTCGCCAATCTCCACCAGTTTGGGCTGCTCCGCATTGCACACGCCTTGCATGAAATGGCCGCAGCGCGGATGAAATGGACAGCCCTTCGGGCGATTGAAGGGGTGGGCAATCGAGCCGGCGATGGTTGGCAGTTTCACCCGTGACTCAGATTGCATACTGGGGATTGAGCGCAGCAGCGCCTGAGTATAGGGATGTTGAGCATGCTTGAAGATTGTATTCACACTGGCTTTTTCCATCACCATGCCCAGATACATCACCACCACTTCGTCCGCCATCTGTGCGATCACGCCCAGATCGTGGGTGATGAAGATGATCGAAGTTTGCCGTTCTTCTTGCAGTCCGCGCAGCAGCTTCAAGATCTGGGCTTGCGTGGTCACATCAATGGCGGTGGTCGGCTCATCGGCGATCAGCAGGCGGGGATTGCAGCTCAATGCCATCGCAATGATCGCCCGCTGGCGCAGGCCGCCTGAAAGCTCCCAGGAATACGAATCAATGCGCTGCTCAGGCATGGATATACCCACTGAACGAAAGACTTCGATGGCGATCTTGCGCGCCTCTTGCTTGCTCACATCCTGGTGCAGCAAGATGGTCTCCATAATCTGATTGCCAACAGTGTGCACCGGACTGAAAGCAGCCATAGGTTCCTGTGGAATCAGGGCGATTTCAGCGCCGCGGATTTTACGCATGATCTTGCTATTCGGGTGCTGGCTGGTTAGCTCGATCAGCTCTTCAAGGCTGTTTGGATCATCGCTATTGATGCGTCTGCGCAGGGTCACCTTCCCGGAGACGATTTTTGCTGAACGCTCCAGGATGCGCAGGATGGCTTTCATGGTAACGCTTTTGCCACAACCGCTCTCGCCCACGATCCCGATGACCTTACCGGGATAAACATTGAAGCTAACCCCATCGACTGCCTTGACAGTCCCCTCATCCATGAAAAAGTACGCCTTGAGATCCTCTACCCTGAGCAGAGGTTCATCTATCCATGACGGAGAGGAATTAATATCCAACTGGTGGGTTATCTTATTGGCTGGAATAGGTTCAATAGGCATGGTTGCATCCTCACAGTCTAATTACTGTACGGGTCGGCAGCATCCCGCAAGCCGTCACCAACCAGGTTGAAAACCAACACTGCCACGATCACCACCACGCCCGGTAATAGCAGCCAAGGCGCCAGAGCCAGGGTCTGGATATTTTGCGCTTCCTGCAGCATGACCCCCCAACTGATGGCGGGTGGGCGCAGCCCCAATCCCAGGAAGCTGAGTGAGGTCTCGGTGACGATCATCACCGGGATGGCCAGGGTGCTGGTAGCAATAATGTGACTGGTGAAGGTGGGGATCATATGCACCAGGATAATGCGTGCCTGGCTGCAGCCTGCCAGCTCCGCTGCCAGGACGAAATCTTCCTCACGTAAGGACAGAAAACGTCCACGCACTTCGCGCGCCAGCGTGGTCCAGCCGCGTAAGGCCAGGATGATGGTAATGGCAAAGAACACCTTTTCCGGAGACCAGGTGCGCGGCAGGGCTGCTGTCAGCGCCAGCCAGATGGGGATGGTAGGTAGCGATTGCAGCAGCTCTATTAAGCGCTGGATAACCATATCCG
>CAYXDC010000030.1:0-4633 GCA_964463505.1 uncultured Anaerolineaceae bacterium
GTGCCACTGGTCAGGTCGACTCGTGCAATTTTGCCTGTCATACCTTTTAAGTCGGCCATTATAGGGTCCTCCTCTGTCCAAACATCTTGCGGTAAAGCAGCCGTGCGTAGTCCCCGGGGGTATGCGCAAAGAAACGGCCATTGATCGAGGCCGGGACCCACTGCAGAGCCAGCGGCTCGGGGCAAGCTTTGACGCACTCGGGATCGCCGCCGCAGCGACCGCAAACTTGGGCTTTCTTTTCAATGGGATCGAAAGAAATACCGCTGCCGAACTGGTCTTCGCAGATCTCGGAACAGCGCCAGCACTTATCGGCGCCCAGGCACTTCTCGCGATCGACGTACTTGTAACCCATGCCATAGTAGCCTGCTTTGCCTTCGCCTTCAGGAATGGTTAGAATGGCTTCTTCAGGGCAGACCGCCTGGCAGGGAGCTAGATCCGTACCTTCTTCCAGTTCGTCGAGCTTGCAGTCGTAGCAGACGTTGACCACATCAACATATTGGAAACGGACCGGGCGAATGCGGGAAAATTCCAGGTTCACTACACCTGCGGTCTGTTCCGGGAAAACTTCCAGGGAATATTTTTCCGAGCAAGCTACAGCACAGGCCATACAGCCAGTGCATTGGTAGGGATCAAATACGATTGAATATCCAGCTTTATACGGGGATTCAGCCGCAGCTTCTTCTCCGCCAGCTGCAGGTGCAGCTGCTTCAGGTGTGGCTACTGCTTCTGGAGCTGCAGCCTTAGGGAAGACTTCGCGCCCCACAACGCCGCCGATGACCAGACCAGCGATGCCAGTCCCCGTCATCTCTAAGAATTCTTTCCGGCTAATGCCACCCCCACCAGTTTTTGGCTCTTCCGGTTTTGGTTCTGGTGCTTTATCTCTTCGTTCAACTCGAGTCATCTTTAATTCCTCCAGCTTTCAAGCCTTGTTCGATGATGATTGGAACATTTTTTATTTAAAATAACCTTGGTGATGAGGCTCTCCTTTCTTGCTCCAGAACTTCGCACGCGGTGGGCGATGAGGACCAGACCTACGGGGCAGACTTCAAAGAGACAACTTACCTCCTGGTACCCATTAATGCAGATGGAGCTATCTCCGCACCAGAACACCCTGACCATGCTTAAATACCTGGAGACAGGTACGCTATTTAGATAATAGTCTTAATGATCTTTGCTAACAATACTAAACTTAGTAATATCTCAAAAACAAAAGAGCTATCTTTCGATAGCTCTAATAGGCAAGACGCTTTAAAAAATATAGCCCATCTGGGCTATATGGCAGCATTAATGGGGTGGTTCATTAATTATTCCCTGGCTGACCGCGTACACAGCAGCCTGGATGCGGTTTTTTAAATGCAGTTTTTCCAATATATTACGGATATGGATCTTCACTGTGTTCTCAGAGATCACCAATTCATCGGCGATATCCTTGTTGGATTTACCTTTTGCCACCAATTGCAGGATCTGAGTCTCCCGGGGGGTCAGCTCGTCGATTACTTCTGCCTCTTGGGTTGTCGCGCCACTGGGATTGGTAAATTCCTTCAAGATCTTGGCAGCAATGACCCCAGAAAGGGGCGCCTCGCCGCGTGAGATACTCTCTAATAGATCGTAAAGCTGATAAGGTTCCAGATCTTTCAAAAGATAACCCTGGGCGCCACTTTTGATCGCCTCAAAGAGATGCTGGTCATCGTCCGAAACAGTCAGAATGACGATCTTGACATGCGGCATCTCGCGTTTGATGCGCCGTGTCGCTTCCAGGCCATCACAGCGAGGCATGTTGACATCCATTAGAATGACATCTGGTAGAAACTCGCGCGCGGCATCGATGGCCTCCAGGCCATCTCGCGCTTCACCCACGATCTGGATATCCGGACGGCTGCCCAGCAAAGCTGTGAGTCCCTTACGGAACAGCACATGATCGTCAACCAGTAAAATACGCAACATCCTAGTGTTACTCCTTTCACTTCCTCAGGCAGCCGGCAGGCGCACCAGGACACGTGTTCCTTGCCCAGGTTGAGATTCGAGTATGAGGCTCCCCCCTACCGATTCAGCGCGTTCGCGCATGATTTGCAAACCATAATGTTGTCCATTTACCTCGGCAGCCTGACCCGGTATAAATCCCTGGCCGTTATCTTCGATACATGCCAATACGGTATCGCCTTCCAGGTGGAAGTGTACCCGCACATAACTGGCTCCCGAGTGCTTGCGCACATTGCCCAAAGCTTCCTGAATAATGCGCAATAGCTGGCTGCCGGTCTCTGGCTCGAAATCAAACAATTGTGTAGCCTCAACCATCAATTCTACATTAACCCCGTAATATGTGCGATATTCTGCCAGATAATCCTGTAAAGTAGTAAAGAAACTCTTGGGGTGTGTAACTGCCGTACGTAAGTTGAAGATCTCTTCGCGCACATCTTTATAAACGATTTTTGCTGCTCTTTTTAGCTCGTGCAAATTCTCCAGGGCCTGCTCATACTTCCCTGCAGAAAGCAAATCATCGGTCATGGCTGCGCGCACATTGAGATACCCCAGAGATTGGGCAAGATGATCATGCATTTCGCGCGCCAGACGATCGCGTTCCTCCAGTGATGCCAGGTAGCGGAGCTGGTGATATAACTGCGCATTTTCAACAGCCACCACAACATGATGCGCGAGGCGCATTAGCAATTGGGCGTCTACCTGGCGGAAGTTACGCGGTTGGCGGATCATCACTTCCACCAGACCTAAAAAGCGCTCGCCACGCACCAATGGGACCGCCAAGAAAGAGGCAATGGGTTGATCCGTAGTTGCATCATCGGCGTTTAAAGCAAATGCATCCTCATGCTCCGAGTTGG
This sequence comes from uncultured Anaerolineaceae bacterium, assembly GCA_964463505.1. Taxonomy (GTDB): domain Bacteria; phylum Chloroflexota; class Anaerolineae; order Anaerolineales; family UBA4823; genus JAJZSS01. The sequence goes on from CAYXDC010000030.1 coordinate 2,835, forward strand.
AGATAATTGCTTGACCTTTCATCAACACATTACCAGGCGATTCGCTATGTACAGGCACGCGCTTACCTTTGAGATTCTCAGCATTATCACCCGCAACCGCCATAATGATAACCTCTTGAGAATCAGCCTCTAACAAGCCTACCAGACCAATTTCCGCCTGTAATAACTCACGCGCAGAGTCTGCCACCGCATCCAATACATCATCTAACGCCAGGGAAGCCGAGATCTTGGTGCCCAGCTGATAGAGTGCATTGGCTTGTTGCTCACTGCGGCGGGTATCTTCCAGGAGCATGGCGTTATCAATGGCAATCCCCACCTCTCGCCCAATGGCTTTGAGATATTCTATCCTTGGCTGAGTGACTGGTTGGCCTACCGGTGTGATCAAGCTCAACACACCCACGACTGTGCCGCGCGACAACAAAGGGAGTTTTATGTAGGCTTGACCCTGACGATCGTCCCATAAACCTTGCAATCTGTAGTCCTGGGGAATATCGGTGATGATCACTTCCTGCCCTGACTCAGCTACTTCGCGGGTGATATCCCAACCACCCTTGCGTCGCCGGTCAATCTCCTCGATCTGCTCGTCGGGGATATTACGCGAGGCGCGCAGGATGTAGCGTTGGGAGACTTCATCCCACAGGAAAATCAATCCTGCCGACATGCCTAACTGATTGATCATCGTATCCAAAGTAAATTCCAGGATGTTCTGCACATCAAGCAACTGGGTTGCCCCCAGGGCAACCTCATTCAAAACCGCCAGATTATGCTTATTCTGCTCCTGTTCGGCATGCGAACGCTTTAATTTTTGACGCATGTCTTCAAAGGCCAGCATCAGCTCGCCGATCTCATCTTGTCCGCCCGTCGGAATGGCCTCATCCAGATTACCAACCCCAATTTGGGCAACTCCCTTGGATAAGCGGGAGATGGGCAAGATTACACTTCGATTGAGAGCGATACCAATAAAAGTTACCAGGACAATAATGGTTCCCAAGCCAACCAATCCGGTGCGCCAAAAACCCGATATGAGCTGTTGTTCCACGCCAGCCAGGGAGGTTTCGATCATCATAATCCCCAGCGTTTCAACTCCCGGATCGTGACAGGCATGGCATTCCATGTCATTTTGGATCACATTAACATTCAGCAATTTTTGAGTGCCGGATTCTGAGCGGGTTATCACGGTTGAATTTAGCGCAACCGGATTGCCGGCATGGCAAGCCTGGCAATCTGGATCAGTTTCATTCATCAGGGTACCGACTTCAGCAGATTCGGAACTAAAACTGACGACTCCCTGCCTGTCCATGATATGTAATTTTTCAATCTGCGGCTCTGCGACAATGGATTCAATCAAATCGTCGATCGGCACCCGCTCACCATCCAGCATGGCGTGGCGCAGGCTCGTTTCAAGCGTGTTGCTCAACAGCGCAACCGACATCTCGGATTGTTCGATTAACTGCCGGCGTTGTAAATCATACAGAAGAGAACTGGATATAAGCAGGCTGAGCAGTGTGACCCCAACCAAAATCAAAACAAACCTGGATTGTAAGGTTGGTTTCCAGGCGCGCCTTAAGCCCCCACCACCAGGTTGCGACTCGGCTTCCCGTTGGGTCGGATCAGAAACCCGAAAACGAGTTATGTCCACAGCTTATTTACCTGCAACAACCGAAATCCTATAAGTTCAAGAGTAGGGCTTACGCACTTGGTTGGAGGATCTGCGTAACTCCTAAAGAGTTAAACCTGACTAACTCAAGTACCCGGGCAAGCATCTATGACTTGTGGATCATCCTGGCAGCCACCGAACG
>CAYXDC010000030.1:4733-6366 GCA_964463505.1 uncultured Anaerolineaceae bacterium
GTCACCAGGACCACACCATCCAGGGGCAGGGCTTCCATCACCGTCAGGGTAGCGTCGGAGGTGCCGGGTGGCAAATCGACCAGCAGATAATCCAGCCGTCCCCAGAGCACATCCGTCCAAAATTGTTTAATCGTAGTACTGACGATTGGCCCGCGCCAGACCACGGCTGTGTCTTCTTCGGGCACCATAAGATTGGTTGAGATCACACGCACGCCGGAGGCCGTACGGATGGGTAACATTCCAAATGGCACACTCGGCACGGGGCCGCTAATCCCAAACATACGCGGGATACTGGGACCCGTGATATCGGCGTCCAGCACACCCACCATCAATCCCTGGCGCTGCAAAGCGGTTGCCAGTAAACTTGTGACCGAGGATTTACCCACGCCACCTTTGCCGCTCAAAATTGCTACCATACGACCAACCTGGTTCAGATTCATGGCTGGAGCAGGAGCGCGACTGTGCAGCTTCTGTCGTTCATCGGCCGACATGGTTGTCAGCTCAACGGTTACCCCACCGACGCCTGGCACAGCCGCAGCTGCTGCCTGGGTCTCGTTACGGATCTGGTCTTTCAACGGGCAGCCAGCAATGGTGAGAGCCAGCAAGATCTTTACCTGACCGTCGGAGACCTGGATATCACGGACCATGCCCAATTCGACAATACTCTTGCCCAATTCAGGGTCCATGACCTGAGTCAACGCCTGTTTGATCTCTTCAATCGATGCCATAAGTTATGCTCTTTTCGTTGGTGATGTCGCCTGCAGATTACAATAATAACCGAACAAACAATAATTGGAGACTGCGGCTTAGACTATTATTTAATTGTCATAGCTATTATACGGTTTTTTCCGGGCGTGTCATGTGTCAATCATCCTATTCTGCACTGGGAAATGACACAAAAATGGTCATTTTACTGCGGAGTTGTAACCTTGTTGATCTTCAAGCATCTAAATGCCAGTCTCAAATCGCAAGGAGAACGATCATGTCCAAGCACGGCACTAAAACTCAATCGAAGTCCAACCGTAAAAAGCAGGCAGCCACCCGAGCCAAAACCCCTACCTGGCCCTTGATTCTGGCGGGAGTCATCCTGGTTGCGGTCATTGCCGCTTTTGTCTTCTTGAACCAATCACCCGCCGCTCCAGCTGGCAGCCTGGCACCTAACTCAGCGCCAGATGAGATCAGCGTAGCAGAAGCCGCCGAAAAATATGAAGCGGGTGTTTTCTTGCTGGATGTACGCACACCTGAAGAATGGGACGCCGTCCACATCCCCGATACCACGCTCATCCCATTAGATGAGCTGGAAACGCGCCTGAATGAGCTCCCTCAAGGCGTGGAGATTGTCGTGGTATGCCGTTCGGGCAATCGCAGCGCAGAGGGGCGGGATATATTACGCCAGGCAGGCTTTACAGATGTCACCAGCATGGCGGGGGGAATAAATGATTGGAAGAGCCAGGGACTGCCAACCGTAAGCGGCTCCTAAAAAGAGTTTGCCCAGCCTTTCACAACTGTTAGGCATGAGCTTGAAGTTATAATTGATCCGGTGTATAATTTTGTGGGCGTCGTTGGCCTGCCCCCCTCAGGTCAGCGATGCCCACTTTTTAAGCGTAGGAGATACGCAACTCCGGGAAAAATG
>CAYXDC010000030.1:6466-36549 GCA_964463505.1 uncultured Anaerolineaceae bacterium
GCGTGTAAGTCCTAAATCGTACAAATAAAATTGGAGATGGGTTTCGAAAACCATCTCCAATTTTATTTAGAGCTACAGGGGATGGATCTGCCTACGGCACAAGCTCAATAATCACCGGCTCAAGTTTGAGATTGAAGGATATACTGCCATTGACTGCACCATCGGCGTCCATGGAACCTCCATCGGTGACAATGAACTCCTCGGCGAAGATGCCATTGCCTGGGCGTGAGACCACACGAATTGAGCTGCGCGCCAGCGTAAGCGGAACATCACTGGTGAAATTGCTCCATGCTACCAGCTTGGGGTTACCTGCTGTAGCGCCAGCCATGTGTTTGAATTGGTAGGCTTCCGCAGCAGGGCGCGTTCGAGGGTCAAAGCTCACCCACTGGTCAAAGCGATAATCACCCAGCTCCCGGGTCATGGTCTGATAAGCATAATAGGCTGGCTTGGGCTCATTTTCCAGCAGCCCATCTCGCTCATCATAGAGCAAGCCCTGGTGGTCATAATCGGTCAGCGTGGGGACTATCTTGAGGGCATACCAGGTAATATTCTCCGCCCCGCTCGCGAATCCACGCGCATGCACTGTGAAGACATAGCGAGCCTGGTTTTCAAGCGTATCATCGACGCGCAATGGATCCAAAGCATCAATGTTATCAGGGTGAATACCGTGGTCGCCGATTTCGGTCAGCCATTGCGGTTTGATTACATTATGGCAGACACGCAGGCGCTCGGCGACATGGGAAGCCTTGGCGGTAATATCAAAGCCATACGGATAATAGAACGTGTCGTCGCCCCCTTCATTCAGGTTAATGGCTTCCTCACAGGTCGGGTCACCATTTCCAGCCGTCCAGCCTTCCCAACTGCCTGCAAAATCATGGAAGTAGTGAAAATTAACTCCATCCATGTATGGCGCGCCACCAGCCTCCATTACCGCGTCCAGGAAATAGCGATTGAACTTATTATTGACCGGATCTTCATCCACAAAGTGATCGTAAGCCATACCGCCCATGATAACGGTAGCGGAGGGGTCAAGCGCTTTGATGCGCGTATAGGCCCCTTGCAACAGGTTGGCGTATTGCGCACCGGCAAAACCATAATTCATCACACCGCTTCCGCAGCGATATCCCGGGATAGCGTCCGGCTCATTGAGAATTTCCCAAATCTTGATATAGGGAAAATGATCCACCAGGGCTTCCAGAAACTGGTAATAGGCATCGACTTCTGTAATAATATAGGCACATGGGTCAAGAGTAGTATCGATTGCCCAGGTTGGGGCATTGGTTACAGTAGCAATTAACCCCAATCCAGCTGCGTTCAACTGAGACAGGCGAGTATCATACCAGGACCAGCTATAAGCCCCGCCTTCCGTTGGCTGGATCACATTCCAGTCAACGTAGACGCGCACGTAGCCGACCCCGCTCTGCTTGAGCGCATCCACCAGGGTTGGGAAGGTTTCATCCAGTTCAGCCATCAGTAGTTCCTGGGCTGCAGCAGCCTCTTTGGGGGTTAGATTGGCATAGGCCGCCGTAGCTGTGATCTGGCTCAATCCGGCTATTTGGATTGAGTATGGCGGCAGCTCGCTTGACTGCTTGCTGGAAACCATAGGTAAGTAAAGTGTAAGATCTGTTTCTTCTTGGGCAGTAACGACGGCTGGTTGATTTGGTAGAGCAACCACCACCAGCGCCAAAAACAGGCTCAAGAATATTAAACGTTTGATCGATTTCATACTAGTTTTTAAGACTCCTTTTTAAAAAGCGGCATCAGATTAACAGCCGAACGGATGCTATCAAACCTTTGTGCATGCGTCAAGCCTAATCAAATTAAGGGGTTATGATTGTTTTGTTTACAGGCAGGTGGATCAGTAAGCGCCTTTACCGGTTATTACTGCTGTAATGGAGTGCACCAGGATATCCAGGTCCTTGGCCAGTGAGTAGTTCTGCATATAGTCCAGTTCCAGTTTTAAACGCTCGTCAAAGTTCAGACTACCACGCCCATTGATTTGCATCGGTCCGGTCAGGCCAGGTTTAAAGGCCAGGCGTTTGCGCTGTTCATCGTTATATTTTTCCACCACCCACAACTCTTCTGGGCGAGGTCCCACCAGGCTCATCTCCCCTTTAAGGACATTCCAGAATTGGGGTGTTTCATCAATGCTCCAGCGTCGCAGAAAGCGACCTACCCGAGTTACGCGTGGGTCGTTCGGGATTTTAAAGCTCGGACCTTCAAGAGGATTGAGCACCAGCACCTCAGCGACACGCCCTTCAGCGCCCGCGCACATCGTGCGCAACTTATAGATGCGGAAGGGTTTGCCGTTTTCGCCAGCCCTCTCCTGAGAAAAGAAAGCCGGGCCTGGCGAATCCAGGCGGATGGCGACAGCCGCAATCAGCATCATAGGTGCAGAGAGTACCAACCCAATCAGACTGCCGATCAAATCGACAATGCGTTTGATAAAAAATGTGCCCATCTGGAGCGCATGGTGTTGGTGTTGTGGTCTGCGCGGCGGCATGATAAAGCCGACCGCCAGGCCAGCGCCCAGCGCAGCTGCACGCGCCACTAATATCAATGGGGTCCACAACCCTGCGACCAGATCACGGCGCAAGACAAAATATAAAAAGCGCAGGCCGCTCAAGAAAAACACGCCGGTAGCAACACTAGCCAGCCACAATAAATCAGGCATAAAAAGAGACAGCGCCAGTGCGATGAGTGCCAGGCCTAGAAAACCAATCTGCCAGCGCTGGGAGGGTGAGGTGTGAGAATCATTAAACGTCTTTTGCGGCAGCCAGCGCAGCATATAGGCTTTCCAATAACCAATGCCGAATTTACGCTTCCAGTAATCACTCAGGTTACGATCATGGACATGATAAACCGCAGCCTCTGGAATGAATTCTAAATGGTAGCCTTTTTGTGCGAGGCGGAAAGAAAATTCTTGGTCCTCGACCGAAGGCACTGTGAAGGAGGTATCGAAGCCACCGTTTTGCAGGAAAATATCGCGCCGGTAGGCTGCCGAATAGGTATCAATGAAATCTACCTGTGGCAGTTTAGCCATTCGATCATACTTATACTGATATTCCAGTTGGACAAAACGAGCTATGAGCTCTTTCTGCTGGGTACAATAGACCCCTTTAACACCTACGACACGCTTGCTGCCGAATGGCTGGGTAATTTTCTCCAGCCAATCTGGAGCCGGCACACAATCGCTATCGGTGAATGCAACAATATCTCCCCGGGCAGCAGCAACACCGGCGTTGCGCGCCGCCGAAGGCCCACCATGCGGGATACGTATCAGAGTAATATCCGGATTCGTCTCGAGGGCTTGTGGGATAGGTTCGGTCGAACCATCATCCACCACCAGGATTTCGTATCGTTGCCGTGGCACTGTTTGGTTAACCAAGGCGTCGAGGCAGCGGTGAATAACATGCTGCGAGTTAAAGATCGGAACAACGATCGAAAAACGGACGGCTTGGGTCACAACACCCCTCAAAATGTCAGGCGTCACTTCTTTTCAAAGAAGGGCGGAACAAATACTTAAAGAATGTGCGGGAGGCCTTCAAGATGCGGCCGGCCTCGCGCGGGCTGGTAACAATTTCCCAAATCTTGCTGGCGACAAAACGTGGGCGCAAGTAATACTCACGACGCGCATCATCACACCAGGCGACGACTTCCTCTGCTGAAAGCCCCGGCTGAGAGACAATTGTGCGGTGCAGGCCATCTTCTGTCAGCCACTGATCGAAATCATCCGTGAGCATATACTGGCTAGTAGACGCCCATTCAAAAGCTTCTGTACCCGGATAGATCATGATCGGGAAGAACTGGGCTGTATCCGGATTCAGGCGCTTGGCCAGATCGAGGGTCAACTGCAGGCTTTCGCGTGTATCGCCGGGGTTACCTGCCATAAAGCAGCCATGCACCAGGACTTTGGCTTTACGGGCATCATCCCTAAATTGGTAAAACTTCTCCACCGTGATACTTTTCTTAATATTATCCAGGATACGCTGGTCGCCGCTTTCAAAACCCACACACACCAGGCGCAATCCCGCCTGGTGCAGGCTATGCAAAGTCTCATAGCTCACATCAGCACGCGAATTGGCCGTGAAAGGCAGTTTGTTCCCCCGACGGATCAACTCTTGCGCGAGGGCCTGTGAACGACGCTGGTCCACAGTAAGTGTATCATCTTCGATAAATATTTCTTTGACCTGCGGCAACTCGCGCGCGATATATTCGAACTCCGCAGCCACATTTTCGATACTGCGCTTGCGATAACCATGCCCGGTAATGGTCTGCGGCCAAACACAATAGGTGCAGTGATACGGGCAGCCGCGCCCGGTGATGATCGCCACCTCCGGGTATTGTGTGATGGAATAAAAATAGTTTTCTACCTTGAGATGGCGTTTATACACCTCGCTGACAAAGGGCAGGCTATCCAGATCACGGATCATTGGGCGATCCAGATTGTTAACAATTTGACCATCTGCTGCACGATAGGTCAACCCCAGCACCTCACCCAAGTCTTCACCAGCCTCAAGTGTACGGGCGACATCACGTACGGTGTAATCATATTCGCCGCGCGCTACAGCTTGTACTGCAGCAGACGACTGCAAAGTCTCTGCAGGCATGGCAGTCACATGCGGACCGACCATCATAATCACTACATCTGGCTCTTGTTGTTTAATGGCTTCAGCCACGCGCAGATCATTTTGGATACTGGGCGTGCTGGTATCGATCACAACCATACCCGGTTGATAGTTGCGAACAATCTCCAGCACATCTCCCAGACTCAAACTATCCGCAGGCGCGTCAATCAAGCGCACCTCAAAACCATCTTGCTCTAATACACCGGTCGCGTAAGCCAGCCAGATCGGATAATATAGCACGCCACTTTTGATCACCGCTGGGCTGCGCTGGGAGCGCGAGAATTTGGGGTGAAATGGCGCATTCAGGGTCATGATTTTCAGCTTTTTCATTCGTTACCTCTACCTACCAAGTAAATTATCTCATTTCCATATTCTAACAAAGTAAACCGATTAGAAGTTAATTGTTCAAGAGCATGTCAGGGTGTCCCCCCATCCATCCACCGACGGCATGAGCCCTAATGATTATAAGACGAACTGCTCATAAAGGGCAGTGATCTTGGCTACCATCTGGGGTAATGAAAAATTCGCCTCCAGATGCTGGCGACCCTTCTTTCCCATTTGTTGGGCTGCCTGCGGATCGTCCAGCAAGCGCAGCACCCGCTCAGCCCAGACTTGGGGTTGACCGCTGGGCGCCAGGTAACCCGTTTCGCCATCCAATACCAGCTCAGGACACCCATTCACGGAGGTGGCAACCACCGGCTTGGCCCAGGCCATGGCTTCCAATAACGAATAGGGGCTGCCTTCCCAGCGCGAGGTCAGCGTAACGATATCTGCTGCCTGGATCAGGCGATAGGCATTTGGCTGCGCACCCGTTGCAGTCACATGCTCCTGTAACCCAGCACTGCGAATCTGATACTGAACCTGGTTTAGTAATGGGCCATCCCCCACCAGCATAAAGCGGGTATCCGGCCGCCGCTGAAGAATGAGACGAGCGCCTTCCACAAAATCCAAAGGTGCTTTTTGTTCACTCAAGCGACCAACTTGCATCACCAGGGGCTGTTCTGCCGTAGATGAATCGTCCAAGTCATCAAACCTGTTTAAGTCGAGCCCATTGTACACCGTAACAATCTTTGCAGCTGGAATGCCACGTGCCATCATGGTCAAACGGTCTGCTTCATTGACGGAGATTATGCGGTCGGTGATGCTCGCCAGGATACGCTCAACCAGTCGATAAGCGCCAAACCAGCGCATACTGCGAATATTTATGCACTGGGGGGTGTAGAAAAGTCCGCGCCCGCCTGCCAGGCGCGCTAGAGGGCGGGCGACCATACCAGCTTCCTGTGAGTGCACATGAATAATATCATAATCGCCCTGGCGGATAAGGCGCCATAAACCGCTGAGCGCCGAAAAAGGCCAGATCAGTTTGCGGATCGGCAAAATTACCACCCGCGCTCCAGCAGCTTCAAAGCGCGCTACCTGGCTCTTCAATAGATCAGGCAAAACAACAGTGACTTCAAATCTAGCTCGATCCAGGCGCTGAGCGAGCGTCAGCACATGCTCCGTCTGCCCGGAGGGACCTGGCTCATAGTAAACAAACAACACACGCAAGGCAGCGCCAGACTCAGGCATCCCACCTCCGCGTAAACCAGTGGCGCAATTCGACATCTGGAACCGTCTGGGAAGCGCGAATTATGCGCCGTTTGCGCAGCGCAGCCGGAGCCAGGCGCAGCAGATCTACCAGACCCAGCAGCGCTGCCGGTCGGACAAGCAGCATATATCCCAGGCGGGGTAGCTCAGCCAGCAAGATCAAGGGAAAATCACGCAACCAATAAGCGAAACGATCATTTTTAATGCTCATCAAATAGCGATTGCGCAGCGCCAGGCGCGGTCCCATCGAATTGGGATCAGGTCGTTTGCGCAAGGTATCGCCCCAGCCGCGCACATGGTAAGCTACCGCCTGGGGGGCATAACAACAGCACCAGCCGCGCAACCGGGCGCGCCAGGAAAGGTCAGCGTCCTCACCATAGGCAAAAAAATCCTCATCGAAGAATTCACCCCGCACGGAAATATCTTCCAGCATGGCTCTGCGATAGAGCGCGGCTGCCCCACAAGCGCCAAATACATCCAGGGCTGAATCGTACTGACCGTCATCCACCTGCATCTGGCCGCGATCATACGGTCGCCGGCGGCGATCCAGGAACAATCCGGTCGAATCCAGACGCTGCCGATTATCTGCACGCAACAGCTTCGGGGCAGCCATACCCAGGCGTGGGCCGGCGCTGGCAGCCTGCACAAGCTGGCGGACAAAATCAGGCGCAGGCGTCAAGTCAGGATTAACCGAGAGTACCCATTCTCCCCGGGCAAGGGCAACGCCACGGTTAAAACCCGCTGCAAATCCCAGGTTTTGAGTCTGTTCTAGCATGCGAACCAGTGGATAATGAGCGCGCACCCAGGTCGCACTACCATCTTGGGAGGCGTTATCAACGACAATCACTTCCAAATCCGGGTACGTTTGCGCTGCCAGCGCTTCCAGGCAGGCAGGCAAATCAGAAGCATGGTTCCAGGTGACAATGATGACGGAGACGAAGCGCGTGGAGTCCATCTACCTCATATAGTCCAATAGCCAGACGAAACACATAGCTTCGAAGGGCTGCATATTTGTTTTAGCGCGGCTGGTGAACAAAAACTGTCACCAGCCCTACAATAGTCCAAAAATAAGCATTTACTTGCTTGACTTCCAGGTTTTGATAGACCAGTCCTTCAATGAAGATAATTAGCAAGCTACCCATCAACCCCAGGATAAAGAGCTTGCGCTCGGGCGTGTCTTCTGAGCGATAAACCCGGAGAACCAGGCTTCCAATAGCAACCCACAAAAATCCCCACAGCAGCAAACCGGGAATGCCAAGCTCAACCAGGGCTTTTAACACCTGGCTTTCTGTGGCCAGAGCGGTTTCGGGCATACTGCGGAAAGAAGCCGCGCCGGTAACACCCAGACCTTTGCCCCACAACGGATTCTCACGCCAGGCAGCCAAACCCAGGTTCCAGGCTGCCAGACGGTCGCGGTTGGTCTCGTCTTGAGCCCAATTCGTGAAGGACGCCAGATGAGTAGCCACTGGATTCTGCGGCGCTGGACGATTAGCTTCCAGGTAGCTTTGTGCCAGGCTACCCAGCTCCAGATCAGCCCAACCCGCCCAATCGTAGGCATTATTTTGGTCTGGCCCTGCCTCAGCAATCAGATATAAGTCAATCGTTTTCCCCGCCCAGGAGGACAGATCCAGCACATAGTTTCGCCAGCGGCGGTCGGAGGGATTAATTTTCGGATTTAAATAGCGCTGAAAAACAAAATCGCCAGCCTGAGCGGTTTCTGATTCTTTTATAAAGATTTGGAAGTTAACACCATCTCCTTTTTCAGGAGTCCAAACCTCTGGGGAGAGAGCGATCGAAAAACGCAGCGCGGCTGATTCTGGTAGTTCCAGACGGTAGATAACCTGGGCTGGCTGGTCAGGCTCGGGGTGGGTATAAATTACCTTGCGCCAATCTTCCAGATTGTCAATCGGATCAAACAATAGCCATTCTTGACGTTCAGGCTCCCCGACCAGCGGTGGTACGTCCAGCAGCGCAATAGAATTCACAATCTGCAGCGCTCGATATTCAGTCTGGATTAATTCGAGGCTATATTGGTTGGATTGGCTCACAGGCTGGCTAAGTAATACCGCTAATGCGATGACCAGCGCAACGCCAGCCAGCCCCGCCATACCCAACAGGAATTTGCGATTGCGTTCGGCCAAAAATTTGAACACAGCCAGGGCCAAAACCGTAATCGCAAGGGCAGCCCATATCCCACGGCTGAATGTAAACAAGATACTGGCAAACATGAGCACCGCTATCGCAGCATACAGGATCGTTTCCCATAACCGGCGCGCCTGTAAAGCCAGCACAAGAGCAAAGGGCAGCAGTAACGCTAATACATTCGCCAGGACAGTGGGTGAATCGAGCACAAAATAAACCCGGCGTAATTTTGTGCCATAAACAAACACATCTGGAAATCCCTGGCGCAGGGTGATCTCACCCGACGGGAAAAGCGCCCGATTGAGCAAGAATTCAATCACCCCGCCCAGGGCAAGCAGCCCACCCACCACGGCGAGGCCGATGGCGAGTATTTTCACTCCACGGGGGTAAAAGCGCAAAGCGTGGGGGACCAGCCACAACAAAGGCAGGTACATAATCGACATATACGCCCCCCATAACCCCACAGCTCCACTGCGATCCAATACCAGGCGCAAGATAATCAGGGCGGCATAAGCCAGGGCAGCCCAATCCAACAAGGTGCCAGTAAGCAATAAACGCCTGGCGAGTAGCGAGCGCACTCCCCAAACCAGCACCAGCAGCCCCAGCAAGGCTTCTTTCCAGTATGTACCAATAGGTTCGGCCAGGAATTGTTTGATTACCAAATGAAATGGAAGCAATAACAAAAACACCAACACACCAGCTGCCAAAATGCGATCCAGCCAGAGCGCCAGACGCGCTTGAGGATTAGATGGGGAGTCGTTCATTACCAATGAAAAAATCCTTCCTCATCCTGGAGGGGGCGGCGCAGAAAGCCAGCCAGAAATGCTCCATAGAGCAGCAGGAGCGCAAAACCCCCTACCAGTAAGATTAACCAGGGTGATGGCTGAGCCAGAAATTTAGCCAGCCCCTGCAGTACTCCAAATGTCGCCAGAGCAGCCAGGCTCGCAGCCAGGGTAATTCTAATCGCCCGGCTCCAGCCCGCTCGACTGATCTGCCAGCCCAGGCGCCTGCGCGCCAGAGCCATCAGGATCAGTAACTGTATGCTCAAACCAATTACCGCTGAAACAGCGAGACCATTATACCCAATAACCCCCACCAGAATCAGATTAGCTGCCAGGCGAATCAGGGTTTGAGCGCCATTGACTGCCAACACCAGACGTCCATCTCTCCAGGCATAGACCAAACGCCACAAAGGCTGGCAAAGGGCGTCTGTAATCACCGCCAGCGTATAAATCGCCAAAGATAAGCCAACAGCCTGAGTATCCCGGGAGGTAAAAACGCCATGTTCAAGCAGCACCTGCACTACCGGCTGGCGTAGAATAATCACTCCCAGGCCTGCTGGTAGAGCCAGAGCCAATACCAGACCTAGTGCCTGGCTGAGGGTACGCCTTGCAGCAGCAGAATCACCCGCTTCAATCTGCTCTGAGAGGGTGGGGAACAAGACTGTAGAAACTGCCAGTCCGCTTAGCTGCCCTACAGTCAGCGCCAGGTGATAGCCATAGTTGAGCACGGCAGCACTGCCGGCGCCCTGGGCAGTTGCCATGGCCCGGTCGATAAATAAAATCAAGTGGTGGATGCCATAACCAGCGCTCATCCAGCCGAATAAGATTAAGGCGGGTCGCAAATCAACAGGCGTGTCAGTAATTGCGCCAGTGGAAACATCGAGTGACAGGTTAGCTCGCGCGCGCACCTGCACCAACAGTGGCAGCTGGAAAATCAGAGCGGCGATTGCCCCCAGGGTCACGCCTAAACCGGCGCGTTGTAATGGGTCATCTAAGGGCAAGGCCAGCAAGCTGGCAATAAAAACCAGATTGTAGATCGCCGTGGTCAAAGCCGGGCGTGCGAAACGGCGGTAAACCTGTAATAGAGCGCCGACCAGGGTGGATATCCCCATAAAGAGCAGGCCTGGCAGCATCCAATAAAACACAACAACCGCCTGTTGGCGCTCAAGGATGTCAAAACCCGGGGAGAGCCAGGTGATCAGCAAGGGAGCTGCCCAGGCTGCCAACAAACCCAAAATCAGTGTGGCGGTGAGGAGCCAGATCGCCAGGCGCCAGGCTACTCGCCAGGCAGGAGCCTCCCCGTTTTGACGGCGCACCTGCATGAACAATGGGATCACCACCGGGGATAAGATTACGGGTAAGGCAACAAAAACAAACTCTGGTAACGCAAAGGCAACCAGGAAAATGTCCGTAACTCGCCCTGCTCCCAGAGTGGCAGCCAATGCGCTCTGGCGTAAAAAACCAGTCGCCATAGCGATCCCCAGGCTGAGCATGACGATGGCGGTGGCGCGGAAATTTTTAGAATCCATATCTAAGATCCAGCGCACTTATCCTCCCGGCAGCGTGCGCCAGAGAGTAATTCCTACCGGCATGGATGGTAAGCGTAAACGCCCTCCCTCAACCACTGCCGACCGCCCGCTGAGCACTTCCTTCAGACGCAGGCCATCCGCCAGGCCACCATGGGCGACCTCCAGCTCCATCTCAGAAGATTGGACAGGGCCGCGCTGTGCGACTACCACGATTTGTTCCTCCTCCGCGTCACGCAGAAACGCCAGCAGATGCTCCCCAGCATACAAAACCTGAAATCCGCCCTGCAGCAAGGCCGGAGAATTGCGCCGCAAATCGATCAGTGTACGATAATAAGCGCGCAGATCGTTGTCCCATGCTGTGGGCTCCCAGGGCATGCAGGCGCGGTTATCTCCTGCCAGCCCGACTTCATCGCCGTAATAGACACTCGGCACACCCGGATAGGTCATCAGCAATCCAACCGCCAGGCGCAGTCGAGCTTTATCACCCTCCAGCAACGCCAGAATGCGCGGTGTATCATGACTGCCGAGCAGGTTGAACTGCTGGCGGGCTATCGCCCAAGGGATTGCAGCGCGGAAGGCCTGCCAGCTATCCACCAGCGCCGGAGTGGGCCACTGTACAGGAGAAGCCAGGTGCTTGGGCTCACCATGCTGGTCAATATTGAAACCAGTCAGCCAGTAGAGCAGCGGGAAGGTAAAACCACTGTAGTTCATAGCTGCGTCCCAAAGATCGCCCTGCAATTGCGAGCTGGCGTCAAAAAAGTTTTCACCCAACAGATATGCCTGCGGATTTTCGTCTTTCACCGCCAGACGGATCTGGCGACCCACCTCCAGTCCAAGCTGGTCAGCGCCCTGTCTAGCAAGCATATTGGCGACATCCAACCGCCAGCCGTCAATTGAAAAAGGCGGTTGCAACCAGTGGCGCAGGACAGATTTCCCCGGGCCGAACATTGCATCGCGCAAGCCCTGGCTACGGTAGTTGAATTTAGGCAGGCTACGCACACCAAGCCAGGACTCATACGCATGTGGATGCTCTCTAAATGTGAAGTAGTCTGCACTTGGGGCAGACGAGTCCTGCACAGCAGCCTGGAACCAGGGATGCAACACCCCACAATGATTAGGGACAACATCCAGCATCAGGCGCATGCCAGCGTGCTCAGTAGCCTGACGCAGCCCAACCAGAGCCTGGTCGCCGCCCAGGTGCGCATCCACGCGTGTGTAATCCGTAACATCATAGCGGTGGTTACTAAAGGCGCTGAAAATTGGGTTGATGTACAGGGCATTGGCCCCTAATTCAGCAATGTAATCCAGCTTCTGCTCAATTCCTTGCAGATCACCCCCGAAGAATTCCACCATCGACTGAGGCCAGTTGGTCAGAGGCGGTTGGCCCCACGCGCTGGCAAGGGCAGGCACACCCCCATAGGTATACTCGCCGCTACGGACATTATTATGTGGGTTTCCGTCATAGAAACGGTCGGGGAAGACCTGGTAAAACACAGACTCGCGCGCCCATTCCGGAGCTTGGTAGCCTGCCAGCAGACGAAAGTCCTCGCTATCGTTAGGTGTATGGCGCTTCAATCCGCCTGCTGTGAGCCACCAGGCACCCTGCGGCGTAAAAAGCAGGAAGCGGTAGTAAGTGAGCGGCATGCTAAGGCGCAGCTTGACCTGCCACCAACGGCAAGCACTTCCAGCAGAGAACGGCTCAGCTTGCAGCTCCAAGAATAACTGCTCGCCATCCGGGCACAAACGCAAGAAAACCCTCTCCAAGGGCGCATCGGGGGCTGCCCGCAGACGCAGTATAACCTCATCGCCCAGGCGCGGGTCCTCTCCTGCTGGGCAGCGCACATAGCGCGGCGAGCCATCGTGATGGACAGAGCGCAAGAAAACTGGAAGTAATGACGAATCTAACAAAGACGTTATTTATCGTTCGACACACGGTCCCCAAAGGGGATGTCGTTTAAATAAATATTTGTCATCTTGATGGCATTGAACTGGCGAATGGTACCCCAAACCTGGCTTTTAACCCCAGTGTTATCACAGGGATCGCCAGTCGGCTTGTAAGTCCCAGATAGTTCTACCGTGATCAGACCATTGCTGCGGTTAAACTTGACGCTCTGAACTTTGATGTTGGAACGATAAAGTGGATTGTACAACGTGCCATAATACTCGGTCTTGACCGCCAACAAGCTCTGCAAAGCCAGTTTTACATCTTTGGCAATGTCACCGGAACGCGAGACGCCAATACTTACCCCAAAAGGAGGCTGGCAGCCATCCGCAATGGCCGTTTGTTCCAGGATATAGTAAGCATAAATTGGATCCTTAACAAAAGGCACAGACGGGAAGCTTACTGAGCGCGTGGGCAGGGGCGTCAGGGTATCGGTAGGGGTGGCAGTCTCGGTCGGGCTGGGCTGCGGGGTAAGGGTTGCGCTAGGGACGAGCGTCTCGGTGGCGGTCGGCTCCATTGTGGCACTCGGCGCGAGCGTTTGTGTGGGTGGGGGTAAGGTTGCGCTGGGCAGGAGACTGGTTTCCGTTGGCAGAGGCGTTGGCTGTGGCGTTTCAGAGTTACAGGCGCTTAATAACAAGGCAAAGGCCAGGAAAAACAATGTTAGACGGCGGGACATAGCTTACTCTCCATATTAGCTTGGATACTGGGCGGCCGTTTAATGGTCGTTGGCCAGGATATCACCCAACAAATTCCCATTGAGCAGGATATCAATTGTTTTTACATCTGAAAACTGGCGAATCGTAGACCAGATCTGTGCTCGCGAACGAGAGTTGTCGCAGCGATCATCCGTGCGCCCATAGGTGCCGGATAGACGGATCGAAATATCGCCAGTAAATGACTTGAAGGTTACGCTGTCAACGCTTATATTTGATGCATAAATGCCATTGTACAGGTTGCCGTAATACTGGTAGCGCGAAGCAAACAGGCGCTTCAGCGCAGTAGCCGTATCCTGGGCGATATCCCCCGTGCGCCACTGGCCTGTGTTAATTTTGATGGCCGAGTCGCCACAACCGACCGGACCATCCGTATCAAGCTGGATGTAGTAAATATAAATCGCATCCTCTCCGGAAGGGGTGGGTGGTGGGAGGGTGGCAGTCGGAGTATCGCTCGGCGTCGGTGTCAGGGTGTCTGTCGGCAGCGGAGTCTCAGTAAATGTAGACGTTGGGATCAATGTCTCCGTTGGCGTTTGGGTGTAGGTAGCCGTTGGAGGCGACAAGGTTGCACTGGGCAGGGGTTGTGTGGCAGTGGGTGGTGGGGGCGTCTCACCCGCACATCCGACCAACAACACCAGAAGGAGCAAACTGCCAAGTAGCCTGGACCAGGTAAGATTTCTGTGCATACGTTCTCCTCATATCTATGCGCTAAGCGCAAAGATGCGCCGCAACCTGTGCGGCGCGCATCCCGCGGTATTTTACCACCTGGCTGCTGAATTTGCTCCAAAAACCAGGTTTTCATCGGAGGAGTTACACAGTTCTGGAAAATTGGGGGACAATGGCAGCCGCAGAATTAAATGGTTGATCTGGGCAGTTAAAGGCTGCCCAGATCAAGTACAAAATCAATCAAGGAACTGCGGCGGTGGGCACCTGCTGCGCAAATTCCATACCGCGCTTCAGGGCAGCATAATTCGCAGGCAGCAAGCGTTGGTGGCGTTCAGGGATATGTGCTTTTAATGTTTTTTCGATCACTTCCAGAGGCAAGACAGGCAGCTTGCCCAACAAGGCGCCTAACATGACCATATTCAACAAGCGTTTATCGCCAATCTCTTCAGCGATATCATTGGCAGGTATGAGCACAGACACAATATCGGTGCGGTTGATCGGGCGGTTGACCAGGGAAGCATTTGCTACCAGGACTCCGCCAGGAAATACAAGAGGCTCATACTTGTCCAAAGAGGGCAGATTCAGCGCCAGAACAGCGCGCGGGTTGCGCACGGTCGGCGCGCCGATCTCTTCATCGGCGATGATCACCGTGCAATTGGCTGTGCCGCCGCGCATCTCCGGCCCGTAAGACGGGATCCAGGTGACGTGAAAACCCGAATCCATCGCCGCATACGCCATGAGCTGCCCGGCAAACAGGGCGCCCTGCCCGCCAAACCCAGAAATTATGATTTCAGTTTGCATGATGAGTCACATCCTCTAAAATCGCAGGTTCGCCAGGCTTGGCGAAACCTTGTAATCGCCCAGCGGATATACGGGGACCATACGTTCTTCGATCCAGGTCAGGGCATCTTTAGGCGTCAGCCCCCAGTTGGTGGGGCAGGAGGAGAGCAGCTCGACCATGGAGAAGCCCAGGCCGCGCACCTGCGCCTCAAAAGCAGTACGAATGGCTTTTTTCGCCAGGCGGATGTTTTTAGGGTCATGCAGGCTGCGGCGCACCACATAGCCAGAGCCTTCCATGTTGGACAGCAGCTCGGCCATATGCAGAGGGAAACCAGCCACTTCCACATCCCGCCCGGTGGGCGAGGAAGTCGTCTTTTGTCCAGGCAGAGTGGTAGGAGCCATCTGCCCGCCGGTCATGCCATAAATGGCATTATTGATAAATATCACGGTGATATTTTCACCCCGCCCGGCGGCATGCATGATCTCGCCCATACCGATGGAGGCCATATCGCCATCTCCCTGATAGGTAAACACAATCCGGTCAGGAAGCACGCGTTTGATCCCGGTTGCCATGGCCGGGGCACGCCCGTGGGCAGCTTCGACGAAATCAAAATCAAAATAGTTATAAGCAAAAACAGAGCAGCCTACCGGTGCAACGCCAATCGTGCGCCCGCGTACGTCCATTTCATCCAATACTTCTGCAACCAGGCGATGGGCAACCCCATGCGTACAACCCGGGCAGTAGCTATTAGGGGTATCAGACAGGGTTGTGGGGCGCTGGTAGACTAAACGAGTTGGAGCTGTGGTTACCATGTCCGTTAGTTCTCCTTTATTTAATTCCATTGCGGCCGTAATTTACGCGCTGCGCCCAGCGTCGGCGGGGATCACCCTCCAGCGGGATGTCTTCTCCTGCCATACGCACAATTTCCGCCAGGATCTCATCCTGGTAAGGCACCATGCCGCCCATGCGACCATAAAAATCGACGGGGGCGTGGCCAGCCACAGCCAGTTGGACATCGTCCAACATCTGCCCGGAATTCATCTCGACTACCAGCAGAGCTTTGGCGGTTTTTGATAGCTCGGCGATCTGGGCTGAGGGAAATGGGCGCAGGGTGATGGGACGTAATAAACCCACCCGGATGCCCTGGGCGCGGGCGGCGCGCACCGCCGAAAAGGCCACCCGTCCGGCAGTCCCAAAACCGATCACCACAATTTCAGCATCGTCCAGGAAATATTCTTTATAACGCAGCTCATTGGATTCAATCTCATGCCAGCGTTCGAGCAAGCGGTAGTTGGTGACTTCCTCGTCCTCTGGCTTGATATAAATCGAGGACAAAATATGCTTCTCGCGATTTTCAGCCCCGCGCACCGCCCAATCCGGGTATTGGGTCTTGAGCGGCTGGAATGGTGGCAGCTCAGCCGGCTCCATGATCTGACCCACGTTGCCATCCGCCATGACGAATACCAATGAGCGGTATTTTTCTGCCAGGTCGAAAGATAAGACCATCAAATCGATGGCTTCCTGCACGTTGGAGGGCGCCAGCACAATGGGGAAATAATCCCCATGCCCGCCGCCCTTGACGATCTGATAATAATCGCCCTGAGAGGGAGCAATATTGCCCAGTCCCGGGCCGCCGCGCACTACATCCACCAACACGACCGGCAGCTCAGTCCCAGCGATATAGGATAGGCCTTCCATCATTAAGCTAACCCCAGGGCTGGAAGAGGAGCTCATCACCCGTGCCCCGGTACAGGCTGCGCCATAGACCATATTGATGGCGGCAACTTCGCTTTCCGCCTGCAGGAAGGTGCGCCCCAGCTCGGGCATGCGCGCCGCCATCCACTCCAGCAGCTCCGTCTGCGGGGTGATGGGATAGCCAAAATAAGCCTCCACGCCCGCTCGAATGGCTGCTTCTGCCATGGCTACATTGCCTT
This sequence comes from uncultured Anaerolineaceae bacterium, assembly GCA_964463505.1. Taxonomy (GTDB): domain Bacteria; phylum Chloroflexota; class Anaerolineae; order Anaerolineales; family UBA4823; genus JAJZSS01. The sequence goes on from CAYXDC010000030.1 coordinate 23,171, forward strand.
TTAATAATTCCTTAGCCACTATTCACCTTCCTACGCAGACCCAGCCGCAGAACGCACAGGCGCATCCCGGTATACTGTGATGGCGGCTTCCGGGCAGACCACAGCACAGATCGCACAGCCCGTGCAACCATCCAAATCGACCAGATATGCCGGGTGATAGCCCTTGGAAGTCAAATGCTCCATATCTAAGGCCAGCACGTGTTGCGGGCAAGCGTTGACACACAGGTCGCAGCCTTTACAATATCGATCGCTGACTTCAATCCATCCCTTAACGGGCATTACAGCCTCCTTAAAACAAAACAGGTTGGGGGATTTGGTAGAAAATCACACCTTTATTATCCTATTCCCAACCTGGCTTGACTAGTGCTAGTTGTCATATATGGGTGATACAAATGTCCTCATAAACTGCTATTGATCAGCACATGCGGTGATTGGTTTAATTGATCCAGGCAGCCTCCCAGGCGCCAAGCCGGATGACCAGCGAGTCACCGGAAACAATCGACTCCTCACGACTGAGCAGGTTGCGAACAATCCGCCCATCTTCCCAGCCCAGGTCTCCAACCGGAACGCGCAGATTGCGTTGCGTGGCGCTGCCATTTATGGCTACCAGCACATGCTCACGACCCAGGCTGCGAGCAAACACGTATACATGCCGGCGGTCTTCTAACAATAACCGCCGGTATTCGCCGCGCCGTAAGGGGGTGAACCCACGGCGTAAAGTCGCCAGCAGCTGCACCCAGCTGCGCAGCTCGTTGTTCCAGTCTGCCGTCTCGACAGGGAAAGCACGCCGGCAATCGGGGTCTTTCCCGCCCAGCATGCCGATCTCGTCCCCATAATAAATCGCCGGGCTGCCTGGATAAGCGAGCATAAAAGCAAATGCCAGTTTGACTTTGCGCACATCCTTCAACAGGGTCAGCACACGCTCGGTATCGTGCGAGCCCAGCGGTAGATACATGGCATAGGCATTCTGGCGGCGATAGAGTTTCAAGTACCCTTCAACTTTATCCGCAAACTGCGCCGTGGTCATAAAGCTGCCGTTGAGATACTCCAAAACGGACTCACGCAGTGGATAGTGCATCAAGCCATCGAAATGATTGTCGCTCACCCAGCGCGGATCGGCTGTCCAGATCTCACCCATAAGATAAGCTTCCGGATTCGCTGTTTTGACAGTATGCCGAAATTCCGCCCAAAAGCTATCATCGTCGATTTCATTGGGGACATCCAGTCGCCAACCATCGATGCCTTGCTCGATCCAGTAACGCGCCACGCTTAAAAGGTACTTACGCACATCGGGGTTACTCGTGTTGAATTTAGGCAGGCTTTTCAGCCTCCACCAACCCAGATAGTTATCCGCATCGCCGGGTGTATAAGCTTCCACCGGGAAGCGTTTGACATGGAACCAATCCCGGTACACAGATTTTTCCTGATTTTCAAGCAGGTCGTTAAAGGCAAAAAAACCGCGCCCGCAGTGGTTGAAGACCCCATCCAGAATCACACGCATGCGGTTGGAGTGCGCGGCATCCAACAAAGCGCGAAAATCTGCCATCGTACCCAGGCGAGGGTCGATCTGGTAATAATCGGTGGTATTGTAACGATGGGTGGAGGTGGATAAAAATATCGGATTGAGGTAAAGCGCATTAACCCCCAGGTCAATCAGATAATCCAAACGGTTGATCATGCCGCGCAAATCGCCGCCCTGAAACCCATGCGCGCTTGGCGGGGATCCCCACGGCTCGAGATAACGGGGATCATTATGTGGGTTACCGTTGGCAAAACGATCGGGAAAGATCTGGTAAAAAACCGCGTCTTGCACCCAATACGGAACGGACATACAACCTCCAGAAGGACCGGCGTCAGGGCGCCGGGGATGTGCTTTGTAATGCTGTACGGACGGCTTCTTCAGCGGTTCGTAAGGCTTGCTCGGGGAGTACGCCACTATCGAACACCGAGCGCAATGCCTGGTCCAGCGGGTCAAGGTACGCGGAAAATTGGGGTTGGATGGGGTAAGTAACACCTCCCGCCAAAGCATTCAACGCCTGGTCAGCTAACTTCGATTCGAGGGTGATATCTACTACGGGGAGAAAACCGCTCTCTGCCAGGAGCGCCTGTGACTCCTCTGAGAGCATATGCTCGATGAAAAACCAGGCAAGCGCTGCGGTTGCATCAGATGTTTTTGCATTCAAGTAGAGATTGTCGGCGTGCACAAACCCAGCCAGCGCCCCGTGATCGTGGACCGGCCAGGGATCAATTTCCAGATAGTCCATGCCGATTGCTTCCGCCAGATTAGTGCGGTTCCAGGTGCCATCGATCACAAATCCTACTTGTCCCTGGCGGAATAGATCCAGATCATTGTCGGTGAAATAGTCTGGCGGACCCGCCTGGGCGAAGGTTTGCAATAATTCCACCCAGGCCAGCCCGGCCGGGGTGTTGAACATGGGATTGCTATCCTCATCCAGGAAGCTGCCGCCAAATCCATATAGATGTCCGCCGGCAAAATACGGCGCACGCTCCAGGATTGCGCCTATCTGATCCCCCTCCGTCAAAAGTTGCGCCAGGCGTATTAGCTCCGCGAAAGTTTCGGGGCGTTCCGGGATGATCTGGCGATTGCGGTAAAGCACCACCCCGCGCTGGCTGTATGGCAGGCTGATCAACGAGCCACGATACTGCCCGCTTCCCAGAGCCGGCGGCGAGAGGCGCGCCAGGGTGGCGGGATTTGCCCGATCGGTCAGGTCCGCCACGAGGCCAGCCTCAAATAGCAGGGGACCCCATTCAGCAGTTCCAAGCAGGATTGATGGGCCACCGCCTTCGCTGGTCGCCAGGAAATAGCGATCATAAAGATTCTGGGAGGGCACATAAAGCACATCAAAGAGGATACCCGGATAGGTCTCCTGAAAACTTGCAATGATCTCAAGTAAGGCGGGCAGCTGATCATCATCCCAGGCGTGCCACAAGCTGATGGTGCCCTGGTGAATCTCTACGGTTGGACTGGGGGTGGGACGCGGGGTACGGGTAGTACCCGCCTGCTGCGTTTCGGTGATTGCAGAGGCGGTACCAGATGGCGACGCTGCCGGCCAGCCATTACAGGCTGCCAAGCCCACCAGCAGCAAGCATAAAAGCAGGAGCGGTGCAAACTTTTTCATCAGCGGTCTAATCTCTAATTGTACCAGCCAGCAGCCCTGGCTGCACAAAACTTGATCGAGCAAAGTCGTCTACAGAAGCGCCAGGGTGATGACAATTGCCTTATGAGGATGCTCACAAGGCAATTGGGTGAAATTTCAGAGATTTCCAGGGCCGGCTTTACTTGCCAAACAAGTGGATGAAACCTGCCCCGATCTCATCTCGCCAGGCGGTGTAATTATGCCCGGCTGGATATTCTTCGAAGTGTGCGTCAAAGCCGCGTTCAACCAACAGCTTTGCCATGCGCAGGTTGCTTTCCGGCAGCACATGGAAATCGTACAGCCCCACATTCATCCAGACCCGCAAACTACCTGGATCAGCAACGCGTGCCAGATCAAACACCACCAGATCGAACTCGGGAAAGCTGAACGCGCCGGATAGGCTGAGAACTTTCCCAAAGACGCCTGGCAAGCGCAAGCCCGCATACAGCGCCATCAGCCCGCCCATGGAGGCGCCCAGCACGCCATAAGCGCCAGGGTGTTTCTGCGGGTCGAGCAGGTCAAGCTGATAGCGGGCAAAGGGCAGGGCACACTCCATCACAAAGGCCAATGAGAAATCGTTGCCGCAGTACTCCAGCATGCGCAGCGAGGGATGATTCTCCACTAACGCCAGGGCCAGGGGCTCAATTTTACCCAGGTGGATCAGGTTGTCCAGGATCGCCGGCAGGCGACCGCGACGCAAGAAATCCTGCCCATCCCAGACCAGCACCAGCGGATAAGGACCGGGAACAGACGGTTGGTACAGATGAACCCTGCGTGTTTTTCCAGCGATAATCCCCAGAGTAGGCAATGCGGCATGCATCAGGCTGCCTTCGGGCACGCCTTTGTGGCGGATCGTTAACGGATTTGGGTTGCGCCTGGGCATATAAGCAAAGTGGTTGTAGTCGCCAAGACCGTTCGGCGTCCGGCGCGGGTTCAGGGGATCGGCCAGGTGCTCTTTCAGAACGGAATCGGCAAAATAGGCATATTCGAAATAAGCGTTGAGCGGTAAAGTGTGCGTATACCCCCACAACCCGGGAGCCAGACGGGTGAAGCCCAAAGGTTCGCTTCGCTCCCAGTCTGTGAAATCCCCGCGCAGATAAGGGGCAGATTTACCTTGCCATAGAAAGGTAACCTGATCGCCATCGATCAAAGGTGTACCTTCCGCAAGCGCGCGCACCAGTAAGGGGTGTTTGCGAGCCATGCGAGTTAACCCCTGTCCGTCCTGACGACTTCCACGTCCCGTGCTCCCACCAGGACAGTCTGTTCCTGAACGGTTGCTACCAGTGGATCGTCCGTGAAGTTAAGCAGAACGACATACGGGCCATGCTTTGCGGCGATCAAACCCTCTGCCAGCGTGGCGATGGGAGAAATACCAGCTTTGGAAGCCAGATAAGCCATCAGGATCTCACCCTGGAGATCATTCGGATACCAGCCCAGGTAAAGCGCCTGACCAGCTCCGACCTGGCGCGCAACCAGGGCTGCACTGGAGCTGAAAGGCCCGGAGGTGTAATGGGCGAGTATTTCCAGGTCGGTATCCCCAGCCTGGGAAGCAGGCATCGCCGGACTTAACGCCTCCGCCCAAACTGTGGCCGGCCCGAGCATGCCGGGGATACTGGCGCTAAGATTGTAGCTGACGTCTGGTGGAAGCGAGTGCCAGTCAGTTACCGTAATTCCCACCAGTTCACGAAACGGGCCTGGTAAAGGTTGATCGGTGACTTGATTGGTGAGCGTTTTAAAACCAGAGCGCACACCGCATAAGACCGTCCCTCCGGCGTCAGCAAAGCTTTTAAGAGAATGGGCAAGTTGGTCTGTAGCCAGGTAGGCGGTCGGCAAAATGACCAGTTTATAAGTGCTGAGATCGGCATCGATGGAGACAACATCGGCAGGCAGGCCGAGGCTTTGCAGGGCGCGGTAGTACACAAAGAGATGGCGCATATAGTCAACGTCACGATGGTGTGGCTGCAATCGCAGCGCCCACATCGAATCATAGTCGAGCAGGAAAGCAATCTTGGCCTCATGCGGCAGAGAGGCGATTTCAGACATCAGCGCGCGTTCGGCATGCATGCTTTCGAGGTCAGCGTATCCTGTTGCCAGCGAGGCGTCGTGATGCAGCAAGCCAGAATGCAGCTGCTCCTGGGCATACAGGCCGGCCCGCCAGCGAAAATAGATGGCTGCCCCAGCGCCTGACGCCAGAGCATGCCAGGTCCACAAGCGCACCGTGCCCGGTCGCACCCCGGTGTTATAGGACGCCCAATTGACGTTCCCACACTGCTGCTCCATGATCCAGAATGGGCGCTGTGGCTTGAAGCCGCGCATGAGCGTATGTCCCAGGCTGGTGCCAAACGGATCGCCGACATCGTAGGCAAAGTCTGGCTGAATACTGGACGGCATATAATAAAAGGCTTTGGATTCAGCATGACCAGTGGGGTAGGAGCTCATGCTCACCAGATCGAGTGAGCGGGCCAGATCGTAATAATTGATATCGGTAAACTGGCTCATGTAATTCGTAGTTACCTTCTGGTGCTCAGCCAGAAATGGTTGGATCGCATCGATCTGGAGCTGCTGGTAGGCGACAAAGCCGTCGGAGGAGAAGCGATCATAATCGAGGACGTGGCTGGGATTGGCCTCGGCAACGGTGAGATTGGGTGGATCGATTTCGCTCCAGTCGTTATATATCTGGCTCCAGAAGATATTGCCCCAGGCTTCATTGAGCGCACCAATCGTTTGATATTTCGCTTCCAGCCAGATACGGAAGCTGCTGGCGCAGTTCTCGCAGTAACAGCGGGAGGAGTAATGGCAGCCGAACTCATTATCGATCTGCCAGCCGACAACCGCCGGATGGCTGCCGTAACGCGCGGCCATGGCAGTCACAATCCGCTGGGTGTGTTGGTGATAGGTTGCGCTGTTGATACAGTAGTGGCGGCGCGAACCATGCCGGCGGCGGCGACCCTGGACATCCACCGGGAGGGTATCCGGGTATGCCCGGCTCAGCCAGGGTGGCGGGGAGGCAGTGGGCGTACACAGGATCACTTGCAAGTTCTCGCCAGCCAGCACTTCGATCGCCCGGTCGAGCCAATCCCAGGTGAACTCCCCCTCGCGGGGTTCCATTAATGACCAGGCAAAATCTGCCATGCGCACCAGCGAGAGACCAGCCTGGCGCATAAGCCTGGCATCGACCGGCCAGCGTTCCTGCGGCCAGTGTTCCGGGTAATAGCAAACCCCAAGTTTCATAGCCTGACCATCCCTACACTTTTGTCGAATTTATTTGCCAGGCAGCTTGACCTGGCGGTGGTTAATTTACGGGTTCAGAAATTCTCCCAGGGCAGGCAGGGCGCGCTCATCATAATCAAACAAAGCCTGATTTTCCCAGGCATTGCCGAGCTCGGGATTGGTTGAATCCCAGCCGTTGCCCGGCACTGCCGTCCAGGTGGCATCCCAATAGAAGATGCCCAGGCCGCGCCCATCGGGCACCGCGCGCACAATCGCCATCACATCTCGCATAAACGCACGCTGGCCTTCTGGTGTCAGCGGGTAGCCTGCGACTGCCAGGCTATTATCCACAATATTGGGGTAGTTATCCTTGTCCTGGTCGGTGAAGGCATAGGCGGTTTCGACCAAAATGACGTCTTTGTCGTAACGAGCAGAAATATCGTTGAGGTTGTACTGCAATTCTGCCAGACTCCCATGCCAGAAGGGGTAGTAGGAGATACCAATCACATCGAAGGGGACCTCTCGGCGGGTGATGTTATCGAACCACCAGCGCGCCAGGTCGTTATCACCCCCCTCAGCAATGTGCAGCATCACCAGCGTGGAAGGAGAACAGTCTTTGACGGCTCGCTGGCCCTCTTTAAGCAAGTCAGCCAGATTATCGAAGTGATTGTAATCCCCATCCGGCCACAGCATGCCGGAGTTGATCTCATTCCCCACCTGGATCATGTCGGGGGGCGTCCCCTGGGCGACCAGAGCGCTGCACACATCATACGTGTGGTCATAGACTGCCTGCTTGAGCTGCTCGAAATCGTAGTCCTGCCAGGCTGCCGGCTTGATCTGCTTGCCAGGGTCGGCCCAATTATCTGAATAGTGAAAATCAACCAGGAGTTTGATATCCAGGCTTTTGAAGCGCAAAGCCATTTCCAGGATCTCAGCTTTGTCATGGTAGCCATCGGCGGGATCAACCCACACCCGCAGGCGAGCGTAATTGAGACCGTGATCCTTGAGGATCTGGAGTGCATCCGCCTGGGCGCCATCCGGATAGCGATATACCCCACCCAGCGCTTCAGATTTCTTCAAACTTGAAATATCTGATCCAAGAATCGATAGTGCAGACTGGCCCGCGACCAGCTCAATATCATCGAAGCTGGCCCAGGTCTCGGGACCGCCATCCGAATACAGGCTGATGGTGCATTGACCGTCGGTAACCTGGTTCGACACAACCAGCTGCAGCCAGCGGTAACCCGGCGAGGTGGACGGGACCACGACCCGCTGCTCTTCAGCGCCGCATTTGAGCGCCATGTAAACATCGTTCTGCCCGCCGCTGGAACGCATCCAGGCGCGCAGGGTATACCAGCCATTTTCCAGTCCAGAGACAACTTGAGTTGTCTCAACCTGGTAGGCTTCTGCTGCTTGATGGGTCAGGCGGTAATCGCCGGTGTGGCCCCTTCCTTCAACCAGAACGGCTGAGACTGAACCGGTGCTTGTCCAGCCGAGTGGCAGCCCGCTGGCATCCTGATCTTCAAAACCGGCGTTGACGATCTCAATTGCTGCCGAGGGCGGCGCGGGCATCTCGGTGGGTGGGATTTCCGTATCCGAAGATCCAACATCGGGTGTGCTGGTCATATCACTTGACTCCAGGGTTGGTGTTGGCAGAGCTGTAGCCGGCAGCCCTGCAGTAACTGGCGGCTCAGTAACAGGGGGGGACGCAAGCGGGGTGGGTGAAGTGCATCCGGTAAGGATGCTGAAGATCCCCAGAATGAAAAATAGCATCCACAAGGGTTGTCTTTTCAGGAACATTGTCGCATCACCTGTTTGTATGACGTAATCTGGGCGAAATTGAGGTGTTTGGTCAAACTACATCTGACCAAACACCTCATCCTGCCACCAGCGTATTAAGTTCTTTATCTAAAGAACGAGCAAACTACCCTTTAACTGCACCGGTAGTCAGCCCACCCACAATCTGGTCCTGCAGAATCAAGTAGATGATCATAATCGGCAGCGCACCCATCAGCGCGCCGGCTGCAAATACACCCCAGCGCTGAGACATTTGTGCACCCGCAAAGCGCTCCAGGCCGACCATCAAGGTGTAATTCTCGTTGCTCTTGAGCAATACGCGCGCCAGGACAAACTCGCCATAGGTGGAAATGTAGCTGATGAGGCCAATAACAACCAGGATGGGGCGCAGCAAAGGCAGGATCAACTGGGTGAAGATCTGCCAGTCGTTGGCCCCTTCCACCATGGCGGACTCATCGATATCGCGCGGGATGGTATCCAGAAAGCCTTTCATCAGCCAGATATTGATTCCCATCGCACCACCCAGGTACACCAGGATCAGGCTGGCGTGGGTATTCAAGCCAAGTAAGGGCACAACATCGCCGAACTGGGATATCATCAAGAATGTAGCCACCAATGCCAGCAGGCTGGGAAACACCTGGATGAGCAAGATCGCTTTGAGCATTGTTTTGCGACCTTTGAAGCGAAAGCGCGAGAACGCGTAGGCTGCCACCGTGGTAATTGAGAGCGAGAGAACAGATGTGATCGACGCGATTTTGAAAGAATTCCCAAACCAGGTCCAGAATGGGAACTGGGTAGAATTTAATAACTCGGTGTAGTTACCAAATCCCGGATTTTCTGGGATCAATTTTTGGGTAGCCAGCGTACCGGTTGGATTCAGGGAGGCAGAAAGCACCCACAGGATTGGGAAAATCGAGAAGATAATCAGCAGCACTGCAATGAACAAACGTACAGCAACACTGATCCTGCGTTGGAGCTTGAGTGAAGAACGCATCTGTTGAACAGAACTAAGACTAGACATTTTCGCTTACCTCCTCCCACATGTTGGTATAACGGAACTGGAAGAGTGTAATAGCCCCTACGATGATAAAGATGATGATCGTGATGGCAGAGGCAAAGCCGTAGTTAACCCCACGACTACCTGAGAAGGCAAGGTTATACACGTAGCTGATCAAGATATCCGTATGCCCTGCCGGGGTGGGAGTTCCTGCGATCGGTGGACCACCTGCATTGAACAGGTAGATCAAGTTGAAATTATTAAAATTGAAGGTAAACGAGGCAACTAACAATGGCCCAACCGATACCAGCAATAAGGGCAAGGTGATATTCCAGAACTGTTGCCAGGGGCTGGCGCCATCCACCTGCGCAGCAGCATAGTAATCTTCAGAGATGGATTGCAGCGCCCCACTACAGATCAACATAAAATAGGGATAGCTCAGCCACAGGTTGACGAGCAGGATCGCCACTTTAGCCCAAAATTGATCGGTGAACCAGGGCGGCGCCCATCCGAACAGTCCTTCGAGGAAGCGGTCGATCACCCCAAGCTCCGGATTGAGCATACCGCGCCAAATTAAAATCGTGATCAGCGCCGGTACGGTATAGGGGATGATCAGTAACGAACGGATAAGCTTCTTGAGAGGAAATTTAGGTTCATTGAACATAATGGCGATTGCCAATCCCAGCGAAAAGTTAAATAGCAGGCTGAGAATTGCAAAAGCAAAGTTCCAGGTGACGATGCGGACCAGCGGACCGCGCAAAGCGGGACTGAGAAAGAAATCTCTGAAATTCGCCAGCTGGACGGACGCAATAAAACCCGGTCGAAGCAATTCACCCGTTGGTGATGAGAATAAGCCCCGGATATTCGAATATACCACCCCCGTCTGCTGGTTGATCATAGCATCTTGATCGGGATCATATGCATAAAGCGGCAATAATTCCGCCGCTTCCGATGGAGACCGGACTTGAATGGTGGTGCCTTCTTCACCAAACAGGATTTGGGTCAGGTTTTTATCGGTAGCCGCCACAATCGCATTTAATCGTTGGTAACCTTCGATCGTCGCTGGGACACCCTTGCTATCCAGCTCTCCAATCCCCGCCTCGCCCGGCTGAGGTTGGGTGAGGGGTTCGCCTGGGAGCGCCAGAAAACTATTTCCTTCCGCATCTTTTAACCACAGCGCATACTCCCCCTCGGGAGATTTATAAGCCGTCCAGGAAAATGCTCTCCCAGACTCTGGGAGATATTTCAGGTTCAAGATCTGGTCGATGGATTGCTCTTTCGTAATCAGGTGACCCTCGCCGTAATTCGTAAATGCAACCCATACGGTAAACAAGATGGGATAGATGACAAACATGGACATCAGCACCAGCCCAATAATCATCCATCGCAGGGGATACGCCTCCTGGCGTAAGAGCACATAATTGACAATTAATAAAATCAGGGTTAAGCCACCGGCTAATGGATAGTAGCCCAGATTGAAAAGCCTGACGATAAACCAGATAGCCGCCGCGTCTAAAACGACCAATAACCCAAAACGAACCAGGCGAGGCAAAATAGGTGCTGCAGAAGAGGTGGGTTTTTGGGGGACGGTCAGGGATGGATTGGAAGCCATGGTGGAACCTCCAGTGATCCGTTCAAAGTATTATGGGGCTTGGATGGAAGGAAGGCCGGGAAAATTCCCGGCCTTCCTAAAACACTAGCTTATTCGGTTGTAACTTCTACCAGCTGAGTTTCTGGATCATATACGAACGTGACCGTCGCGTCCGCTGGCAGGCTGAGGACATAGTTCGGGCCATCCTGAGCGCCATCGGAACCATAGTTCACAGTCCACTCACCATCCAAGGCGACCTTGAACTCGTATTCACCCGCTGCTACTGGAACAGTCAGGGTGTATAACCCATCATCACCCTGCGTCATCGCAGTCGCTTCGCAGGCCGGATCCCAATCGGCGCCACAGCCAGCTTTGGTCTGGTAGCTGCCGGGGAGGTTGACCATGCCGGCCAGCGCACCCTTGATCAGGTCACGCACCTGCTGGGCGGCGTCCGCCATCGATTCAGCAGGAGTCTGCTGTTTCGTGATCGCCAGGGTAATCCCGTTATTCCATGCACTCCATACTGAACCCATTTCGGGGATGTTGGGCATCGGTATCGCGTCTGCGCCAGCTTCTCCCATCGCTTTCAGGTCAGGGTCAGCGGTGGTTGCCAGGACAGATTTATAGGCAGAGGGGCGCAAGCCAGTTTCGTAGAGCACCTGCATCAACTCTTCCGTGGCGACGTACTCCGTCAGGAATGCCTGAGCAAGCAGTACATTTTCGCTGAGCGGGTTCACCAAAAAGCCCTGCACGCCCAGGAACGGAGCGCCGTTGTCGGGGAAACTGGTTACAGCGTAGGGCACACCCGAGGCACGGATGCGATCCAGCGCCCAGGGGCCAGCCATCAAGAAGGGAATTTCGCCGGTCTCAAACAACTGGTGGCCGGTTTCATAGTCGGTGGTATTGGGCATCAGGCCTTCATCTACAGCTTTGACCATCCAGTCAACAGCCGCAACCATGCCTTCGCTATCCAAACCGACATCGTCTGGGTTCCAGGCGCCAGCGTCATTCTTGCCGAAGACATAACCACCAAAGGCGGTCTGCATGGGCAGAGAGTTATAGCCAGGGTCGCCAGCAATGGCAATGGCGTAGGTCGCTTTGCCTTCTGCCTGGAGGGCGCGGCCAACTTCCAACACGCCATCCCAGGTGGTGGGAACTTCGGTTACCAGCTCGGTGTTATAGAAGAACCCCAGGTTCTCAGTTGCGTATGGCACGCCGTAGAGCTGGCCATCGGTATAAGTAAAGGCTTCCAGGGCTGATTCGACAAACTCAGCGCGCTTGTCACCCAGATCGATGGGCGCAACCAGACCACTATCTACCAACGCTCCCAGCCAGTCATGAACGCCGAGATAAATATCGGGGCCCTCACCAGCTGGAATCGCAATGATGACCTGGGCGCGAATATCCTGGACACGACCAAGATCTTCGACGACGAGCTCCACATTGTATTCCGCAAGAAAGTCATCGGCGAGATCGAGCAAAATGGGCGTACGGGTGTCGTCGGCCCAAATTCTCAGGGTCGCCTCAGGCGCTGCGGGGGCCTCGGTCGGCGCAGGCTCTTCAGTCGGGGCAGGTGCTTCGGTCGCAACGGGTTCTTCGGTAGCTACCGGCTCTTCAGTTGCCACAGGGGCAGCAGGTTCTTCAGTGGGGGCGGTTGTGGCGGCGGTTCCACAAGCTGTTAGTACCATCGCCAGGATGAGCAATAAACTCATCGAGGCCCAAATTTTCTTAGACATAATTTTCTCCTCCGAGAAATGTTGTGGTTGATCTCGCCAGGATTGATTTAGCGAAATCTCTTCGATTGATTTAGCTTATACGAAATCAGTTGGGTGTGTTGGTCTGTTCGTTGCATCACCACCTTTCGTGAGTATTTCTTTGAATTTCAGGAAAACACACATAGTTACACCCCTGGTAGGTTTAAGCAAGTTGTGATGTCAGAGATGCTACCATTCTTCATCTGTTACATTTAATTATAGTATTTAATTCTAATCTCTTCAGTTAGAATGTGCAACCTTTTCCAGCGACTGGTAAATTGGACTAAAATAGAGCTATGCAGAATCGGACAAAGCGAATCTTTTTATTGCTGATTTTTCTGGGGGTTTCCGCCTGCCAGCCCACACAGCCTGCCATTCCCCTCAGCACGCAAACAAATGCACCAATCAACGCACCCACAATCGCAATCAGCCTGGTTCCTACAACTGCGCCATCTTCCACACCCACCAGCGCGATCCTGAGCGCTCTCGCCGACCAGGTAAAGCGTACGCCAACAACCAGTAGACAGCCAGCTATGGCCGCACCAGCCAGCCCCTCGCCAGCAGCCCAGGTTTCCCCGGCTGTCAATGGTTGGTGGAATGATACCGTCTTCTACGAAGTGTTTGTGCGCAGTTTTAAGGATTCGGATGGGGATGGAGTAGGCGACATCCAGGGGCTGATCGACAAACTGGATTATTTGAACGACGGTAATCCGGATACCACCACCGATCTGGGCATTACCGGCATCTGGTTGATGCCCATCACGGAATCGACCAGTTATCATGGCTATGATGTGGTTGACTATTATGCCGTGGAAAGCGATTACGGCACTCAAGAAGATTTCAAGCGCCTGATCGAGGCAGCTCACCAGCGC
>CAYXDC010000031.1:0-34436 GCA_964463505.1 uncultured Anaerolineaceae bacterium
AGCGGGCGTTCTTGTAGCCCAGGTAGCCAAAGCAGGTCACCAACAGCCATTTATGGGCCGTAGAGCGCGCCTTGTAAGCCGTGCGCCGCGGGTCCCAGGCAGGCAGGCCGGCCAAGCGCGCTTTGAGCTTCAAGCGCTTATCCAGCAAGGGCTGGAGCGTCTGCGGCACCAATCCTGGCTGGCTGTGCGAGATCATCAGCTCCAGCTCGGGAACTCGCTGGGCGTCGACTTTCTCCGCTCCTACCGTTTCAGGCGAGATATTAAAATGCGCCATGATGCTGGGGTACATGGAGATAAAATCGATCTCTGCCACATCGCGGTGCAGCCCGATGGTGGGTTGGTACACCAACCCGCCCTGGTCGGCGTGCAGTAGGTTCAGCGCCGATTGGGGCTGTTCGGCCTGCTGCTTGTGCCAGGGCACCAGCACCCCCAGGCGCAGAGCAGTGATCATTTGCATGGCGGAGATGCCGGTGCCGGGCGAGACGCGCGCCACGGTCTGGATGGGCAGGGCAGTAACGCGCCCTAATTCAAAAACCCCCTCCATGCCGTATTCGTGGAATAAGACTGCATTACAGCCATCTACGTGCCAGCGCCCATAGAGATGCACCTGCTGGCCGCGGTAAATCACCTGCCCGTAGGCGAAATAACTGCGCGCTTCTTTGCGAATTACCTGCTGTGCCGGGTCGCGATTAAGGGGCAGGGGCAGTTGCAGCTGATCTGACTGCTCCAGCAGGTAAGGCAGCAGCCAGGTATCGCCCCAATAGGTTAGCAGTAAATCGGGATCGTGGCGCTCCAGGATGGCGCGCAGGTTTATGAGCAGGGGGCGGGGCGGGCTGAGCGGCAGGCGGTAGCTGGCGCGCTCGCTGCGAATATGCAGGCAGGTGGGTGGGGCGTGGGCGGGGTCCACATCTGGCTCAATGAACAGGCTGCGCAGGGGCGGGATCTCGGGGTCAGTCTCCCAGGGTGAATTCAGTACCCTGATCCCCGTAACATTGTCATTGGTATTCACGCTCACCTGGCAGTGAGCCAGGGGGAAGGTGCCGTACAGCGCGGCGTGGCGCAAGGAGATAGGCAGGTCGGCGTCATAATAAGTCAGCTCAGGAAAGGCTGCAGCGGCTTGCTGGAACAGGCGCGGCTGGTCGCCAGGCTGGGCAGTGGTAACCGCCAGGACAATCTGCGGCTTGCTCAGGAATAGATCGCGCCGCTCCTGGCGCGCCAGGTGCAGGCGGGCAGGATGTGCTCGCAGGAAACGCCATAATTCCCGCAGCTGCGGCCCTGGCCCGGCTGCATAAAATGTGACCGGGAAGACCTGGCGCAGGCGGCGACGCCCCTCTCCTGTTAGCAGCCACAGAACCAGGCCTTCGTCCGGGCTGGGGTACAGGTCCAGTAACCAGCCGTCCAACTCAGGCATGCAAGGTTCCCAGCAGGCCCTCTAGCTGGTTGTGCAGGCGCAGTACTTCTTTGTGTTCTTCCAGGAGCATGGCCAGCAAAAACACCTCGAAAGGCAAGGCGTGCGAAGCGTAGGCGGCGGCAGCCAGATGCTGGTGGGCGGCGGCGAATAGATCATCCAGGATAAGCTGGTCGCTGCGCCGCAAAGCGCGCCGGAAGCGTGCAAACGACTCTTGCTCTTGCAGAAACACATTGGTGATGGATGGCAGTGTGCGGCCCATATTTCCTCCCTCTAAAACAGGCGTGGCGGTGATTGGGGAACTGGTAGCTCGTAACGCCAGACCTGGTCGGCGGCGGCCTCCAGGGCCGCTAGCAGGCGGACGCACTCCTTCTTCTCGGGGTGTGGCAGGCGTACGCTTACCCCCAGCGGCGCCAGGCGACTCAGGCGATGCAGCTCCAGCAGGCAGGCGGAAAGCAGCCGGCGGCGCTCATCGAAGCGTACGGTTTCATCGGCAAAGGTTGCCAGCATATCCAGCACCAGGGTGGGGGCCGGTGTGGCCGGCGTATCGCTCAGCAGCGCCACTACCTGGTAGCAGGTGAAGGCGCGCGCCACCTGGATGTTCGCCAGGATACTGTGCAGGTCGATCTCCGGGGCGGCATGGGCTGGCCTGCGCCGCTCGAGATGGCGCGCCACGTGATACACATTAAAACGATTACCCCCATCCAGTATGCGCAATGGACCCAGCCAGGCCAGGCTGGCGACCGGGTCCAACAAGCGCTCCAGAGCCCGGTCGGGGGCAATTAACAAGGAAAAGCGCCCAGAAGGAAGTTCGATTGCATTGTGATTGTGCATGCCTTCAGCATAGCGCACTTAACTGGGCGCTACAATCACGTATGCAGGTGAAATGAGGGGGAAGCAGGGGGTTAACCCCAGGGATGAGAGGGCTTGAACAGGCGGGCGAGAGGTAATAAAGGGGTAGCCTGCCTTACTGCAGGCTATTCTCCCAGGCGCTAAAATCCCAATCGGCCAGCGCCTGGCGCAATTGGGTCTTGCTGTGGATGTTGAACTTGCGTAAGATGCTGCGCACATGGGATTTAACAGTATCTGGTGAAAGCACCAGCCGGGAGGCAATTTGACGGTTGGTATAGCCCAGGCAGGCCAGCGCAGCCACTTGCTGTTCGCGCGGGCTGAGCGCTTCCCAGGCTGTCAGGCTGGATTCATTGGCCATCCGTCGTTCCAGCGCGTAGGCCATCAGTTCGGATGTGATTTCTTCCTCTGGGCGCTGCTCCAGCTCGGCCAGGTCCTGGACGGTGCGCAGCAAGGCTTCATCCAGGGAGAATATCCGTGGCCCTGTATTTTTGCGCAGGCCCAGGTCCACGAGCAAGCGCTGCCACAAGTTGTGAAAAAGAAGGCGCATGGTCTCACCCGCCAGTCAATCAAATTATTTAGGACTTACGCACTTGGTAGGCGATTCCCCCTGAACTGCGTAACCCCTATTATTAGAAGCTATCTCAAAATTGGGTGAGGGGGTGTTTTTCGGCGGCTGCGCCGCCGAAAAACACCCCAGCCCACCTTTTTTGAGAGAAGTTCTGGTATGTCATTTTTATTTTATCGAACATTAGTTCTAAAGTCAAGTGAAATAGCCATCCTCCGGCCAGGTGGGTAAGTCCGACCAATATTGAACACTGGTTGCAGGATATGAGTATGCATAATGGTGGGATAATTGTACAATATGTCACAGGAAGGGAGAGCGAAGGGGAAAGCGGTGGAATTCCTACGTTATCTGGCAGGGCGTTTGTTAATGATCCCGCTCACGATGTTGATCATCACAGCGGTGTTATATGGCTTCATTATGCTCACTCCAGCTGTCACGCGTGCGGAGTTATATATGCCGTCTCGCCTGCCGTCAAATGTCACACCAGAGCGTTACCAGCGTATGATCGAGATAAGGATTGAGATGTACCATCTGAATGATCCTTATCCGATTCAATATGCGCTGTGGCTCAAGAGCCTGGTGCAAGGGGAGTGGGGCTATAGCCCGACCCTGGGCGAAGATGTATTGCCTTCATTGCTGCGCCGTACGCCGGCTACGTTAGAACTGACGCTCTATTCACTGTTGTTTTTTATACCTCTGGGGCTGTTCTCCGGCGGTTGGGCAGCCTGGCAACAGGGGCGAAAAGTTGACCGTACTTTCCGGTTGGCGGCGTTTACAGCTACTTCGTTGCCCACTTTTATTTCAGCCCTTGTGCTAATGGCAATTTTTTACGTTGTCTTGCACTGGTTTCCGCCCGAGCGCTTAAGTCTTTCTTATTCGCAAGTGATCTACGAAAAAAGCTGGAATTCGTATACCGGCTTGCTGACGCTGGATGGGCTATTGAATCGTCGTCTGGATATCACTCTGGATGCCCTGCGCCACCTGGTGCTACCAGTTATTACCCTCAGTATGGCCCATTGGGCAACCCTGGGGCGCATTACGCGGGCATTGATGATCGAGGAGCTGCAAAAGGATTATATCGTGGCCGCGAAAGCACGCGGCGTCCCTAACCGTGGCCTGGTCTGGGGGCATGCTTTTCGCAATACCACAGCCCCCGCTCTGGCGAGCAGCGCTCTGTCGGCTGCTACACTGTTTACCGGCGTGATGGTTGTAGAGATTATTTTTGGATTCAAGGGAGTTTCTGAATTGTTACTCTCGGTCAGCGGTACCGCTGATGCAGCGCCAGTCTTGGGATTTGGGGTTTATAGCGTCCTGGTTGTTTTGCTGATCATGTTTGGTCTGGATGTAGCGCAAGGTTTGCTGGATCCGCGCATCCGCGAGCAAAAGGAAATCCATGCACGCGCGTAGATATTTCATCCGCTGGCAGAATATCCTGGCCTTGTTGCTCCTGGCGATATATGCCGGGATAGCCCTGGCAGCTCCAGTTCTGGCGCCTCCCGAGGATGGCAGCGGCGATACGCCCTTCCAACGAGTAACGGATGTAAAAGACTACAAACCCCAACCGCCCAGTTCCAAAGCCTGGCTTGGGACAGTTGCCACATCGGTTCGTAACCTGCATCTGGATGTGTTTTATACGCTCGTTTGGGGCGCACGGTCAGCATTCAAATTTGGTTTGACAGCCGCTTTAGGGGCGGCCTTAATCGGTATGTTTGTCGGTGGGCTGGGCGCCTTTTTTTCGGGGTGGGTGCAAAGCTTGATTTTACGCATCACGGATGCTTTTCTGGCTTTCCCGTTGATTGTCGGCGTGGCGCTGTTTAATCAATTGTATCTGATTGCCGAGCGGCTTTCGTCTGTGCAGGTGATCGTCATCGATGGGGTGTCTCAAGCGACAGGCGATCCACTCCCCCTGCAGGTCTTCTTTGCCCAGATCAACCCGGTCTGGTTGGCGTTGGTGCTCTTCTCCTGGATGCCAACTGCGCGTTTGGTGAACTCGCTGGTGATGACCGTCCGGCAGGCGGAATATGTTATTGCTGCCCAGGCGACCGGGGTACGCTGGCTGCGTGTTCTTTTACGCCATATCTTGCCCAATACGATTGCTCCTATCATCGTCTTAGCCACGGCTAACATTGGCGGAATGGTCCTGGTCCAGGCTACTCTGACTTTTATTGGTATGGGCGGCGAATCGGCATGGGGGCAAATCCTGGCTCAGGGCCGGCATTGGATCATTGGAACTGGTGGTAATCCGCTGACCTATTGGTGGGTATTTGTGCCAATTACTTTAGCATTAATTCTATTCGGTATTGCCTGGAATTTATTGGGAGATGGTTTGAACGACTGGCTGAATCCCCGGCGGACCAATCACGCGCAGGTGTAGGGGGAACCGGTTGAATTAAATAAGAACGGCTGGCGTCTATGGAAGAGCCAGCCGTTCTTTCGTGGTAGATTTTCCAGCGAGAAAACCCGCGGACTGGTGGTTTTTTTTCAGGCCCAGGTCTATGAGCAGGCATTGCCACAGGTTGTAGAAAAAAAGCATTGTTCTACCCGTCAACGAATCCAGTTATCGAGATAAGCCAATGCTTGAAAGAAAAACAGTGCAAGGATCTGATAAGATAAGCCCAGTGTTTCCGATTATCGGTTTTGTTTTTTAAGCTTGTGAAAATCTGAACGTCATTTCCAGCTGCTTAGTAATTATAATGTCCCAAGATTTGTTAAATCCGCATTGATTTGATCTTTAAAGGGCACATGGCAGATTATCTACGTTATTTACTTGCTCGCATGTTGGTCATACCGGTCACACTGTTGATTGTTACCGCAGTTTTGTACGGCTTTATTATACTCACCCCACCGGAAGTGCGCGCTGAGCTGTATTTGCCACCTAACTTGCAGATAAAGTCCCCAGAACATTACCAAAACTTGATCAACATGCGGATAAAGATGTATCATCTGGATGATCCTTATCCGATTCAATATGCCTTGTGGCTGAAGAGCCTGGTGCAAGGTCAGTGGGGTTACAGCCCGACCCTGGGCGAAGATGTATTGCCTTCCTTGCTGCGCCGTACACCAGCCACATTAGAGCTGACGCTTTATTCATTGTTGTTTTTCATACCTCTGGGGCTGTTCTCCGGCGGTTGGGCAGCCTGGCAGCAGGGGCGAAAAGTTGACCGTGCTTTCCGACTGGCAGCATTTACAGCTACTTCATTACCTGCTTTTATTTCCGCCCTGGTGTTAATGGCAATATTTTACGTTGTCTTACGCTGGTTTCCGCCGGAGCGGTTAAGCCTTTCGTTATCGCAGGTGATCTACGACGATAGCTGGAATTCTTATACAGGTTTGCTGACGCTGGACGGGCTGTTGAATCGTCGTTTGGATATCACCCTGGATGCCCTGCGCCATCTGGTGCTACCAGTGATAACCCTCAGCATGGTTCATTGGGCAACCCTGGGTCGCATCACGCGCGCCTTGATGCTCGAGGAACTGCAAAAAGAATATATAGTGGCAGCAAAAGCGCGCGGCGTGCCAAACCGCGGTCTTGTCTGGGGGCATGCTTTTCGCAATACCACAGCCCCTGCTCTGGCAAGTAGCGCCCTCTCAGCAGCTACACTGTTTACTGGCGTGATGGTTGTAGAGATTGTTTTTGGATTCAAGGGAGTTTCCGAATTGTTACTCTCGGTCGGCGGCACACCTGATGCCGCGCCGGTATTGGGTTTTGGGGTGTATAGCGTGCTGGTTGTTTCGCTGATCATGTTTGGGCTGGATGTGGCGCAAGGCTTGCTGGATCCGCGCATCCGCGAGCAAAAGGAAATCCATGCGAGGGCGTAGATATTTTACCCGCTGGCAGAATATTCTGGCTCTGTTGCTCCTGGCATTTTTTGCAGGAATTGCCCTGGCGGCCCCGGTTTTGGCGCCCCCCGAGGAGGCAAGCGGTAATACACCTTTCCAGCGTGTAACGGATGTCAAGGACTACAAACCCCAACCGCCGAGCTCTACAGCCTGGCTTGGAACAGTTGCCACATCGGTTCGTAACATGCACCTGGATGTGTTTTATGCGCTTGTCTGGGGGGCACGCTCAGCATTGAATTTTGGTTTGACAGCCGCTTTAGGAGCGGCGTTGCTCGGTATGTTTATCGGTGGACTGGGCGCCTTTTTTTCGGGCTGGGTGCAAAGTCTGATTTTGCGGATAACTGACGCTTTTTTGGCTTTTCCGCTGATTGTCGGCGTCGCGTTGTTCGATCATTTATATTTCATCGCCATGCAGTTCTCAGCGGTGCATATATATTTTAACGATGGTCTCCCCCAGACAATCGATACTCCACTACCTCCACATCCATTGGATTTTGTCTTTTCACATGTCAGCCCGGTCTGGATGGCATTAGTGCTCTTTTCCTGGATGCCGACTGCGCGGTTGGTCAATACGCTGGTGATGACCGTCCGGCAGGCGGACTATGTGATTGCTGCCCAGGCGACTGGCGTCCGCTGGTGGCGGATTCTGATCCGCCATATTTTGCCCAATACGATTGCTCCGATCATTGTGTTGACGACTGCCAATATTGGCGGTATCGTCTTAATTCAGGCTACCCTTACTTTTATTGGTATGGGCGGTGAATCTCCCTGGGGGGAAATTCTTGCCCAGGGGCGGCATTGGATCATCGGCTCTTATGGGAATCCTTTGATGTATTGGTGGGTATTTGTGCCTATTACACTGGCTTTAGTGCTTTTCGGGATCGCCTGGAATTTGCTTGGAGATGGTTTGAACGACTGGATGAATCCCAGGCGAACCAATCACGCACAGATGTAGGGAGAACCGGTTGATTTAAATAAGAACGGCTGGCGTCCATGGAAGAGCCAGCCGTTTTTCTGTGATAGATTTACCGGCGAGAAAACCGCGCTATATTGTTAGCGATCAGGGTTCGGTGATGATCTCAATTAATCCTATTGCATTTGAAATGGTCAGATTTATCTGGTATTCAGCCTGGTCATAGTTGGGTGAGCGATAACCACTCCCTTCACGAATGTAATCGTCTGGTACGTTGGTGGTCCCGAGGCCTGAAGAAGCTTGCAGCTGTACACCGCTCGCCTGTGGGATGACCACCGTCAGTTTGCCAATTGCACCTTCTACCTGCACCTGGCAATCTCCTTCAGCGGGTAAAATCAGATAAGTATTCCCAATGGCAGTCTCTACTTGAAGGTTTTCAATAGAAAAATCTTTGAAATCAAGCTCCGCCTGTCCAACCCCTAGATTGAGGTCCAGGTTTTGGACCGTTTCGGGATTCAATTGCAAATCCCAACGAATACGGTTGCGAGGCGCAGGAAAGATCCAGGCTGTAGTGCCGGTTTGCCACAGACGATATTCAGCCACTTCGCCGCTGGCAGAAAATTCCTGGCGTATGTCAAAACCAGAGCCTTGGGGTACGGTGCCCTGGATTAAATCAGCTCCAGCCGCCAGCGCAGTGATATGGATTTCCCCAACTCCAGTATTGATCTGAACATTGGCTTGGGAAGCACCTTCTAGAGATTGGCTGATATTTGCGGCTGTAAGTTGTGATCCGGAAGTATTGAAACCTGAAAACCACACTGCTCCAACCAGAATTACGATCACGACCAGCACACCCAGCAAGGCCAGCAGGATCGACCGCCGTCCGATGATAATATCGAACCCGATGGCGATCAGCAGAATTGGCCAGAACTGCAGCACCAGACTCCAGATATCGATCGCCAATAGCCCAAAATTAGCCATCAAAAAGATAGCACCCAGGCAGATCATCACCGTTGCCCCGACCAGCCCGCGCCGGTTGAGGATACTCTCCAGGCCGATCAAGATCAATAGGACCGGCCATAGTGTCGATACCCACTCCCAGACGCCACCAGACAAGATGCCCAGATTGGAAAGCAGAAAGATCACACCTACACCGATCAAGATCATCGGTCCAACCAGGTTGATTTCCCTGCGTGCAGATTGTTTCGTGGAATTGCTCATGTCAGTCTCCTTTGGAACGGCGCAGAAGGATGGCGAAGCCAGCCAGGATCAGAAGCAAGGGCCATACAAGATCGTAATTAAGCCAGCGAAGCCATTCAAGCTGCAAGTTATCCAGCAAATAAAAAATCCCCAGCAAGATTAAAGCACCACCAATGATCAGGCTGGCGTTGGGATGAGGGCGGACGACGATGTTTTTGATGTCCTCCCCTACCGCGCGTGCCTGGTCGGCAATCTCCTCTGTACCGGCGCGCACCGTATCACTCAGGCGATCCTTTTTCCGGCGTGCAGGGTGATCTAACGGAAGGATGATCCACAGCAGCAGATAGATGAGCACCCCTATTCCATTACCTGCCAGCGCCAACAGCACGAAGAACAGCCGCACGAAAGTAGCGTCTATGCCCAGGTATTCACCCAGGCCGCCACATACCCCACCGATCATTGAGTCATTATGGCTGCGGTACAGGTTGCGATTCATAGTGCGTTATCCTACCCTGCGCACACGCATCGAACGGTAGATCAGGTAAACGCCTACCAGGATCAGCGCCAGTGGCCAAAGATAATTTAGCAAGGCTTCTGTAGCCGCGAAGATAAAGATACCCAAGACAACCAGGATGACCGCCGGGATCCACGCCCAGCGAGTATCCACTTCCTTGGGCAGGAAGGCTACGAGGGCAAAAGTAGCTCCCAGGCCGAGAAAAAAGAATCCGCCCATATCTAAAGCTAAGATTTGATCCAGGGTACTGATTACAGCCAGGGTAACTAAGACTCCCATTGGGATGATCGCCCACCAATTTTGGCGATCAGATAGATAAACAAATAAAAAGCTCAATCCTATTGCCCCCAGCACGATCGAACCCCCGGCGATTTCACCCAATCGCGGCGCCACTTGGTCCAGGATGATCTGTCCGGCGATTCCGAGCAGGGTAAAGCCCGGGATAATGCTCCACCAGTTCGTCCGGTTTTGGAAGAAAATTGACAGGAAGAATATCCCTGCCAGCCCAAATAACAGCCCCCAGAAGACCCCCCCTAGCTCAAAGATTCCCAGGTTTTGTAACAGGAACAACACGCCGCCCAGGATGAGTAGTGATCCCCATAATAAACGTGATTCGAGCCATTTAAACATTCGATACTCCTTATGAATTCAAGCCAGGATTATACGCGATGGTCTGCTTCCGGGTTGACAGGTAAGTGTTGCAGGTCGTCTACATGTAATGCTGAGCGAATCAATTCTTGTTTTAAATCCCACAGCTGCTGGGTTAACGAGACATGATAAATATGCGGGTACATCAAACGCCGAACGCCTGCATCAAGCCGCTCCACATCGGCGATGCGGCGGGCGCGCATGGCTTCTAAGTCAGGTAATTCTGCTACTAACTGTCCTTCGTTAAGATACTGGACCAGCAACGGTTCTATCTCAGAGAGTGCACGCTGCTCAAGGATGCGGAATTTGGTTTGATCGGTGGCATGCCGCAAGACCATACGTTCCATGCTGCGTGGGTTTTCATCTTGCAGGCTGAGTAAATCAGCGGTGGCTTTTCCACGCCGGTCGTAGAGTCGCCAGACGTTTTTATAGCCTGGGTTAGGTGTCTTTTCGGGCGATTCGGAAATTTTGATAGCCGGCAACCAGTGGTTATCGTGATGGACTGCTACCAGCTTGTACACACCGCCTAAAGCCGGTTCACCCCAGGATGTGATCAAACGTGTCCCAACACCATATACCAGGCGCTTTACCAGGTGGTCAGCATCCACACTATAGCGCGGGGCTTCTTCTTGAATTTGGGTGATGATTTGCCAGATAATTAACTCATCCAGATTGTTTGACAGGACAATTGATGTTTCCGGAAAGCCGGCCTCATCTAACTGCCGGGAAGCCTGGATGCTTAAGTATGCCAGGTCGCCCGAGTCCAGGCGCACCCCTACAGGTTGGTGACCTTTGGCGCGTAATTCCTGAAATACAGTTATGGCATTAGGAATGCCGCTTTCCAGGGTGTTGATTGTATCTACTAGCAACATACAATCATCAGGGTAAACGTCTGCATAAGCGCGGAAGGCGTCCAGCTCAGTCATGCCCATGGCCATAAATAATTGCACCATGCTGTGGGCGTGAGTGCCTTTGGGCTGGCATCCCAACAGAGCCGAAACACCGACATTGGAGCTGTAATCTGCCCCGCCAATCATAGCGGCGCGTGCGCCGGCATTCCCGCCGCGTTCCTGGGCTCGCCGCAGGCCAAACTCCATCATGATCTGCCCGCGTCCAATCTCGCGGATACGCGCTGCTTTGGTAGCGATCAGGGTCTGGTAATTCAACTGGTTAAGCAGCGCCGTCTCCAGGATCTGGGCCATTGCCAGCGGGCCGCGTACCACCGTCAGGGGAATGTTAGGATGCACAACACGCCCTTCGGGGATTGCAAAGAGGTTAAGACCTGAGAAATCACCGTACTTGCTTAGCCATTCCAAAAAATCATCGGCAAATATTCGTGTTCCTGTTCGTGTCTTTTGGCTGCGTAAATACTCAATCTCATCTTCCTGAAAGCGTGTTTCTTGCATCCAATCCAGTAGCCACTCCAACCCGGCCATTACACAATAACCAGCTTTATGGGTCCCATAATCCGGATAATTGCGGAAGTAATGGTCGAATTGCACCGGTTTCTCATGTAAACCCATGCGGTAGTACAGCTGAGCCATAGTGAATTGGTACATATCGGTGTACAGGATGCCTTCGGCTGTCTTGCGTTTCTTCTGGTTCAAAGAGCGCTCCTTCAGATTAGTCGATGATGATTGAGCCCATCCCCGTGTCGATCTTGATTTCAACCTTATTCGAAGCCGTGTCAAAATCCGGCGACTGATAGGAATTACCGCTTTTGGGGAAGCGTCCGGAATCGATCTGAATGCTCGAGAGACCACCCGAGTAGTGGATGCGCCCGGCAACATGTGGCGGGATCGTGAGACGTACAGAGGTGACGCCTGTCTCGATGTTTACCCGTGTATCGCCCGCATTGGCAGGCAGCATGATGTGAGTTGAACTGGCCCCAGATTTCAGGCTGAGACGTTCAACCAGCAGGCTGGTCAGGTCGGCAAAAGCATCGTTAGCACCGGTCTCCAGCTTTAATTCCAGGGGAATATTGGGTGCTAAACGAAAATCCCAATTCAAGGCCTGGTCAGGTCCCCAGGGAAAAACGAGCCCATCGATACGTGGCTTCATGGTGACTTCTTTCACTTCGCCAATCATGCGCTCGACTGCTTCCAGACCACCCCCAAAATCGCCTTCGATCAGATTGACCGAGTTATCACCTGAGCGAATGGTCAAACGCCCGGCGCCATGCTGGATAGTTACCTGTGCTTTTCGCGCACCGTCCAGAGAGATGACAGCATGTTCAATAGCCGCGCGGTTAGGAAAGAAGCGCCCCAGGATGATCCAGGCTCCCATGGCAATTAAAAAGAACGGCCAGAGCAGATTCCAGATATTGACATTGAGTATTCCGAGATTTTCTAGGAGAAACACACCACCGACGATAACAATAAGCGTGCCCCAAAAGATATTGCTGCGCATAGCTTTTCTCCTTACCAGCCAGAGCCGAACAAGATGCTCGGATTAATTATAATCAACTTACGCATCAAGCGTGGAAAAGTTTCAATTTGAAAATTTTTCCCGGAACTCTAGGATGCTGTTATACTATTTTCTACCGTAATTCAAATTCAATTGCTTGATTTAGGGATAATTGATTATGCCAAAGGTCATCACCTGTGGGGAGTTGTTGATTGATTTTGTGCCGACTGTTACAGGGGTTACCCTGTTGGAAGCACCGGCATTTAAAAAGGCTCCAGGGGGCGCACCTGCCAATGTGGCGGTAGGTCTGGCACGCCTGGGAGTATCCAGTGCTTTTATGGGCAAGGTGGGCGACGATGCCTTTGGTCATTTTCTGGCTCAGATCCTGGACGAGAATGGGGTAAATACGCAAGGTCTGGTCTTTTCCAGTGAAGCGCGTACGGCCCTGGCCTTTATTTCACTCAAGGCAGATGGCGACCGCGATTTTATGTTCTATCGTCACCCCAGCGCAGATATGCTCTTTCGTCCGGACGAAATCGATCAAGCTCTGATCCAGAGCGCACAGATTTTCCATTTTGGCTCAATCAGCCTGATCTCTGAACCGAGCCGTTCAGCAACCCGTAAAGCGCTGCAAATTGCCCATCAGGCAGGATTATTGGTGACTTATGATCCAAACTTGCGCTTGAATCTTTGGTCAGATGAATCCGCAGCTCGCCAAGGTATCCTGGAAATTTGGAGTCAGGCGCGTGTGATCAAGATCAGCCGCGAAGAACTGGTCTTTCTGTCGGGGGAAGAGCATTTGGATGCGGGAGTAAGCAAACTCTGGCATTCTGGGCTGGCGCTCCTGGTAGTTACTGATGGCCGGGCAGGCTGCTGGTATTTCACTTCTCGCTTCAAAGGATTGGTGGCTAGTTTTTCAGTCGAAGTTGTGGATACAACCGGCGCCGGAGATGGATTTGTGGCAGGCTTGCTTAAAGGCTTGATTGATTATCCCAATGCCTGGCAAGACGAAGCTATCTTGCAACAGATTTGCCGTTACGGCAATGCGGTCGGCGCCCTCACCACCACCCACAGAGGTGCAATCCCAGCTTTACCTTATGCGCAGCAGGTTGCTGATTTTCTGCAGGCTCAAGGAGCGTGATATGCTGTCCTTAGATCAGCTTGAAATAGAAACCCAACGTTCGTACCAGCGTGTAACTCAGCGCCTGCGCCAGGATCACGAGGCAGAAATTTCCAGCCAACCCGAAGTCTGGAGCTTATTTTTCCAGCGTCTGGAGCAGCACTTTCCACGCCTCTTCGGTCTTTATTATCATCTTTATGCTGACCGGTATGATTTTTTCTATCATTTGCAGGAGCTGACTGACACCCTGGCGCGTATGGCTATAGCCCGCCCGACTTTACTGCGCAGCCTGGATGTCGAACGTGAAGCTGATCCACTCTGGTTCCACTCCAATCAAATGGTTGGAGGTGTCTGTTATGTCGATCTATTCGCCGGTAATTTGGCGGGTATACGGTCAAAGATTCCTTACTTTAAAGAGCTGGGTTTAACCTATCTGCATTTGATGCCACTTTTTCGCGCCCCACAAGGAGACAATGATGGCGGTTATGCTGTCAGCAGCTATCGGGAGGTAAATCCAACTTTAGGCAGCATGCCCGAGCTGGCTGAATTGGCGAGTGAATTGCGCCGTGAAGGTATCAGCCTGGTGGTTGATCTGGTCTTTAACCACACGTCCGATGAACACGATTGGGCGCTCAAAGCCCTCGCAGGTGACCCGGAATACCAGGCTTACTATCGTATGTTCCCCGACCGTACCATGCCGGATGCTTATGAAGCCACCTTGCGTGAGATTTTCCCTGATGAGCACCCGGGAACATTCACCTACCGCCCGGAGATTAATCGTTGGGTATGGACTACTTTCCATGCTTACCAGTGGGATCTGAACTATGCGAATCCAGTGGTTTTCAATCGCATGGCAGAAGAGATGCTCTTCCTGGCGAATACTGGCGTCGAGGTGCTGCGACTGGATGCAGTGGCATTTATCTGGAAAGAATTAGGCACCAGCTGCGAAAACTTGCCCGAGGCGCACCTGCTGATCCAGGCATTTAATGCTGTGGCTCAGATTGCCGCCCCAGCGTTGATCTTTAAATCCGAGGCGATTGTGCACCCGGATGAGGTTGTGCGTTACATCCATCCGGATGAATGCCAGGTTTCTTATAATCCGCTCTTGATGGCTTTGTTGTGGAATACCCTGGCAACCCGAGATGTGAACCTGCTCTCGCAAGCCCTGGCTGAGCGCTTTCAGATCAAACCCCAATGCGCCTGGGTAAATTATGTGCGCTGCCACGATGATATTGGGTGGACCTTTTCGGATGATGATGCTGCCCGTCTGGGGGTGAATGGATTTAACCATCGCCAGTTTTTGAACAACTTTTACACGGGTCGCTTCCCGGGTAGTTTCGCCCGTGGCCTGCCCTTTCAGGAGAATCCAGCCACCGGCGATGCGCGCATCTCGGGCACCTGTGCCTCTCTGGCAGGGCTGGAGAAAGCGCTGTTAGAGGAAACTGAACACGAGGTGCAGTTAGCAATCCAGCGCATTTTGCTGATCCATGCTGTTATTCTTATGATCGGGGGGATCCCTCTTTTTTATCTGGGAGATGAAGTTTGCACTTTGAATGATTATGCTTACCGCAATGACCCTGCCAAGATGCATGACAGTCGCTGGGTGCACCGTCCTATTTCGGATTGGGAAAAAATTTCTCGCCGGCATGATCCAGAAAGTATTGAAGGGCGTATCTTCTCAGGTTTACAGCAGTTCATCCAATTGCGCAAATCGCACGCAGCCTTTTCCGGCGGAGAGATGCAGGTAATCCGCACCGATTCACCACATGTGTTGGGCTTCGTGCGAAGTCATGCAGCCGAGCGTATTCTGGTCTTCGCAAATTTCAACGAAGAACCCCATTCTTTACCAGCCAACCTGCTGCGTTTGTATGGATTAGGATCACAATACGAAGATCTGTTTACTCACCAACCATTTCCAACTCAGGATATTCGACTTGAACCGTTTCAGTTTATGTGTCTGAAATCCTGAGCCCAAATTTTATCCATATCAACACAACCGCCCTCAAGGTGCAATCAACACCTGGGGGCGGTTGTATAATCCTAACTTTGGTGAAAGTTTCTTAATCGTCTTTGAATAATCCACCCAGCAGCAGGGTCACCAGGCTGACAATAATCGATCCTAGCAATGCAGGGACAAAGCCATCTACATAGAAGCCAATCCCCAGCCAGTTCACAGAGACCCAGGATGTCAGCCATAAAACGATGGCGTTGATCACCAGCAGGAATAAGCCCATGGTTAAGAAGATAAACCCACAGGATAAGAACACCAGGATGGGTTTAACCAGGGCATTGATCAGACCCAGTACAAGGGCCAGAATCGCGAAAGTAACCCAACCATTGGCGCCCTCTACCCGAATGCCAGGGACGACATTTGCAGCAATAACCAGGGCAACCATAATCACGAACCAACGCAGTAACAGTTTCATGCTATCTCCTCCTCAGCGGTTACTATCGATTACCAATACTGAAAAAACGTTGCGCATTTGATTTGATCTACGTTGATCACCGGCGAAGGTTGCAACGTCTTAGGCGCTACATTTCATGTGCAAATCCCTTAATGATCCGGGCGATGTGTTTGGCGCCTTTTTGATACAGGTCCACGCGCACGTTCTCATTCGGAGCATGCGCTTTCGTGCCGGGGTGTCCTATTCCGGCAGAAACTACGGGTACCTTTAATACTTCGATGAAGGGATGGTTGGGTCCAGACCCACCAGTGAGTGGCACGACCTGCATGGGTACGCCGTAAACTGGTGTGGCTGATTCTACAACCAGTTTGACGAAGGGATCATCAGGATCGGTACGTCCGGCAGGCTCGCCACCTAGGAAGTTAATCTGCACATCCGGAAAGCCTTCCGCATCCAGATGGGCGCGCAGCAGGTTGAGCACCCGCTCAGGAGTCTGGTGCGGAACCAGGCGGAAATCAACTTTGGCAGATGCGCGTGCTGGCAAAACGGTTTTTGAGCCTGGACCCTGATAACCGGATGTCAGCCCACAGATGGTGCAGGTGGGTTCAAAGACTTCGGCGATATGCAGGTCAATACCGCCGGTCAGCCCTTTTAAGAAGTGGTCTACCCCATAACGTGTTTTATATTCCTCCGCAACTTCGGGTAGTTGAGCCATCAATTCTCGATCTCGAGCGCTCGGTGGATCAACATCATCATAATAACCCGGAATGCGGATGCGCTCATCTGGCCCTTTGAGCGTGTTCAACGCCCAGACCAATCGCCAGGCTGCATTTGGGAAGATCGAGCCACCCAGGCCTGAATGAACATCTGTGGAAGCTGTCTCCACGGATAATTCCACGTAGCAGATACCGCGCAGACCCAGATATTGGATAGGCACCTCGCGATGATCCACCCCGCCAAATTCCCAGATGCAGGCATCAGCTGCCAGCTGAGCGCTATGTTCGTGGATGTAATCTTTTAGATGGATGCTGCTGACTTCTTCTTCGCCTTCAATGATGAACTTGATGTTGCAAGGGAGATCGCCATCTACAGCAAGCAGCGCATCGATAGCGTGCAGGCGGGATACCAAATGGCCTTTATCGTCGCTGACCCCACGCCCGTATAACTTGCCGTCTCGCAGGCTGGGCTCAAAGGGTGGCGAAACCCATAATTCAAGTGGTTCAGCAGGTTGTACATCATAATGGTTGTAGATCAGCAAGGTTTTGTCCGCGCCAGGGCTGCCTGCTGGGGCTTTGCGCTCGCCGAATACCACTGGCGCGCCATCTGTGCCGTGGATTTCTACCGAAAAACCACGCTTCTTCAACATCTCTCCTACCAGGTCAGCGCATTCCACCAAACCCCAATTCTGGGCTGCAACGCTGGGCTGCGCCACCAGCCGTGATAGCTCATCCACGCTGGCGTATAGATGCTCATCAATATACTGGTCAATGTGGGTAAAGTCTGACATATGCAATCTCCTGAAGGTCGAGCTTCTTTATCTTAGCGAGTGAATAAGTAGTTGATAGAGGATGAACCCAACAAGGCAAAGATCAGCATTTTGATCGTCTGCCCGATCCAGCACCAAAACAGGAACCAGCGCAGGGGCATTTTCAAAGCCCCCGCGGTAACACCGGCGATATCAAAAAATGGATTGGGGATTGCGGAGAGAATTAATACCGTGAGCGGGCCATTTTTACTCATCCAACCATTCAGACGCTGGAAAATTTGTGTATTTTCGATGACCGCCTGTCCGCTAAAGCCTGCCAGGTAGCCAACTATTTCGCCCAGTGCAGCGCCAGCCCCAGCCGCCAGGGCCACCCCAAAAGGATTAAAGACTGCTCCCATGGTAAAGACTACCGCCACGCCTGGGGCGGGTAACAACACGGTAGCATAAGCCATGAAGGCTAATAAGAAGATACCCGGATAGCCATAAACAGCCAATGATTCAGCTCGATCGCGGATGCTGAATATGTACACGGTTAACCCCACCACGACGATTAGGGCTGCTATTCGAGCGATTGTAAGGCGGAGTTTTGGATTCATTTGATTTTGCTTTGCGAGCGCCCTGGAGTAGGGCGCTCGCTAAAGTTTTCCGATAGAGTTAGCCAGGTAAGTGCAGGCTCAGGCTGGCTCTTCTGAAATCGTAACTGAGTTTAACGTTACCGCCGGTGCATTGCGTGCCCGGGGATCGCGCTCGGGGATTAACATCACAACATCCATCCCCTCTATGACCTGTCCAAATACGCTGTGCTTGTTATCCAGCCAGTTCGTGGGGACGTGGGTGATGAAGAACTGGGAGCCATTTGTTCCGGGTCCCGCGTTGGCCATGGATAGCACACCTGGCTTGTCGTGTTTGAGTGAGCTGTGGAATTCATCGTTGAAGCGATAGCCCGGGCCACCTGTACCGGTTCCGGTGGGATCACCGCCTTGGACCATGAAGTTGGCAATCACGCGATGAAAGATCGTGCCATCATAGAAGCCCTGGCGAGCCAGGAACACGAAATTATTCACCGTGTTGGGAACTTTATCCGTATGTAAGGCGATTTTGATATCACCTTTCGAGGTATTCAAGGTTGCTGTATATTTCTTCTGGGGGTCCAGCGCCATTTTCGGCGCAGCAGACCATTGTTGTGGGTTATCAGGCATGGAAATTTCCTTTCGAGTGGGTTTGTTCCTGATGGAGTAACGCCTGGATGCGCGCTACGACCATTTCTAACGCTACCGGGTTCATCCCTCCTTCTGGGATGATCACATCTGCATAGCGTTTGGAAGGTTCAACAAATTCAAGATGCATGGGGCGCACGGTTGCCAGATACTGGTGGATGACATTTTCAGCCGTTCGACCGCGCTCGAACAGATCGCGCTCCAATCGCCGGATCAGGCGCAAGTCTGCATCCGTATCGACAAAGATCTTTACATCAAAAAGCTGGCGCAATTTTACTTCGACATAAATGAGAATGCCTTCCACCATGATAACGGGCTTTGGCTCAATATGGCGGAACTCGCTGGTACGGGTGTGGTGCTTGAAGTCATAAATCGGCAAATCCACAGGCTGCATCAGGCATAGCTGCTGGACATGCTCGACAAGCAGATCGCTGTCCAGGGAGTTGGGATGATCGAAATTGATCGCTGCGCGTTCGTTGGGGGGTAAGTCGCGCAAGTCCTTATAATACGCATCGTGTGGCAGATATGCGATATTATTTTCTCCCACCTGTTCGAGGATAAAGCGTGCCAGGGTTGTCTTTCCAGAGCCGGATCCACCAGCGATCCCGATCACCAGGGGGGTTGCGCGTTTCAGCATGTCGGAATTATACTGGAAAGCGCTCCAGACGGAAGTGGAGAATCAAAATCGCAGCACTATTGCGCTGCGATACTGAAAGCCACCGAAGGGAATCGAACCCTTGACCCGCCGCTTACGAAGCGGCTGCTCTGCCGGCTGAGCTACGGTGGCGCCGTTGCGGGATTATAGCAGGAAATAGTCGAAATAGGCAAGGAAACGTCCAAATCAACTTGACTACTTGCGGAGAAAAAATTTATGCGTGTGGCAATGATTTCCTACCATACCTGTCCGTTGGCGACGCTGGGTGGTAAGGATACTGGTGGAATGAATGTATATGTACGCGAGCTGACCCGTCAGCTTGGTTGGCTGGGTGTGCATGTGGATGTATTCACTCGTTCACAAGACGAACATGTTCCGCATATCTTACATGATTTGGGGTACGGCAACCGCGTGGTTCATGTCCCTGCTGGACCAGAAATACCCCTGCCAAAGCAGCAACTCGCTGAATATCTGCCTGAGTTTGCCGCTGGAATTCAGGAATTTGCCAACCAAAAAGGCTTGACCTACGATTTAGTCCACAGCCATTATTGGATGTCGGGTTTGGTCGCCGGAGAGCTAAAGAAAGCCTGGCAGACGCCGGTTGTGCATATGTTTCATACACTTGGGCTGATGAAGCAGCGTGTGGCGCGTCAGCCAGGCGAGGCGGAGGGACAGTATCGCATTAATGGGGAGTACGAGGTATTGCGCCTGGCTGATAAGGTTGTAGCAGCTACTCCGGCAGAGTTAGCCCAGTTACAATGGTTGTATCGGGCAGATACCAGCAAAATGGTAATTATTCCACCCGGAGTAGATATCAGCCATTTTTATCCAATCCCGACGGATGAAGCCAAAGAATTTATTGGTGTTTTGCCTTGCGAACAGGTGTTGTTGTTTGTGGGTCGTATAGAGCCATTAAAAGGTATTGATACCTTAATTGATGCCCTGGCCATTTTACGCCAGCAAGGTTTAGAGATGTGTTTGAGCGTGATTGGTGGCGATCCTGATCCTGGTGAGCAGGGTATCAGTGTTGAAATGGCGCGCTTACAGGCTATACGAGAAAAAGCAGGTATGAACGATCTGGTGGCTTTCCTGGGCAAGCGTAGTCAGGATACCCTTCCGTATTATTATTCGGCTGCAGAAGCAGTCGTTGTGCCGTCCCATTATGAATCCTTCGGCATGGTCGCTTTGGAAGCCATGGCTTGCGGTACACCGGTGGTGGCCTCCCAGGTGGGTGGGCTGGCATTCCTGGTGCAGGATAATGAAACTGGCTTTACTGTCCCCGTGGATGATCCGGCTGCTCTGGCGGAAAAGCTGGCGATATTGATGACTGATCGCGACTTGCGCACAAAAATGGGGGCTCGCGCAGCAGAATTTGCCAGAGAATATGCCTGGGAAAAAATCGCTTCCCGCATGATTACCGTTTATGACCGTGTTTTGGGGAGAGAATCTACCAACCTGTTAGAAGAGGTAGACTGGCAACCTGCGCCTGATCTTTAATTATCCCTGGGCGCGGCTATCCTCGTAAAAAACAAGCAATGTGCTGCCGTATTTGCGTTGATCAAACTCGCTGAAATTCTTGAATTGAACGGCGCTGTATTCCACCGGGTGAATTTGAGCAATCACCCAGCCCCCAGGTGAAAGCCAGGCGGGATTTTCATCCAACTTGCGCAAAGCTTTGAGCCACATCTCTTTGTATTGGGGTGGAGCGATATAAATATATTCAAAGGATCGGTCGGGCGGCTGAGCAAGCAGGTGAAAAGCATCCATTTTTAAGACTTCTGAGGCGCCACCTAAGTGGGTGGTTTGCAAGTTCGCCCTGATGGTCTCAATTGCCAGGCGCTGGGTGTCTAAAAAACGCGCATAATTAGCCCCTCGACTCAAAGCCTCAATACCAACGGCTCCGGTTCCACCGAATAGATCCAGGAAAGCCGTATCTTGAATATCTGCCCCCAGGATATTAAACAAAGATTCTTTGGTGCGGTCAGTGATCGGGCGCGTACTATCGCCGGGTACCGCGCGTAGTTTGCGACCGCGTGCTTTTCCACCAATGACGCGTAAACCAGCCATGCTTGTTCACCCACTATCAGTTTTATTCAACACTTTTACGCGCCGCCATCAGGTTTCCATATGGCGTAGTGATGGGTGTCACACAGCCGGTGCCAAGCATGAAGCGCTCACCGCCCGTGGCTTGGATAGCATCGTGCGCTTCGCCGGTAATCCGTACCGGTGATCCGAGCACCAAACCTTCTTCACGGCTCAACCCGCCGCACACCACACCACTAAAGCGTTTCTTGCCTTCAGTCAGATTTGGCCATGTTTCGCGATCGTGCCAGTTGATGATTTGAACCGGGTAGCGGGCTGCCAGATCAAACATGACTTCGTCGCCATGCAGATGCAGCATATTCAGCCACAACTGGCGGGCCGGCTCCATGATCTGTAGATCATATATTTGTCCGAACTGGGCGTATTCAGCCTCGGTGAGTAATCCATAATTTGCATGTTGAATGGCGTAAAAGATGCCATCAATTCCCGTTTCGCAGGCAGCCTCTACGAAGCGCAAGGTCGTCTCTGTGATCGTCCGCAGTCCTTCGTGGACAGCCTCCGGATGTTGGCGCAGGTGGGAGATCAGTTTACCCTTGCCCACCAGATTTTTAGCCTGGGAAAGGGGGCTAAAGATCGTTTGGATAATAGGTGTATCCGGGCCAAGTTCACTGACTAATAAGCGTAAACAAGTGAGTTGGTCGCCCAAATACCCAGCGTAGGGATCCAGCCTGGTAAGCTTGCGCCAATCATCTGCTTTTTGGATGATCGGAGCGCTATACTCACGGGTTCCTTCCGTAGCTCCATGCCATTCGTCCTGCATGCCCCAGTCACGCAGGCAAAATGATGAGGCAGGTGTCACTTTGACCAGATCAAAGTCAAAGGTTCGTTGAAATGCCGCTGTAGCTGCTGCCAGTCCATCGGGAGTCTGGTCATCTACGGGGAAGTGTCGCCACAATGCGACTGGAACCCGGTCAATTGTAGCCTGTGAAAGGCAGCCAATCATCCTCTCACGATGAGTCATTGAGGTGTGTGAATTCATCTCTAGGACTTTCCTTTCTGAGGTTCAGCCGATTTATCCCGCTGCGCTGCCAGTTTGCTCTGCGCCAGCCGGTATGCCTGCCGGGCTTTGCCTTCATCCATTCTTTGCCGCTCAGCTTGCGTCTCGGGGATCAATGGCGGTACTGAAACCGGGTTCCCATCTTCTGCCAGGGCCACATACACCAGATAGGCGGTATTTGTGTGGGTGCACTCGCCGGTGATTGGATTTTCCGCAACTACATGAATCTCAGCTTCGAGGGAGGTACGTCCAACATAACTTACCTCTGCAGTTAAGGTGACCAGGTCACCGATGCGAATTGGCTCGCGGAAAGTGAGCTGGTCCACAGCTACCGTGACCACGCGCTGCTGGGCATGTCGCATGCACGCCAGAGCGCCGGCCTCATCAACCAGCTTCATGATCCACCCACCATGCACATTGCCCAGATTATTGGCATGCTCAGGTTGCATCAATTGAGAAAGCGTAACCCGCGAAGCGCTTACGGTTTTTGGGGAGACAGGTTTATTCATCTAGTTATTCCAGGTCAGGTTTGAACTCACCACTATCCGCAGGAGGAAGTAGGCCAGGGGCTTCTTCCAGGACATCCATTTGATTGTAGGTCAGTTCTGCCATCATGGGAGGTAGCGGAAAATGCGCCGGTGGGGTCAGGCAGCCTGGATCGCGGGGAGGCTGGCGAGTGGGATGGGTAGCCTCAAGGCTGCGTGAGCGTATGATGCGCCACTCCTTGCTGACATGACCTACAAAAGAGCCATAGATCGAATAGACTTCCCGTTCGGCAGTCACCCAGCCAATCCACTCTCCAGAAGGATTAAAGAGGTAAGGGTATCGTAAGATGGCGCCCAGGTCGCCACGCGTTGTGTATATCGGAACCAGTCGTAGGTTAGCGGACGACATCGTTGTACGTCCAGAAGCGATTTACGAAAAAATTCCAGAACATGACAATGCCAACTGCGCATGCCAGAGCAAGATTGTGTGCAAGGGATTCCAGTTGTTGCACAGATAAGCTGAATAAGCTGATACCCTGAGCCACATCGATGAGCTGGTGATCCATAAAGGCAAAGATTGGCGTACGGATCAACAAACCCATAACGCTGATGGCTGCAAATTGAGTTAACTGGCGTACGATAGGCTTGGAACGTGAATCGGGATAGGTCCAGAAGCGGTTCCAAATAAAGTTACTTACGATAGCCGCTGTGAAGGACAGAATCGAAGCAGTGACTGGCTTCACACTGAATACATGCGTCAGTAGGTTGAAGGTGCCAAAATCAACGATTGCGCCAATGACACCCACCATCGCAAAGCGTAGAAAACGCCCTCTTTCAGTTGGATTGGTAATGAAACGGTTCACTTGATCCCTAACTTCTCTTTGAAATAAGGAATGGTCCGCTGCAAACCTTCTTCTACGGGGACTTTTGGCTCCCATCTGAGCACTTCGCGGGCACGGCTGATATCAGGTTGGCGGCGCTGTGGATCGCCTTCAATGCGCAAGGCTTCTTTGTAGATAATCCCGGCCGGGTTATTTGTGAGCGCATTGATCATTTTGGCAAATTCCAGAATTGTTGTCTCTACCGGATTGCCAATATTGACCGGTCTTGTTTCATCCGACATCAATAAGCGATAAATCCCATCCACGAGATCATCTACATAACAAAAGCTGCGTGTTTGCGAGCCATCACCATAAACGGTAAGTGGTTCTTGATGCAAGGCTTGTTTCAGGAAATTTGGTACTACGCGTCCATCATCAATATGCATGCGTGGGCCATAGGTATTGAAAATACGCACGATGCGGGTATCAATCCCGTGAAAGCGGTGATAAGCCATAGTAAGCGCTTCTGCAAAGCGTTTGGCCTCATCATAAACCGACCGCACACCGATGGTATCTACATGCCCCCAATAACTTTCTTTCTGGGGGTGTTCAAGCGGGTCGCCATAGATTTCACTGGTAGAGGCCAGTAAGAAGCGTGCCTGGTTTGCACTCGCTACTCCCAGGCTGTTGTGAGTACCTAGAGCCCCGGCTTTCATGGTCTGTATGGGCAGGTTTACATAACCAAAGCGCGAGGCTGGATTGGGGCTGGCCGGTGAGGCAAAGTGTAGGACAGCATCAAGCTTGCCTGGCACGAAAATAAAATTTGATACATCGTGGCGAATAAAAGAAAAATTTTGATTACTTGCCAGATGAGCTAAATTTTCCGAACTACCAGTAATGAAATTGTCCATCCCTACTACGCTATGCCCTTCAGCGAGCAAACGGTCGCAAAGATGGGAGCCTAAGAAACCTGCTGCTCCGGTGATTAGTATACGCATATTATTTCCATCCCTCTTCTATAAATTATTTCCAAATCACCCGGGTAGTCAACCCATCCCCGGTGACCTGTTGAGCTTGACCGGTGCCCGCATCCACCAGCCATAAATTACCTTGATAAACCAGCGCTATCGAATAATTACCGCTATCTGGTAAAGGATCGGGGGACCAGGCGCCCCAATCGCGCTGTGGCGTGATACCTGGATTACCTTCTGGGGGAAATAATGCCTGAGGATTTGATCCATCACGATCCATCACAGCCAGCCGATAGCGGCTGGTTTCACTCTGAGTGGGGAAAGCCGCCTGCAAATATGCCACCTGGTAACTTCCCTGCCCATCACCCTGGGTCTGATTGGGTGATGCCAGGGGGTAACTGAACATTCCGGCTTGGGAAATGATCCGCAGCAATCGCCCGCCAGGGACAGGTACCGCTGCCAGATCAAATAATGGCGATTCCTCTGGATTGCTCGCTCCCGGCGGCGGCACATGATCAACAGTATACAGGATTTGTCCGTCTGGGCTCCAGGAAATTCCTGGTACCCAGGCCCAATCGCCGCGTGTCAATAAGGGCACTATATCCACTAGTGGGGTAACTGCGCCATCCAGGAAGTTCACCAGTTGTATACCGTCTGGACGGGCAATTGCCAATGTCTTCTGGTCTGGCGACCAGGCGTAACTGGTTCCCCACCAGCCATAAAGTCCGCCTGAGTTTGGCTCAATGATAACATCCCAATCCGTGGTCCAGCCACTGGAACTGAAGGTGAGCACATTCAAATCATTGTTGGCTTGCCAACCGGGAGCGGTAGAGCGCGCTTCAACGGTAGAAAAAACTATTTTTGTGTTCGATCGTGGAGTCCAGTCTGCAAACTGGATCACATTGGGGACTTTCAAATCCACCAGTTTCGCTTCTTCGCTTGTGAGCTGGGTCGCCCACAGACTATTGATCGTTCCGGTTTCAGCAGAACTACGCGTGAAAAGTAACCAGGTTAGATCATCGGATAGAGCAAGAACACGCCCGTCCAAATCTCCTGTGGTAATGATTGCACGGCGATTTCCAGTAGTTTCTTCAATCAGCCAGGCGTTGCCATCTCGCAGATAGATTAGCCTGCCAGGAATACCTACCGGGACAAAGGGAGTCTGGATGCCGACCATTAGGATTTCAGGTACTGGCTCGCTGATCAACATCGACCGCACTGGGTTGCTGGAGACCTCCACCCCGTCTTCAAACACTTTACGGTTGGTGATTTCCTGCAAACCATTCTTTCCAATTTGGAGATAGACTTCGTGTTCTTTACCAGGTGGTAAAGACTCGTTGCGGAGCGTCTGGCGCTCGAATGGAATTACCACCTCTTCTACTTCAAATTCCTCACTTACCCTCACTACTCGGATGGTATCGTCTTTAGCTGGAACGGTGAACAAAGCTGGTTCGGTCCGGTCCAAAGCACCGAGTTCAAGATCTGCAGCGTCCAAAATCTTCTGCACCGTACTCCCTGCTGGAACGCTGACGGTGAGTGTTTTGCCGTCTACTTCGATATTGAGCATAATCAGTTCTTGGGTAGCCTGAGGGGCAGCACATCCAGCAGTGAAGATCACCAGCAGCAGCACAGATAGACAGGTGTTTACCCAAAATCGAGAGTGGTATAATCTCATTTCGAACCCAGGAGGAGCTTATTTAGGAGCATCAACGTTTGTAGCCACGCAATGTCATATATCCATCACCAATGGTGATACTCTCAATGAAAAACGGGCTATCGTTAACTGCCGTCTGGTTGGCGATAATTTGGTCCAGGCGGCTGGTTAGCTGGTCCATAAGACTGTCTGGCACTGGTAGAGGTCCGATCTGGCCGCTGATCACCTGGTACTCGAGGTTCCCCTGGCCATTGGCGCTCAGCTCCAGGATGATCTCAACCGGAACTTCGATCTGGTTTTGGGTTAAGTTAGCCAATATCGTAACTTGTCCGTCTCGCAGATAAATCTGCGGATCAGCCAGTGGGATATCCGGATCAGATTGCAGCTCAAAGGCTGCCGCCGAAGTGAGTTGTGCCTCGCTAACCTGGATTTCTACCGTTTGGTTGTTGCGCAATGCTTCCTCGGCGGCATCGATTTCACTCTGCAGAGTTTCTACTGCCTGGGTGGTCACGGGAATAGTCGGGAGCTCAGTGGGTTCTTGCGTGCTGCGACCTGGCAAATTACACGCCAGGCTGCTGAAAAACAGTAAAATTAACAGGGCTGAAAGCCAGCCCATTCGTTGTGTTTTTGTCATATTTACTCCATCATCAGGTACCTATAGTTCTCGGGAATTTTATCATAGCATGACTGACAACATTCCGCCAGAAACCGATCTGCTCGCTAAACTAGAAGCGCTCTTATTTGTCGCTCCCGGTGCTGTTTCCACGCCACAATTGGCGGCTGCTCTGGAGATCAGTATTGCTGATGTGCAACACGCCCTCAGCGAGCTGGAAGAGGATTACAAACAAAATCCCAACCTGCGCGGGATACGCATACAACGCCATATGGGGCGTGTCCAACTAACCAGTGCTCCTGATGCTGCTCCCTGGATAGAGCGCTTCCTTGGTTTGGAAGCGACCAGCCGCCTGAGTCGCGCCGGGTTGGAGGCTTTAGCCATTGTTGCATACCAGCAGCCGGTCACTCGCCCCCAGATAGATGCTATCCGCGGGGTAAACAGTGATGCTGTGCTAAAAAGCCTGCTAAGTAAGGGCTTGATCCAGGAAGTGGGGCGTGCAGAAGCCCCAGGCAGGCCGATTCTATACAGTACGACGCCTGAGTTTTTACAATACTTCGGTTTGAATTCTCTGGAGGAGTTACCGCCGCTTGTCGTAGAAGATACGGAACAGATTCAGCCACAAGACGAACAGCATATCCTCAAAGAATAGATTACCTTTTGTACCCCCTTGCTTGCGGTTATGATTTCCCCGGAACTGCGTAATTCTTATATAATACACATTATGACAAAAGAACGCTTACAAAAAATTCTGGCTCGTGCAGGTTATGGCTCCCGCCGGGGATGCGAAGAGTTAATTGTCGCCAAACGCGTCGTCGTGAACGGGCGTGTGGCCGAATTAGGTAGCCAGGCTGATCCAGAAATTGACCGTATCACTGTGGATGGTCGCCTGGTGCAGGCTGCTCCCCCATTAACCTATATTGCGATCTATAAACCGCGCGGCGTGATCTCTGCGGTAACTTCACCTGATCCACGCCCAACCGTTCGCGACCTGGTGGAGGTGCCGGGTCAGCTCTATCCAGTGGGGCGCTTGGATGTAGACAGCGAGGGTCTGTTGCTACTCACTAATGATGGCGAGCTGGCTAACCAATTAACCCACCCACGTTATGGACATGAAAAAGAATACCGCGTCCTTGTGGCTCGTCAGCCAGATGAAGAGCAAATGAATACCTGGCGCAGAGGTGTGGTCCTTTCAGATGGCTACAAGACTGCGCCAGCGAAGGTATTTTTCGAAAGCACTTCTGGCAAAGGCGCCTGGCTGAGAGTCATCCTGACCGAGGGGCGCAAGCGACAAATCCGTGAAACAGGTAGCCTGTTGGGGTTACCGGTGGTAAAAATCATACGCGTTCGCATCGGTGAGTTGCGTCTGGGAAGCCTGAAACCCCGCCAATGGCGCTACCTTACCGAGGATGAGATCTCTGCTCTGAAAACCCGCAAACAACGCTCAACCCCGCGTCGTTGAACACTCATTCCAAGGAGTGAACCTTAAATATCCATGCAAGCTTCCCAAAATTCTGAACAATCCTGGTTAGATCGCCCAATTTCAGCTTATGTAAAAATTAACTGGGAGACTGCCCTGGTCGTGCTGTTGATCGTCCTGGCAGTTGCCACGCGCTTTTATAAGCTCGAGCCGCGCGTCATGAGTCACGATGAAAACTCGCACGTTTACTATTCCTGGTTGTTGTATCGTGGTCAGGGCTATTCGCACGATCCTGTTACGCATGGTCCACTGCAATTTCACCTCGTGGCGTTGTCTTATTTCCTGTTTGGAGATAACGATCTGACAGCGCGTATCCCAGCAGTCCTTTTTAGCATCGCCACGGTAGCCTTTTTATGGAACTATCGCCGGTATTTAGGGAGGGCTGGCGCGCTGGTGAGCATGCTCTTGATGTTGATCTCGCCGTATATGTTGTATTACGGCAGGTATGTACGCAATGAAGCCTTTGTCGCTCTGTTTGGGGTGATCATGCTCTGGGCGATCTTGCGCTATCAGGAGACGGGACGCGCGCGCTATTTGATTTATCTGACAATCGTCACTGCACTGCACTTTACCACCAAAGAAACCGCCTTTATCTACCAGGCACAGGCGATGATTTTCCTGGCCTTCATTGCACTCTATCAGGTCACTCAAAGGGACTGGGTAGACAAGCGCCAGCGCAATCCCTTCTTGATCGTGCTCCTGATTGGCTTGTTGCTTGTCGGTATGGCTG
Source organism: uncultured Anaerolineaceae bacterium (assembly GCA_964463505.1). Classification (GTDB taxonomy): domain Bacteria; phylum Chloroflexota; class Anaerolineae; order Anaerolineales; family UBA4823; genus JAJZSS01. The sequence continues at coordinate 29,084 of CAYXDC010000031.1, forward strand.
GTACCGCATACATGCTGTCCGATCAACCGACGCCAATTGCGACTCCCGAAGTCCTAACGCCTGAAGCAGATCAGGGATTGGAAAATCCGGTTGCAGCCACCACATCCATTGGTCTGATGCTGGCCTTAATTGGGGGCGCGCTGGTCGCTTTTCTAGGCGCAGTATTTCTGCTCATCCGTGGATATACCTGGAAGCGTCTGCGAGAAGAGCGCTCGGTTGAAATGTTGATCCTGGTGACCGCCATGGTCTTACCCATGCTGGCTCCCTTCCCAGTCAAAGCCCTGGGTATTAATCCGATTGATTACCAAAATAACCAGAGCATTGTTGTTACTTTTACCTTTGTAGTGATTTTCGCTTTAGTAGCGTTGGGCATGGGCTTACTCTGGAAGCCTAAATTGTTCTTGATCAATGCAGCAGTTTTTTATGGTATCTTCACCATCTTCTATACCACCGTCTTTACCCATGGTTTTGGCTTTGTAACAGGTTTGGTTGGCTCCCTGGGATACTGGCTCGAGCAGCAAGGCGTCAATCGCGGCAGCCAGCCACTTTATTATTACGCCTTAATTCAAATCCCAATCTATGAGTACCTGCCGGCCTTAGGAAGTCTGGGTGCGATACTCCTGGCGCTCATCGGGCGTAAGAAAACCGCTCCCAAGTTAGAAGAAACGGCAGTCGAATCCGATAATGAGCAATCAGACAGAGACATCCCGGTCTGGATGGAGATTGACCCGGTGTCCAGCTCCGAAATCCCAGCGCTGGCTACGAAATCTTCTCCAGTCTTTGCGCTGCTGGTTTTCTGGTCGATTAGCAGTCTATTAGCTTACACCGTCGCTGGTGAAAAAATGCCCTGGCTGACGGTCCACATAACTTTACCGATGATCCTGCTCTCCGGTTGGGGGTTTGGTCGCCTGATCGACGGGCTGGATTGGAATCAGCTCTGGGAAAAACGCGCCTGGTTGATCTTGCTCCTACTACCGGTATTTTTACTCTCAACCATGGGCGCCTTGGCCTCCTTACTGGGAATGCAGCCTCCCTTCCAGGGCAGCTCGTTAGAGCAATTGCGCGCGACAACTACATTCCTCACTGCTCTATTCACTGCATTGATCAGCGGGATCGTACTTTCAATGCAACTGCGCTCCTGGCATGCCGGTCAATTCAATCGTCTGGTGTTTCTGTTCATAGCGAGTTTCCTGGCATTGCTCACCGCTCGAGCAGCCTTTACTGCATCTTACATAAACTACGATAATGCCACCGAATATTTGGTATATGCCCATTCAGCCGGGGGCGTCAAGGAAGCCCTGAATCAGATCGAAGAAATCTCGCGCCGCACCAGCGGCGGGCTTTCTGCTGTGGTGGCTTATGATGATCAGACTACTTATCCCTATTGGTGGTATCTGCGCAATTATACCAACCAGCAATTCTATGGCGCCAGCCCTACCCGCACTTTACGTGATGCCCCTCTTATTTTGGTCGGTGACTCTAACTATTCAAAAATTGAGCCGGTCGTGGGACAGGGTTACTATCGCTTTGATTATGTCCGCTTATGGTGGCCTAATCAAGATTACTATGATCTAACCATCGAACGGGTTTTAAATGTCTTGAGAGATCCGCAAATGCGCAGCGCTATATACCGTATATGGATGTATCGCGACTATACCTTGTACGGACAGCTTACCAATAAGGACATGACCCTGGAAAATTGGTATCCGTCTGCGCGTATGCGTTTATATGTGCGCAAGGATGTTGTAGGCAGTGTATGGAACTATGGCACGGTACCGACCGCTGAGGAGGTCATTGTTGACCCCTTTGAGGACAAACAAATCCAGTTAAGTGCAGACCGTATCTTTGGATCAGTCGGCGCCGAGCCAGGGCAATTCTTTACCCCGCGCGATCTGGCAATTGCTCCTGACGGCAGCTTGTATATTGCCGATACCGGGAACCACAGGGTACAGCATCTTGCCCCTGATGGTAGTGTGCTTGATCTGTGGGGTAGTTTTTCTCCCGCAGGTTCGGCACCTGAGGGAACCTTCAATGAACCCTGGGGGATCGCGGTTGGACCGGATGGAGCTGTGTACGTGGTGGATACCTGGAATCATCGGGTCCAAAAATTCAGCCCTGCAGGTGAGTTCCTGCTTGCCTGGGGTTACTTCGGTCAGGCTGAAGCCCCGGAGGCTTTCTGGGGGCCGCGTGATGTACTTGTCGATGCTGAAGGTCAGGTGTATGTGACCGATACAGGTAATAAGCGCGTCGTTGTATTCGATTCGGATGGCAATTTCCTGACCCAGTTTGGTGTTGCTGGTTTAGGGGCCGGTGAATTTGATGAGCCTGTCGGCCTGGCAATGGATGCTGAAGGCCGTCTATATGTGGCTGATACGTGGAATCAGCGCATTCAGAGTTTTGTCCAGGCTGAGGATGGCTCCTTTGTTCCCGAAACCAGTTGGAATGTAAGCGGTTGGTATGGGCAATCCCTGGAAAACAAGCCCTACCTTGCAGCAAGTGAGCAGGGCATTTTTGCCAGCGATCCGGAAAGCTTCCGTGTATTACAATTCAATAGGGATGGTACTCCACTGCGTACCTGGGGGCAGGCTGGCAGCGGAGTGGATAGCTTTGGATTGGTGGGCTCGGTTGCCGTGGATGGGCAAGGGGGTGTGTGGGTGACGGATACTGGAAATGGAAGGGTGATGCACTTCACCCTTCCTTAGCTGGTTTTGCTAAACAACAAAAAGCTCAGGCCAGCCTGGATATTCCTTATAGGTTCATACGGCTGGCCTGAGCTGCACTATCTAACAAACGCGCCAGATCATTGGCTTGCTGTGGGGTCAGATACAGGTTGGTTTCGTCGTGCCGGAAAATCTTTTCATCTTCCGGACACTCTTCGATAATTTTTACCAGGATATCATCCTCATAGTCGCTATCACATTCTTCGTAGCAGATCTCAATTTTCAGCGTATTGTCCAGAAGATAGATCGCCATTTTGTTTCTCTCCTGAAGGTCAATAAGTTAGAAGTTACTCAGGCCTATCCTTGACACCCAGTGTACAGGTTCTAAAAGTAAACAAGCTGGGCAGTCCAGAAAGGATCGTTAATTAAGGTGTCCGGTCGTACAATCTGCGATAAATGGTAAAGATTTCATAGATACGTTGGATATAACTGCGTGTTTCTTCAAAATTGATGATTTCCAAAAATAGATCTTGATCCTCAGGAGCCAGGCTGCCCCAGCGGATGGCATTTCCTGGACCCCCATTATACGCGGCCAGGGCTGTATACAGATCTCCTTTAAAATAACTGCGTTGTCGATCCAGATACTCTACCCCAAATTGAATATTTATATACGGCCGGTACAGATCCTGCTGTTTATATTCCTCAGGCCAGTTCAAGCGGGCTGCAATTTCTTCCCCGGTGCTGGGGATAATTTGCATCAGCCCGCTGGCGGCAGCCGACGATTGGATGAATCCTTCAAATAGGCTTTCCTGGCGTACCAAGCTAAATATTAATAATGGATGTAATTCATATTCTTGAGCGGTAGGAATGATCAGGTCCGAGAAGTAAGTACCAAAACGAATATGATTGAAATAAATCGGCGCCGTCATCGTATCTGCATCGCTCATATTAGCCAGGTTCAACACCTGGCGAGCAGCAAAGATGGCTGAACGGTAAAGGCCCAGCTCATAAAAATAATTCATCAAGCGATAGGTTTGCAGCGCATCCTGGGCGAAAGCCTGCCGTACTGCTTCAAACTCATTGCGCGCTTCATTGTACATGCCCAGTGCCCATAATTCGTTGGCACGGATCATCCCCGGATTTCCTGCCAGTTCACCCAGCCCACTCAGATCGATCGTTTCTGGGATACCAAACTGATTTCTAAGCCAGGTTTCAGCTTGTACGCGCTCGGCAGCCGGATCAAATACCAGATCGTAAACCTGGGGTGGGGTAAATGCTGGACGATTCATCAGCAGGTCGCGGGCACGTTCGCTATAGTACCCGGTAGGATCAGTATTGGCAGCCATTTCCCAATTGCTTTGTGCTCCGGCCTGATCACCCTGTGCGCTCAAGCATTTCCCGATCCATAAATAAGCTGCAGCTCGGTCGCCCATCTGAGTTGCCAAACCAAGGTAGTTTTGGAAACTGCTCAACGCCTGGGTGGTATCTCCCAACCGAAAATAGGTGATCCCGGCCAGGAACATGGCCCGGTTGGTTTGCTCTGCATTTGGGTAAGACACAGCCAGTTGCTGGTAGAGCTCTGCGGCTTGTTCCAGACGCCCAGCTGTGTTCGCAATTTGGGCGGCGTCAAACAGGAATTCTGCTGCGCGGCTATGGTTGGCGTACAGATTCACGAAATCTAGTAAAGTCTGAATTGCCTGGGTGTACTGTTCCAGAAATGCCCATTCAGTGTAAGCTTTCTGGTTTAAGGCTTCTGCCCAATACAGATTTTCCGGGTAATCCCGCGTCACCAGCGCGAATTCACTAACCGCGGTGGCATGCCCTCCCAGGGCACGGTGGATCAAGCCATTGAAATAATGGGCTGTTCCAGGATCAAGGGGTGTTCCTTGAAGGTATCGATCGATAGCAGCCAGGGCAACACCGTACTGACCGGCGTAATAATCCACTATTCCGCGCTGTAATTCATCTACCGTTTGTCCGGCATTGACTAATTCGACCAAGGCCTGATATGCCTCATTGGTACGGGGGTGCAAGTTAACCACTGCTAACCAGGACTCATACGCCTGGTCTGTCTGGCCTAAAGCCATATATGCCTGTCCCCGACGTAGCAAGCTCAAGGACTTCGAATTTTCATTATTTGTGCGCGCATAAACATCTGCGTAAAGAGCAATCGCGCCAGTGTGATCTCCGGAAAGGCTCATTGCTCGGGCCAATTTCATCTCAATATAGATCCCATCGCTGATGCTGGGGGATTGTAGGGCTGCCCGGTAGTCATTCGCTGCACCCGTGTAATCTGCAGCCGCGAAGAGTGCATCAGCCCGCAGATCAAAGATATAGCCATCCACCAATCCTGACCGGCGGACTACGTAATCGAGATAAGCCTGGGCTGCTTCCGCAGGCTGGTCTAGAGCGCTGTAGATTTGTCCCAGGATAAAGTAAGCATACGCAGCATGGACGCCATCGGGATATTGTTGGGTTATACTGGTCAATACCGTAACGGCTTGCTCGTACTCGGCGTCGAAATAGTAGGTTCGGCCCAGCCCGAGCAATGCGGCCGCCTGCAATTCGGGATCAGCACTGGCCAGGCGTGCAATCTCAAATTCCTGGAACGCCTGGTCCCAATTCCCATTGAATATGGCGTTTTCACCTAATTCGATGCGCGCAGCCGGGATCGGCGTAGGGGTCGGTAGAGG
>CAYXDC010000032.1:0-34143 GCA_964463505.1 uncultured Anaerolineaceae bacterium
GTAAGCGCTACCTGTCCACATACTTTCCTGTTCACCGCTCAAATCACAATGAGCCAGGCAGCTAATGTAACCTACCAACTGGAAGCCGAGACCGGCTTCGATCTGACCTTGCCGGGTCCGGCGACCACTGCGCTTAATGCCGGTGTGAACATACTTTCTTACCAGCTGGACTTCACCGACAATGTTTCCGGCTGGGCGCGCGTGCGCGTGACTTCGCCCAATGAGGTGGTATCCAACCAGGTGAATTTCACACTCACCTGCCCGTAAGCTGTATAGAAGTTATGCGGTTCCGGGGAAAATGGGGGTAGTTGGGCGTGCCTCGCACGCCCAACTACCCCCATCCTCCAACCAAATGCGTAAATCCTACTGTAAATAAACCCGATGAGCCACCCAGCGGACCAGCTTGCCGCGGCGATCAAAGCCGAAGCCCAGCGCCTGGGCTTTCAGTTGGTGGGGATCACATCACCCGATCCACCCCCACACCTGGCGATGTATGAAACCTGGCTGGCTCAGGGCCGGCATGCCAGCATGCATTATCTGGCGGCTGAAAGAGCCCGCCAGCGGCGAGCTGACCCGCGCCAGATTCTCCCTGAATGTCGTTCCATCCTGGTTTTAGGAATTCGATATTCTACCCCCAGACCGCATCCACCTGCTGCCGCAGGGCTGACAGGTAAAGTGGCGGCATATGCCTGGGGCCTGGACTACCATGATATTTTGGTGGAGCGGATGCAGGCCCTGGTGGCTTTCATCGAAGGGGAGGTTGGGGGAGAAGTGCCGAACCGGATGTACACGGACAGCGGCCCGATCCTGGAACGTGATCTGGCACAACGCGCCGGGCTGGGCTGGATCGGTAAAAATACCTGCCTGATTCACCCGCGCCAGGGATCCTATTTTCTGCTGGCAGAGATACTGCTAGGCCTCGACCTGCCATACGACACGCCGTTTGAGAGCGATCATTGTGGTAGCTGCCAGCGCTGCCTGGAGGCCTGCCCGACGAGCTGTATCCTGCCGGACCGCACACTGGATGCCGGGCGCTGCCTTTCCTTCCTGACGATTGAGTTAAAAGGTCCAATTCCTGCCGAGCTGCGCTCGCAAACCGGCAACTGGGTGTTTGGTTGTGATATCTGCCAGCAAGTATGCCCGTGGAACCAGCGTTTTGCTGAAGAAGATGGCGATCCCGCTTTTGCGCCCCGCCCAGGCGTGCCCGAACCGAGGCTGTTAGAGGATGTCCGGTTGACTCCCCAGACTTACAACCAGAAATTTAAAGGCAGTCCGGTGCAGCGGGCGCGCCGGCGCGGCTACCTGCGCAACGTGGCTGTAGCGCTGGGCAATACCCACCAGCCGCTGGTGATGCCTGCGCTCCAAGAACTCCTGCGGGATGAGACGGAAGCGTTGGTACGCGCCCACGCTGCCTGGGCGCTGGGCGAAATTGGCGGCGCTGGCGCACGAGAGATCCTGGCGGCTGCCCAATCGGGGGAAAACGACCCACAGGTACTGGCTGAAATCGAAGCAGCACTGATGCGCCTGGCTTAGCCTGGCAGCGCGTGCCTGCTCAGGGAGCAGATCAGGGCGATGATATAATGCCCCCATGCAAAAACGTCTCTTCCTTATAGGTGTTTTCGGATTGCTGGCAGCCTGTCTGCTGGCTGTCGTACTGTACAATGTCCCATTCGTCCACGAGCGCCTGGCCTGGAGGGTGGAAAACCTGCAAACGCGCGTGCGCCACGCGCTGAACCCGCCCGAGCAGGCGGTTTTTATCCCCCAACAAAATGATCAAGCAACGATGGAGGCTATCGTACAGGCGACCGTCCAGGCTGCTTCTATAAACCCTTCCGCGACGCTGGCGCAGCCAATGCTGACACTTACCCTCCCCGGGCCCACGCCGACGCAGCAGCCGACAGCGACTATCACGCCTACTTCCACGCCATTGCCAGGCGAGGTGGCTCTGACCGGTTATCGCCACGAGTGGCAGCAAATGAACAACTGTGGTCCGGCAACCCTGGCGATGGGGCTATCTTTCTGGGGCTGGGATGGAGATCAAACCGATACGCGGGCAGTCTTGCGCCCCAATTTCCGCCAGGTGGATGATAAGAACGTCAACCCGCAAGAGATGGTTGATTATGTAGAGGCGCAAGGTGGTTTGGGTGCGCTGGCCCGGATTGGCGGCGATATTGAAATGTTAAAGCGCTTGCTGGCGGCGGGCTACCCGGTATTGATTGAAAAAGGCTTGCAGCACAGCCCCAAGGATTGGATGGGTCATTATGTGCTGGTCACAGGGTATAACGAGGCGCGCCAGCAGTTCATCACCCAGGATTCTTATACAGGCCCTGGAGAGAACGTGCTGGTGCCCTACGCCGAGCTGAGTGAGCGCTGGTGGCGTGATTTTAATTATGTGTATGTGGTGATTTTCCCATCTGAACGGGAGCGCGACGTTTTAGGGATTCTGGGGGCTCATGCAGATGTAGAAGAAAATGCCCGGCTGGCAGCCGAGAAGGCTGAAAGCGAGGCCAGCCAGTTGAGCGGGCGCAATCTGTACTTTGCCTGGTATAACCTGGGGTCCAGTAAAGCACGCCTGGGCGATTATGCCGGTGCGGCGCTGGCTTACGACCAGGCTTTTGCTATTTATCCCTCGATCCCGGAGGATGACCGGCCGTGGCGCATGCTCTGGTACCAGGTTGGACCATATGAGGCATACTATCATAGTGGGCGCTACCAGGATGTGCTAAACCTGGCTAACCAGACGCTGTTCACCTTGGGCAACCCGATCCTGGAAGAATCGCTGTACTGGCAGGGCCGCGCCCAGGAAGCACTGGGACAGGTTGACCAGGCCGTATCCAGCTACCGCCAGGCAGCCGCGATCAACCCCGATTCGACTCCAGCCCTGGCTGAGCTGCAGCGGCTGGGACTTACTCCTTAATGGTGTTGAATAAGAATATGCGTAAAAGTGCCCTTTTTCTGGCGATAGGAATTCCCCTGGCCTTGCTGGTAGCAGTGCTGATCTATAATCTGCCCCCGGCCCATGAGCGGCTGGCCTGGCGCGTAGAAGCTTTACGCTCACAGATCCAATACGCCCTGAACCCACCCGAGCAGGTTGTTTTCGTCCCCCAGGCCACCAGCCTGGAGCCGCCAGCGGCGAGCCCCTCGCCTTTGCCTACGATCGCTCCGACCGCGACGACCACACAGCCCGGACCCACGCCAACACCACAGGCGACCCCGACGCCCCAGCCGACAAGCACCCCGCTGCCTGGTGAGGTTATGCTCACAGGCATTACCCACGAATATCAGAAGTGGAATAACTGCGGTCCGGCTAACCTTTCTATGGCGCTGAGTTATTGGGATTGGCCTGGAACACAACTGGATACGGCGGCAGTGTTGAAACCCAACCCGCGCGATAAAAACGTGATGCCGTATGAGATGGCGTCTTTTGTAGAAGAGCACACCGGTCTGAAAGCGATTGTGCGCCTGGCAGGTGATCTGGAATTGTTGAAGGCGCTGATCAGCGCTGGTTTTCCGGTGGTCATTGAAAAAGGCTTTGAAGGCGCCAATTTCGATGGCTGGATGGGTCACTATGAGGTGGTCAGCGGCTATGATGATGCGCAGGAGCGCTTCACTGTGCAAGACTCGTATATCATGGCCAATCTGCCTGTGCCTTATGCAGAAATGGAAGCCGCCTGGCGGGCGTTTAACTACACCTATATCGTGATTTATCCGCTTGAGCGCGAAGCCGAAGTGCAGGCTATTCTGGGTCCGCAATGGGATGAAATAGCAAATTACCAGACTGCGGCTGAACGGGCTTCAGAGGAAGTCTTTAATTCCAGCGGTCGTGACTTGTATTTCGCCTGGTTTAATCGCGGAACGAGCTTGATGTACCTGCAGGATTACAACGGCGCCGCGGCGGCCTTTGATGAGGCTTTTGTAATCTATCCCGAGATTGAACAGAAAGCCCGTCCCTGGCGGATGATGTGGTACCAGACAGGGCCCTATTTTGCATATTTCTTCACTCAGCGTTACTATGATGTGATCAACCTGGCGACCACCACCATTGATACGGCGACTGAACCGGCCATCGAAGAGAGTTTTTACTGGCGGGCGCGGGCATTTTATGCTTTATATGAGCTGGAAGGGAAGCCGGAATATCTGGCGCATGCTGAGGAAGACTTGCGCGCCAGCCTGGAATGGCATCCTAATTTCGGCCCGACATTGGGACAAATGCAAATCCTGGGAATGGTGCCATAAACTTATGCCTACAATCCTACACTTTGCCGATGCACATATCGATATGGCCAATTATGGCCGGCACGACCCACAAACCGGCCTGCCCCTGCGCGTGCTGGATTTCTTAAAATCGCTGGATACGATTGTCGATACGGCGATTGAGGAACAGGTTGATCTGGTGCTGTTTGCCGGGGATGCATATAAAGACCGCAACCCAGCCCCTACTTACCAGCGTGAATGGGGAAAACGGATCATGCGTTTGTCTCGGGCAGGCATCCCTACCCTGCTGCTGGTTGGCAACCATGATCTATCGCCCGCCATGGGACGCGCGCATGCCCTTGATCCATTTATTACACTCGAGGTGCCACATGTGCAGGTGATTGACCGGCCAATTTTTCTGGGCCCCGACCAACTGGATGGGGTATGGTTGCAAGTACTGGCAATCCCGTGGGTGGCGCGCTCAGGTTTGATGGCGCAGTTGAACCTGCAGGCCGCACAGTCTGAGCATGTAAACGACATGATCCAGGATCGCTTGGGTGAATTGGTGCAGAACTGGCTGGCAGACGCAGACCCGCACCTGCCGGTAATCCTGACGGCACATGCCACGGTCCAAGGGGCGCAATATGGCGGGGAGCGCATGGTGATGCTAGGTGCAGAGCTGACTCTGCCGCCTTCCCTGGTACGCAATCCCGGGCTGGATTATGTGGCTTTGGGGCATATCCACAAAGCACAAAACCTCAATCCGGACGGGCACCCGCCAGTGATTTATCCCGGCTCAATCGAACGAGTGGATTTTGGAGAAGTGGCCGACGATAAATATTTTGTGCTGGCGCATATCGAGCGCGGAAAAACCGAAGTCGAATGGCGTAAATTAACCGGTGTGCGTCCTTTTATTGATATTAAGCATCAAATAAAGGACGCGGACGAGCTGATGGAAGAGATGCTGGCAAAGTATCCGCCGGCCTCCAAAATGGATGGCGCAATTTTCCGGATGGTGATCGAGTATCCGCGTGAGCTTGAGCCATTGATTGATGAGAACGCTCTGCGCCAGGCTGCAGAAAGCGCTTTTGAATTTCACCTGGTCAAACATCCGCTAAGCGAGGCGCGCGTGCGCCTGCCAGACGGGCATGCACTGAGCGAGCTGAATCCTCTGGAACTGTTGGAGAAGTATTGGGCCTCCAATCATGTGGACTTAGAAGAACAGGCGGCTCTAGGCAAACTGGCAGGAGAAATCATTGACAATACCTGGCAAGGCGAGCTGCCGTAGTAAGACGGTCTGTCCCGGTCCGGGTTGAGTAAAGGGTATAATGAGTTTATGAACTTGAAAAACCAACTTGAAACTGCATTAAAAGATGCCATGCGCGCTCAGGACGATTTACGCAAGCGTACCCTGCGCATGGCGCTGGCGTCTATTCATCTGGCGGAAATCGAATCCAAACAGGCTTTGGATGACCAGGCAGTGATGACAGCTCTGCAAAAAGAGGTCAAATCGCGCCAGGAGGCGATCGAGGAAGCCGGGAAAGCCAACCGGCCTGAACTGGCTGCGGCTGCACAGGCTGAAATTGAGGTGTTACAAGGCTTTCTTCCCCGGCCACTCAGCACAGCAGAATTGGAAGAACTGGTGCGAGAGGCGATTGCTGAGGCAGGAGCTACTTCGGCGCGCGAAATGGGTCAGGTGATGAAAATTCTGATGCCACGCTTGCAGGGGCGCGCCACGGGGGGCGAGGCTAACCAGGTTCTGCGCCGCCTGCTGGGGTAAAACTGATGAGTGTTGTCGTGGTTGAAAAAAACCACTCGCAGCGGGTCTTTCGCTTCCTGTTGTTGGTGGTAGGCACCTTGCTCATGCTGGCAGCGATGATCATTCCATCGCTGGAACGTTTGGTTACGCCATCGCTCCAAGCAGGCCAGGTTGCGCCTCAGGATTATCTGGCGACAGAAAGTACCACCTTCACCAGCCAGGTTTTAACTGAACAGAGACGAGAGGCTGCTGCACGGGCGGTAGCTCCCATGTATACGCTTCCCGATACCAGTATTGCACGCCAGCAACTCGAAAAACTGCGCACCACCCTGGCGTTTATCTCCAGTGTGCGGGCGGATACCTATGGGACTCTGGAACAGAAACTGGCAGACCTTTCGGCCTTAGAGGATATCCATCTCGACCAGGAGATGGAGACGCGCATATTGTCGCTGAGCGAGGCGCGCTGGGGTGCCGTACAGCAAGAGACAATTGCCGTGCTGGAACAGCTGATGCGCAACGTGATCCGTCCGGATCGCCTGGAGGATTCGCGCAGCACTGCTCTTTCGTTGGTTAGCCTATCATTTCCTGAAAATCAAGCCGAGATTGTGGCCGAGCTAGCTGCGGCCTTTGTCACTGCTAACAGTTTTTACAGCGAAGAGTTAACCAATACTGCGCGCCAGGCAGCAGCAGATGCAGTTGAACCGGTCAATCGCACGCTTGTGGCGGGTGAACGGATTGTGCAGCGTGGTCAGGTGCTAAATGCTGCCGATCTGGAAGCCTTGCAGATGTTGGGTTTTATGCAGCCTCAACGCCAATGGCAAGAGCTGGTGAGCGCCGGCACACTGGCTTTGGTTGCGGCGGCATTCTTTGCCTTCTTTTTTCGCCGCCAGCGCCAGCATCTCCTGACAGGTGATCCGCGCAGCTTGGAGGTAATTGCTGCGCTGTTTCTGATTTTTCTATTTGTTGGTCGCATGGCTATTCCAGGCCATGTGGTGATCCCTTACGCCTTCCCACTGGCAACCTACAGTCTGATTATTTCCATCCTGTTTGGGTTTAAGATTTCGGTGATTACAGCCGTGCCGTTGACCATCCTGGTAGTCTTTGGGATGAGCAACGACATGGAACTGCTGGCCTATTATATCCTTGGCAGTTTGTTTGGTATCCTGGCGGTAGGTTCTGCGCGCCGGTTGACATCTTTCTTCTCGGCAGGTACGGCGGTGGCCCTGACGGGTATTCTGGTCATGCTGGCTTACCAGTTACCTTTGCCGACGACCGACTGGATGGGGATTGCCACCCTGTCTGGAGCTGCGCTTTTCAATGGACTGGCAACTGCCAGCCTGGCGTTGGTATTACAGTTCTTCCTGGCCCAATTTCTGGGGCTCAGCACACCCCTGCAGCTCACAGAGCTTACGCGCCCCGACCACCCACTTTTGCAGACGATCATGCGCGAAGCACCCGGTACCTACCAACACAGCTTACAGGTTGCTAACCTGGCGGAACAAGCTGCTGAAAGCATCGGGGCTGATCCATTACTTACCCGTGTAGGGGCACTTTATCATGACGCCGGCAAGACTCAGGCTCCGATGTATTTTATCGAAAACCAGGTACCCGGATTCTCCAATCCCCACGAAAGCCTGGATGCGCAAAGCAGCTCCGCCATTATTATCCGGCATGTCACCGACGGCGTGGAGCTGCTCAAACGCTATCATCTGCCGCGACGTTTGTGGGATTTTGTGCTTGAGCATCACGGGACCGGCCTTACACATTACCAGTACGTCCGGGCCGTGGAAGCGGCTGGTGGGGATGAGAGCAAAGTAAACCGCGAGGACTACCGTTATCCTGGCCCGCGCCCCCAATCGCGCGAGACCGCCATCCTGATGCTGGCGGATACCTGTGAGGCGGCGGTGCGCGCCGAGCGCCCGGCAGATGAAGAGGCCTTACAGCGTATTTTGCATAGCGCATTAGAAAGCCGCATGGCGAGTGGTCAGTTGGATGACACGAACCTGACCCTGCGTGATATGGCAGCCATAATCGATTCTTTCCAGGCAACGATGCGAGGTATCTACCACCCGCGGGTGGTCTATCCCAAGCTTGAGAATGTTAAACCTCCGCAACTACCAGCCTCGGCAGATGTTCCTACCCTGACCCGGCAGCAGGTTGAAGAGCGTGTCGGGGAGGCAGATAAAGCTGCCAATCCATCCTGAGAGCGGCGATGATTTATATCCAGATTGCTGAGCAATTAGAATTAAGCGATGATCGCGCAGCGGTGAGCGATTTACTGGAAGAAGCTGCCCGCACCACCTTGAAGCTGGCTGCAGAGGATGCAGAGGCTGAGTTAACCATTGCTTTGACGGATGATGAACACATCCAGCAGCTAAACCAGCAGTTTTTAGGCCTGGATACGCCAACCGATGTGCTTTCATTTCCGGCGGGAGATCTTGACCCTGACTCGGAAGAGCTGTACCTGGGGGATGTGGTGATTTCAGTCCCACGCGCCCTGGCGCAAGCCAGTGCAGCCGGACACCCGTATCTGGAAGAAATGCAATTGCTGGTTGTGCATGGGGTGCTGCATCTATTGGGGCACGATCATGGCGAGCCAGATGAGAAACAGCGTATGTGGGACCTGCAACGTAAAGCACTATCCCATCTGGGTTGTTCCATTTCGCCGCCATAATCTCTCCGCAGCCTGGTTCGTCACAATCTGATTTCAAACACGAAGAGGATCTGAGCTTTGGTCTCTTTCCTGCGTTCCCGAGCGCGCTCTTTTCGTTATGCATTTACCGGCTGGTGGTTTGTCATCCGCACCCAACGCAATGCCTGGATTCACGCGGTCGTCAGCGTGGCAGTGGTGCTGGCCGGTCTGTGGCTGGGTTTGAGCACGATAGAATGGGCGGTAATCTTTCTGGCGATCGCCCTGGTTTGGACGGCGGAGTTCATCAATACCGCTTTGGAAGCAGTGGTGGATCTGGCCAGCCCGCAGCAACATCACTTAGCCCGCGTGGGTAAGGATGTCGGCGCGGCAGCGGTGTTGATTGCTGCGATCAGCTCCGCTTTAATTGGATTTCTGATTCTGGGCCCGCCACTGTGGGCGCGATTACAAGTTTTAGGGGCGCCCTGAAACTCCGCCAGGCGGGTCAAGTATCATCACAGTAGCGTTCAACGATAGAAAAGCGAGGGTGACCTTTGTCTACTCATTCATTCCGATTTGGCACAGTTGGATCCCCCGAATCTACGCCCAAGAAGCCAGGTGGGAGCGTTGGCGCCATACAGCGCCTGCGCGAGCTGGGGCTAGGCGCTCTAGAATTGGGTTGGGTCCAATCGGTGCGGGTCAGTGTACAAACCTGCGCCACAATCCGCGCAGTAGCGCTCGAGCAGGAGATCGCCATCAGCGTGCACGCTCCGTACTTTATCAATTTAAATGCCTCACCTGACGAGTGGCTGAAATCGCGCCAGCGTTTGATGGACGCGGCGCATTATGGCAACCTGGCAGGCGCGACGGATATCGTATTTCATCCAGGGTCTTACTTTGGGAAGCCAGCTGAGGAAGTGCTGCCTCTGGCGATTGAGCGCCTGGAGGCGTGCGTTGCTGAGCTGCGCGCGGCTGGCAATCCGGTAATCCTACGCCCTGAGACGATGGGGAAATCTGCCATGCTAGGATCTCTGGAAGATACACTGGCATTGAGCGCAGCCATCGAGGGGGTGCAGCCCTGCTTGGATTTTGCCCATTTGCATGCCCGGACCGGGGATGGATCCATGAATACTTACAGTGAATGGGCGCAGCTGCTGGAAGTGTATGGTAATGCCCTGGGCAGTGCGGGCCTGCAGAACATACACGCCCATCTTTCGGGCATTGAATATGGCGCAAAGGGCGAGAAAAATCACTTGCCGGTAGCTGAGGCGGATATCGATGTTGAGGCCATTTTCAAGGCGCTGAAAGACTTTGGCTGCCGGGGGCGAATCCTGAATGAAAGCCCCCTGTTAGAGGGGGATGCGCAGGGATACCAGCGGCTCTGGCTGGAAATTAGTGGGGAAGGTTAAGAGATGGGACAGACATCAGCCAGGCTGCAACTGGCGGAGATGCGGGTACGCCTGAATAGCTGCCGGCTGTGCCTGGAGGCAGGCTACGACATCTTCCCGCGGGCGATTTATTCCGGTGATGTAGGCGCGCAGATCATGATCCTTGGTCAGGCTCCGGGCATCACCGAGAAAGATACCGGGCGTCCATTCAATGCAGGAAGTGGGAAAAGACTTTTTAGCTGGCTGGCAGACGCAGGTATTGAAGAGGATTGGTTCCGGAAGACGCAGTATATGACCTCGGTGACCAAATGCTACCCGGGGCGCAATGGCTCTGGAAATGGGGATCGCGTACCCAGCCAGGTTGAGCAGCGCTTGTGCTGGCAGTACCTGGAGCGTGAGCTGGAATGGGTGGCTCCGCGACTGATCATCCCGGTGGGACGCCTGGCGATTGGGGTGTTCTTTTCCAGCAAGCTGCCTTTGGAAAAGATTATCGGTACTTCTCTTAAACAACCTGGACGAGTTGTCATCCCGCTGCCGCACCCCTCGGGCGCCAGCCGCTGGCATCAAAGCGCAGAAAATCGAGAACGCGTGCGCCAGGCAGTAGGATTAATCCGGCAAGAGGTATTAAAAATCATCCCCGCCTAAGCCTTAGACGAAGATGATTTTAGTTTTGACAGGAAAAAGTTAGCGTACCTGTTCGAAATTGATCACAATCAGGTTCTTCTCGCAATCGTCGTAAGTGCTGAAATATATCTTTTCGGACATGGGCAGCCCAGCTTGATCGAGCAGTTGCAGCCACAGCGTCCCATTGGATACAACCGGCTTATCCGCCAGTTTGAACTCATAATAACCAGGCCCATATTGTGGAGCCAGACCGGTGAGGGTGATATTGAAGTCCCCGATATTCGGCGCGCCTGGCAAAACACCCCCTAATTGAACCTGTTGCCCGGTGACAGGCGAACCGCGTAGATCGAACACCCGCCCGGCGACTCCCATCCAATTGCATTCCAAATCCGGATAGGCGATGTTGGGAATGGCCTGAGCCTGCCTGCCCTGTACTATAAAGGGCATGCTGGGAGTGGCGGTTGCATCACCGCTGGCAGACTGGGTCGGATTCAATGAGAAAAATGTCGGGGTAGGAGGCAACGTAGCCGTGGGGCGTGGCGGGGAGGTGGCGGTAGGTATGTCGGTAGGTAGAGGCGTCCAGGTAGGTGGTAAGACCTCGCGCAGGGTTGGCGTGGCGGTTGGGAATTCCAGGGGGGCAGGCATGGTGGGCGGCGGGAATGGATTAAAACTGGTGTACGGGTTGATAAAGAATAGGGTGAACACGCCCACCACTAACAGAACACTGAGGAGCACAATCACGGTCAGGATATTCCAGATAATTCCGCTGATCGAGCGTCGTTTTGGGCCAAAGGCATCGTCGAGATCAAGTTCGTCCATGGTTTTTCTCCGGATGAGCGTTTCGTTTGTATCTTGCTTAAGGTATAAAGATTTGCAGGTTACTTTGGCTGCGCTTTTCTGCCAACCAGCTTTGCAGGGCCAATTTTTGTAATGCCAGCCGGGCGGCAGGATCTAAGGGGTGCTGGGGGTCAATTTCAATGACCTGAAGAATGTGAAATCCGGCTGCGGTCTGGACTACGCTGCTGATGGCTCCGGGCTGGAGTCCAAAAACAGCCTCATCCAGTTGCGAGTCGAGCAGATAACCACGCGGGAACCAGCCCAAATCACCTTCAGAAAGCGGATCGTACTCTGCCGCCAGGCTGGCGAAATCCGCGCCATTTTGCAACTGGTTGAGCACCTGAGTTGCTTCATCGGAAGTGGCGAGTAAGATTTGGCGGGCGTGAATCTGTTCGGCTTGCTCCGGTACAGCCTGCGTAATGCGGTCACGCATCCAGGCGGCGGCAACGGCACGCTCCAGATCCGCCCGAAAGTCGCTTTCAACGTAGCCATTGGCTGACATCCAGGCTGCCAGGGCTTGCTCACCCCCCAACTCTGCGACCAGGGTGCCGATTCTTTCATCAATCATGTCTGCAGTTACGGTAAAGCCTTCTTCAACCGCTGCCTGGGCTAACAGGATCTGATTGATTAAGTCATCCAGAACGCGTGCATCCTCCTCGGCTGTGCTTGGGCGCCCCAGGGCGGCTGAAAAGCGTGCAACTTCTGCCTGATAGGCAACCAGCGTGAGGCCTTGTGCATTGACCTGAGCGGCTAAGGCGAGCGGCGTGGGGGAGGGTTGGAAGGGTGTGGGGGTTTGCACAGCGGGAGCATGCGTGGCAGCGCTGGAGGGAGACACAGCAGGCATGCCTGGCGTGTCTGGATTGTTAGAGTTGCACGCTAATGAGAGCCCAGCAAAAAACGCCAGCGCGACCAGAATATTGAAATAACGAGTAAGAGACCATTTGATCATTGGGCAGATTATACCTTCAATCAAAGCGCGGCAACTCAGCCGTCCGCTGGACTGATGAACTGATTGTAGCATTGGGCGAGAGAAGATACAATTATGCCAATAAATTTGTAAGCTTTGCCAAGGATGCCATGTTGCGCCGAATCGTCCGTATCGTCGTTCGTGCATTGTTTCAAATCCTTACCCGCTTTGAAGTGCAAGGTTTGGACCACATTCCCCGTCAAGGCGGCTTGCTGATCGCCGTTAATCACCTCAGTCGCCTCGATCCACCGGCGCTTTTCTGCGTGATCGAGCGCCAGGATCTGTCGGCCCTGGTCGCCGACAAATACCGATCGCACCCGCTCATTCGCCCGGTGGTGAATTTTGTCAAGGGAATCTGGATTCATCGCGAAGACACTGATTTTCATGCGCTGCGCAAAGCTACAGAGTATCTACAAAGTGGAGGTATCCTGGGCATCGCTCCGGAAGGCACACGCAGCACAGAGCGGGGGTTGATCGCCCCCAAAACTGGTGTGGCTTATCTGGCGGATAAGGGCGGCGTGCCGGTGCTGCCGGTGGCGATTATCGGCACGGATATGATGCTGGATTCCTGGCGGCGATTGCGCCGCCCGCGAGTGCAGGTGCGGATTGGAGAGCCTCTCAATTTCTCTCCGGTAGAGCGCAAGAACCGCGCCGTGCAGCTGCAGGAAAATACGGATGCGATCATGCTGCGTATCGCAGCCATGCTGCCAGCAGAGTATCGCGGTGTGTATGCGGAAGATCCGCGCCTGAAAGCGCTGCTTGTATCACCATAACGGATAGCGCAGAAACTAACAGCCAGTTATCAGGCCGCCTGCGAGCGAAACTAGCCTTGTTGTTTGGGGTTATATCAATTAAACCGCACTAAACAAACCCGCTATTTTTTCTCTTTGTGGAGGACAATAATGAAACTCTCTGCACCTACTGTCATGGTATTCTGGATCGCGGTCATCCTGGGCGTGCTTGGTTTTATAGGCACACTGACCACAATTCCCTTTGTATCCGCCTATGCTTTTTGGTTCGTTTTTGCTGGCTTTGCTCTGCTCGCGTTAGCTGTAGTCACTAAAGGTCTATAAATTCATTTATTGAAGGTGCGGTTTAGAGGCTGTCCACAAAGAACAGGTAAACAGCCTCACATAACCTACCCGAAAAAGGGTAGGTTATGTGCATATTGGGGTTATAACTCTCTTGGGGAGAGTGGTTCAAAGCCCCGGCTTTTGGGCGACCGGAAAACACCCGCGCTGCCGAGTCATTTACTTGACAGACTGGGCATTTTGCAGATAATTACATGCAATAACAGCAATGGCTTTGACGGAGGAAAGTAGGCCAGGCGAGTTCCAATGGACTCGCTGAAACCGACAGGGAGGCCAGGGGCGTAGACTGAAACCCCGGCCCGGCGCAAGCTGGCTGAAGTTCCCTTCCGAGCCGCCCAGGGGAACGATCTGTGAGCGCCAGCCAGGCGTAGCAGGTCCAGTAGTTTGGGCCGCAATCCCAGCGTTAACCGGGAAGCCAATCACCGCTTAAGCGGCCGTTGGCAATAAGTGGGCTGCGATTGAGCAGCCAAGCAGGGTGGTACCGCGGGAATTACCCTCCCGTCCCTAGTATGGGGCGGGAGGTATTGTTTTATGCGGAGGAATTATGCTAGATGAGTTGAATCGGATTGAAAGGGATGCCCTGGCAGCCCTGGACAGCGTGCAGGATGAAAGCACACTGGAAGCCTGGCGGGTGGCTCACCTGGGACGCAGCGCCCCGTTGATGCAAGCCTTCGACCGGCTGGGCCAGATTTCCAAAGAGGAGCGTCCTGCTATTGGGCGGCGTGCCAATGAGGTCAAGCGCGCCCTGGAAGCGGCCATGGCTGAACGCTCTGAAGCGCTGCGCCAGATGGCCCTGGAACGCATCCTGCAATCTGAGCGGCTGGATGTAACCCTGCCGGGCAGACCGCAAACCCTGGGCAGGATGCACCCTGCCACGCGCACGCTGAACGAGATCAGCCGCGTGTATGGCGATATGGGTTTCCAGGTTTACCGTTCACCTGAGGTGGAGACGGATGAGATCAACTTCCAATTGCTTAACTTCGCGGTAGGGCACCCGGCGCGTGAGATGCAGGACACCTATTTTGTGGAGAGCAGCGGCGAGCGCGGCGATAACCCGGTGTTAATGCGCACACACACGTCGCCAGGGCAAATTCGCGCCATGCGGGAGTACTCGGCAGAAAACCCGGACAACCCTCCGCCGGTGCGGATAATCCTGCCGGGGATGTGTTTCCGCTACGAGCAGGTCACCGTCCGGCATGAGATGCAGTTCAATCAGGTGGAAGTGCTGGCGGTAGGTGAAAATATCACCTTTGGCGACCTGAAGGGAACCATCAGTGAGTTTGCCCGGCGTATATTCGGGCAAAATGTGCGCACGCGCTTCCGGGCATCTTATTTTCCCTTTACAGAGCCGAGCGCCGAAGTTGATGTGGAGTGCTTTGTGTGCGGCGGGGCAGGCTGCGGTGTATGCAAAGGCTCCGGCTGGCTGGAGATTATGGGCTGCGGTATGGTGCACCCGGTGGTGCTGCGCAATGGTGGATATGATCCGGCGCGCTACAGCGGTTTTGCAGCCGGCATGGGACCGGAGCGCATTACCATGCTGCGCCACCGGATTGAAGATATCCGCTCCTTCTGGGCGAATGATATGCGCTTCTTGGAACAGTTCTGAGGAACGACCTATGAAAATACCTTTATCCTGGCTTACAGATTTTGTTGATATCGAACTTCCCCTGGAGGAGCTGGCTCACGAGCTCACCATGGCAGGATTGGAAGTGGAAGAAATCTGCTATGTAGGCCTGCCTCTACCGGATGGAAAGATCGAAGGTCGTTCTGGCGCTCACAGCCGCCCCGAAACCAAACTTTCTGGGCTGGAATGGGACCCGGCCAAGATCGTGACTGCATCTGTCTCGGAAGTGATCCCGCATCCCAATGCGGACCGGTTGGTGTTGTGCAAACTGTTTGATGGCGAGGGCGAGCAGATTGTGCTCACCGGTGCACCAAATCTATATCCCTATAAAGGGCAGGGCACACTGGATAAGCCGTTAAAAGTTGCCTATGCCCGCGAGGGCGCGCACATCTATGATGGTCACCAGCCTGGACAGGTGCTGACCACACTCAAGCGCGCCAAGATCCGCGGGATTGAGTCCTATTCCATGATTTGCTCTGAAAAAGAGCTGGGGATTTCGGACGAGCACGAGGGTGTGATTATCCTGGATGAAGATGCACCCGTGGGCGTGCCGCTGGCGGATTACATGGGCGATGCCGTATTGGATATCTCCATCCTGCCGAACACGGCTCGGGCGGCGAATATCATCGGGGTGGCACGTGAAGTAGCGGCGATCACTGGCAAGCCGCTTAAGTTCCCGCATGATTATTACGAGCTGCATGCCACAGGCGCGCCAATCCAGGCCAAGATTGAGATCCTGGAACCACAGTTAAACCCGCGGTTTGTGTTGGGATTGGTACGGAATATCAAAATTGGTCCCAGCACGTATAAAACCCAGCTACGTTTGCGATTGGCAGGCATGCGCCCGATCAGCAATATTGTGGACGCCACGAACTATGCCATGCTGGAAGTGGGCGAGCCGCTGCATGCTTTTGATTATGATGTGCTGGTTCAGCGAGCTGGCGGTGGAACACCCACAATCATAACTCGCACCGCCAAAGACGGTGAACGGCTGACCACCCTGGATGGCGTGGAGCGTAAGCTGGATGCTTCCACCGTGTTAGTGTGCGACACTGCTGGCGCCCTTTCGATCGCGGGAATCATGGGTGGGGCTGAGACAGAGGTAAGTGAAAATACGCGCAACGTGCTGCTGGAAGGCGCGGCGTGGAGTTTTATCAATATCCGCAAGACAGCCCAGGCCCAGAACCTGCCCTCGGAGGCGAGCTACCGCTTCTCGCGCGGCGTGCACCCGGCAATTGCAGAGCGCGGCGTGCGGCGCGGCCTGGAGCTGATGCGCCTGTGGGCAGGTGGTGAAGTCGCCGAAGGTCTGATGGATAATTATCCCCTGCCGCCCGAAAACCCACAGGTGGAAATCAGCCCGGCTGATGTGCGGCGCTGGCTGGGGATCAGCCTGGGCGTGGAGCAAATTGCGGAATTACTCAAACGCCTGGAATTTCAGGTGGAAATAGAGGGGCATGGGGTGCGCGCCACTACCCCTGATCACCGCCTGGATATAGGTACAGGCATCACCGGCGTCGCTGACCTGGTGGAAGAGATCGCGCGTGTCTACGGTTATGACAATATCCCCCAGACCCGCCTGGCTGATGAGCTGCCCCCACAGCGCGGCAACCCCGCACTGGAGAGTGAAGAACGCATCCGTGAATTACTGGTGTATCAGGGGCTGCAGGAGGTGATCAGTTATCGCCTCACCTCGGTGGAGCGAGAGGCGCGCCTGTTTATCAGTGGTGCGGGGGATGAAACCACGCGTGAGGAATTTGCTTGCCCCCGGCAGCCTTATGTGCGCTTGCTTAATCCGATTGCCAGCGACCGGGCGGTGCTGCGCCAGAGCCTGCTCTCCAGCGTAATGGAAGTGTTGGATCGTAATATGCGTTTGCGCCAGCGCCTGGCCCTGTTCGAGATTGGCCCGGTATTCCAGGCTGATGGGGAAGATAGCCTGCCGCACGAGCCGCAGCGAGTAGCGCTTTTGCTGGCAGGGCCGCGCAGTAACGCGGGCTGGCAGCCAGCCGACCAGACCAACATGGATTTCTTTGATCTGAAGGGTGTGCTGGAGGCGCTGCTGGGCAGCCTGCACATTGATTCCCCCAGATATGAGCCGGCTGTGCATCCAAGCTACCATCCGGGCAAGTGCGCCCGCATCCTGGCAGATGGGCAATTGATTGGCGTGTTTGGCGAGCTGCACCCCCAGGTACGCGCAAATTTTGACCTGCCGGTAAGCTATGCCGATGCTCCCATTGTGACTGCTGAGCTGGACCTGGATGCCCTGCAGGCGCTGATCCCAACCCTGTATGATGCTATCCCGGTGCATGAATACCCGCCCGCCCTGGAAGACCTGGCGGTAATTATTGATGAAGCGATGCCGGCAGATAAGGTGGCAGAAGTGATCCGCCAGGCAGGTGGTAAAATGCTCGTGTCGCTGCGTTTGTTTGACGTATATCGCGGCGCGCAGATTGGGGCTGAGCGCAAGAGCCTGGCTTACAACCTGACTTATCAGGCTCCCGACCACACCCTGAGCGACAAAGAAGTGCAGCAATTGCGTGCCAGGATCATCCGTCGTTTGGAACAAGAGCTTGGGGCGCGCTTGCGCAGCTAACACAACAATCATTTTGAGTTTACATCATAGATTGCATAGGAGAAGCGAACATGGACAAGAAAACGGTTGGAATCATTGCTACAGCAGCGACTGCCTTATTGTGTGGCTGTCCAGGCCTGTTTGGCCTGTGTTTTGGGGCAGTGATGGCCCTGGTGGGGGTGATCCCGGGCGCTGAAATCGACATGTGGGGATCCAATGACCCCGGCGCGGCGATCGCTACGGGACTGGTCATGCTGTGCCTGGGCGTAATCTTTGTGGCGATCCCGGTTGTGGTTGGGATTGTGACGCTCCGCCCCCAGGCAAAGCCGGTCGTGGTCACTTCCAACAATTTGGACGAACCGCTGCCGCCCGCGATCTAGGCTGGATGGTGGATTTAACCGTTACGGGCTTTGGGGAGCGACCTCAAAGCCCGTTTTTATTTATAGGTTTAAGCGCTATGACGGGCTACGTACCCCCTCCACGATATCCGCGGCAAGATCGTAGCGCTGGAAAGCAGGCATTAAGTAGATACCACGCGCAAAGTGCTGCATCTGATGGGTCAGCTCAATGGCAATACGGACGCCTTCCTGGGGCGCGGTCTCACCTGCCTGGCGAATGCGTTCCTGGATGGCTTCGGGAATGGTGATGCCTGGCACTTCATTGTGTAAAAAAGCGGCGTGGCGGGCACTGAAGAGCGGCAGTATCCCTACCAGTACAGGTATGTATAACGAACCATACAGCTCAGCATATTGGTCCAGAAATGCCCGGGCGCGCTCGGGCTCGAATACCGGTTGGGTGAGGATAAAGTCAGCTCCGGCAGCTAGTTTGCGACGCAGATTCTTGATCTCCTGGGCGGGATCAGGCGGGCATAAATTTAAGGCGCAGCCAACGAAAAACGAGGTGGGCTGCCCGATATCGGCTCCGGCGTGATCTAAGCCGGCGTTGAAACCCTGCTTGATCAGCTTGATCATACCAGAGGGCACCAGATCGTAATTGTCCATGGCTTCCGGGTAATCGCCAATAGCGGTGGGATCACCCATGACGACGAACACATTACGTATGCCCAGGGCATGGGCTGCGAGCAGATCCCCCTGGACGCGCAGCAAATTGCGCCCGCGGGTGGGGAAATGCAGCACGGTATCGGCATGTACGCGCTGCTGGATCAGATCACAGACCGCCCAGGGACTCATACGCATGCGCGCCATGGGGCTGTCGGCTACGTTGATCACATCCGCCCCGGCTTCAGCCAGCAAACTGGCGCCTGCCAGCAATTTGTGGGTAGAAAGACCGCGCGGCGGGTCCATTTCTACCGAGACAACAAACTGCCCCTGGGCCAGCTTTTGCGCTAGGTGTGATTCAGCGCTGGTTTCTGGGGCTGCCTCTTCAGCCTCGCCCATCCCTAAAATACTTACCTCCGGCGGGCAGCCGTTGGTGTATGCATCCAGCGCGGCGCGCATGGCAGCGATGTGTTGGGGAGTGGTGCCGCAACATCCGCCGATCAGGCTGGCGCCTGCCTGGCAGAAATATTGGGCATATTCGCCAAAATAATCCTGGTTGGATGGGTACATGATGCGCCCACCGACCTGCTCGGGCCAGCCGGCATTGGGCATGACTGAAAAGCGCGCCTGGGGGGCAGCCTGGCGCATGGCGCGCAGGATGCGGTAAATTTGGGCCGGACCGCCAGAGCAATTTACACCGATCAAGTCCGCCCCGGTTTCCAGCAGGATGCGGGCTACTTTCTTCGGGGTATCCCCCAACAGGGTACGGTCGTCGCGGGTGAAAGTCATGGAGGCGACCACCGGTAGATCGCATACCTGGCGGGCGGCTGCTACGGCTTCACGCACCTCGTACAGGTCACTGAAGGTCTCCACCACCAACAGGTCGACTCCGGCTTCGGCCAGGGCGCGGATTTGTTCGCTGAAAGCCTGGCGAGCCTGTTCGGGCTGCACGCGCCCGAAAGGCGCCAGGCGCACTCCGAGGGGGCCCACGTCACCGGCTACCCAGACATTACGATAAGAAGCCATCACCACCCGCCGGGCGAGCTCTACCCCGGCACGGTTAATCTCAATTACCTGGCTATCCAGGCCGTGGGCAGCTAACTTATAACGGTTAGCCCCAAATGTGTTGGTCTGGATGACTTCTGCGCCGGCTTCGATATAGGCTCTGTGCACTTCCGCCACCAGAGCCGGCTGGAGGCGGTTGAGCTCGTCAAAACAGCGCACGAAGCTGATGCCGCGCGCATTGAGCAGGGTCCCCATGGCGCCATCACCGAGAAGTGGGCGGGGAGAATGGTCGATTGCTTCCATAAAGGGTGAATAAGACATAATGGGTCAATTTTACTACCGCTCCGATCATTTCAGGCGGGCTTTACCCGCTCCATCCAGGGTTTGTTATAATGGCATGTTGCTACACACCTACACCCAAATCTTGTTCCAGGCTAAACGAATAACTGCTCATGATCCCATTAAGTTTGTCTATCTCTGGTTTCTTAAGTTACCGCGATCCGGTTGAGATCGATCTGGGAGCGGTTGAGCTGGCGTGCATTGCGGGCCCCAATGGCGCCGGTAAATCTTCCCTGCTGGACGCCATCACCTGGGTGCTGTTTGGCCAGGCGCGCAAACGCGATGATTCGATCATTAATTCGCAGTCCACTACAGCCTTCGTCAGCCTGGTGTTTTCCTATGAGAGCAATTTTTATCGAGTCATGCGCTCCAAACCCCGCGACAAAACCGCAGTGCTGGAATTCCATATTTTGCAGCAAGGGCGCCCTCTGCCCGAGGATGGGGTTGAGTCGGTCTGGAAACCGCTCACCGAGCGCACACTGCGCGAGACGGAACAGGTCATCCAAAACACCTTGCGCCTGGACTACGAAACGTTCGTCAATGCGTCGTTTTTCCTGCAAGGCAAAGCCGACCAATTTACCCAGCAGCGCCCGGGCGACCGCAAGCGCATACTGAGCAGCATCCTGGGGTTAGATATCTGGGAGCAGTATCGCCAGCAGGCAGCCGAGCGCCGCAAACGGGTGGAAGCCGAGATCGCTATTCAAGATGGGCGCCTGGATGAAATCAATTCCGAACTGGCTGAGGAATCTACCCGGCGGACACACCTGGAAACCTTAGAAAGCACCCTGGAGCAGGCGGCGCGTGAACGTATGCTGCAGGAACAAGCCTTTCAGAGCGTGCGCGAAGTAGTGGCGGCGCTGGATAATCAAGCGCGCCTGGTTCACAATATGGAACAACAACTGGCAGCGGCTGAGCGGCGCTACACAGATCTGCTGGATAAGCTGCAGAACCGCCAGGTCGAGCGCGCCGAGTTCGCTGCGCTCAGCGCCCGGACGGCGGAGATCGAGACGGCATACCAGCGCCACCAGGAAGCGCGAGCTGCCCTGGAACGCTGGGATGAGGTGGCAGCCCGCTTTCGCGAGCACGAAAAACGGCGTGAAGGTCCGCGAGATGAGATCAAGGCGGCTCAGGCGCGTTTACAGCAGGAACAGCAGGCGCTTGAAGAACGACGCCTGCAGATTGAAGCGTTGCAAATTGACGTTGAACGCCTGACGGTCCAGCAGCAGGAAGCTCAGCAAGCCGTAGCACAAGCTGTAGAGCAGGTGCGCCAGCGGGCAGAGCTGGAGATTGAGTTACAAGCTACCCGGGAAGAACGATCGGAACTGCAAGCCGAGAAGGCGCGTTTGAAAGCTCAGATGGACCCGCTGCGTGAGCGCATTGACAGGCTGGAAGGAACCGAAGGCGCGAGCTGCCCCCTATGTGGGCAAGAGTTGTCTGCGCTTGATCGCCAGCGGCTGATTGATGAACTCAATGCCCAGGGCACGGCCATGGGTGACCAGTTCCGCAAGAACACTGCTTTATTGGGTGAATTGACTGATAGCGTGAAAAACCTGGAAGAGCGGCTGGCAACGCTGCGGCAGGCGGAGAGCCAGCTTACCAGCCAACACCAACGCCTGGCCCAAATCGAAAGCCGCCTGGAGGTCGCTCGAGGGCAGCTGCAAATCTGGCTAGAGGAAAGCGCGCCACGCCTGGCTGAAATTTCTCAGGCTCTGGCTGAGGAGAGCTACGCACCCCAGGCGCGCCAGAAGCTGGCTGAGGTGGATGAGGAGTTGCGCGCGATTGGC
Source organism: uncultured Anaerolineaceae bacterium (assembly GCA_964463505.1). Classification (GTDB taxonomy): domain Bacteria; phylum Chloroflexota; class Anaerolineae; order Anaerolineales; family UBA4823; genus JAJZSS01. The sequence continues at coordinate 21,809 of CAYXDC010000032.1, forward strand.
TATGATGCCGCGGCGCATGACGCAATCCGACGGGAGGTGGCGGAAGGGCGTGTGGCTGAGGAAGAAGCGCGTGCCCTGGAACGCGCCCAGGCAGCCCTGGCACCTCTGGAGCGTGAGATTGCCGGTCTGGAAGCTGAGCGCCTGGCTCAGGAGGAGCAGCTTTCCAGCCAGCGGAAGGAAGCGCTGGCGGCTGTGGCAGCCCTGGCAGAGGCACAGACCAACGCGCCTGATTTGAAAAGCGCTGAACGAGCTGTATATGAGCTGCAGCAGCGGGAAAACCAGGTGCGTCTGGAAGTGGGCGCAGCGCGACAAAAGGTGCTGGTCCTGGATGACCTCAAACAGCGCCGCAAAGCTTTGGAAGAGAAGCGCGCTGAGTTCAGGCTGACGGAGAGTCGCTACCGCCAATTGGAGAAGTCCTTCAGCAAGGATGGTGTGCCAGCCTTGTTAATTGAACAGTCCCTGCCGGAGATCGAGGGGCGCGCTAATACGATCCTGGAACGTCTGAGCAGTGGGACGATGTCAGTGCGCTTTATCACTCAGGCCCAGTACCGGGATAAGCGCCGCGATGATCTGCGCGAGACCCTGGATATTCAGATCAGCGACAGCGCCGGGACGCGCGATTATGAAATGTTCTCGGGGGGGGAGGCATTCCGGGTAAATTTCGCCATCCGCCTGGCGCTGTCTGAGATCCTGGCCCAGAGGGCAGGTGCGCGCCTGCAAACCCTGGTCATCGATGAGGGTTTTGGCAGCCAGGATGCCCAGGGCAGGCAGCGCCTGATCGAAGCAATTAATCTGGTACGGCCCGACTTTGCTAAAATTCTGGTAATCACGCATATTGACGAGCTTAAAGACGCCTTTCCCAACCGCATCGAAGTGGAAAAAACGGATCGTGGTTCCACGGTGCGGGTGAGCTGACGAACAGTGGAGATTATTGGTAAATATGATGAACGAAAAACAGGTTTTATTGGCGGTGCTGGCTCATCCGGATGATGAGTCCTTTGGAATGGGTGGCACGCTGGCCTACTATGCCAGGCAGGGGGTGGAAGTGCATCTGGTATGCGCCACGCGCGGTGAAGCCGGCGAGGTGGACGCCGAATATCTGGAAGGTTTTGAATCGGTGGCTGAGCGGCGAGTGGATGAGCTGCGCTGCGCTGCAGGTTTGTTAGGGTTGGCTGGAGTGCATTATCTGGATTATCGCGATTCGGGTATGACTGGCTCGCCCGATAATCTGCATCCTCAGGCGCTGGCAGCCGCGCCAGTGGATGAAGTGGCGGAGAAAATCGCGTTTTGGATTCGGCAATTGCGCCCGCAAGTTGTCGTCACATTCGATCCGATTGGCGGCTATCGCCATCCGGACCATATTGCGGTGCACCAGGCAACAGTCAAAGCGTTTGATCTGGCAGCCAATCCCGAGTTTGAGGTGGCAGGATCACAGAGTGAGAAACCAGCGCTTCCCTTTCAAGCACAAAAGCTGTATTACCATACCATCCCGCGTGGAATGTTCCGCTGGGGGGTGCGCCTGCTGCGCTTGTTTGGCAAGGACCCACGCCGCTGGGGGCGAAATGGGGATATTGATCTGGTTGCATTGGCTGCAGACGAGTTCCCGGTGCACGCGCACATCGATGTCCGCTCTGTGCTTGAGACCAAGGCGCAGGCGTCGGACTGCCATGCCAGCCAGGGCGGGCCTATGATGCGGCGTGGTTTTCTGGGTTGGATCATGCGCCTGGGCAGCGGGCATGAGAATTTCATGCGCGCAGTTCCGCCGCCCATCCCGGGCAAGATCGAAAGCGATTTTTTCAGCGATATTAAGTCGCGTTCGTAAAATTTGGGGGTTGTCCAAAAAGAAGGGCGAAGCGTGTTTCGACCACCATGGATGGTGCTTATCGTACTGCTTCGCCCCGATGGTGATAGACGCGACTGAAACGATGCTTTTGGACAACCCCTTCTGATCAGGGCTCGATGCGGAAGATCTCACCTGCGGTATGGCCCTGTACATCCGGGAAGTAGAACTGCCAGCCACGCGCCGGTAAGACCCGGTATTCCCCTGGCTGTAACAAGACCATGGTGTAGGTCAGCTCATAAGCGCCTGCAGGCACATAATCGGCAGCCCAGGCGATGCGCTCGTCGTAGATACGGGGGGTATGGAAATACCACCAGCCCCAGCCCTGCGCATAAGGGTTGCGACCTTCGTAGAGGGGGATTACGGGATCAACGTCAGTGCCTTTCTGGCTGGTTTTCAGGCTGGTATCCAGGATCTCGGCTCCTGCGGGCAGGTAATCCTCAATCAGCAGGTAATAAGCATCTTGGGGGAGAGTCAGGGTCAGCCGCACGCGGATCATTTCTCCGGTACGCCCCGCATCGACCGCCGGACAGTCTTCCTCCAGGCAAGTACTCTGGTTGGGGAAGTAGCCCCGCTCGATGCGCAGCCCCTGTTCCAGCTCACCCACCTGCTCAACCGGCTGGTTGACGCGTAGATCGGCAGTGTAGTACAGGCGCCCACCGCCCTGGCTGCGATCTATTTGCAGTGCATTGGGGTAATCGGGATACAGGCTGGTGAGGGGTACGTTAGCCAGAACAGGCGTCAGCCTGTCTGTGCCACCCGCCTGCCCGCTGACCAGGGGCGTGCCATTCAGGGATGCGCCAAACGTGTATTCGCCTGCCAGCTCACCGGTGGTTTTCATGTACTCGGCTAACGCCATAATCGACCAGGCGGTGGTGTAAGTGGCATTCCAGCCGTTCCCGGCCTGGCGTGCAACCATGAGGTGACGGGCGCTGTCGCTCAGCAGAGGTGATGCAGGTTCAAGCCGCGCCAGTGCATACAGAACTAGCGCGCTGTTGGAGATTTGGGTGTGCATATTTTGCAAGCCGCCGGGGGCTAACTCCCAATACGCTCCGGAAGCGGAGCGCAGCGCGCCAGCCTGCAAGCCAGAGAGGATTTCCTGGATGGCTGTGTCCCCTGGGGCAAGCTTATCCAGGGTGAGCGCCAGCAGGCCTTGAGCCCAGGGGCTGAGGCGATCGCTGTACTGCGCCAGGTTGCGCACCCCGCTCAGGTCGTCTATGCTGGCTTCTGCCAGGGCAAAGTAGGTAAAGGCCAGGCGGTCTAACTGCCAGGCATCCGGGGTTGCGTTCTCCAATGCCGAAAGCGGCAGCATGCTGGACAGCAGGAAGTCAGTGGCGCGTTGTAATGCGCCGGTGTTGATCTCGATCCCCGCGGCACGGGCGCGGCTGAGACCGAACACGACATAGGTTGTGACATAGGGATCGCTGGCGCCGCCGGCCCACCAGCTCCAGCCGCCATCCTGGTTCTGAGTACCCTGCAGGCGTTCCAGACCGTCTGTGAGCGTGCGCTCAAGCTGTGCCTGCAGAGCAGCAGAACTGCTGCCGACCTCTTGCAAGGCACGGTAGGTCTCCAGGTTGGGCAGGAAGCGTGAGAGGGTTTGCTCGGTGCATTCGTAGGGGTAGTGCTCCAAGTAGGTCAGTGCGTCCAGCAGCCCGGCTGCCAGGGAAGGCGACAATTCTATTTGCAGGCCACCGCCTCCGGCGGGGTCAAAGGAACGCGGTAAGCTCACCAGCTCGAGACGCTGACTGCTTTGATCCAGAACACCGGCGGTACTGAATGTGCGTGGGGCATTATAGTGCAGCACCGGTAAAGCACCTAACGCCGGACGGGCGGCATCTTCCAGGCCGCCCTCGGCCCGGGAGGCGAAGACCACATCCAGTTCAGCCACATCTTGCACGGTACCCCACCATTCCACGCGCTGGCGACCACCGGCAGGGACCTGAACAGTCTGCGTTGTGAGGCTGGTATCATCGAGGGTAAAGCCATTGGCCTGTAAATTGACCTCTATTGTCAGGTCGTTGGTCGTATTGTTCTGGGCGACGGCTGCCAGCAGGCTGTGATCGCCTGCTACGAAAAAGCGCGGTGTGACCGGGCGAATCAGCAAATCCTTGCTGGTGATCACCTGGGCTTGAGCCTGACCAACCTGGCTCTGCTGGGTGATGCCGCGCAGGTCAACCTGCCAGGTGGTGAGACTGTCGGGCAAGACGATTGTGACAGAGGCTTTGCCGTCGGCGTCGGTGACGATCTCGGCGTTCCAGTAAGCGGTATCCGGGAAGTTTTCGCGCACAACTTCAGCAACCATATCTCCGCCACCGCCACCCAGGCCACCCGGCATATTCAGCAGGCGCCCTGGATGAGCTGCCAGCGTCAAACTGGTGCGAACTCCCAGGCCCTGCTGGCCGTAAAACGCCGGCAGGATGTCCTGTGCGTTGGGGTCCGCCAGGGCCAGGGCAGCCAGGTCAACAACAGACAGGGAGAATTCACCTTCAACCGGGTTGCCATCCTGGTCGGTAACCATAATTTCGAAGGTTACTTCATCACCCGGGCCTGTTTTCTGGGGAGAGCTGGTCAGCGCGACATTCAGGGTATATTCCAGCGGGGTGACATTTAGATTGAGCAGCCCAAAGCGAAAGTCGCTGCTGCCAGCTTCGCCGCGCCCGAGCAGGGTCACGCTGGCATACACGTTAGGGGCGTCGTCATTCAGCAGGGGGAGCTCAACTTCCATGCCGCCGGGAGGCAGGTTCAGCAGCTCGTGGCGCAGGACTTCCCCCCGCTCTACAGTTAATAGCGCCTGGCTCTCGGAGGGGAAAGGATTGGGGACGAACAGCCGCGCGGTATCGCCAGGCAGGTAGGATTCCCGATCGGCCGTCAGGCGCAGGCGCTGGTTGGGCAGGTTAGGCCAGACAGCCTGCCCCGCCCCGCCGACCCACAACAGCAGGTCGCTTTTGGCGCCATCGCCCTCCACGGTGAGCTGGTAAGTGCCTGGCTCGGGGGGCGTGAAAGCCAGACGGGCCTGGCCCTGCGCGTTGGTGGTGAAATCGGTGCTGGCGATGGGGGTGTAAACTGGCTCGTATTGCGGACCTTCAAAAGAGGTTTCGCCTTCAATGCGCTCCCAGACGACTTTCTGGAAGGTGGCGCGCATGCTGCGCACCCCCGCTGGCTGTTTCGCCCAGTCCACCACCTGGACTTCAAAGCCGGCCTCTACCTGAGCCTGCCCGATCCAGTTGTCCGGGCGCAGGCCAATGTAAAACTCAGCCGGATTGGCGATCACACTGGCGCGCCCTGCTACCGGCAGACCGCTTTCATCCTTTGCAACCACTTCCAGTGTATAACGCTGGCGCAAACCAGGATTGACGGCTTCATTCTCCGGTAAGCCGGGGAACTCCAGGGTTAATGTGCCGTCAGGAGCAGTCTCGGAAGCACCCTGAGCCACCTGAATGCCGAGCGAGTCGAAGAAAGATGGGAAGCGAAAGGCTTGCATCCAGCTGAAGTCGAGCGAGCCGGTCTGGTAACCCGGGATAAAGAAATCTTGTGGGCTTACATACAGGGACCACTCGACTGGCAGGTTTCCGGCCGGGGCATCGAAGAAGTATCGGGTATTGATCAGCGCATTAAAGCCAGCACTGGACAGGATCTCTTCTTGATCGATCGCTACCTGCAGGTTAATCTCAGGTTTGCGGTACTCGGCTACCTGGATCGCCAGGTTGTCGTACAAACCATCGTCGCTAACCAGGCTGTAATATCCGGTAGCAGCGCCTTCCGGGATGGTGTATGAGCCATGCGCTGTGCCAAAAGCCGACAGCCCCAAATCAAAGCTGGAGACTTCCTGACCCAGGCCATCGAAAAGTTTTAAGCTCACATTGGACTGGTCGGGGAGGCTGTAGCGCCCGTTTTGGGCCTGGCGAACCACTGCCCGGAAATAGATGGTGTCGCCGGGGCGGTAAATTGGGCGATCGCTGTACAGGTAGGTGCGCAAACCGGGTGGGCGTGTGCCGCTGGGGATATCGAAATCCCACGGGCTCAGACCCTGATTCCAGGAGGCCAGCGCCAGCCCAAAATCGGCTTGCCCGGGCTGGCCCAGCACAGCAACCGTTTCGCGGTAGGAATCATCCTGAGCCAGGATGGCGCTGCGGAAGATGCCATCTGCCTGGGTTTGCCCGCCCACCAGAACAGACCCGTTCTCATCGTATACCGTTACCTGTCTTCCAGAAAGGGGGCTAAAATTGTTCGAATCCACACTCCATATCAGCACATCGCTTGCGCTGTGTTTGTATGTCAGCTGGCTGCCGCCGACCACGATCAAGAAGGGTCCGCCGGTCAGATTGGGTTGGTCGAAACGCATGCGCATGAAGTACAGGCCTGGAGCCAACGCTGCGCCTGCGGGGTTGAGCTGGAGCTGGACGGTTTCATTGATATCTGATTGGGTGTTCAGGGACTGGGACCAGGTCTGCGGCTGGTTGGGCTGGAAACTCTCCATGACCTGATAGCCGCCCGAGCTCACCATCGTCAGGAATTCATCCAGGGAGATGGCGCCCAGGCTGATGTTTGCGTTGAATATATTGGTGGCGCGTGCCGGCAGGAAAGTATCGCTGCTGTTCAGGAACAAGACATTGCTGCCCACTGGGATCGAGAAATTCGGCGATACGGCTCCGGTGCGGAAGGTCAGGGAATAAGGTTCGGCCAGCGGGCTGCCCCATTCATCCTGTAGAGCAGAGGACAGGCTGATTTGATACTCCGTGTTGGGGGCAAATGTGGCATGGATGTTTAAAGACAGATCCCAGCTATTCCACCAGGTGTTCAGATTGGATACCGCGGGAACGACTGACAGGGCAGCTTCCAGAGTATCTTCGTCAATAGGCGCTGAAAAATTAATCACCACATTGCGATCAGGAGGAATCGCGCCCAGCGGTTCAGGTGTGGTGCTGGTTATGCCCAGCGGGGGAAAGGTGTTGTAACGCACAGAGAAGGGCTGGCTGAGCGGGGTGCCGCCAGCCGCCTGGGCTGAAGCGCGCAGGCTCAATTCCAGTGCGGCGCCGCGTGGTAGCCGGGCGGTTGGGGTGAAGGTTAACAGGGTCAGATCGTCGTTCCAGGTAAAGCTGCCGTTGATGAGCTCTCCGCCAGTCGTACGCAAGTTGAAAGCGGCTTCTGTGCTGGCAGGCTGCATGGGCTGATTGAATGTAAGCTCGAAAGTGCTGTCCAGGCGGATGTAACGCGCTTCCTGGCCGGGATTGACGCTGAGCAGGCGCGGGCTGGCGGTGTAGAACGTCCAATTGGTCTCGCCGCCTAACGGGCTGCCGTCCGTGCTTAGCAGGCCGGGGTTGACCTGCACGGTATAGGCCGTCCCACCCAGCAGGGCAGGCTGGGGGTAGAAGATGTAGGTGCTGGTGTTCAACCATTCCCCGCGCCCCTCGGCAGGTGGCTGCAGTTCGAAGGCGCGCGGCAGGTTCTCCGCGTCTGCGCCCAGGGCCACTACAGGACGGCTAAAGGCAGCCACGACGGCCGAGCTGGGATCTACATCGTTGATCTCCGGCACTGGCAGGCGCTGGACCAGCTCCAGGTTGCCGGCGGTCTGGTAGGTCAACTGGAGCGGGGCTTCCAGGGTTAAACCCTGGGCGGAGCGGGCTTCTGTGCCCAGATTGAGAGCGAGCTGTGTGGCGGGCTGCAGTGGTTCGGCAGGGGTGAAGCTGAGGGTGGCATCATCCAGCCAGGTCAGGCTGCCGCTCACGGGGATATCCAAGGCGCCCTCGACCGAGGCGCGATCCATGGGCTGGTTGAAGTACAGGGTAATCGGGCTGTTTAATGGCAATTCAGCGCCAGCCTGGGGAACGCTCTCTGCCAGTGCGGCGGGGAGAGGTACCGCCGGGGTAGGTGTGGGCGGCGGCAGGGTGGCGGTAGCGGGTTTCGATGAGGTGGGCGTGCTGGTAGGGCGACCAATGCCAGGCATGGAACAGGCCAGGCTGACGGCGATCAATGAGACAACCAACCAGCCAGGCGATAAACGCAATCGAGTTTCAGACATCGCAGGATCTCCTCTTTAGACGAGACGCATAAGCGGAAGAATCGGTTCCCCTTGCCAGTATTGGCGAACAGATCAGGCCTCAATTTTTAGCAGCGCCTGATCCAGGTCATTGATCAGGTCGATGGTGTTTTCGATGCCCACTGAAAGGCGCACCAGCCCGTCGCTGATGCCCATGCGCTGGCGCTGGTCGGGCGCCACACTGGCATGGGTCATGCTGGCAGGGTGCTGGATCAGGGTGTCGACATTGCCCAGGCTGACTGCCAGGGAGGCCACCTGCACATTTTCAAGCAGGGTGACGCCGGCCTGGTAGCCGCCCTTCAACTCAAATGATAACATCCCACCGAAGTGCTGCATTTGCCGGCGAGCAATTTCATAGCCTTCGAACGTGTCCAGGCCGGGATAATACACCGCGGCAACTCTGGGTTGGCTGCTCAGGAAGCGGGACAACGCCTCAGCATTTTCGCAGTGGCGCGCCATGCGCAGCTCGAAAGTGCGCAGACCCAATCCGGCCAGCCAGCAGTCGAAGGGTCCTGGCACGCCGCCCAAGTGAACAAGCATATCTTGCATAGAAGTTGCAACAAAATCCGGGTGGCGGCTGACGACCGCGCCACCGATGAGGGCGCCATGACCGGAGAGATATTTGGTGGTGGAATGCACGATGATGTCTGCCCCCAGGCTCAAGGGGCGCTGGCAGTAGGGCGTGGCAAAGGTGTTATCTACTGCCAACCAGGCTCCGTGCTGGTGGGCGATTTCGGCAATCTGGCGCAAATCCACTACCTTTAAGGTAGGGTTGGAGGGCGTCTCGGCATAAGCCAGCTTGCAGCCCGGGTGCGCGGCAAAGGCCGCCTGCCAGCTCTCAGGCCGGGTATCATCCAGCCAGACTGCCTGGATACCAAGCTGGGTGGCGATGCGGTTGATGAAATTGAAAGCATTCCCATAGATGGCGCGTTGGGCGATGATGGTATCCCCAGCCCGGCAGCGGCCGAATACCACCGCCGAAATGGATGCCATGCCTGAGGCAAACACCCTGCCGGCTATCAGGGTCTGCGGGGCAGCTTCGGGGTGAGCGCGCACCAGGTCCAGCCCTTCCAGGAGGGCGATTTTGAAGGCCAGCTGGTCGGCGTTGGGATTGGCAATGCGCGTATAGTAATAACCGCGCTGCGGGCCGTCGTGGATGATCTCGGCGCCTGTATCGACATCCGGGAAATTAAACGTTGAGGTCTGGTAAATCGGGCTCAGGTGGGCATGTTGCGGGTGATTGCCCTCACCAGCGTGATTGACCAGCGTGCTCAAGCCATGCTCAGGTTGGATGCGGTACATGGGCGTACTCTCCAGATGGGATCCAAACACAGCGGGCAGCGAGTGGATCAGGGGTGTGTGCAGGCGCTAAACAGGGAACCTGGTTGGTTGATTATACGTCTGAACAAAGGCAGAAGACAAGCAATAAACATGGAATAACCCGTGCCCTGGCAGGATTTGGTAAAATGGGTTACGTTTGATCCGATTTATATCAAAAACCCCACTGAAGTGGGTCTAGATTAAAGGTGTTGTACTGATGATGGAATCCAAGACAAATACCGGACGACCTGCACCACGCTCCTCGCCCATTCCCCAGGCGATGGCAGCTCTGGCAGGCGGGTTTATTCTGTTTGTGATCTTAATGATTGGCCTGGTTGTAGGCTATGACCTGGCTTACCAGGGCCGCGTCTACCCGGGTATCTCTGTGGCGGGAATTGATCTTTCAGGTAAAAGCTCCGCAGAGGCGCAAGAACTCATCGCGGCGCAGATCGTCTTTCCGGAACAAGGCAAGATCGTATTCCAGGAAGGCAGCCAGGTGTGGATCGCCCACCCAGTTGAATTGGGCTTATTTCTCGACGCGCGCGCCAGCGCACTGGCTGCTTACCAGACGGGACGGCATGGCAATATTTTCGCCCGCCTGGGCGATCAATTCGAGGCCTGGTATTTTGGGGTGGATTTGCCACCTCTGCTGGTCTATGACGAGCTAAGCGCCCAAAATTACGTCCGGCATATTGCGACCCAGATCGATCGCCCGACCATTGAAGCATCTTTGAAGATCCAGGGCATCGATGTGGTTGTGCTGCCCGGTCAGATCGGGCGCAGTGTGGATGTGGAAGCCACACTGGCGCCCCTCCAAAACCAATTCCGCAGCCTGACGGACACGATCTTGCCCGTGATGGTGAGCGAATCTTCCCCGGCGATCCTGGACGTCAGCCAGCAAGCAGAGATTGCGCGCAAAATCCTCAGCGCGCCCTTGAAATTGAGTATCCCGGATGCAGCCGAGGGCGATCCAGGCCCCTGGACCTTTGAGCCCCAGCAACTGGCGGAAATGTTGACCATTGCACGGGTTGAACTGCCGGAAGGCGCCACCTATCAGGTGGGGCTGGATACCAGCCGCCTGACGAAAATGCTGGAAGAACAAACCCCACGCCTGGCGCGCCAGCCGCAAAATGCGCGTTTTATTTTCAATGATGAGACCCGCCAGCTGGAGGTGATCCAACCAGCGGTGATCGGACGCAGCCTGGATGTAGCGGCGGCAGTGCACGATATCAACCAGAAATTGGTCGAGGGCGAGCACCAGATCGCGCTTGCTTTGCAGTACACCCAGCCACAGGTGGGCGACGCCGTTACGGCTGAAGAACTGGGTATCCGGGAGCAAGTAGGTGTAGAGGTCAGTTATTTCTATGGCTCCAGCGCTTCACGCATCAAAAATATTGAGGTAGCTTCCAACCGCTTCCACGGTTTGCTGGTACCGCCTGGAGCAGTCTTCTCCATGGCTGATGCGCTCGGGGACGTTAGCCTTGACAGCGGGTATGCTGAAGCGTTGATCATTTACGGCAACCAGACGATCAAGGGAGTGGGCGGCGGTGTGTGCCAGGTAAGCACCACGCTATTTCGCACGGTTTTTTTCAGCGGCTACCCGATTGTCGAGCGCCACCCGCATGCCTATCGGGTGTACTACTATGAGCTAAATGCTGCCAACCAGGTGGTAACCCGTATGGCTGGCCTGGATGCCACGGTGTATGTGCCGGTGGTGGATTTCAAGTTCACCAATGACACCGATAACTGGTTGTTGATGGAAACCTATGTCAATGCGGCGGCGCGCAAACTAACCTGGAAGTTCTATTCCACCTCCGATGGGCGGACTGTGGAATGGGATACTTCGGGCTTGCAGAACATTGTTGAGCCAGAAGAGGCAGTTTATCAGGAGAATCCTGACCTGGACAAGGGCGAAATCAACCAGATTGATTGGGCAGTGGATGGGGCGGATGTGACTGTAACCCGGACAGTGCTGCGCGATGGGCAGGTCTATCTCGAGGATGCTTTCCATACTCACTACCTGCCCTGGCGGGATGTTTACGAATATGGGCCGGGAACGAAGATCCCGGTTGAGTAGACTTATCCCTTATCGGATGCTGGGGTGCGAAGTTACAGCGGTCATTGTATAATCAAGCCAGCAGCAGCCCGGAGAGCCTTTCTCCCAGCGCTGCCAAAAACAAACAGGAGTTGAAAATGGTCAGCCAAGATTTGCTGGATATTTTGCGATGCCCGGCGTGCGTGCGGGAAAAAGAAGGCTTGCTGGATTACATTAAAGAATCCTGGCTGGTGTGCCGGGATTGCGGGCGCAAATACCCCATCCGCGATGATATCCCGGTAATGTTGATTGACGAGGGGGATAAATGGGCCAAGGTTGAGGTGCAAGACCTGCCAGTTCCCCCGCCTGCAGAGTGATTGCTCCACGGTTGGACGACCTGCCCCATTGGATTTCTGAGCTACGCTCCGGAGATGATGAGCGCGCCGAGAGCGCAGCGAAGCATCTGGGAGAGATTGGCATGGCAGCCCTGGCAGATGTTGGCCGGCTGCTGCAATCGCCGCTGGAAGATGAGCGCTGGTGGGCTGCGCGTGCTTTGGCGGAAATCCCCGACCCGGGAGCGGAAGACCTGCTCCTGACCGTATTAAGCGATCCAGAGCCGGCAGTTCGCCAGGCAGCAGCCCTGGGCCTGTACCGGCATCACTCGGCGCTGGGCATTCCCGCCCTGGTGGCTGTGCTGGATGACCCTGACAGTATGACGGCTGACCTGGCTGCCAATGCGCTGATCCAGCGTGGGGCAGGCGCGGTCGAGGCTCTGTTAGAAGTCATGGGCAGCGGCTCGCAGCGGGCGCGTTTGGGCGCTGTGCGTGCCTTGGCAGAGATCCGCGATGGCCGGGCGATCCCGGCCTTGATGAAAGCCCTGGAAGAAGATTCAGCCCTGATGGAGTTCTGGGCCCAGGAAGGCTTGGAGCGCCTGGGGGTGGGCATGATGTTTTTCAAGCCCTGATGGGCTAGCCAAGATTGGCTAACCTTGAGGGTTTGTGTAACACGAAAAACCCGGAGATTGGTTTTCCAATCTCCGGGTTTTATTATTTCAGGTGCGCTGTGATTTAGCGGTTGGAGCCGCCACCAGCCCACAAGGGCCG
>CAYXDC010000033.1:0-647 GCA_964463505.1 uncultured Anaerolineaceae bacterium
GAATCCTTCGATGCTGTGGTGAGTCAGTTTGGTCTCATGTTCTTCACTAACCAGTGCCAGGCTTTGGATGAGATGCTACGAGTCTTGAAACCTGGAGGATGTATGGCCATCGCGGTCTGGGATTCTCTCGATAACCTGCCTGCGTATGCGTCCGAAGTGGCGCTGCTTGAGCAAATCGCTGGTCAACAAGCGGCTGATGCCCTACGTGCGCCGTTTGAGATCGGTGATCAGAGGGTTCTGAGCACATTGTTTGCAGATTGTGAAATAGCCTCAACCAAAATCACGACTCATTATGGTGTGGCACAATTCCCCGGCATTCGGACGATGGTCGAAGCTGACCTGAGGGGTTGGTTACCGGTGATGGGAGTTTTCTTAACGGAGAAACAGATCTATCGTATCCTGTTCGAAGCTGACCAGGTGCTCAGCGACTATACGTCTGCGGATGGACGGGTTATGTTCCAATTATCAGCCCATATCGTCGCCGTAAAGAAACCGTAATAATCTCACACTATTCGCTTCGTAACGGACTGGTATATCCGACTGTGAAGCCAGTATCGATTTACACCGCCAGCTTTTCTCCACCCGTTCTGTAGATTGGGTAAAACAGGTAGGCCTTTGGATGGGAGAAACGTTTTCGGGACTCTGTC
>CAYXDC010000033.1:657-33583 GCA_964463505.1 uncultured Anaerolineaceae bacterium
ACTTAATACCAGATAGCCAAAAGCTACGAGCAGAGACTTGATCCGGCTATTCTCGGGCCGGCAGCTCAGGCACCTCTGGATTAAGCCGCTATGTGGGGCGGGTGTGCCGAGCTGGATATAACCTGCGGTACAGGCACTCCAGCACTCCTGGCTTCGTAACGGACTGATGTTTCCGGTCATGAAGTCGTATCGATTCACACCGCCAGCTCTGCATACCTTTTACTGATCTGCGGCTCAAGCTGACCTCGATATGGTTCGCAGCCATGATCGGCCGGATCTGCTCGCTGGCATACTGGCTGCCCAGGTTACCGTGGGCAATACCTGGCGCACCTTGTTGCCGGTATTGGGCAACCAGTCGATGGACCTGTCGCGTGGATAGTCCCAGGAGTTCAGCTGCTTGAAAAGCAGTCATGAGATGGAACAATGGACCGCTGCAAAAGATGCCGGGGATGGATTTCACGGCGGGTACGCCGCAGTTCTACCTGCTGGCAGCCGCCGGGCTGCTGCTGCTCACCGCGTATTGTCGGGGCAGGCAGGTGCGGGTGTAGAGAGAATGCAGGGGTTGCGTAATGCACTCCATTGTGCAACCCCACATCTTTTAATACCTGGGCGGCGTGCGGGTGATCGATCGCCCCGGTACGGTTGGGTCAGAGCAGTGGACGTAACCGGTGGTCACGAAGAAAACTCCGGTTCCGACAAACGTGATGTCAGAACCGGAGCGTTGACAGGTTGGATTACTTGGTTCCTAGAGATTGAAATTGGCCAAGGCCAGAGGCAGTCGTATTGGTCTGTGGATTGCCATAATATGAGACACTCCCACCGCCACTGATGTTTCCAGTAAGCTCGTTAGTTACCCACAACGTGGCGCCACCCAAGCCTGAGACGGTGACATCGGCAGTCTGAACCTGTAAATCCGAGGCGCTCACACTACCGGCGCCAGATATATCGATACTGGCATTGACTGCCTGACCTGAAATCTCAATTCCTCCAAGACCACTAATGGTGATGTTCAGGTCTTCCGTCGTGATCTGGTTTTGAACAACATTTCCAGCCCCACTCATATCAATGACCAACTTGGGGGTAGAGAGGGTTTCCAACTGGACATCGCCCAATCCACTGACCTCGAGAGAGGTGAGGTCTTTTACCACGATTGTAAAAGTCAATGGGTTGTCTTTTTCAAAAGGGCGGATATTAATGTTTTCTTGGTTGTAAATAACGAGCGTGCTATTCCTGACATTCGTAAGGATCTCCGGGACCAGGTTGTCGGGTCCTGAGATATTGAGTGACTCCTGATCTCCCTGAATAATGTTTACCTTGCCAAGGGTAGAAAACTCGATGGCAGTAAAACCAGAGACATCACGGTTCTCGCTGACAATCACCTCGGACGGGGTAATCGTTTTGATATTTATGTTGGTGAGCAAATTACAGCTCATTAAGAACATAAACATCAGCAGGACAAAACATATCATTCGGGTTTTCATGAGCGTTCCTTTCTATTGACTTGGTAAACGACAATTTGGCAATAGATTTGTGTTGCAGTACTCGTAAATTAGTAGATAAGCTCAAGCCCTACATACTCAATAACGAGGCGCTATTCAGAGAGATTTTTGGGTCGAGGACTGGGTATGAGGTCCAAATTTACTTTCCTATTATCATTATATTGGACGAAGGTGTTTTACTCCCCCTGCATAAGCCTAGTTTTATACTATCCGAATGGATAGTCTATCGCAATTAAAAAATTGATAACCGTTTCCAAAGCCCAATAGAAGCAAGTTGATTTTCGGTAAGTAGCACAATTTGGTCAACGTTTGCTGTTGGAATGATCATCTCGCCAGAAGTCTCCCAGATCTGAAATAAGCCCACATCCCCATCTTCCCACCTGAAATAGGGGTACACCCCCATGACAGCAGAAATCCGGGAATGCTATGCTCATCTAGAAAGCGGGGATACTCGTCTGTCCCCTGCTCCGCAGAATGGGTCTATCCCGGTTGATTTGGATCCAATGGGCTGACTCCATCGAAAGCTATTTCACACCAGGGAGGTGAGAAACTTCCCCGATCCAGATCAGAGAAGCGGAGAAAGTGAGGATTCTGTGGTCACACGCTGTCGGGTTTTGTTCTATCTGTTGGTAATTATTGGGATGAGCATCCAACCTGTTGCTGCCAATGCCGCAACCCAGGCCGTGATTACCATCGATTCCCTGGCAGACGACCTGGCAATCAACGGCAACTGCGCCCTGCGTGAGGCGCTACGGGCAGCCACGCTCGATATTCCCTGGGATGGCTGCAGGGCAGGCAGATACGGGTGTAGATACAGAATTGGGCTGACGAGGAGCGCTGTCTCTCATCAGCCCTAAATTTCTATTTGACTCTGCGTAACTTATTGGTCATGGCTCGCCCCGCATGCAGTGGGCAGGGCCTGGGCTTCCATGGCATCTTAGAAGACCGCAAACACGGCCTTGACCGGCTGGATCTGGCCCAAGCGCTACACCCTCCGAAGAGCTTACCAAGCAGGGCGTTGGTGCTGCGCGTGGTGGGCGAACTGCTGTTCTGGGAGTCGACGCGCCGTTGGGGTGGACAGCTCACCAAAGTAGTGGTTATCTAATTTTTTATTGGTCACCGTGCTCGCTGCCCGCCGCGGCATTCGGGATCAAATCTAATAGCTGGGAATAATTCCCCAACGGTCGTGGATGTACCCTAATTACCGCCAGGATGGATTGCTATCCTGGGCTGAATTTTGGGTCAGGTTATAAATCCCCTCCCCGGTGGTCCGGATGACATACAGCTCCAGATTGCCATCCCGATCCGAAGTAAACGCCACCCACTCGCTAGACGGACCAAATACCGGGTCGAGGTCTCGGGCGCCATGATTGGTTAAGTTTGTCTGATTCGATCCATCGAGATCCATAAGGTAGATCTCAGGGTTCCCATCCCGTTCTGAGACAAAGGTAATTTTTCCAATGAAACCCGAGCCGGAAGGCGAATAGTCATTTGCCGGACTCAGGCTCAGGTTGCGGATATCAGATCCATCTAGATTCGTGATATATATTTCCAGGTTGCCATCCCGGTTGGACGTGAAAGCGATCCAATCATTCCTGTCTATCAGGTCGCCTGTCCTGAACCAGAAAGGATCGGAATCATTGGCTGGATTATTGGAGATGTTGCGAAGCTCCGAGCCATCTATTCGTACAACATAGATTTCTTGATTGCCGTCCCGGTTGCTTGTGAATGCAATCCAATCCCCATCTGGCGACCAGGAGGGCTGCTGGTCATCGGCTGGATTATTGGACAGATTATATGGTGCCTGGCCTGTGACGCTCGTCAGGATGATCTCATTGTTATCATTTTGAGTGGCTACCAATGCGATTAGGAACGAGTCTGGAGCTAATACAGCCTGGGTATCAGAAATTTGATTATCGGTCAGGCGAACGATGCCCCGCTCTGAAACATTCATCGCATAGATTTCCGGATTCCCATCCCGATCAGACTCAAACAAGATCATACCTCCCAAATCAGGAGGTAGAGTTGGCAAAGGTGTAGCCAGAGGTGCAGTAGTGACGGTAGGTACTGCAGTGGGTGGTATCTGGGTCGCAGTTGGAAGACCGGATACCGCCGTAGCGGTTAACGCAGGATTATTTGGATCACAGGGTTCCGGATCCTGCCCATCAATGATCCCATCACCGTCTGAATCTGGTTTGAGCGGGTCAGGGCAGGGTAGTGTTTCCTGTCCATCGTTCAGGCCATCGTTATCTGTATCTGGACTGAGTGGATTGGTCCCCCGGTTGACTTCGTCTCCATCTCTAATGCCATCCTGATCGCTGTCCGGATTAAGTGGATCGCTGGTGAGCTGTACCTCTGCACCATCGCTCAGCCCATCGCTATCGGTATCAGGATTGCGCGGGTCAGTATTCCAGCGGATAATCTCTTCACCGTCCGAAAGTCCGTCACCATCCGTATCCGGATTCATCGGATCAGTACCCCTGTTTTTGACTTCGTCACCGTCGGTAAGCCCATCACTGTCTGAATCAGGATTGTTCGGGTCTGTAGCGAAGCTTATTTCTTCCAGGTTTGTTAATCCATCGCCATCGGAATCTTCTTGCCCATTCATTGCTGCTTGCGTCTGATTGATTGCCGCCGTTTGAGTGGCCCCGAGAATCTGGCCAATACCTGCCTGGTATGTCTGGGTCGCTCTCATTGCCTGAGCGCGATTATTGTTGAATAAGTAGAATGAAAGGCAGATACATGAAAGTAAGACGATCGCAAATGCAACCAATAGCCAGACCGGAATCAGTGCTCTCCCCACAATCTCGCCGCTCTGCGAAAGCACTTGTTTTGAGCTGGATTGGGCAATGGTTTTGAAGGGAATCCGAAAATCACCTCCCAGGATAGGCCGTGATCGCGGATGAGCTCTAAACTCAATCGATTCGTTTTGCCCTGCTTCCACGCGCAAGTGGACGGGTTCGGTAATCGGATAATATGAAACGCCGGCTTGTGGAAGCCTATCATCTGTTGCTGGTAACCCCTCGCGTTGTATGCCCTCGAATACCAGGCTGTTTTGCTGGTCTACCCATTCCAACGCATAGGTATCCGGCGAGTTGCCTTCATTAATGACAGTCAGATAACCCGATTGTTCAGGGTTAAGGGCCTGTGGGTGCAGTTGGATGCTGAAAGCAGAAAAGACAGCGATGGTTAACAGGCATTCAACATCCACTTTCTGACCGGGAGCAGATAGGCTGTAGATCGTTATCTTAAAAGGGGTGCGTCCGGCCTGGCTTTCGATGGAGTGAGGCGGATGGATCGCCAGCTCAATTTCCGTCTGCTCACCTACCTGTAAATGGGTTTGTACATCGGTAGTGGAGATCCAGGCTGTGGGCAAACCCTCAATGCTGAGCTTGAAAGTATCGGGGGTTAATCCGCGGTTATGGAGCACCAGGGGAATAGTGATCGAGCTTCCCGGCTCAACCGCGAATTGTGTGGCAGCCAACAGAATTCCAAGGCGCCCTTCAGTTTCAAAGGCAGCAACAGTGATAGAACCAGATAAGGTTTGTGACTGTTCAGGCTTACCCTGCCGGATCGCCTCGATCGTAAATGGATATCGTCCAACCTGGCCTTTAGGTGCTTCTGGAACAGTAATTGTCAGTTCGACTTCGCCCTGGCCTCTTGCTCCCAGCTCGATCACTGGCGAGCTCAGGAACACCCAGTCGCCGGGCAGCCCCTTCACGTCAAACTCGAAATATCCTTTTTCGGTACTCAGATTGGTTATGCTGAGGAGGAAAGCCTGGCTGGTCCCGGGAGGAACAATAAAATGATCGGTTTCCCAGGTCAGCAGGAAATTATCTCTTGAAGGATCTACAGTTTCATTCATAAGGAGCCTTCCAGTCTTTAGCCGTGAATTTCACCAATCGCTCATGGATCATCAATCCACGGTTGCGAAGTGACAGTAAGGAATTTTGTTTAACAAATATTGTGGGAAGGATTCTTTCTACACACTGTTTCATTGATCGATCAGGATAGAGCAAAGAGATTTAGATAAATTATATCAGCATTATGTTGAATATATCTGTCACCCCCGACTCTCAGCGATTATCGCTGTGACGGATACAACTGCACAATATCCTCAGAAGCCCGATTTTACCGGATTAGTTGTCTCATCCTGCGCACCGGCCAGTCGATATGTAAAAAAGAGTGTCACTGAGCGGCAACAATGAAGCAGAATTGAGGGGTTATTTTGAGAAGCTTTCGAGCGGGGGCATGATTACCATGCCGCTCGAGAAAGCTCCATAGGGAGATACGTTTGGCATGCTGACAGATCAATTTGGGATTAGCTGGATGGTGAACGTCACTGGTCAATAAAGCTAAACACCAGTAAACAGTGAGACCGGAGAAACCAGGTTTCTGACCTAATACAGAGGGGTGTCCAAAAAGAGGGGCGAAGCGTGTTTCGACTGCCACAGATGGTACTCACTGCACTGCTTCGCCCCTATCGAGAGCGATAAACGCTATTTAATTTATGCTTTTGGACACCCCTGGCTGTTGCAGCGATTGGTCAGGGTAATTGCCTACGGCAAGGGAAACATAGCCTGCAAGTCTTCGCTGAAGTCGGCAGCCGGCAGCCAGGGCGCCAGGAAAGCCCGGTATACTTTTCCATCATGCTCGAAGAAGGCGTCGCCGGTGTTGCGGCCTACCCTAGCAATGTAATCACTCAGCGGCTGCCCGGCGAGCTCGATCGCCCACAGGTTGAAATCGGTCGGCGGGAAAGCCAGCAGGGATGGATCGAGTGGCCAGTCGAGGGTTGTTTCAGGGTCTGCACCCGGATCCTGCGACAAGAAAAGGGCGGCTTGCTGTGGGATGTAGACCTGCGCCTGCGGGTGGGCGTACCCCATCAGCAGGTCGCGGATGCCCTCAAAAGCGGGCAGGTCATTAGCGAAGTCGGCGTAGATCTTGACTTCGTCCAGCCCATCCGCGGCGGTGCGCATGCGCAGGATGGTATAGGCGGCGTCAGCAACACAGTTCTGTTCGCCGCTGGGGGACGTGAAGCAGAAGTCCGTATAGCTTTCCAGGCGATCGAAACCCAGGTCAAGCACTTTCTGCAGTAGTTCAACAGTCTCCTGAGACGTAAGTTGAGCCAGCATGACCTGCTCCTGCTCATAAGTTTCGCCCTCCAAGGTATAGATCACCCGGCCATCGGCGAGTAAGGCAAAAACCGGTGGGCGGCCGAATTCGTAAGATGCCTCGGGGCGGAAGAAAGTAGGCTCGAAGACCAGCTCGAGCAGGACTGCATCGGGCGTCAGCCGGCCCAGTTCATCCAAAGAGAAGGTTGGCGAACCACCAGCGCCAGCCGGTTTGGGCTCCTCGCTGGCTTCTGGAGTGGGGCTCTCCGCAACCGGTGGCGAAGCAGGTGGGGTGTTCGGGAGACCCGCCTCTGACGGTTGACAAGCTGCCAGGAGAAGCGCAAAACCCAACAATATGACTGGCAAGGCGTCCCTCAGGACGGCCTTTAGGAGGGGAAGTTTCTGATTGATCATTGGTCTTGTGTTCATCGCTGTAAATTATCCTTTCGGAGATATATTATCAATATTACCGTATTGCTTTCCAAGACGCCGCAGCCAAGGCTTTAGTTCCCGATGCAAACGGGCTCTTGATTTGACTTTAGAATAGATAGAAGCTATCTCAAAAATAGATTAAGGGGGGGGTGTTTATCGGCGGCTGCGCGCCGATAAACACCCCCCACATTTTTGAGATGAGTTGTAGAAAGCTTATAATTTTCTAAACCAAATATTAATAACTAGGGGGTACACTTAGAACTTCTATAGCCCCGGCATAATCCTTCAAAAGGAAAAATTTGATTTCTGCACGGGTAGAAGGCAGTCCTGGCAATCGTGATCAGGTGGCTGGGCCTGCCAGGTACCAATTAGGAGAATTCTGTGAAAAATAACAAGACAAAATCTGGGTGGCTCCTGGCAGTCACTGTAAGCCTGTTCGTTATGGTCCTGGCGGCCTGCCAAACAAGCACACCCGAGCCCACCAGCACAGCCGTCCCCACGACTGCGTCCAACCAAACCTCCGGCATAGCCACATTAGGCGCCAACGACACGAGCGCCAACACACCTGGCGCTACGGCAATACCCACTGCCATCCCCACGCTGTATGTACTGGAAGGTGCGAAGACGACCTCAAGCGGCTTACAGTACCTGGAGGAGAACGCAGGCAGTGGTGAGACACCCAAGGCGGGCGAGATCATTACGATCCACTATACCGCCAACCTGCTGGATGGCACCGAGCTGGCCAACAGCTACACAACTAATGAGCCGGTCAGCACCGTGTGGGGAGCAAACCGGCTGCTGCCTGGTTGGGAAGAAGGCATTGGCTTGATGAAACCCGGAGGCAAAGCCAAACTAGTCCTCCCGGCAAACCTGGCCTTTGGCGAAGAGGGCTACGGCGCCATTCCCCCCAATGCGCAGATCGTTATGGAGGTGGAGCTGCTCTCGGTGAAAGCCGCGCCGGTTCCCGCCGATGTAACTACCGATCAACTGACCAAGACTGCCAGCGGCCTACAGTATTACGATATTAATCAAGGCGACGGCGCAGAAGCCACCACAAACAGCACCATTTCCAACAGCTATACGATGTGGGTCAAATTGGACGATGGATACAGCTACATTGACCAGTCACCTGCCGGCTCACCGCTGAGCTTTGTTCTCGGGCGCGGCGATACCGTCTTCCCGGGCTGGGAAGAGGGCACAACTGGCATGAAAGTGGGCGGCAAGCGCCTGCTGGTGATCCCGCCGGAACTGGCTCTCGGATCACAGGACAACGGCACGATCCCGGCTAATTCCACGCTGGTGATGGAGATCGAGCTAACGGACGTGAAGGAACCCCAGGTGGCCACGCAGGTGGATGAGGCAGACTTCACCACCACCGAGAGCGGTCTGAAGTACTACGATTTTGTGACCGGTACAGGAAACGTCCCTGTAACGGGGCAGACCGTGGTGGTCCACTACACGGGGTGGTTAAGCGACGGGACCCAGTTTGACAGCTCGCTCGACCGTGGGGAGCCATTCAGCTTCGTGCTTGGCGAAGGCAACGTCATTCCCGGCTGGGATGAGGGAGTAGCGACGATGAATGTGGGTGGCAAGCGCCAGCTGGTGATTCCCCCTGAGCTGGGCTATGGCGATCAGGGTGGGGGCAACGTCATTCCCCCGGGCGCAACACTGATTTTTGAGGTTGAGCTCTTGGAGATCCAGTAGATTACATTGAATAAGGGGCGGCATCTTACCGCCCCTCTTTTACTATGGGATGTAGGAGTCTGCACCCAGATACCCATAGCAGCCTTAGACATTTCCATCCATTGTTGGTCCCATGCCTCTGCTTGGGGAGAATCAAAAGCCAGCAGCGCGTTTGCCATTGCCGTGCAGAAGGAATTAGGCCGAGTCTCCCAGGAGCTCCATCTTCAACCGCATTCGCACGTCTGCGTCCACAAACAAGGTCCCGTGAAACTGCTGGACGGGGTGGATCTCGGTACCTTCCAATACTGCGCTGCGTTCAGGAACGGAGCTATCTCCCTTGGGCGTCAAATCAAAGCTCACACCCGTCCATCGGCCCTGTTCGCCGCGGCGGATGCGCAACTCGGTGATCGTTTTCAGGCCATAGCCGAAGATTGAGATGGTTGGAACGCTGGTCCGGTTTCCCAGCTCGCGGCGGAACTCTCGGGCGGAACGCAGCAGCGGGCGATAGCTCTCCTGTACCCAGCCCTCCTCTTCCAGGAGCTGCACGTTCTGCCCATTCTCATCCACGGCACAGGCATAGGTCGGAAGAATCTGATAGCAAGATGGGAAGGAGGCGATTACCTGGCCCAGGCGATCTCCCATCAGTCCAAAAGGTAACAATTTCAGGCCGCTAATGAGGTTGCTGGCAATCTTAGGGACACCGCTATGCGGACCACCCATCAGGATCAGACGATCAACTACATCTTTTCCACCTAAACGCTCCACATAATAGCGGCTGACAAGGGTGCCCAGGCTGTGGGCGATCAGGGTAATTGGGCGAGGCGCTTTCCAACTTGCCACGGCCTCGGCTAGCTTGCGGGCAGAAAGGCGCACATCCTGCCGCCAGTCGTAGGCAAACTCCAGAAGGGTTTCATTGCGGACATAGCCAAGCTCTTCGACTAGGTAATCGCCCATCCGGCTGTACTGCTCCTGTTTAATCAGGTTCGGGACGATCACCACTTCATTGAGGATGCCACGCGCTTCCAGGTTCGAGTCCTCCCGGTAGATAAAAAGCTCGGGCTGGCGGATTAAATATTTCATATTCGGCCAGACCTTCTCGCTGCCCTGCCAGAGCTCTGAGCCCATCAAACCGGGGACGAAAACAACCGGATTTTTGTGCAGCGATTGGCTGTGCAGACCGGTATCAACGTAGGTTAACTCCTCCTGAGTAAAAGCTGCTTTATAGACAAGCTGCACAGGCCCGACCTGGAAGCTATCTCCATTCTGCAGGCGGTACTCTTCAATCCGTTGCTTGCCAAACCAGGTACCGTTGGTGCTGCCCAGGTCACGGAGCACAAAACTATCCCTGTTTCGTTTTAAAAGGGCGTGGTGGCGGGATATTTTGGGGTAATCGAGCACCAAGCTGTTGTCGAGGCTGCGCCCGATCTCCACAGCATCCACCTCAAGAGAGAGATCCCATGTGCGGTCGGGGGCATAAACTACCAGAGAGGGATGGGTAGTGTCATTCAGAGCCATTGGCAAGGCTGAGCGGTCCAAGGCGAGCTCCATCTCCTGCTCTGAGGCGATCTGGGTCAGCCCCTCATCATCCAATTCGGTGGCGGCGGGGAGGAAAATGAAGCTACTGCCGCCCACCTGGAAGCGATCACCGGGCAAAAGGGAGGTTTTTTGGATGCGCTTGCCGTTCAGGAAGGTGCCATTTGCCGATCCCAGGTCGACGAGGTTACAGCCTTCCGGACCGCAGTCGACGCGGGCGTGAAAACGAGAGACGCGTGAGTCGGCCAGGTTTATGTCGCTGGTCGTCGAGCGCCCAATCGTTATCTCCGTTTTACCCATTAGGAATTCCTGGTCAGGAGCATCTTGGACTGTCAGGAGCAGTTTTCCATAATGACTCATCGTTATCCTCCTCAAGGTTTCGTGATCAGAAAATTGTCGAAACGGACGTCCAATTCTCCAGACCCAATGGAGGCCACGGCCAGACCCGGTTTTCCGGCTGATAGTTTATCATCCCGGACCTCGGTTAGCAGCTCGCCGTTTGCATAGAAACGGAGTTGATCTGCATTGCAGTCCGCACGGAGCTGGTTCTGGTCATTGCCTGTACGGATGGCCTGGCTGGAAGTCCACCCGCTAGAAAGTAGCGACAGAAATTCTCCATTGCTGTATGTGCCCACCGTGAAACTCCCGTCGACCCGGATAACCATATAGTAAAATTCCTGATCCCCTTGCAGCCGGCAGATCAGGCCGTAATAACTCCCCTCGCTTCCGGAAACCAGGGTGGTGGAGACCGAAATAATGGCGTCAGTGAAGCTGTCATCCGGTGTGGCCCAGAAGAGCGTATCGTTTTGCTGGACGGTGATGCGATAGGTGCCATCCTGATATGAGTAGCTCGTCGCTTCATCCGCCAACACAGGCCAGCCATGGGCGGATTGGGAAAAATCATCGGAGAACAGGGGAACTACGACAGTCGGAAGCGAAGTATCCAGCGGGGAGCTGAAGGTCGCAGATGGAGAAATGACTGGATCGAATGGAGAGGCAAGGACCGAGGAGGTTGGAGGGAGAGAGTCGGTTGCTGGAGAGATGGTAGCCAAAGGCGCAGCGCCTGGCTGGAGAACGAACCGGTAGAGCATACCTGCCAGCAGGAGCAGGCTGCACAGTCCAATGAAGGTAATCCCGCTTAAGCCCACCGCGGGAAATCCCGCGCGTTTGGAAAGCCCACCAGTCTGCTCCATATCGGACAGAGGGGATGAAGGAAGAGATGGGGGAGAACCAGTTTCCACCGCGGGAACAGGCAGCGATACGTCCTGCGCTGTTAGCCCGCCTGGCGCTTCATTCTCAGGCACAGTTGGCTCATCGGGAGCGGAGGCCTCCTGCCAACCCGGACTGACAGTAGATCTAGGGGATAGGATTTCAGGCAGGGCGCGCAGATCGAAGATCATATCCGAAGCCTTCTGATAGCGCCCCTCCCGGTCTTTGGCCATAGCTTTGGCCTGGATGACGTCCAACTCGGGCGGCAGGTCCGGGCGGTTGATAGAAATCTTTGGCGCCGGTTCGCTGAGATGCTTCAAGGCCGTAGACATGGGGGTAGCGGACCGGAAAGGCTGGCGACCGGTAAGCATCTCGTACAGGATCACTCCCAGGGCGTAAATGTCGCTGCGCCCATCGAGCTCCATATCACCCTGGACCTGCTCCGGACTCATGTACGCCGGGGTGCCGATCACGGCATCTCCAGTGAGCTGAACGCTAGCTTCGGTCAGGTAGGCGATGCCGAAATCGGAGAGAGCCGGGTTCTCGAAACCATCAAAGAGGATATTACCGGGCTTGAGATCACGATGGACGACCCCGCGAGCATGGACAACATCCAGTGCAGGGGCAAGCTGCGAGAGGATCTGGAGGACTGAGGTAAAGGGCAGCGGTTCATTGCGAAGCTTTGAGGAAAGCGGACCGCCAATCATGTAGCGCATGACCAGGTAGAGCTGGTCATCCTGTTCACCGAAATCGTAGACAGGGACGATTGCAGGGTGTTCGATTGTGGCAATCAGGCGAGCTTCGCGTTCAAAGCGCGCTCTCAGGACCGGGTGGGTCAGGAACTGGGAGGAGAGGACTTTTACAGCGACCTGGCGCCGAAAGCGGGGATCGTAAGCAAGGTAAACAGTTGCCATTCCTCCCCGACCAATCTCAGATTGAATCTCGTACCTGCCTAAGGAGTTGCTTATCATCCGGTTTCACCTGTCTCCGCCCTGGAAGGCCGGTACGAACAACAGAATTTAGGTAAATATACTCTAAATTTTAACACATACAATAAGATTTACCAAGAAATTGCAGCAGCGGCGAGCAATGCATCTGCCGAACGCCCACGCGATCACCAGCAGATGGCGATAAGGTTATCGAGCATGCTCGGTCCAACATTAATATTCTTAGAATAAAGGCCCTTCGAGCTACAAGATCCCCCTGGCTATAATTTTTGTAATCGTATCGCAGAAGGCGCACTGTGTCAGGTCATACCCGTATTTTCCTCTCGATATACATTGTGATGTTCACGCTGGTCGCGCCGCTTGCGTCAAGCCAAACCACGACGCTTGCTCCGCAAGATGGAATGACATACTACGTATCCAGTTCGACTGGAGACGATAGCAACAATGGACTTTCGGAAAACAATCCGTTTGCCACCATCGGTAAAGCCAACAGCCTGGCCTTGCAACCGGGCGATTTTTTGTTTGTGGTGTATCCATGAAGCTGGACACGATAATAGCTTTGCTCAGGAGAATACCCGATCCGCCTGGACAGCCGGGTGAGGCGCAGATACGGCGAGGAACCGCCATCACCGTCATTGCATTCCCCTCACCACAAGGAGATCGCTCAGTGGCAAGGCGGCGAGAGCACCAACTTATTCAAGTGAAGTAGATTAATTTCGAAAATTGAAGGCGGGGCCTTGCGGAGGAAAATGCAGAAAGTGTATGTCGCCATCCATTCCGAGATAGGTGCCTGGCGCGTATATACAAGATTTATTTCGGACTAAAATTATCTCAATAGTTCCGGGCTGCTATGATATTGATTCAAAAAATCCCGGTAGCAGCGCGGGTTTTCTGTCACAATTACGGCTGTTGTTCTGGTTCTATCTGGTATTTATGTTTTAAAGGTCCTTGTAATTTGAAGGAGAATTTCCTTATGGTTCGGAATACATTCTCTTCCTTATTAATCGGATTAGCTTTTCTTCTGGGTGTTGGGCTACTTAAACCTATTGGTGAAAAATTTAGCACTGCTTTGGCTGCTGTGGATTCACCAACCAGCACATTTGTGGTGACCAATACCAGTGATGATGGTCCCGGTTCACTCCGGGAAGCAATTATCAGCGCCAATGCCAATCCAGGAGCCGACCTGATCAATATAACCACCAGCGGTACTATCTTATTGGGCAGCCCTTTGCCGCTCATCGCTGATCCGGTAAGCATCCAGGGGCCTGGCAGTGGCCTGTTAGCGGTGGATGGAAATAACAGCTTCCGCGTCCTGGATATACAGGCCAGTGAAGTCACTTTGGCTGATCTCACAATTCAACATGGAACATTGACCGATCCATCAGAGTATGGCGCTGGTATCCAGGCAAATGGAAATCTGGTTCTCGAACGAGTCGAGCTGCTGAGCAACACTGCCTATGGTAGCGGTGGTGGGCTCTATGTGATAGGAGATCTTACCATCACTGATGGAGGCATTCGGAACAATGTCAGCACAAACGGCCTTGGCGGAGGTCTGCGCACAATAGGCGCTACCGTTATCTCTGGCACGCAATTCACTGGCAATACTTCACAGGGAGATGGAGGCGGGGCGTTTGTGCTTGAAGAATTGTCGATCCAAAACTCGCTTTTCGAGGATAACTATTGCACTGCCATGTCATGCGACGGGGGCGGACTATTTAGTTTCAGCACTACAGACATACAAAACACCCAATTTATCAGCAACAGCGCACAAGACCAGGCTGGCGGCGCAGCGGCGCCAGGTATATTGACTATCACTGGCAGCCTGTTCGAGAACAATGAGGCTGTGTTTGGCAAAGGTGGAGCGTTATACGCCCAAGATATGGCAACCATCCTGGATACACAGTTCCTGGGTAACTTAGCACGAAGTTCTGGCGGCGGCATGTATGCCTTTGCCAGCGTGGTTTTAAGCAATGTGTCCTTCCAAGATAACCAGAGCACCATCGGTGCCGGTGGAGGATTATTTACAGCAGGTAGCCTTGATATTACGCACAGCCAGTTTATCGGTAACTCAGCCACGGAGGGCGGCGGTTTAACCCACAGCGCGGGGAGTGCATCTCTGGTGAACACATTGTTTGCTGAAAACACGGCCACAAACATATCTGGAATGGCTTTGCTGCTAAGCTCAGATGAATCTGTAGAAGTGCTACATACCACCCTTGCCGGACCGGTTTCTGTCAATGGTTCTGCGATCGAGGTGACAGCAGGCAGCACCGTGATCACAAACTCGATTATCACCAACCATACAATAGGGATCAACAACAACGGTGGCAGCGTGCAGCAGGATTTCAACTTGTTTTTCGGGAATGGAGCAGATACGCAGGGGGTTGTTTCAGGAGGGGCGAACAGCCTCACTGGCGATCCATTGTTCATTGACCCGGCGGGGGATGACTACCATATCAACGTAGGATCAGCAGCCTGCGACACTGGAACAGATAGCGGTGTTACCATCGATTTTGACGGCGAAGTCCGGCCTATGAATCAAGGATTCGACATTGGGTTCGATGAGGTGAATCAATCGCCTTACAGCACCTATTTACCGTTAATCAGCAAGTGAGATTTGATTAATGACCAGTTGACCTCCAAATTAATTTTCTAACTCCGCCAATAATGACCGCATCTGATCAATCTCTACCTGCTGGCTCGAGATGATCGCCTGACAGAGCTGCTGGATTTCCGGATCTGTGAGGGAAGCCTGTTCACACATCAGGATAGCGCCTGCATGGTGTGGAATCATTGACCTTAAGAATTGCTTATCGCTAATCAAAGTCTGTTGGCGAATAAATGCGAAAAAGACTAGCCCGGCTATCACAGCCGCGGTAATGATCAAAGCATTGCGCTGCTTATCCGGATACATGGCACCCATCACAAGAAGCTCGATCACAACCATCGGAGCAGTCATGAGGGCGGCCATATACACCTGGTTCCAATTGTTGTACACATTGCCCATCACGTTAACCATGGCATACATAAGGATATACATGGAGATAAACGAGAAGGCGATCATGATCAACAGATTACGATAGTTCATCTTGTGGTTCATGGTCTGTAACTCCTTCGGTATATTTGGGGGCGTTTTACTTAATCGCCTGTACGAAGCGACTGAACTGCATGCCTGGCATGGATTTCGCCGATTTCTTCCAGCTATTCCTGTCGCATTTGTCGCCTGAGGAGCAGCCAGGTGATCATAAGCAAGGCTACCCCGAGCTGGTCCCCATTGACCATATCTTCGTCTCCCAGGGGCTTCAAGTACTCAATCCAGTATACCTGCCGCCGCCAGAATCGACCACCCCGCAGATTGGGGAGAGAATGGGTGGTAAGAGCAACATTTCCAGACAGCTACCAGATTGAGGGTTGCAACAGGGGGAAGGATGGGATGTGTCACTGCGCGGGTAGGGATTCCCCTAATGGATTAAGGCAAAGTCCTAATTGTGGGATAGGCGATCTAAATTTATATTTATCGAGGCTGGCCAAAATGACAGGTAGCGGGTCTGCACCAGTATGAGCAATTAAAAGAAATATATGGGACAACCGGAACACCCCAATCAAGGGAGCGTGAAAGCCGTGAGGCGCAAGACTGGAGGGAAGTAGTGGAAGAACAAGAAAACATCATCCAGACGCATAATATCAGCAAGGAATTCAATGGGACAGCCGCCGTACAAGCGCTGTCTTTTTATGTTCCGAAGGGAACTATTTTTGGCTTTATCGGCCCGAGCGGCTCGGGGAAAACCACCACGATGCGGATGCTGACGGGGTATTACCGTCCGACGAGCGGAGAGGTGCGCGTATTAGGTCGCTCGCCGGAGAAATTCACACGCACCGATCGCGAAAATATTGGTTACCTGCCCCAGTCGTTCGGTTTATATCCAAATTTGACCGTGTGGGAGAACCTCAATTTTGCAGCCTCTATCTATGGATTACCCGTGGCACGCCATGAGCGGTTAATGGAGATTTTGGAATTCGTTGAACTGGATAAAGATGGCAACAAGCTGGCCAACCAATTATCTGGAGGGATGCAGCGCCGTCTAAATCTAGCAGCAACGCTGATACACGATCCAGATCTGATCTTCCTTGATGAGCCGACCGCCGGGATAGACCCAGTCTTGCGGAATAAATTCTGGGACCACTTTCGTGAGCTTCAGGCGCAAGGGCGCACCTTGTTTATCACCACCCAATATGTTGGTGAAGCAGCTTACTGTGATCAGGTAGGGGTAATCAACGAAGGGCAGCTAGCCATCCTGGACACCCCCGATTTATTACGATACCGGGCTTTCGGTGGCGATCTGGTGGACTTACACACTGTCGAGCGCTTGGATTACCAAACTCTGCAAGCCATCAGGGCGCTGCCGTTTGTACTCTCGCAAGTACACCAGGCAGACATTAACAGCGTAAGGCTGGTCGTCAAGGAAGCTAAAACGGATATGGCAGCCTTATTGGACTGGGCACGGGAGAACAGCCTGCAGATTAATTCAATAGAGGAGTACCTACCACCGTTCGATGATGTGTTTGTCGAGCTGGTGAAAGGTAAAAACAAAGATGCGTAACCTTATTCAAGCATTCTGGAAAGTAATCATTCGCACCTCAGCATTCATTCGCAAAGAGGTATTTGTCCTTATTCGCCAACCGCAGCTGCTTCTGACCCTGGTGCTGGGACCTTTTCTGATCCTGCTGATCTTTGGGGTGGGCTACCGCAACGAAGCACCTGTACTAGAGACTCTATTCGTGGCGCAGCCGGGTAGCCAGTTGGAGGAACAAATCAATGCATATGCCCCTACTCTGGGTACACAGCTAGCTTTTAATGGCGTGACCGGAGAATTAGAGACCGCATTGGATACGCTACAACGTGGAGAAGTCGATCTGGTGGTGGTTGCCCCAGCCGATGCTGCTGCCTCCATCCAGGCGGGCCAGCAAGCAGAGTTCCAACTCTACCATGCTGAGATTGACCCGTTCCAGGCAAATTATATAAACTTTTTTGGTGAGATCTACATTGATGAGGTCAACCGGCGCGTGCTGCAGGCAATAACAACCCAAGGACAGGCTGAAGCCAGAGATTTGCAGCAAAATCTGCAAGCCGCGAAAGAAAACACTCAGGCGATCGAACAGGCACTTGAGTCCGGCGACGAAGTCGCTACCCGACTTCATACGAGAAGCCTGTCGAACAATCTGGATGGGCTTGCCATGGCAATGGGCGCCAGCCTGGCAGTCATGCAAGGTGTGGATGAGATGGTGGGGAGTGAAAGCAGCCAGCAAACAACAGAAATTAATGACCTGCGCGATAAGGTGCAGTCATTACTCAGTGAGATGCAAAGCGCGCAACCCACAGGAGAAAACAGCAACCCATGGGAAGCCCAGTTTGAGGATATCTCAGTAGGGTTGGGCGAGCTGGACACACAATTGGCGTCTTTCACGCAACTGGAACCAGAGTTGATCGTCAAACCCTTTTCCAGCAAGGCACAAAGCATCACCACATTGCAGCCCGATGCCACGAGTTTTTATGCCCCGGCTGTGATCGCTCTGCTGCTCCAGCACCTGGCAGTGACCATTGCAGCGCTCTCAATCGTTCAGGAACGCAATTATGGGACGCTGGAATTGTTCCGAGTCTCGCCGCTTACCGCGGCTGAGATGCTGGTGGGCAAATACCTGAGCTTTCTACTGTTCGGTGCAGTCGTCGCGGCTGCGCTTTTGGCGCTGGTACATCTCGGGTTGGGGATTCCGATGCTGGGTCATTGGGCGAATTATGTCCTGGTGATTGGTGTATTATTGTTCACTTCACTGGGAATCGGCTTTGTCATTTCTTTAATATCGCGCTCTGACAGCCAGGCCGTACAGTATACGATGATCACTCTGCTGATCAGCGTTTTTTTCAGCGGCTTTCTGATGAACCTAAACCTATTCGTGGAGCCAGTACGGTCACTTTCGTGGGGCATACCCACCACTTATGGCATCACCTTGCTGCGCGCAATCGCGCTACGGGGCAGCTTCCCGGATATGACCCTGGTGGGTGTCCTGGCATTGATCGGATTGGCCTTGTGTTTCTTGGCGTGGCTCATCCTGCGGCGATTGATCGCCAATCATTAGCAGGTAGGGAGATACCTACTGACAGATAGAAACTCCCCCCATTGCGAGGCTACTGAATGAGGCTTATTATCGGAGATACATCCAATGATCGACCGAGGAGCTAAAAAACCTATGGTAGCGAAGAAACATTCCCGTAAATTCTGGCAACCTGTTTTTCTGGCAGCTCTGATCCTGGTTTTGGGTTTAGCAGCCTGCAGCCCAGCGAACATACCAGAAACCGGAGTTGAAGGAATACCGAATGATCTGCCGCCGCAGGCGGTTCTAGAAGCCGCCAATCAACTGAGCGAGGAGCTGGGTGTCACCGTAGAAGAGATCGAGATCGTGGAATTCGAGCAAGTAGAATGGCCGGACGCCTGTCTGGGTATCCCTCAAGAAGGCCAGGCCTGCGCCCAGGTGATCACCCCCGGGTTCCGGGTGGAATTGGAGGTAAACGGCCAGCAATATGAGTTCCGCAGCGATGAGACGGGTACGCTTATCGTACAAACTCCAGATGAATGAGGCAGACACACATCTTTGCTGCTGTGTAATTCGCTGAGAGTAGCTTAACAAATCGGCTCTCAACCAGCGAAGTACCTGACAGTTGGCTAACAATTGAATATAACACCTACTCTAACCGCTGGATGCCCAGCAAATAGTTCGGGTGATAGATACCCCGGAGGCGACTGTGCCATTATTGGTAGGACCTCCGGGGTTCGATTCACCTGATCGCCTATGGTCGACCCTAAGAAGGCTTTAACTTGACAGATTTCGTATTCAGCAAGTGTGGACACAGCATAATACTGAGCCCAAGCTGTCCGACGAGTATATTCGTCCACCGACGAGGCACTATCTCGCCAGGCCAACTTTTTCCCAATCAGACTACCAGACAGGCGACTCTCACCAGCAGCCGCTCGCTGAATAGAATAAAGACTACACCGAGGCCCAAGATTAGACCAATTAGCGCCAGGAAGATCAAAGCAGACCATCACCCCAGAAACAGGCAAGGCAGCCAGTTTTAAAGGGGGCTTTTTTATGTTCGGTCCCCAGGAAGTGCAGTGTAATCTGACGCCTACTTGAGCACCAGTGGAAGCGAGAGATAGTATGTCGATGACAGGCTGAAGATGAGCAGGCCGCCCTGCGCATCTGCCACATACACGCCGCTGTCGGTCACGGCAACCCCGCTGGCTGTGCCAAGTGTATTATAGAAGGAGACCCGAACAGGCGCTGCCGGGTTGGCGACATTAATCACGCTTACGCCGGTGTCTTGTTCGGCAACATATACCAGATCCCCAGCCACCGCAACGTCAACAGCAGACCCGGTTGTTGGATAAAAGCCCGTTTCCACAGGCGCGATCGGGTCAGCAATATTGACGATCCGCAGCCCGCCAGCCTCATCTGCGAGGTAGGCATAATCGCCACTGACTGCCACGGCTAAAGCCCTGCCAGGGGTATTAAATGCGCCGGACGGGGTCATATCGTCCAGGGGAAAGCGGTTGGTTATCACCAAACCGCTCTCACCATCGGCAAGATAAGCGTAATTCCCTGCTATAGCGACATCCCAGGCATAGCCGGGAGAGTCGAAATAACCCGTCTCCGGGGGAGTCAACTCATCAATAAAGCGTATGCCCAGCAGACCGCTGGCGCCATCTGCAAGATAGGCATATTCTCCATCTACAGTCACCCCTACAGCATCACCCGCTGAATCGACTACGCCGGCGTCAAGCGGCGCGCTGGTGTTGGATATGTCCACCATGCGCAAACCCTGCGCGCCGTCGGCGATATAGGCGGTAGTGGAAGCTACCACCACGTCATGGGCTGTGCCGGGGGTGGCGTACGATCCAGCCAGGAGGGGCTGCGCCGGGTCGGCTGCGTTGACAATGCGCAGACCCTGCCAGGGATCGGCGATAAAGACTTCGTCACCATCCACAGTTAACCGGGCAGGGACAGCAGGGCTGGTGTAGCTCCCAATCTCGGTCGGGCTACTCGTGGAAAGGGCATTGATGATGCGTAAAGAGCTGAAATCAACCACGAAGATGTAGCCTTCAGCCCAGCCCAGATCGTAAGCCAGACCAGGCGTATCGTAATAACCTACTTCAACAGGGTTGGTTACAACGGCGCGACTGATAATTCGCAACCCACCAGCACCGTCTGCGACATAAATATGCATGGCGTTGAACATGACATTATGGGCATAACCAGGTGTGTTAAAACTTCCTTCCAGGGTCGGTGTTTTTGTGGGGTCAGGAAATTGTATGATCTGCATCCCCGCTTCTCCAGCCGCAAGGTATGCATAGTTCCCCAAGACATCCACACCTTCAGCATAACCGGGAGTGTCGATGGCGTTGACCTCCTGTGGGTTGCTTAAATCTGCCAGGCTAAGCACGCGCAGCCCGCTGGACCCATCCGCCACAAAGGCATAGCCTTCCGAAATAGCCACATCACGCGCCGAGCCGGACGTATCGTAGTAGCCCAGCTCCTCAATAGCAGAAGGATCTGAGATATTGAGGATGCGCAATCCGCTGGAGCCATCCGCCACGTAGGCAGTGTTGAGGCTCATCCAGAGCCCACTGGCAAAGCCCGGGGTATCGTATGTGGCCAGAATAACTGGCGCAGAGCGATCACCGATGTTGAGGATCGCCAGCCCGCTTTCGCCCAGCGTGACATATGCAAAGTCCCCTACGATCGACACACCCCTGACAATGTCAGGTAGCAGGTCTGAAATCCCAAGCAGATTGAGCTCATCCGGGACATTGATATCATAGACATAGATATACAGGCGCGGACCCAGACCCAGGTAAAGATAATCAGGCCCAAATTCATCAGCCTCAAAGGTCATGGCATAAGAACCGCCGCCGATCTGGCCAAGCAGATTAGGAAGTGACAGATCAGCTTTTGCCTGACGCATAGCGCTGGATGGGAGCTGGCTGGCGTCTAACAGCATGCTCAACAGGATGACCAGGCCAATCATGCGAATAAATAATCGATGCTTGTGCATTTACAACCTCCGGGGAAGCACCCAGGATAGGATGAGGTCTAATATTATGAATTGATTTGTGCTGATTCAGTATAGCCCGAATATGATTTGTATACGGGAAAATTTTCTTACAGTTTATTTAGGATGGGCCAGGAGAGGGTGTATAAATTTTCTGCCCTGAGCAGCAGCGTGAGGATATAGCCAAACCATTTATCCAGTAAACGCTACTTCTGCTGTTGATCTCAATTCGACCTGTTCTGCGCTTAGCTTCTGATGCCATTCTTCAATGATCTCGGCAGCCATTTTACTGTAGTTGCTATGCGCGTCCTTGACTAAGATTACCCTGTAACCTAACTGGCGCGCCCCCAAACAGGTGGCGCGAATACAACCATGCGTTACAAGACCAGTGACAATCAGGGTGGTGATATTCATAGACTGTAAAGATTCCTGCAGAACGGTTTCCTCAAAAGCATTCCCGTGTTGCTTGTGTACGATATGATCTGTTGCCAGTGGCTGAAGCTGACGATGCAAGTGCCAGTTTGGTGATCCTTTGAGCAATGTTTTTTGGCCTGAATGCTGAATATAAAACACCGGCACATCACTGCGATGTGCACGCTCAACGAGAGAATGGATATTATCGAGAAGCTCGGCAGCCTTGTAGATGGGAGTAGATTTTTCGAAGAGACCTTGTTGAACATCAATGATCAACAAGGCAACATTACCTAGGTTCACCGGTTTGTTTTGTTCGTTTATCGATTCTTTCATTTTGAATACCTTCAACAAGAAACCTGATGGCGGAGCGACCCAAACATTATTCTCCAACTGGATCTCAACCTGGATTCTAACACCATCACCACAATGTGTTACCCTTGTCTCATGTCTTTACAGCTCCAAGGCGGGGGAACAAAAGAATTTTTGGTGGGGTGCTATTCTTGTTCGGATATGAAGTCTGTCCTATAATTAACCCGGGTTCGTTTTTAGAAAAACATGGATTGGTGTATTTGGGGGTTGATAGTTGTGTAAGTTCTGGGTTGGCGTCTTTACCGATTGACTGGGCTGGCAAAGATAGGAACCATAAGAACAGAGCTGATTTATCCATTCAAAAGCCTTGTGAAAATCAATAAGGAGCCTAGGATGCCCAAAAAGATGGATGTACTGGCAGAAGGAACCGGCGAGCTGGTCGGCTGGCATGACCCGGACGAAAATCGCGCCTGGATTCGCGAGCACAAACCACGCGGCCTGATCGATAAACGTATTCAAGTTCGCGAGGCGGTGAAACGCTTTGTCCACGATGGCGATTACCTTGCAGTAGGTGGTTTCGGGCATATCCGCACGCCAATGGCACTGATTTATGAAATCATCCGCCAGCGCCGGAAGAATCTGGTTATCGCGGGTAAGACCGCGGTACATGACATTGACCTGTTGATCGGGGGAGGCTGCGTCAGTAAGGTGGAGGTGGCGTATGCATTTGGGCACGAGCTGCGCGGGCTCTCACCCTGCGGACGGCGGGCGGTGGAAAGCGGGCAGGTGCAGGTAGTGGCAGAGTTATCTAACGCAGCCTACCAGTGGCGCTTTTTGGCGGGGATGATGGGCATCCCGTTTATCCCGGTGCGCAACCTGGCAGGGACAGATACCTTCACATACAGCTCGGCAATTCAAGTGACCGATCCATACAGCGGAAAGCCGGTGGTGCTCATCCCGGCGGCTTACCCGGATGTGACTTTAATGCATGTGCCGCGCTGTGACCGCTTCGGAAACGCACAGATCGATGGCATCCCGGTAGAGGATATCGAGCTGGCGCGGGCATCCCGGCGCTTAATCATCACCACCGAGGAAATTGTGGCGGACGATTTTGTGCGCTGCGAGCCTTGTCGCACCGATATCCCGTTTTACCTTGTGGATGCGGTGTGTGAAGTGCCCTTCGGAGCACACCCGACCCAAATGCCGTACCTGTATTTCTTTGACGAGCCGCATATCCGCGGCTGGCTGTCGCAGACCAAAACACCAGAGGGAACGCAGGCTTATCTTGAAAAATATGTCTATGGAGTGGCGGATTTCGCAGCTTATCTTGATCTAATTGGCGCGGATACCCTGGAGAAACTACGCTCACTCGAGCAGATGGGAATGCAACCATGAATACCCCAACCAATTACTCCCTGGCGCAATTGCTTAGCTGCGTGGCGGCGCGCATGCTGGAAGATCAACGTTCGGTCTTCGTTGGCACGGGACTGCCCATGATCGCCGCCATGCTCGCCCAACGCAGCCATGCTCCCAACCTGCTGCTAGTCTTTGAGGCGGGAGGTGTGGGGCCACGCGTGCCGCAACTGCCCATTTCGGTAGGCGATTCACGCACCTATTACCAGGCCGTGTCGGCCACCTCCATGCACGATGTGATGTCGGCTGGGCAAGCAGGCTATATCGATTATGGTTTTCTGGGCGCAGCGATGATGGATGCACATGGCAACATCAACACAACTGTGATCGGCGACTGGAGCAACCCGAAAGCGCGCCTGCCAGGCTCGGGCGGGGCAAATGATATCGGCTCGTTTTGCTGGCGCACGATTTACATTATGCGCAACCAGAGCACGCGCACCTTTGTGAAGCAACTCGATTACCTGACGACCCCGGGCTACCTGAACGGGCCGGGCAGCCGGGAAAAAGCTGGTTTGCCAGCCAACGGTGGGCCGTATCGGGTTATCACCCAATTGGGCGTATACGGATTTGATGAGAACTGCCGACTGACGTTGCTAAATTTGCACCCTGGCGTCAGCATCGAGGATGTGCGCGCCAACAGCGAATTTGAGATACACATGGCGGATAAACTCAGCGAGACACAACCGCCCAGCGCCGAGGAGTGCCGGATTTTAGGCGAGATCGATCCCACAGGGCTGGTGCTGGGAAAATAGGCAAAGAAAAGAAGAGGCGCGGGACACTATTGATATACCATTGATCAAAAAAACCAAGGCTATGACTATTGCGATCCAGGGCTATAATTAACCGAAATCCTATACTGGGATGAGGGTAAATCGAGGAGGAACCATGAGCGTCTTACGTCGTTTGCTAGGGATCCTGGTGATGATCGCCGGGATTTTAGGCCTGGTGCTAAGCGGAGCCGGGCTGGTAGGGGTGTGGATGGTAAAACCCACAATCGCAGGCTATGTTGAATCTACTATTGTCACACTGAATACAAGCATAGGCACCAGCAAGCAGGTGATGGTGATCACCGGAGAAGCATTGGGCGCTACGGTGGACAGCGTGGATGCGCTCTCGACGATGCTGGGCACGACGGCGACTTCGGTGGAGGAGACGCAGCCGGTGCTCGATCAGGTCAACGTTATTATGGGGGAAACACTGCCTGCTACTTTTGAGTCCACCATCGCTTCACTAAAAACCGCCGAACAGGCTGCAGAGGTATTGGACAGTGCCATCAAGTCGCTGGACACCTTCCGCTTCGTGCTGAGCGCGGTGCCATTGATGGGTTCATTTGTAGAAACACCCACCGAGGCCTACAATCCCGAGGTGCCGCTGTCTGATTCGCTGGGCGCATTGGCCAAAGACCTGGAGGGCTTACCAGATACATTCACGGAAATGTCGACCAATCTGGCAAAAGCAGATGACAACCTGGTAGAAATAAAGAGCAGCCTGATCACCATGTCGGATAGCGTGGGGTTAATCTCGACCAGCTTGAGCGAATACCAGACCATGGTCACCCAATCGCAATCATCCATGGATAATTTGACTGCAATGCTCAGCAATATTCAAAGTAATCTGCCCGCGATCTTGAATGGCGCGGCGGGAGTGGTGAGCGCGTTCTTAGCCTGGCTGTTTATTGCCCAGATCGTCATCCTCACCCAGGGGTGGGAGCTCTACCAGGGAACGGCAGGACGCATGGAGAGCGGCGAGGACGATTGAACAATAAGAACAGCGAGCGGGGTAATAACCGCGGCGACTCGCCTCACTGATGTTACAATAAATTGTAAGATCAGCATATTATGGACTTCCAACCACTTCAAGAATATAAGGAGTAATCTATGGCGTTTACACTTGACACAACCGTTGGCGAGATTTTAGATAATCCGCAAGCCAAAGCCGCACTGGACCAGTACCTACCCGGCGTCTCTAGCAACCCGATGATCGCCATGGTAAGGGGCATGACGTTGAAAATGCTGCTTGCCATGCCACAGGCTGCACAAATGGGCATTACCAAAGAGAAAGCGGAAGAGATCCTGGCAGAGATCAATAAGAAGCTCTAGCGGCTGAACACCCCAGGTGTTCTTGCACTCCCTGGAGCATTAAACCCTTGCCTGGAGAGATCCCCTGGTAAGGGTTTTTCTTTAACGGTGGAACCGTGGTAACCGATTTTGTAGTTAACAGGATTGGTGAGCAATGCCAAATCAAACTCTTCCTACCATAGCTGATGTCGAGCGCATTGCTACCCTACCCGAGGCGGTGCTGCGCAACCTGCAAATTACGCAGTGTTATCACGAGCTGGGAGTGGCGCTGGTGGAAAGAACTGGCGGGTATGCCAACTGGTGTTGTTTCGCCACCTGGGCTTCCAAGCAGGCCGGGCAGACGATCCGCAAGGAGGACCTGGGGCGCGCCCTGGAAGCTGCCCTGGGATCGGAAGACAGTGCGCTCGAGGCTGCCCAGGCATTAAAGACAGCAGCCGCAAACCTGGGCGCTCAGCTAAAGATCCAGGAATTACTTAAGCTGATCTGGAGAACCTACAATCCCCAAGCAGCTTTTGAAAGATCGAGCACAGCAGTCGCACGCGGAAATCTCAAAGTGTTTGAAGAGATTGGCCGCGAATTTGCCCGTTTTCATGCACAATGCCTGCCTGATCTGACCTATAATGCCGAGAATATCACCCATTTCATCGAACAATTACGCCCAGGAGACCCGCCTGAGGGGCAGCAATACCTGCGCCAGGCTTTTCTACATTACTATCAAGCGCTCTTTACCAGCAATGAAAAGGCGTGTAACGAGCTGCTGCTGCTGGCTAATCTCGAGATCGGTTTTCACGAACAAACCCGCTTACAACCTGAGATCAATGAAGCCCTGGTAGCGCCGATTATCTCTCCGCAGGAATTTGCAAACAACTTACTGAAAGCGCTGCGCCCCGAAGGAGGCTGGGTGGCCAAGGTGAGCCTGTTCATCCTGCGACTGTTCGGTCGACTGGCTAACTTTGATGCCGCGATTAAAAGCTATGTGGCTGGGGCACAACGCCAGACGCAAGCGTTGATCACGGAAACAATGATGACGATCGAGCTGCCCCGCAACCACCGGCTGCGCCTGGGGGATGATCTGGCTGCGAGATATCCAGCCGCATTTGAGCACCTGGCTAACCCGGATCTGCTGGGGCTGCTGGCGCAGATCGATCCAACACCAGACAGCCTGGTTGAGTCGGGGGCTGTTTATTGGGGGGATTTACCCGACCGGATGCATTTTATCGCTGATATGTTCCGCTGCTTCCAGATGTCCCCAGAACTGCTGGAGGCGCCTTTCGATAGTGCGCAGACCCTGGCATTGAAAGAGAATCGCCTGCCTACGGGTCGTTTATAGCAGACGGGATGGCTATTCCGGGAAACAAGGCTGTTGGAAGGGGGAATGTCCAGCGCATAACACAAAAGTGCAGCCCACTTTCGGCTGCACCTTTATGATAGACGACCAAGATGGACTCAGGAAAGTAAGTTTATTCCACCAGCGTGACAGAGGTCAAGCCGTTGAGATACTCCTGAGGGATATCGGCGCCAATGCCGGGGGCATCGGGAAGCTGGATCATGCCGCCCTGATAAGTGATGCCACCTACGACTGGATCAACTGCATGGAAGAAACTCGAATCCAGGTCCGTGTGGGTGATATTGGGACGAGCGGAAGCCAGATGGGCGGCGGCAGTCAGACCCAGGCGGGTCTCCGACATGCAGCCCAGCATGCAGTGCATCCCGGCGCCTTCAGCGATGGCATTGATCTTGAGCGCATTATGGATACCGCTCGATTTCGCCAGTTTGATATTGAACAGGTCGCAAGTTTCGCTGCGCGCCAGGCGCAGGGCATCGTGGTGGTCGAACAAGGTCTCATCGGCTACGATGGGAATGGGCGAACGCTGGCGTAACCAGCGCATACCAGCTTCGTTCCAGTAGCGGACCGGCTGTTCGCAATATTGAATATCGAAGGGAGCTAATTCATCCAGGATGCGGGGGGCTTCAGCAGGATCCCAGCCTTGATTGGCGTCCAGGCGCAGGGCTACCTGGGGACCAACAGCCTGGCGGATTGCCTGAACACGGGCAACATCCTCAATGCGGTTGGTGCCTAATTTAAGCTTGATGGTTCTAAATCCTTTGGCCTGAATGTCCAATGCGCGCGCCGCCATCACTTCTGGCGTCTCGATGCCAATGGTCATATCGGTTTCGATGGGTCTATTAGCCCCGCCCAGCAAAGTATAGAGCGGCACACCCAGGCGTTTGGCGGTTAAATCATGGAGAGCGATGTCGATGGCGCATTTGGTGGTGGTATTACGCACCAAGCTGGCATGCATGGCGCGATGGAGGGTCTCGATCTGAGTTGAATCCTGAGCGATCAACAGGCGCGCCAGACGCTGGGCAGCGACAAAACTAATGTCCTGGTCTTCCCCGGCGGTATAAGGAGCAGGAGATCCTTCGCCGATGCCATAGGCACCATCAGCAGAATGTATACGCACCAAAATATTGTTGGCGCTGGTCCGGAAATTCGTGGCAATGCGGAAGGGGGTGTGTAATGGAAGATCCAGTTTAAAGATTTCGATTTGCGTTATGGTTGAGTTCATCCTTGGAACCTCATGGACAGGCATCTTTCTTCGGATACAGCGGTTTTTTCAATGGCGACGCAGACTTGTGAGCAACAGGATTATACAAGCGAATTGATAAGTGTTGGGCGGGAAATTCCCACCCAACACTTTATAAAAATTTACCAACACCTAAACACGCAAGCTTTCAAACTGTCAGGGTTTCAGGATGATTTCAGTTGAAGCAGCCTGCAAGGGGAGATTTGGAACAGTAGCGTAATAACCGCTGAAAGCCTGCGCCTCAGCCGACTCTTCAAGCATCAGGTTTTGCGCCCAACGGTAACCGATCGACTGGTAGAGCAGCTCAGCCTGAATGGTAAAGGGTCCAGCCGCGCTACCCAGATCAATTTGCAGTCCAAGGCGGTCTCCGCCAGCAGCGAAATCAGCATCTTCTGCCGCAGCACCGAACACTTTGGTATCGAAAGCAGCATTCTGGATATCAAACCCCACCGGCAATAAGCGGTTGTCTTTGGCATATGAGGCTGAACGGAGTAAGGCAGTGGTCACTTCTCCATCTGAGTTCAGCAGGATGGTCTCGTAAATCTGCACCTGGTCCGGGGCTGTCAGCGTGACGTAGTGGGGCTCATAAGTGGTAGGATCGTCATCATTGCCGTTAGCACTGATACGCCCCTCATCATTGACTGCGCCCGACTCAAAGACAACTGCGCCGGCAGCGTCTTTGACCGTAATATGCAGCCAGGCACGCCGAGAGGGATAGCCGGCGGGGAATTTATGGCCAGTCTGGCTGGCGATAACGACCTCACCTGTCAGAGTGCTGCCATCCAGCTTGAAGCCTTCCAGGGCGAGGGTAGCGGACTGTTTACCGATAATCTCACCCGCGGCCTGGATGGACTGATCCAGATTGGCCGGGCTGGTGGTAATCCCAATCTCCGCACCATTTTCCCGCAAAATGCTCAGCATAAAGGCGTTACCGCCGGCAAAGATATGGCGCGAGAAGGGGCTGCGGGGTGGTCCGCCGGTAATCGAAATCTGGACGTTGCCCTGAGCCAGGGGCATATGGCAATCGATACAGGTGGATTGGTCTTTATAGTCGCTGTTCAGCCATTCCGAATAAATTGCCTGCTCGGGAAACTCGCCAGCCACCTGCCCGGATTCGTCCAGATAGGGGGTGACCAGATTATGGCAGGTGGCGCACAGCTCGGAATCCGCCATGTGCAAGCCTTGAAGCGGGACATAGCCCGAGGCCGCCTGCATGACACTGGCTTGCTGATCGTCCACGACATACGGCCCGTAGGATTTGCGCTCGCCGGATTCCAATTCAACGTCAACAGCAAACCCACCGCTGAAGCTTTCTTCCAGGCCAAAATTATCCGGCTCAAGCTGGTGGCACAGATTACAGGAGATGGAGTCGCTTGCCAGGCCGTGGTAGGGATGGCTGGCAGAGTTAAAGCCTTCATCCAACATCAGGGTCGGCTCGCCTTTGGCTTGAGCGGTGAGGAACGCCATGGGCATGTGGCAAGAGGAGCATTTATCCTCAATGACTTCGCCCATGGCAGGTGCCTGATCCACCTCGCTCCGCACGGTGGCGAGGTAGTAAGGGTCTTTGCTGGCATTGGCCAGCATGGTAGCGCTCCAGCTTTTATCGATGGAGACATCCACGCCAGCCTCATCTTTCATACCGCTGTGACAACTTGTGCAAATACCCGAGCCGGAGAAGAGCTCACCGCGATCAGCGACCAGCGGCAAACCGGTAAATTCCGGCACAGCGGTCGGCTCCACAACTGCCGCGGGTTCTTCGGTGGCAACCGGAGGCTGTTCGGTTGGCGACTGGGCTGTCGAACATGCCGCAAAAAATACGCCCAACAGTAAAACAACAATCACTTTTTTTGAAATCATTGCCCCTCCAGGTGGTTTTGTAACATATTTTGTGATGATTTACACTTGTTATATCTTAATCAGATGATTAAAGCAAGCTGGTCAAACCTAAAAAAGCTCAGCAATTGATCCAACACCCGCATCTTTCCCAAGAGCATAACCCCCCATTAATTTTACGATGAGGGTGGATTCGAGAAGCGCGAAAAGACCTGTTACAATTTCTGTAAACATCAGCCCGGTCGGCTGAATGCACCGATAGAAACCACAAAATCTCCAGGGAGGGATTAGTATGCGCGTTTTATTCATTGGCGGCACCGGAATTATCAGCTCAGCCTGCTCGGAGCTGGCTGTACGGCGCGGCATGGAGCTGTATTTACTGAACCGCGGGCAGAGCGTGCGACCCATTCCTGAGGGTGCTAAA
Source organism: uncultured Anaerolineaceae bacterium (assembly GCA_964463505.1). Taxonomy (GTDB): domain Bacteria; phylum Chloroflexota; class Anaerolineae; order Anaerolineales; family UBA4823; genus JAJZSS01. Next base: position 31,237 of record CAYXDC010000033.1, read on the forward strand.
GTCCTACAAGCAGATATACGCCAACCAGAGCAGGTCACCTCTGCTTTGGATAGTATGCAGTTTGATGCGATCGTTGACTGGATTGCTTATACACCTGAGCAAGTACAGACCGATATCGAACTTTTCCGCGGACGAACGCGCCAGTACGTGTTTATCAGCTCGGCTTCGGTCTATCAAAAACCGCCCCACTTTCTGCCGATCACGGAAAGCATGCCACTACACAATCCATTTTGGGAATATTCACGGCAGAAAGCCGCGTGTGAGGCAACCCTGATGGAAGCCTACCGCCAGGATGATTTCCCGGTCACGATTGTGCGCCCATCGCATACGTATGACCACAGCTTACTGCCGTTTACGGGAGGCTACACCCAGGTGGCGCGCATGCGCGCCGGGAAGCCGGTGATTGTGCATGGGGATGGCACTTCCCTGTGGACGCTGACCCATCACAAGGATTTTGCGGTGGGGCTGGTGGGCCTGCTGGGCCATCCACTTGCATTGGGGGAGGCTTTTCACATCACGTCGGACGAGTGGCTGAGCTGGAACCAGATCAATGAAATTATTGCCGAAGCCGCCGGAGTAAAAGCGCACCTGGTGCACGCACCAGCAGAGGTGATTGCACGCTTTGACCAGACGTGGGGAGATTCCCTACTCGGCGACAAATCCTTCAGCGCCATTTTTGATAACAGCAAAATCCGCCGGCTGGTACCTGAATTCCGCCCCGTGATCCCCTTCTGGCAGGGGGCGCGCGAGATCATGGCCTGGTATGATGCAGATCCCGCACGACAGGTCGTCAACGCAGTCGTGGATGCGGCTCAGGAGCGGATTATCGCCTTGCTGAATGGGGTGAGACCTTAGAATCCTGCGCAGGATTATGGGTGATGATCAACGCCAGCGCAATCCCAGTGGAAACCATTTTACTGATCGCAGCAGTGATGCTGCTGCTCAGTATCCTGGCCAGCAAGGCCTCGGGGAGATTGGGCGTCCCGGCGCTGTTATTTTTCCTGGGGATTGGGATGTTGGCTGGATCGGATGGGCCAGGGGGGATCTATTTAGACAATCCCTGGCTGGCGCAGTTTCTGGGATCGATTGCCCTGGCATATATCTTGTTCTCCGGGGGGATGGACACGAAGTGGAGACTGGTACGCCCTGTTCTCCTGCCATCAATCCTGCTTGCCACCCTGGGGGTCATCCTTACGGCGGGGGTGGTTGGACTATTTGTGCACTGGGCGTTTAAATTCCCAATTTTGGAAAGTTTGTTGCTGGGATCCATTATCTCCTCTACGGATGCAGCGGCGGTTTTTTCCATCTTACGCTCCAAGTCTACACGCCTGAAAGGCAACCTGGAACCATTGCTGGAGATGGAATCAGGCAGCAACGACCCAATGGCCATTCTGCTCACCCTGGGGTTTACACACCTGCTCAACAACCCAGGCACACCCGTTATATCGCTAGCGCCAATGTTTTTCGTGCAATTCGGAATTGGAGGCGTATGCGGGTTGCTGCTGGGTAAGGCTGCGATCCGCTTGATCAACGGCCTTAAACTCAACGAGGATGGGCTTTATCCGGTCCTGACCACCGCGATTGTAATTTTGATCTATGGCTTAACCGCCTCACTGGGAGGCAATGGCTTTTTAGCCGTATATATCGCGGGATTGATCCTGGGAAACAGCAGCTTCGTGCGCAAAAAAAGTGTGATCCACTTCCACGATGGCCTGGCCTGGCTGATGCAAATTGTGGTGTTCTTGATGCTGGGATTGCAAGTATTTCCATCGCGCCTGCCGGATGTGGCGGGGACTGGGCTGCTGCTGGCGGCGGTGCTTATATTTCTTGCACGCCCGTTGAGCGTATTTTTCGTGTTATGGCCATTCAAGTTTTCGCGGCAGGAAAAAACTTTGATTGCCTGGGTGGGGTTGCGCGGGGTTGCGCCCATCGTACTGGCGACTTTTCCCCTGTTGGCAGGGCTGCCCGAGGCCGGGACGCTCTTCCACCTGATCTTTTTTGTGGTGCTGGTATCGGTGCTATTGCAGGGCAGCTCGATTTCACTCATTGCCCGCCTGCTTAAAGTTAATGTGGACATACCCGCCAGCAGCAGAATATCGCTGCCGGACGAATTTACCGAACGCTATGGCGGCGAATTGGAGGAAATTTTAATTCCGGATACAGCGCCGGCAGCAGGCAAGCGCATTGTTGATTTAAACCTTCCAGCAGAGGCGCTGGTTGTACTGGTTAAGCGCGGACCAGATTTTATCATTCCACGGGGCGATGTTGAATTGCAATCTAACGATCAAATCCTGATCGCGGCGGATGCGACTGCGATGACAGAGACACGCCAGATTCTGTGCGGTAA
>CAYXDC010000034.1:0-32482 GCA_964463505.1 uncultured Anaerolineaceae bacterium
GCCTGGGGCATTCCAGCGATCAACACCCTGCTGCTGCTGAGTTCGGGTGTAACCGTCACCTGGGCAGGCATGGCGGGCTACCTGGCCCGCTTCCCTGGCTATTTCAAGATTGCCCCACCGCAGACCCCGGGGATATCCAGCTTTCACCGCCTGTTGCGCGATTATCAGAAAGCGCCCCTGGATTTGCTGGTCGCCGGGCGTTCCTTCGTGGTGGTTATTAATATTGCCTGCCTTGCCCTGGCGTTCCTGGTGGCGATCCGCCTGATCAACCGCCAGCGAAACGCCGCTAACGGCATTAGCCGACTGCGTGGATGTAGGTGTGCTCACGCCTGCGGTAGGGCTGGGTCCGGACGTGCTGGTTGCCGGGGGTGTTCCGGTTCCAGGTGTGGCTGTTGAGTCAGACACATTGATCTCCACATACACCAGGCTATCGAAGAGTGCTCCACTGGCATTCATCATCTTCCAGTAACCCGTGTACTTTCCTGGAGTAGTGGGCGCGGTCAAATTGACAGAGATATCGACATTTTGGCCGGGCGCTACCTGAGAGGGCACAGCGACCGAGGCAGGCCCGCCCATTTGGTTGCCATCCACCCAGGCCAGCTTATAATCTGTCGTCCAGGTACTGCTGCCGGTATTGGCAATGCGCCAGGTTTTCGTGAACTGCGCCCCTGGCTGGAAAATCGTGCCATCAGGGATCGTCACATCCGAGACATACGCAGCCTGATCCTGACCAGTAGGTAAAGCTCCGCTGGTTGGGCTGGCCTGTGGTGCAGCGGTCGTCGCCGCCAGGGTTGGTGTGGGTGGCGCAGCGGTTTCAGTTGCTGTAGCCGGCGGAGCCGTCGGAGTCATCGCCGCGATGTCCGTCAGACGCGCGCTGGCAGTGTTAGCCGCCGCAGTCATTACCGCGTTCGGATCAGTAGTTGGTTCGGTAGGCGTCGCCGGTGCCGGTGATTTACAGGCCGTCAGGATGACGGCCAGTGCCAGCACGACAACGAATATAGTTTTCTTAGACAAACTTACACCTCCTGTCAGGTTCAGAGACAAGTATACCCTTTAACCAGGCATGGATTGAATTGTGATGAATTTTCAGGGCTGTTGGAATGTCAGGCGCCATGATCCCGGAAAGCCGCCCAGGCAGGTAAACACGCTGAGATCACGTGCCGTTTCACCAGCATCGGCCAGGCTTACCGCATAAATCACCCCCTCGCTCATGTCAAAATCTGCGTAGCCCAGTCCTTGCTCTAATTGCAGACCGGTATAAAAATGGTCTTCGCCGCCATCCCAGGTTACGATAACTTCCACACCTGGGATCTGTTCATCGGCTGCATCGAGGGCAAACACCTGGATTAAAGGCCCCGGGAGATCGGACTCACAAATCCGTTCAGTGCTGCGCAAAACAAAGGGAGCAGCCGGCGTGCTAGTGGGCGTGCGTGTGGGGGTCGGGCTGGGGCTGGGACTGGGAGTCGCCGATGGACGCGGGGTGCGCGTGGGAGTCGTTGTGCTGGCTGAGGTTGTCTCAGACGCGGCCAATTCAGGCGTGGCGGTCTCTGGCGCAGGCATAGGAGAAACCGTCGCGGTCAGGCTTGGACGGGTGGTTGGCGTCAGGCTTGGCTCGGCTGTGTGCGTTGGCGTGCGCACCTCTGGTGAACTCATCGCGACCGATCCAGCGCCGGTGGCCTCTCCCACATCGGCTGCCAGTTTTCCCAATGCCTCTGCTTCCGCCTGAGAATCACCCTCACCCAACGTGCGCTGCGCTTGTTCGGCCAGCGTCCGGTACGGATCATCATCCTCAAGCAATTCCAGGCGCGCGCTGGCCCGCACCAGATCATGATTATATTGATAGGCCGCAGCGATCATCGCTCGATAGCGGTCTTTATAATCTGCTCTCAGCGATCCAGGGTTCGTGTCCACATACTCCACTGGTTGCATGGTCCAGGCATACAGCAAGCCCAGGACTCCCCCAAGAATAAGCCCGGTTAAGAGGTACCAGGGGCCTCGATTTTCCCTACTCATGGGTCTTGCCTCGCTTCCAGCTGCCAGGTTTGCAAGGCTTCGGATAATTCGCGCATCAGCACCAGGTCACTATCAATATACCCATTGCGTTCCGCGGAGAGGATCGCCTGCACCACCATTTCAATAGGATCGCCCCCCAGCACAGCCAGGCGCTGCACCGCCATCTCAGGATCTTTCTCAACCTGGTACGCCTCAGCCGCCATGAGCACATAATCGGTTTTGTAATCGATGCTCAACGTATCCGGCGAAGTATCAACATACTCCACCGGGCTGATCTCCCAGCCATAAAATAATCCGGCTGCAAAACCCACCATAATCGCGATTAAGAAACGGAACCATCTGCCCATAACAGTTTTATTCTGCCACAGACCCCCACACCGGACAAGAGGCAAATATCATGGCCCTTATGCAGGTCAGGAGACATCGCGGGCTCTTGCCAGGTACCTGAGCTCGAATTCGGTCAGAATTTTCCAAAAAATATTAAGATCATGCTTGCTTACATACCAAATATCTTGTAAAATCAATTAGACGTCTATACATATGCGCCAGCAAGATGTAAGCGCCACCTTCGCCAGGGAGGCAACATCTATGGATATCATCAAAGTCTCTGGAACTTCCCGCACCTCCGCCGTGGCGGGCGCCATCGCCGGAGTTTTCCGCGAGAACAAACGTGCCGAAGTACAGGCAATCGGCGCCATCGCAGTCAACCAGGCTGTCAAAGCCCTGGCGCTTGCGAAGGGTTATCTCAAAGAAGATGGTTATGACATCATCTTCATGCCTGAGTTTGTTGACGTCGAGATTGACGGCAAGGTCCGCACCGCAATCAAGTTCGTTGTTGAGGCGCGCTAAGTTCTTGCGTCGCTGACAGAGCTTTGGACCGCAGACAACACAGACCTTCCCTTGTGTGAATATTCCACGCGCCGCAGACCAGCTCCTGCGGCGTCGCTTTTTAAATCAGTTATACTTACCAACCGTATGATGTCCGAACGATCATCCCGCTCCCCTCAAAGAATCAGGTACTTTCCTCGTCGTATTCTCCTGACCATCGCACCCGGATGGCTGGTAATCTGGCTGGCAGCCTGGCTCATCTCTGGCTGCCAGAGTAAGACATCCTCTGCAGTGAATGCACCAACAAGTACATCAAACAGCCAGATATCATTGGCAAGTAGCCCCACCAACACCGTATCGCCGACTATAACTCAATCCCCAACACCCACCAACACCCCCACGCCAGAACCCAGCCTGACACCCACATTGACCTCCACACCTACAGCACTGCCGTGCTGGAATTCACCTGGAAGGGTCGAGTACGCCAGCCTCCCCAGCCAGCGCCTGCGTCTGCCTATGGAGTATGCCGTTTATCTCCCCCCCTGTTATGACGAACAGGCAGAACGCCGTTATCCTGTGCTGTATTTGATTCACGGGCAAAGCTACAACCACGATCAATGGGATCGGCTGAATGCCGATGAAACCCTGAATGAGCTTGTTGGCGCGGGTGAGCTATCCCCTTTTATATTGGTGCTGCCCCGCGATCGTTCCTGGGACCAGCCTACAGAAGATTTTTTTGGCGCCGTACTGGCGGACGAATTAATTCCTTTCATCGATGATCACTACCGCACCCTGGACGAGCGTGCCGATCGCGCCGTGGGTGGTCTTTCACGTGGGGCAGGCTGGGCGGTCCATCTGGGTTTATCGCGCTGGGAGCTGTTCGGCGCCATAGGTGCACACAGTTTGCCAGTCTTTTGGAGTGACACCAGCCACATTCGCGCCTGGCTGGATGCCATACCACCCGGCGAGTACCCACGCATCTTTTTGGATATCGGCGAGAAAGACCGCCCGCAAATTTTGAGCTCGGCGATGTGGTTTGAAAATTTGCTCACCGAACGTGACATCCCGCATGAATGGTATTTGTTCCCCGGCTACCACGAAGAGGCTTATTGGCAATCTCACATCGAGCGTTATATTCGCTGGTACGCCAAGGATTGGTGATCGGGACACTGCTACAGGTGGCATGTTATAATCCCTCTATGGCTGAGCTAACCCCCCAGGATGTTGATCATATTGCTGATCTTGCTCGTCTTGAACTGACCCCCGCTGAGAAGGAACTCTATCGCCAACAGCTTTCGGCAGTGCTCGATTATGTCGCTCGCTTACAAGCCCTGGATACCACTGGCATTCCTCCTACCTCAAGCGTGCTCCCCCCGCGCACCGTTTTGCGCGCCGATGAGCCAGGGCAGTGCCTTACTCGACAAGAGCTCGAAAAGAACGCCCCAGACTGGGAAGCCGGTCAATTCCGGGTTCCGCCTGTGCTGGATTAGTCAGCCACAACCGCTCTATAGTTGGCGCCACAAACAGATCCAATGAGCGACCCGACCGATCTGACCCTACCCCAGACCCTGCATGCCTTGCGGGTTGGTGAATTCACCAGCCTGGAGCTCACTCAGTCATATCTGGAACGCATCCAGCGCCTGGAGCCACGTCTGCACGCCTTTATCACGGTGGCCTCCGACCAGGCTCTGGAACAGGCCCGCATTGCAGACCAGCGCTTGAATGCCTACCGGCGCGGCGCCAAGACCCCCTTGCCCGCTCTTACCGGCCTTCCCCTGGCTGTCAAAGATGTGTTGTGCGTGGCAGGCATGCGCTGTACCAGCGGTTCACGCATCCTGGAAAATTTTATCCCCCCATTCAACGCCACGGTCGTCGAGCGTCTTCTGGCAGCCGGGGTCATTATCCTGGGGAAGACCAACACCGATGAATTTGCCATGGGCTCTTCTACCGAGAACTCTGCTTATGGTGAGACACATAACCCCTGGGATTTAAAGCGTGTGCCTGGCGGATCGAGCGGCGGCAGCGCGGCTGCCGTTGCTGCTCGCCTGGCTCCAGCAGCGCTGGGCACCGATACCGGCGGCAGCATACGCCAGCCCGCCTCGTATTGCGGCGTCACCGGCATCAAACCGACCTATGGACGCGTTTCCCGTTATGGCCTGGTCGCTTATGGTTCTTCCCTGGATGTGGTCGGTGTTCTTGGTCGCAGCGCTGCTGATATTGCCCCACTCTACTGGGTGATCGCCGGTCACGACCCATTGGATGCCACCACCATGGATATGCCTATCGAAGAACCTTTCGGCTCGGCAACTGCGTCCTCTGCTAGAACCAGCCTTAAGGCTCTGCGCCTGGGTGTGCCCGAGGAATATTTTATCCAGGGTGTCCAGCCTGCGGTTGAGGCGGCTGTGCGCCAGGCGATCCAGACCTTCCAGACTGAACTGCATGTTGACGTGTTCCCGATCAGCCTGCCGCACACCGCATATGCCCTGCCGGTTTATTATCTGATCGCGCCAGCCGAGGCGTCTGCCAATCTTGCCCGCTTCGACGGTATCCGCTATGGCCCCCGCCTGCCAGCGGATGTACTTGGAGATGTCTACCGCCATACGCGCGGCCAGAAATTCGGCGCAGAAGTCAAGCGCCGCATCATGCTGGGCACCTACGCCCTTTCTGCCGGGTATTACGACGCTTACTATGCTCAGGCGCAAAAAGTACGCACCTTGATCCGCCGCGACTTCGAACAGGCATTCGAGCAAGTGGATCTGATTGCTGCCCCGGTAGCTCCCACCACCGCTTTCCGCATTGGCGAGCACGGCGATGATCCACTGGCGATGTACCTGGAGGATGTATTCACCTTACCTGCCAACCTGGCTGGCGTACCAGGTCTGGCTTTCCCGGTCGGGTTCGATCCGCAGGGTCTACCCATCGGCATGCAGTTGATGGGCCGCCATTTTCAGGAGCACTTACTATTCCAGGCAACCCACGCCTACCAACAAGTCACTACCTGGCACCAGAGTGTGCCAGATCTGTAATCACAACCAGCCGCTATTGGCTGGAACCAATCTCTTTCTTTAATCTAAGGAGGAAAAAACGATGTTTTCCAGCTTACCCCAAAGCGTGGCTGAATTCATGGATTGGCCTTGGAGCCAGATGGAACCCTATGTAGCGGAGCTTGCTGAGCGCCCGCTCAATTCCGAGACGCTCTCCGCCTGGATGGCAGATTGGACCCGCATTCACGACCTGATCAGCGAAATGTATTCGCGCCTGTCGGTCGCCACCACCGTGGATACCACCGACAAAGAAGCCGAGCGCCGCTACAACAACTACCTGGATGAAATCTACCCCCGCGCCAATGAATGGGACCAAAAACTCAAAGAGAAGTTGCTGGTCAGCGGTTTGGAACCCAAGGGATTCGCAGTGCCGTTGCGCAATATGCGCACGGAGGCAGCCTTGTTCCGCCAGGAGAACCTGCCATTAGAGAGTGAAGAGCTCAAGCTGGGCACCGAATTCGATAAAATCATCGGCGCTCAGACCGTAGAATGGGAAGGCCAGGAACGCACCATTGCACAGCTGCGCCCGGTCTACCTAGATACTGACCGCAATAAGCGTGAAGCAGCCTGGCGCTTGGGAGCCCAACGCCAGCTGGCCGACCGCCAGAAGCTCAATGAGTTATTCAATAAATTCCTGAAGATTCGCCGCCAGATGGCCGCCAACGCCGATTTCCCGGATTATCGCGCTTATCGCTGGCAGCAGTTCCTGCGTTTCGATTACACCCCAGAAAATTGTCGTCAATTCCATGCCGCTATCGAACAGGTCGTGGTGCCTGCCGCCGAAAAACTTTATGAGAAGCGCCGCGCCCGCCTGGGTGTAGATACACTGCGTCCCTGGGATCTGGATGTAGATCTCTACGGGCGTACCGCGCTGCGTCCTTTTGAAGACACCCAGGTGTTGGAAAGCACTGTGGAGAGCATCTTTCACATGGTAGATAATCAGCTCGGCGAATATTTCAGCACCATGCGCCGTGAAAACCTACTCGACCTGGACAACCGCATAGGCAAAGCCCCTGGCGGCTACTGCACAGATTTTGCGACTGCAAAACGGCCCTTCATTTTCATGAATGCCGTGGGCCTCCACGATGATGTTCAGACTCTGCTCCACGAGGGCGGGCACGCCTTTCATGTTTTTGAGACAGCCAGCCTGCCCTACCACCAGCAATTACAAGTGCCTATGGAATTCGCCGAAGTAGCTTCCATGGCTATGGAGCTCCTGTCTGCGCCTTACCTGACTGCCGACCAGGGCGGCTTCTATTCGCCCTCCGATGTCGCCCGGGCCCGCATCGAGCACCTCGAAGGTAACATACAGTTCTGGCCTTATATGGCCGTGGTAGATGCTTTCCAACACTGGGTGTACGAGAACCCCGATGCTGCCACCGACCCCGCCCAATGTGACCAGACCTGGAGCGATTTATGGGCGCGCTTCATGCGCGGCGTGGACTGGAGTGGCCTGGAAGAGGAAATGGTAACCGGTTGGCATCGCAAACTGCATATTTTCCAGGTGCCATTCTATTATGTGGAATATGGCCTGGCCCAGCTCGGCGCCATGCAAGTTTGGCGCAACGCTATTCAGAACCAGGCTCAGGCGGTTGCCAATTACCGCAAGGCGCTGGCATTGGGTACCACCGTCACCCTGCCCGAGTTATATGCTACGGCAGGCGCGAAATTCGCCTTCGACCCGCTCACCCTCGGACTGGCTGTTGACCTGGCAATGAAAACCATTGATGAGCTGGAAACCGTAGGCTGATCAACATGTTTCATACTATTCCACCAACTGTCCTGGAGCGAATGGCCTTTCTGGAGGCGCAAGATGCGCGTGACCGCCACGATGGCACGCCCCACATGCTGCGCTTGCGCCAGATCCCACGCGAAACCGGTCAGCTGCTGGCCTTACTCGCCAACAGCGCCCCAGCGGGGGCTATGTTAGAGGTAGGCACCAGCGCAGGTTACTCCAGTTTATGGTTATCCCTGGCCTGCAGCCAGAGTGATCGCCGGCTGGTTACTTTTGAGCTATCCCAGGCTAAAGCCCTTCTTGCCGCAGAAACATTTCGCCTCGCTCAGGTTGAGCCCTGGATCGAGCTGATAAACGAGGATGCTTTGCGACATCTGGTCAACTATCCTCAGATAGCCTTTTGCTTCCTGGATGCCGAGAAAAAAATCTACAGCCAATGTTATGACCTGATCGTACCACGTCTGGTTCCAGGAGGCTGGCTGATAGCCGACAACGTCATCAGCCATGCCGAAGAGCTTAAGCCCATGATCCAGCAAACCCTGAGTGACCAGCGTGTGGACGCCATGATTATACCGATTGGAAAAGGTTTGTTGGCTTGTCGCAAGCCTTAACCCAGGCCCAAAAGAGGAGTGAGGTTTCAATGGACTATGTCAATCTTGGCCGCAGTGGTCTGAAAGTATCCCGCATCTGCCTGGGCATGATGACTTACGGCACCTCAAAGTGGCGCCCGTGGGTATTGGACGAAGAAGACAGTCGCCCGTTCATCCGCCAGGCGCTGGAAATGGGGATTAACTTCTTTGATACCGCCGATATGTACTCGCAAGGCGTTAGCGAAGAAGTAACCGGGCGAGCGTTGCGCGATTTTGCCCGCCGCGATGAAGTGGTGATCGCCACCAAGGTATTCCATCCCACCGGCGATAAACCCAACCAGCGCGGAAACTCACGCCTGCACATCATGCAAGCTGTGGACGCCTCCTTGCGCCGCCTGGGCACCGACTATATCGATCTCTATCAGATCCACCGCTGGGATACTGAAACACCCATTGAAGAAACCATGCAAGCCCTGCATGATGTGGTCAAAGCCGGGAAAGCGCGCTACATTGGCGCCTCCAGCATGTACACCTGGCAGTTTGTCAAAGCGCAGTATGTGGCTGACCTGCACGCTTGGACGCGCTTCATCTCCATGCAAAACCATTACAACCTGATCTACCGCGAAGAAGAACGTGAGATGCTGCCCTTCTGTCGGGCAGAGGGATTAGGTGTAATCCCCTGGAGCCCCCTGGCGCGCGGTTTTCTGGTAGGCGGTCGTAAACAGCCCGGCGAAGGCCCCACAGAACGCGCCCGTACCGATAGTTTTGCGCATGATATGTACTATCGCGAAAATGATTTTATGATCCTGGAGCGCTTGCTGGATCTGGCAAACCGTCTGGGAATCCCACCGGCTCAGGCAGCTCTGGCATGGGTGCTGCACCAGCCTGGGATTACCGGACCGATTATCGGCGCCAGTAAGATGTACCAGCTCGAAGAAGCAGTCGGCGCATTGGATATTCATCTCTCCACTGAGGATTTGCATTTCCTGGAAGAGCCCTACACCCCTCACCCCATCCTGGGGCATTAAGTCATTTACATACAACTCCAGATGAATAAGTGGTGTCGAGTGCAAATAACTCTCGATACCACTTATTTGATCAGCTGCCTTTCCATGGATTTCACTTGGGACATGATTTAGGGCACTCGCCCTCAAAACAGGCAGCTTTGTAAGGGTATAATACCTTCACCAGATAAGCTCTAACATTTCCTATTCAGAAGGGGAGCCCTCACTCGATATGACCAACACGCTTAAGATCCTTATTCCCATGGCTGGACTGGGCACCCGCCTCCGCCCGCACACCTGGAGCAAGCCCAAACAATTAGTCAGCGTCGCCGGCAAAGCTGCCCTGGACCACGTTCTGGATTCGGTATCCAGCTTGCCGCCAGACACCGAAGTTGAGCTCATCAATATCGTCGGCTATCTTGGCGACCAGATTGAAGCCTATATCCACACCCATTACCCGGAAAAGAAAACCCACTTCGTGGTTCAAGAAAACCCCCTGGGTCAATCCCACGCCATCCAGCTTGCGCAAGAATATCTGCACGGTCCAATGCTGATCGTGTTCGCCGATACGCTCATCGAAACTGATCTTTCACAATTAAACAATGAAACCGCCGATGCGGTGGCATGGGTGCATCCGGTAGAAGATCCGCGCCGCTTTGGAGTGGCTGAACTGGGCCCTGACGGGCTGGTACACCGCCTGATTGAAAAACCACAGGAAATGAGCAATAACCTGGTGGTGGTCGGCTTCTATTATTTCAAGCGCGCCGAAGATTTGCTGGAAGCCATTGAAGAACAGATGCAGCGTAAAACCCAGCTCAAGGGCGAATATTTCCTGGCAGATGCCATCAATATCTTGCTGGAGCGCGGTCTGAAGATGCGCACCCAGGAAGTAGATGTCTGGTTAGACACCGGTACTCCCGAATCCTTGCTGGAAACCAACCGTTACCTCCTGACCAATGGTTCGGACAACAGCCTCTCAACCGTAGTCGGGCCGGACGTAGTGCTGCTACCGCCGGTTTTCATCCACCCCACCGCCCAAATTAAGAACTCGATCATTGGCCCCAATGTCTCAATTGGCGCAGGCTGCCAGGTGGAGAATAGCATTATCAGCGATTCCATCCTCGAAGATGAAGCCCAGACCAGCCGCGTGATCTTGGAAAGCTCTCTGGTGGGACGCTGCGCCCAGATCTCGCGGCGCGCTGGCATCATCAACGCTGGCGATAACACCACTGTGATCCTGTAGAGCTCTCCAGCCTCCACACTCTGGATAGCCCACCATGCCAGATTACGCTATCTGCCGTTCTTAAATAAATTACAAGGAGCAAAAATGAATCGATCCTATCTTGCCCGTCATGTCGCTACCCTAAAGCCCTCTGGCATCCGTAAATTTTTTGATATTGCTGCAACGATGGACAACGTGATCTCGCTCGGTATTGGTGAGCCAGATTTCGTCACCCCACCGCCGATCGTTGAGGCGGGCATCCGCTCGTTGCGCGCCGGCGAAACCCATTACACGTCCAATCACGGATTGATCGAGCTGCGCAAAGAACTTTCTGATTATCTCCAAAACACGTATGGCATTGCTTACGATCCATCCAACGAGATCGTGGTTACCGTAGGCGTATCAGAAGCCCTATACCTCTCCATGACTGCCGTGCTCAATCCTGGAGAAGAAGTAATTATTCCCACGCCTTGCTTTGTCTCTTATCAGGCCGAAGTCACCCTGGCAGGGGGTGTCCCGATCGAGATCCCGACCTATGCTGAAGATGGATTCATGATGCGCCGCCAGGCCCTGGAGGCCGCCATCACCCCGCGTACCAAAGCCATCCTGATCGGTTATCCCAACAACCCGACTGGAGCTGTCGCCTCTCGTCAGGCTATGTTGGAAATTGCCGAAGTTGCAGCCGCGCATGATCTGGTGGTGATCTCGGATGAGCTATACGACCAGTTAGTGTACGGTGTTGAGCATGTTTGCTTTCCTGCTTTGCCTGGTATGCGCCCACGCACCCTCTTGCTGGGCGGCTTCTCCAAAAACTATGCCATGACCGGCTGGCGCATCGGTTTTGCAGCCGGGCCTGTTGAGCTCATTGAAGGCCTGGTGCGCATCCACCAGTACACCATTATGTCCGCCCCCACCACCGCCCAGGCCGGTGCGCTGGAAGCTCTGCGCAATGGGGCGCCGCACGTGGAGGAGATGCGCCAGGAATATGACCGGCGGCGCAAGCTGGTCGTAGCCGGATTCAACCAGCTTGGCTTGCCCACTTTTGAGCCGCATGGCGCGTTTTATGCCTTTCCGAATATTCGCGCCTCCGGAATGGACGAAGACACATTTGCCCAAAAATTAATTGCTGAAGAGCGCGTGGCGATGATTCCCGGAACAGCATTCGGCCCAGGCGGTGAGGGTCATGTACGCTGTTCCTACGCTACCAGTTACGAAAAACTAGAAGAAGCCTTACATCGCATAGAACGCTTTATGCGCCGCTACGGTTAACTTTTAGCTTTGAAAAATTCACTGCTCATGGAATACGAAGCCGTTATCGGTTTAGAAATCCACGCCGAGCTGCAGACGCGCACCAAAATGTTTTGCGCCTGTCCGGTAGTCGATTCCACGCAAGCCGCGCCTAACACCGCCGTTTGCCCGGTCTGTACGGGCATGCCCGGCGTGCTGCCGGTGATCAATGCCCAGGCGGTCATGTATGCCCTCAAAGTCGCCCTGGCCTTGCAATGCGAGATCGCTCAAACCAGTATCTTCGCCCGTAAGAATTATTTCTACCCCGACCTCCCCAAGGGCTACCAAATTTCTCAATACGAACAACCCCTGGCGGTCAACGGAATTTTGGAATTCAGCACGCCTCAAGGGCTGCGCAGCGTGCGCATCCGTCGCGTGCACATAGAAGAAGACACCGGCAAACTGACTCACCTGGGCGACCCGCAGGGATTAGATCCCCTAAACCCCGCGCGCTCCCTGGTCGATCTGAACCGCGCCGGTGTCCCACTTCTGGAAATTGTCTCCGAACCAGACCTGCACGGCGCTGAAGATGTACGCCTCTATGCCATGGCCTTGCGCTCCTTACTGCGTTACCTGGGGGTGAACTCGGGCGACATGCAAAAAGGGGTAATGCGCATTGAGCCAAATGTATCCGTGCGCCCCCTTGGCAGCCTGGTCTTGGGCACGCGCACCGAAATAAAAAACCTGAATAGCTTTCGAGCGCTTGAGCGCTCGGTCGCTTTTGAAATCACGCGCCAGAGTGACCGCCTGCGCCAGGGGCAGCGGGTGATCCAGCAAACCATGGGCTGGGACGAACAACGCGCAGTGACGATCCCCCAGCGCAGCAAGGAAGATGCTGACGATTACCGTTATTTTCCCGAACCTGATCTGCCGCCCCTGGTAATTGACCCACACTTGATCGAACAGATCCGAGCCGAGTTGCCCGAACTGCCCAGGGCCAAACACAAGCGCTTCGTCCAGCAGTATGCCCTGTCTGAGTACGACGCCAGCCTGTTGGTCGCAGAACGGGAAGTCGCCGAATACTATGAACAGGTCGTCAAGGCAGCACCCAAAGCCAGCCCCAAGATAATCGCCAACTGGATCACTGGCGAGCTCTTTAGCCTGCTGAATCAAGCTGGGCTAAGTATTGCTGCTGCCCCCCGCGCAGCCGAGTTTGCCGCGTTAATTGGGCTGGTAGTGCGCGGCGAGCTCAACCAGAATACAGCCAAGACCGTGTTGGCTGAAATGTTCCATTTTGGCGAGAACGCTGCCAGGATCATCGCTGAGCGCGGTTTAGGGCAAATCTCTGATACAGGGATCATTGCCGGGCTGGTCCAGGAGGTCCTGGCGCAATACCCAGAGCAAGTGCAGCAGTATCGCTCTGGCAAAACCAGCCTGGAGCGCTGGCTGTTTGGTCAGGCGATGCGCGCCGTCCAGGGCAGGGCTAATCCGCAAGTCTTACAAGAAGAACTTGACCGTCAGTTGCACGCCGGATGAGGATGCAAGCATCTTCTGGATATGCTTTTCGTCACTTGACGCACAAGTTAACACTGGTTACCCTTAAGCATGCTGATAAGCAGTTGAACACAAACCGAGAGATGATTGTTCATGCGAACTTACAGCATAATACCCCTCATAATTAGCGGGCGCCATACCGTGGTGCCCGTTTATATCTTAACCAAATTAGGGCTTACGCACCGTGCAGGAGGTCTGCGATTTCTTCTGAGCTGCGTAACTCCAACTAATCAAAACCTGATGGAGGAGTAAACTCGAATGGCTGAATTGATCAATGCGTTTAAGATGGCCCAAAGCCAGTTTGACCACGTGGCATCCCAGCTAAACCTGGACCCGCAAGTATCCGAGATCTTGCGCTGGCCCACCCGAGAATTCAAATTCATGGTCCCCGTCCGCATGGACGATGGCGCGATCCGCGTATTCTTTGGCTATCGCGTGCAGCACAACGATGCCCGCGGCCCCGCCAAAGGTGGCATTCGCTTTCACCCTTCGGAAACCATGGATACCGTCCGCGCCCTCTCCATGTGGATGACCTGGAAATGCGCCGTGGCAGATATCCCTCTGGGTGGTGGCAAAGGTGGCGTGGCAGTTGATCCAGCAACCCTTTCAATTTCCGAGCAAGAAAAACTTTGCCGTGGCTGGATCGATCAGATCTGGCGCAATATTGGGCCACGCCAGGATGTTCCCGCTCCCGATGTGGGCACCAACCCGCGTATGATGGGTTGGATGATGGACGAATACTCCAAACTGGTGGGGCAGTACACCCCGGGTGTGATCACCGGCAAGCCCGTCGGTGGCGGTGGCTCTCTGGGACGCAAGGAAGCGACCGGCTATGGAGTAATCTATAACGTGCGCGAAGCGATGAAGCATTTGAAAATCGATTCGACCAAAACGGTGGCTGCAATTCAGGGCTTTGGCAATGTCTCGCAGTTTGCTGCGATTGGATTCATCGAGCTCCTCGGCGGAAAGGTGGCTTGTGTCTCCTACTGGGATCGCAAGGATCGCGCCTCCTACACCATCCTGCATCCCGATGGAATTAATCCACGCTACCTGCAGTCCATCACCGACACCTACGGGGCAATCGACAAAGACGAAGCGGTTAAAGCTGGTTATCGCATCGAATCCGGTGACGCCTGGATTGAGCAGGATGTGGATGTGCTCATCCCTGCCGCATTGGAAGGGCAGATTAATGGCGAGACTGTTAAACGCATCAGTGATCGCGTGAAGCTGGTCGCCGAAGGCGCCAATGGACCCACCACGCAAGAGGCAGATGCGGTTTTCGTTCAAAACAATATCTTCGTTATCCCCGATTTCCTGTGCAATGCCGGTGGTGTAACCGTCTCTTACTTCGAAGGCGTCCAGAACGACATGAACTTTTACTGGACGAGCGAAGAAGTCCTGCAGAAGCTGGACACAAAAATCACCCAGGCTTTTCATAATGTAGTCAATATGGCAGAATCCGAAAAAGTTTACATGCGCGATGCCGCTTACATGGTAGCCATTGATAAGGTTGTCAAAGCCATGGAGCTGCGCGGTCTAATCTAAACCAGAAATTCACCTTTTTCATCGCCAACAACTCGTATTGCTCGTTGCCGGGTTGTTGGCGATGAAATTTAACAGATCGCCCCCATACTGAATTAATCTTATATAATCAAGGCATATCGCACACCGGGGTTTAGAACGCTTGCAGCAATTTCAGGAGAGCAGATTGACCATGTTATCACCCGAAAACATGCGCACCCTCCTAATCATTACGATGATTGCAGTTGCCTTGATCGCCGTCTTATACCTGCGCCGGCGTAAGCTTAGCTTTACCGGTTATCTGTGGTGGGGCGCCTTGATCCTCCTGCTGCCTATCCTGGGTCCAATTTTGGTGATAGTGGCTGCGCCGGGAGTAGCCAAAGCCCCTACCAGGCAAGTGCACAGAGCTGCTGCTCGATGATTTTCATTCTATTCTCCTACAAGCGCTTCAATGCCCACCCTTGGGTTAATCATTAATGCATTCCTGACCTCGCCATGCTCATTTTGCGCCGCTTCTATCTCTATCTGGCTTCTGGATTAAGCCTGCTTCTTGTTTTATCCGGGGGCATCGCCGCCGCAAAACTATGGTTTTCCAACCCGGACCCCGCATTTCCTTCCGATCAACTTGCCCTCTCCCTGGCTTACATCCTGGTGGGATTGCCTGCGCTGATTTGGCACTGGAGCCTGCTGCAGCGCCGTATTCGTCAAAATCCAGACGAAGCCGCTGCACCAGAACGGGTGCTTTTCCTGTATAGCATCCTGCTGACGACCCTCTTCACGGTAATCTTGAATGTCCTGGCTCTGGTAAACCAGTTCATACTCAGTATGCTGGGCGTACCAGTAGAGCTGGCATTGCTCGGAACGGGCCAAACTCTGACCGAATGGCTGGCGACCATCCTGTTATGCAGCATCGCAGCCGCATATTTCTTCCACATCCTGCAGCAAGATGCCTCGCGCAGAACACCTGATGCAGCCTGGAAGCGGGTACGCGAGGGCTACCGCTACAACTGGCTCCTGTTCAGCCTGGGTTTGTTATTGATCGGCCTGCAACAGACGGTTCAGTTTATCTTAGAGCTACCATTGATCAGTGGCGCAGCCGAACGCGCTGCCCTCGGGAATGGCCTGGCGTTTATCCTGATTGCGGCTCCCTTATGGGTGACTTTTGAACGGGCTATTCAAAAGAGC
The DNA here is from genome assembly GCA_964463505.1 of uncultured Anaerolineaceae bacterium. Taxonomy (GTDB): domain Bacteria; phylum Chloroflexota; class Anaerolineae; order Anaerolineales; family UBA4823; genus JAJZSS01. Next base: position 15,924 of record CAYXDC010000034.1, read on the forward strand.
TCGTCCGATCCAGTTCAGCGCTCCGAAGAAGTCCAGTTGAGTTTCAATTCAGGCATCTATCTGATCCTTTCGACCGGCCTGCTCTTCTGCCTGGCTGCAGTAGTCAGCGCTTCACTTCAAGCGTTATTTCAAAATAGCACAGCTCAATGGCTGGTAGATGCCACCTTGCCGCTGTCAATTGGTATACCCTTAGCAGCCATCTGGTTTACTTACCAACGCTCACTCCGCAACGTACTGAGTGGCTCGAATAAAGACCCCTTCCGCTCCCGCCTGAAGCGCACGCTTTACTATAGCTTTGCATGGATTGGCCTGGTAGCCGCCCTGGCTGGGTTTCTATTCCTGATCAACAACCTGATCAGCCTGGCATTACAAAGCACACTCGTTCAGTTGCAGGCCTGGAGCGCGCAGACCTCGCAACAAATCGCTCGTTCGATATCTGCCGTTGCAATCGGCTTGCCGCTCTGGTTCTATACCTGGCGCAAGGTTTCTAGCGAAGCCAAACTCGATTCCGAGATTGGCGAGACCGCCCGCCAGGCGCGCTCCTACCAGCTTTACCTGAGCGCAGTTGTATTGATTGGTTTGGCAGGCGTTATCGCCAGCACCGTTTGGTTGGTGTATCAGATCGCCAGGGCAATCCTGGATGGACTGCTCGCCTCAAGCCTATTAAACAGCCTGGCGCCGGCAGCCACCCTGCTGGTATTCGCCTTGCTGTTGGCTTATCACTGGAAAATTCAACAAGGCGAGCAGCGCCAGGTAGCACGCGCCCACAATCGCCGGTACGCCCTGTTTCCAGTCCTGATTTTGGTGCCAGAAACCTTGCCAACCGATCAAACCCCTCCTGTTGATTTCGGGACTACCCTGGCGGTTGCATTGGAGCGGGAGATGCCAGGTCTGCCGATTGCCATGCATGTCTATACCAGCGGCGCTCCCGACGAAACATTATCGGCCGCTAAGGCTGTGATCATACCTTCTCGCTTATTGACCAGACCACCCGAATCGATCTCGCTCTGGTTGCAGGGGTACAACGGGGCTAAGCTGGTCATCCCAGAAGCCAGCCGGGATTGGCACTGGTTCGGCGCAGACCACAACCTGGCCTACCTGGCGCGTAGAGCCGCGCGTAAGATCCGAGTTCTGGCTGAGAATTCAGGCAGTCGGCGCAGTTGACCGGATTGTTGGTAAAATAGAGTTGAAGAATCCTCACTGTGGTATGGGAAACTATCTTCAGGAGAACCGCCATCATGAAAGTATCCGTCTTGCAAGAAAATCTGGCCCATGGACTAAGCATTGTCTCACGCGCCGTTTCGCCGCGCAGCACGCTGCCAGTGTTGGCAAACGTGTTAGTAGCAACTGACGAAGGGCGCCTGCGCCTGTCAGCCACCAACCTGGAACTGGGTATAACGTGTTGGATCGGCGCTAAAATCCAGGAGGAGGGCTCAACGACGGTTCCTGCCCGGGCATTTACCGAGCTAATCGGTACACTTGCAGACAAACAGGTGGATATGGCGCTGACGGTGCGCACACAAACGCTAAATGTGCGCTCGGGTGCTTCCAATACAAACCTGAAATGCATCGATTCTCAAGAATTTCCACCCATGCCGGTTGTGGATAGCGCCCTGGGTATCCAGATCAACATCGTCGACCTCAAAGAAATGATCCAGCAGGTGGTCTTTGCAGCTTCCAGTGATGAGGCGCGTCCAATCCTGACCGGTGTATTAATCAACCTGCGCGAAAATCAAATTACAATGGCCTCTGCAGATGGCTTCCGTCTATCGGTGCGCAAAGCAGAACTTTCCACACCAGTTTCCCACCCGGTTAACGCTGTGATCCCCGCCCGTGCCCTCGGCGAGCTGGCGCGCGTCTCCGGCGATGGCGATAAAGCTGTCACCATGATCCTCCCACCCGGGCGCGGACAGGTGATTTTCCGCACAAAAGACGTGGAGCTGGTCTCTCAATTGATCGAAGGCAATTTCCCAGATTACGAGCAGATCATCCCGCGCCGCTTCGAAACCCGTGCTGTGCTCTCCACAGCCGCCTTTTTGAAGGCCTGTAAGCAAGCCGAGATCTTCGCCCGTGAGGGCACCCACATCGCTCGCATCCATATCTCCCCTGGGGGCGAGTTGCAGCCAGGTACAGTAGAAATCTCCGGTCAATCGGACGAGACCGGTTTCAACCAGAATGTCGTCGATGCTTCGATTGAAGGCGACTCATTATTGATCGCTTTCAATGTGCGTTTTATGCGCGAGGTGCTCGAAGTCATCAAGACACCTAATGTTGCCCTGGAAGTCTCCACCGATACCAGTCCCGGCGTGATCCGCCCGGTGAGCGGTCCCGGAGATGACAACTTCCTGCATGTGATCATGCCCATGCATTTGGGAAGCTAAACCCAAACACCCATTGGAAAGCACTGCAGGTTGGCTGAATGACAGGTACGCCAACCTGCAGTTTTTAGCAACGACCTGGAAATAACCAACCATGACCCTGTTGCCCGCTTCATCAGACCGGGCCCTGAGCATCTACCTGGCGCTGGCCCAATATCCGATTCTCAGTACCCACATCCGCTCACGCATGCGCCGTGAGTTGTTCAAGCGTGGCGTGATCACCCCCCAGGCTTTTGAAACGGAAGTACGCGAAAAGGCTATCCGCTCCCAGGCTCTAGAAGGGATGCACGATCCATTTTCAGAAGAACCTAATGAGTTGTGGGAGACCCGCCTTTCGCGCGTGCGCGATCACCTGACCGATTTTTACTTTGCCTATAATTTACCCTACGATCTTTTTGAAATGATCGTTGTGCAGACCCTCACTGAACGCGGCGCAAATAGTGAAGAGTTACTGGTTTCATTCAACCCGGAGCTTGCGCCACAGACCATGCTCTTCGAGCAAGCCCAGGCTATTGAAAAACTACCCCCCGAGCGGCGCGCTCAGGCAGACGCACGCCTGCAAGAGATCAAAGTAGTCTTAATCCGCACCCTGATTAGCGATCAATTGGCTTATCTGAAAATCGCTAAAGAATGGTTCACCATCGCTGACCTGGTTGAGATCCGCAACCGCAAAATCGGGCAAGGAAAAATCGGTGGAAAATCTGCCGGAATGCTGTTGGCCGCGCGTATCCTGGTGGATGTCGGTGGGGAGGATATTCGCGACCACCTGCACATCCCCGAATCTTTCTTTATTGGGGCAGATCTTACCTACAGCTTTATGTCCATGAATGGCTTGCTGCATTGGGGCGACCAGAAATACAAAACTGAAGCCCAAATCCGGGCCGATTACCCTCTTCTGCAGAAGGAGTTTCTCGCCGGAGAGATGGCGACGGATATCCTGGACCGCTTGCGCAACCTTCTGGAACAGGTCAAATCAAAGCCCCTGATCGTGCGCTCATCCAGCTTGCTGGAGGATAACTTCGGCACTTCTTTTGCCGGAAAATATGAGAGCCATTTCTGCCCTAACCAGGGTACGCCTGAACAGAACCTGCGCGATCTGACGAGAGCCATCACCAGTATCTACGCCAGCATCCTCAATCCCGATGCCCTGCTCTACCGGCGCGCCCGCGGCCTGCAGGACTATGACGAGCGTATGGCCATCTTGATCCAGGTGGTAGAAGGACAGCAGATGGGGCGCTATTATTTACCCCATGCCGCCGGAGTAGCATTCAGCCGTAACCTTTACCGCTGGTCTCCGCAGATCCGCCGCGACGATGGTTTCATGCGCCTGGTGTGGGGGCTGGGAACGCGCGCCGTGGACCGGGTAGGCAATGACTACCCGCGCCTGGTTGCCCTCAGTCACCCATTGCTGCACCCAGAAGCATCCACCAAAGCTATCCGTCGCTATTCTCAACAGTATGTGGATTTAATCGATCTGGATGACAATACTTTTAAGTCATTGCCCGTCAAAGAAGTTCTAAGCCCCCGCTACCCACCCCTGCGCTATCTGGTGCAGATCGACCAGGGAGGCTACCTGGCCCCCCTGCGTACAATGCTATTGGATGGGAGGGTAGACCAGGTCGTGCTTACCTTCGATGGACTGTTGCGCCGCACCCCCTTTGCCGAGCGCATGTCTCACATGCTGCGTATTTTGGAGCGTCATTATCGCGCCCCGGTGGATACCGAATTCACCATTGAAATCAAAGATCCCCTCACGCTAAACCCTGAAGTACAGATTACCCTCCTGCAATGCCGGCCCCAGAGCCAGCTTCAGGAGAGTCGCGCCGAGCTGCCTGTCTCCCTGCGCGAACAAGACATCATCTTCTCTACAAAGCGTTTGGCGCCAGAAGGCATGGTTGAGAAAATTCGTACTGTGGTCTTTATTACCCCAGAAGGTTACTTTTCCCTGCCCTCACAGACAGAGCGTTCTTCCCTGAGCCAGGCGATCAGCCACTTGAATGCCTCCCTGGTGGGGGTGAATTTCATCTGTATTGGTCCTGGGCGTTGGGGCACCTCCACCCCTGACCTGGGAGTTAACATTGGCTATGGAGATATCTATAACGCCCGCGCCCTGGTTGAGCTGGCCGGGGAGGGGATTGGTCCTGCCCCTGAGGCATCCTTTGGCACGCACTTCTTCCAGGATCTGGTGGAATCCAATATTTACCCACTGGCTGTTTATCTGGACGACGAAGACGCGGTCTTCAACCGTGCCTTCTTCTACGACACACCCAACCGCTTGCTGGACTTGCTGCCTGACGCCGGGCATCTCAACGCCAGCCTGCGTGTGATCGATGTCGCCGCATTTCGCCCCCACCATCACCTGAACCTGGTCATGGATGGCGAACAAGGCCGCTCGGTTGCCTTTCTCGTGCCCGATTGATCGGAGGAGCGCATGAAAAAATATGTGGCCGTGGCTGGAAATATTGGCGTGGGCAAATCCACCCTGGTGGCTCTGTTATGTGAGCGCCTGGGCTGGGAACCCTTTTACGAACCGGTTACCGAAAACCCTTACCTTGAAGATTTTTATCGCGACATGCGTACCTGGGCTTTCCACTCTCAGGTATTTTTCCTCACCCGGCGGCTGCGCGCCCACCGCCAGCTAATGGAACATCCCGGCTCGGTTGTCCAGGATCGCAGTGTTTATGAAGATGCCGAGATCTTCGCCATGAATTTATATCACCAGGGTATGCTGGGGGGGCGCGATTACACAGCTTACTACGAGCTTTATTCTGTCCTGACCGAGTTCCTACCGCCCCCCGATCTGGTAGTTTACCTGCGCGCTTCGGTGCCCACCCTGGTGAAACGCATCCAAAACCGCGCTCGCGCTTACGAGCGCCAGATTTCAGCCGACTACCTGGCCCAGCTCAACGTGCTGTACGAAGAATGGATTGCCCGCTTTAGCCTGTGCCCCGTGTTGACCGTACCCGCCGACGCTCTGGACTACGTCTCCAACACCAGTCATATGGATCTGGTAGTCAGCAAAGTCCTGGATAAATTGATGGGCAAAGAAGAAGTTGTATTTGATGGGGAATACAACCAGGGCTGATTTAGCTCGGCGGCGTTAGCGGGGTCATGCGCTCCCCACAAAACTGGCAAAAAGCTGCCTCTGGAGCATTGTCTTTCCCGCACGCCGGACAAACGCTACGCGTGCTGGCGGGTAGTTGGCGAGCTTTTTTACGCTTTGGCAGGCGCGGCAATCGCGCGGTCAGGCGCGCCGCCAGTTCTTTTCCACGCCCGAAAGCCTGCCCATACAGCGCCTTCATTTGCCCCCGTGAGACGTGCCGCCCCGTCAGATACCACTGCAAGACCACATTCCCGGCGACATAAGTCCCCGAATAAGCCACCGCCACCTTGGGGATAATCCCCCAGGCGGGCACCAGCCCGATCAGGCTGCGTGCCACCTGGCGCCAGATGAAACCGCTTCCCAACACGCTCCCAAACTCGGCGATGTAATCTTGCCATTGCGTCGACATTCCCAGGGTCAGCCCCAACTTGTACACCAGGTAAGCCTGATTTTTCGTCAGCACCACCATATCGGTTATATACAGAGGAATACCGAGAACAGGCACCACTTCGGCGACCCCGGTGCTGATCGAATAAGCCGCATTGGAAACACAGGTATCGTTGATCAAACGCCGTGCTGCCGGGACACGAAAGAGCGGGTAATGCCTTCCGAGAGAAAGGTGTTTATCCGACAGCAGGTCCAACACCGCCGCGGCAAACTGATCCAGCAGCAAGCGCGTATTATGCACGCTGCCATGCACAACCCGGCGCTGTCCCCAGCTCAGCCAGGCTGTGCTGGCAGCCGGCGTAGAATCCTGCGCGTAATTAAAGAACACCACCACATTCCGGTTGGCTTGCGACCAGCTCTGCACGATTTCTTTGTATTGGGGGGCGCTTTCTTCACCCGCCTGGATCACCAATACCAGCAGATCAGCCTCCCCAACCTGATTGGCTTGCTCCAGGCTCAGGATGGGTAAATTGATCAACGTCTCCAGGTCAGGGCGGGACGGATCCTGGACCATGCGTGCTGCTAATTCTTGCACGCCCGATCCAGCCTCGCCCACCAACACAATCCGCACCGGGCGTAAAGCCTGGTCGCGCAGTGGGCGCAAATCAACTTCTTTCACAGTATTCCAGAAATTACTTAATGCTGAGACGCTCGCCATGGGCAATCCTCATTCAAGGCTGGTTCGCAAACTTACCAACCCAAGTATACATGACAAATCGCCCTCAGGTAAGCGGAACTCGCAGCCTTGGATTTTCGTCTTTTTATAAGGCGCTCAGTTTCGTGGCCTCCTCGCGCGCTCTGCGCCCAGGGAAATCGACCAGTGCACTATGCTATACTTAACTTAATCCAATCGAGCAGGTCTAATGCACTTGATCCTCTGACCTGCCTCAAACAAAAAAGGAGATTCGTATATGAACCTTAGACAAAATAAACCAACCGCGGCACAGCCTTCACTCCACGCATCCGCATCCCGGCGCCTGCTATTCGTCACTGCTGTGGTGATCTTCAGCCTGGTGTGGAGCGTGGGCTTACCCGCACCCAACGCAAAAGCCGCCCCAGACGCCCCGGCCGCCCCTGCTGTGGACGGCATTTATCTATGGGATTTAGAACGCGTCGACGCCCCGCCAGCCTTCTCCAATATGACTGACCGCAGTCTGGCCCTGGACCGCTCAGACCGCCCCCATCTCGCCTATGGCGGCGATCATCTGTACTATACCTGGCATGACGGTACCCAGTGGCGTCAGGAAATCGTCGATGCGGGCCTGGGTGTGGGCGAATATGCCTCCATCGCTGTAGATTACGATTATGGCGTGCATATCGCTTATTACGATGCCACCAACGGACTGCTAAAATATGCCCTGCGCAGAAATAATGCCTGGACACTCCAGGTAATCGATCAGCCCACCACAACCACCACCAGCGTGGACTTCCTATCCGAAACCGCCGAACCCTGGGAGCAAACCGAGCGCCCCTGGCGTGACCCCGACTTGCTCGGCAGCCAGGCAGTGGCTGCTACGACGGACGGCGGCGTGGGCATGTATACCTCCATTGCCGTAGACAGCGACGACTACCCTCATATCAGCTACTATGATTCTGACAATCGCGACCTCAAATATGCCCGCTGGGACGGTGTTTCCTGGGATATTGAGCGCGTCGACACCAATGATAACGTCGGCAAGTACTCCTCTCTGGCTCTGGATGGGGATGATGATCCCCATATCGCCTATTATCACGACACCCAGGACTCTTTACGCTACGCCAACAAGACTTCTGGGGATTGGGATACCGATACCGTAGACGTGGGGTCAGATGAAGAGAGTGTGTACCCTGGACCGTACAGCTCTCTGGCGGTCTCCAGCAGCGGAAAACCGTACATCAGCTACTACGAATTCGATCTCGACACGGAAGAGGGTTTCCTCAAATACGCCACCCTCACCAGCGGTACCTGGGTAAAAGAATATGTTGAGAACGACGAGGGCGACGACGTCGGTTTGTACACCTCTATCGCTTTGAATAACGATGGCGTCCCAGGCATCAGCTATTACGATGCCGAAAACCAAAACCTCAAGTATGCCGACCGCGCCGGGGGCACATGGGATATTGATACCGTGGCTTCCAGCGGGGTTACCGGGTTATACACCTCCATGGTCTACGCTGGCAGTCGCCCGCGCATCAGCTATTACGACTCAGGCCTCGGCGCGCTAATTTACGCTGCCTGGGATGGCGATGAATGGATTTTTACAACCCTGGCAGCCTCGCGTGATGTCGGTCTGTCAACTTCGCTCGCACTGGACGCCACTGGCGCGCCCCACATCAGCTACTTCAACGATAGCACCGATGATCTTAAATTTACTTCCTGGATCGGTACATCCTGGCTGATCGAGGAGCTGGACCTGAACGCCTCCGGGTCTTACAACTCGCTGGCGTTAAGCGCCGCGGGTGACCCGCGCATCGCCTATTACCGCTCCGGAGATTTATGGTATGCTGCCTGGTCCGCTGGGTTGTGGTACTTCGCGACCGTTGATTCCGACAATGATGTCGGTCAATATACCTCGCTGGCGCTCGATTCAGCCGGCAATCCCCACATCAGCTATTACGACGCCACCAATGACGACCTGCGCTACGCCTACTGGACCGGCAGCGCATGGGTCAAACAAACCCTCGATTCAGACGGCGATGTCGGTCAATACACCTCCATCGAGCTGGATAGTAATAACAACCCGCATATCGCTTATTATGATGCGACCAACCAGGACTTGAAATACATCTTTCGTGACACAGGCGGTACCTGGCACAGAGAGGTCGTCGACGCTGATGGGACCGTTGGGCAGTACACTTCCCTGGTTCTGGATATCACTGGTCGCGCTCATATCAGCTATTACGCAGCTACCTATGCTGATCTGCGTTATGCCGCCCGTCAGGCTCCGGGGAGCTGGGTAATCACTACCCTGGACGACAGCAATGCGGTTGGTGAATATACCTCCATCGCCATCGATGCCGCCCTGTCTATTCACATCAGCTACTACGACGCCACCAATGACGATCTCAAATATATTCGCCAGACTTTAGGTGGCTGGGTGAGCTCAATTGTGGATGCAACCGGGGATGTAGGTAAATTCTCTTCACTGGCAGTCACCGCCTCCGGTGAGCCGCGCATCAGCTACTATGACGCCACCAATGGTCACCTGAAGTACGCTGCGGGAACGCAGCCCTCCTACTGGCTGCACCTGCCGCTGCTCAAGCACTGATCCTATTCAGGCCTTACGCACTTGGCGATAGTCTGAACTGCGTAATGCCTGCAAACAAAAAATGCGGAGGCTGGCATTGGTTCCAGTCTCCGCATTTTATTTCACCTGAGCATTTCAGGAAAAGCGCCCCGAGCGTTGCATGCGATTCCTGATGCGCACAAACAGCCAGGCCGCTGTCATCGTGGGGAGCACCTGGGTTCCCGGGATCAAACTCTCCACCATCGTCACCCCGCGTAGCGGCTTCAGACCCAGATAGCCCAGCACCACCCAGGCGAACGGCGCCGACAGGAAATCCAGGCTTAGATCAAGCAAATCTAACAACACCACCACAGCCAAGGGGGTAGCTTGCAGCGCAGTCATGAAATCTGCCTCTGGGGGCAGCTGGATGCGCTTAACCCGCCAGATCACCCAGATCAATAGCAAAATCGCCAATCCCAGGCTGACCCCCACAAAGATCCCAAATACCGTCAGGATGAGTTTAATATCTATATTCGAAAAATCGGGGCTCATAAGGTCCCTCCGCCAGCTCTGCACATGGGGCTTTCTGGTTAAGGTTTTCAGATTTGAGGCCTGGCCGCGCCATTTCCTGTAAAACCCATTTATTCCTGCATTATAGCGCAGAACCTCTGTGATAAAATTGGGCTGCTATAGGGGGTAAAGCTACCAAAAAAAATCCCTGCAAGACAGGTTGAAGAATGGAGAACACAAGATGACAAACCAAGACGCACCGCTGGTCGTAAAGAAAGACCTGGTAGTATCGCTGGACTATAAGCTGCAAGTGGATGGAGAGATGATCGACTCTTCCGAACAGGATTACCCCATCCAGTTCCTGCAAGGGCATGGGGAGATCATCCCCGGGCTGGAGAAAGAACTGTATGGCATGAAAGTTGGCGATCACAAAGATGTGGTCGTCCCAGCCAGTCAGGGCTATGGCGAGTTTGACCCCGAAGCGTTTGCCGAGATCCCGCGCACTGAATTCCCTAAGGACTTCCCCCTCGAGCCAGATGTTGAAGTACAGTTGCGTGACGAAGATGGCGAAGTCGTGGATGCCTATATCGAAAAACTGGATGACAAGATGGTGTACCTGAACCTGAACCATCCCCTGGCAGGTAAAGAGCTGCATTTCTCGGTCACCGTCGTCGAATTACGCGACCCCACCCCAGAAGAGCTGGAGCATGGGCACGTACACTCGGATGAAGACGAAGAATTCGAGGATGATGAGGATTTTGATGACGATGATGACGACGATGACTATGACGACGATGACGAAGATTACGATGATGAAGATGACGATGATGATGAGGATGAAGACGACTAGCTGAGCATCAGATCATACCTGGGCTGTCCAAAAAGAAGGGCAGCCCTTTTTGTTTGTCCCAAACTACAACACCACCAGCCCGCTCTGTACACCCAGGCGCACAGCCTCAGCCCGGTTGGCCGCCCCCAGCTTGGCATAAATCGATGCCACGTGGAATTTCACTGTGTGCTCGCTGATGCCCAGCGCCGCGCCGATTTGTTTATTCGCCAGTCCCTGCGCCAGGTGTTGCAGCACTTCCAGCTCGCGCCCGGTCAGCGGGCCGCCTTCTTCTATGCTGCCTGCCGCACTGCGCCCCGGGCTGAGCTGTGCCAGGGCCGGCGCGCTGACCAGCAAGCCCTCATCCAGCGCTTGTATGGCTGCCGCCAGTTCTGCTCCAGTCGCTTCCAGCGGGAGCATTCCCCAGGCGCGCAGGGCTAAATCCCTTAAGTCCGGTATTTCCTGCGCGCCCTCCACCAGCAGCAATAATGCCAGCCGTCCATCCGAACTCTTGAGCAGTGTGCGTAATTCTGACCCGGATATGCCGCCTGTACACACCACCAACACGTCGCTCTCACCCAGGTGCGGCTCAACCTCGGCCAGGCAGCCGGCTTGCCAGTGCACTTCCAGGCCGGCTGCGTCCAACAGGGCGCTTAACCCTACCCGCAGCGCCAGGACCGGCGCGACCAGAGCAATCCGGGTCACGCAGCGCTCCTCATGCTCGCGCCCCAATCACCACCTGGAGTATCAGCGGCTGCCCGCCCCGCAGCACCTGCACATTTAGGCTTTGTCCCACCCTGGGTCCAACCAGGAGCGCCAGAAGTCCATCTGGATCGGTCAGCGGCTGCTCAGCCAGGGCGACCAGGATATCACCCACCAACAAGCCACCCTGGGCTGCCGGACCGCCTTCTTCAATCCACACCAGTAGCAGTCCCATTTCCTGGGCGCGTCCCAGCGCCTCTTGCTGCGCCGGGCTGATGCTTACCGGCTGGCTACGCACCCCCAGGTAGCCGCGCCGGATGTGTCCGTGCTCGGCCAGGGTGCCAGCCACTTCCCAGGCCAGCCTGGCGGGGATCGTCAGAGCTGCCCCACGGCTTAATCCGGACGTATTCAACCCGACCACCTGTCCTGCTGCATCCACCAGCGGCCCGCCCGAAAAGCCTGGATAGGGGATGGTATCGGTGCGCAGATAGGATTCCAATAAGCCGCCGCGCCCGGTGCGCACTGGCCCGCCGCTCGCGCTGACCACGCCCAGGCTGGCCTGCATCCCTTCACTGGAAGGTCGCCCCAGCGCCAGCACCAGCTGCCCGACCCGCGCCGGCCCGGGCGCGATCTCGGCTGGCGTTAATACCGCCGCATCCAGGCGCAGCAGCGCCAGGTCCCGCCCAGCATCGCGCCCGGCAACCCGCGCTGCCAGCGCAGTCCCATCGGGTAAATACACCCTGAGGTCCTCATCTCGCTCAACCACATGCTCGGCGGTTAAGACCAGATCCTGGGTGTAAGCAATCCCACTGGCAGGCAAGCGCCGGCGCGCATCTACCGTAACGGTTGCCGCTCCGGCGCGTGCCACGGCCTCCGCCATGGCGTCCGATAAAGCTGCAAAGCTATTTTTTGCTTGAGTTGACATAAAAATTTTCTCCTTTGCGAGTTGCGAAAAAACACCTGTAAGCGCCTCTTATGAGGCTACAGAACAATATTACTCACAAAGGTATCCGTGCGCTATCCGTCGAACGGGTAGGCTGTACGAAAGTATAGGTTCGCTCTGACATTCGCATAGATTACAAATCGGATGGGCGCCTCCCACCCCAGATGGCGTGCCCGGCATGCGTCCAAAACACATTCAGCTCCTGGTATCCGGCAGCCTCCAGCCAGCGCAGATGGTCGCTCAAAGGCGACGGCATATCCATTGCATCGGGGTAGCGAAAATAATTCCAGCCCTCCCTTGTGAAGAACTCATAAGCCTCCAGCGTGCCGTCCAGTTCCAGCGCGCGCTGGCGCACGGCTGCATCCCACTCATCAGCCGCAACTGCCAGAGCCTGCTCCCCCAACGGTAGCACTAGGTCGGCAATCAAGAAAGCCCCACCCGGCAGCAGCATCTGCCACGCATCGCTGTAAAGGGCTTGTTTAGCGGCTGCATCCAGGTGGTGAATAGCCAGTGAAGATACAACTGCCTGGTATTGCGCTATCCCATCCCGCCAGTCTGTTTGCGCCAGATCAAATTCCCGCGCGCTGAAGCGATCTTGAAAGCGTTCCAGGCGCGTGACGGCGCGCCCCAGCATCCTCGGCGAACCGTCATACCCGGTCAGTCTTGCCTGCGGAAAGTGCTCCAGCAAAGCCTCTGCCAGCAGACCTTCACCACAGCAAAGCTCCAGGAATTGCATCGTCCCGCCAGCCGGCGGGACCAGATTGCACAGCAGCTCAATCTGCTGCTCACGCGCCGGCACAAAGTAGCGCCCGTAATCGATAAATTGCTGCGAGTTCGCCTCGCTCCATGCAGGGGATGATTCCAGGGAGTCCATCTGCTTACTCGATCTCAGCCGGGTCCTGGCACTTTAACGGATAATCGGCAGATAGACATGGTTGGGGAAATCCACCTGGGTGACATCCAGCGACGCCCAACCCACTTGCCCGCCGTAACTCACCTTCCACCAGAGAGAGCTCCGCGCAACGATGCCATTCATATTATTGAGATTTTCCACCACCGTCACGGTCGACCCCTCCGGAATGGTGGCGACCCGCTCATAGTTATCCCCTGGTCCCAGGCGCAGCGCCGTATCTGTGAAGACCTGCGGCGTGGAACCCACCGGGAAAGCGTTAAAGAGCACCGGCGGTACAACCACCACCATGAGCAGCCCATTAGGCACTATCGCTTCTACGTCCAGGGTATCTGTACTCCAAACCCCCATATCGATTGATTCGCCGTTGATTGGGCTTGTTTCGACGATCAGCTCTGACCCGAATTGCGGTCTCAGTGTGGGCTGGCTGTCGGTGCAGTCAGTGAAATTACAGGTGGTGTTATTCACCACCGCACCGTCGACCACCATGGTGGAGGATCCACCACCATCCAGGGTAGCCGCTTCCGTCGCCGAGAGGTAGGTTTTCGCAAACTGGGCGATCTCATAATTGCTCATCCCGCGACTGACACCCGGATCGCGCCCGTCTACCACGATGAAATAAACGTAATCTTCGTTAAAGGCAATCGCTGTCATCGGCTGTCGCTGAGCTATATCCTGGGGAACCTGGGTCACACCGCCTTTGAGAATGTATTTATCCACTCCTATGGCAGTGTAAGCATTGGTCCAATCCTGGCGCAGCACGGGATCGGTGACAAAATCACAGTAGGCGATCTCCTGGGAAATCGTCACGCGCTGGCCCACGACCGACTTGCCCAACAGAGAGGCTTCCGTCGCGCCGACTGCGGAGAGCACGATATGGTCGAAGGGGATGGCTGTATCCCCAGCATTATTGCGCACCTGGCGGATAACCCCTTCAGCAGCCACGTGGGCCGGCAAAATACCTGTTGGTTGCTTCATCTCCACCAGCACTTCCACCCCTTCAGCATCCGTGCGCGTGCTGGCCCCATAATGACTTGTATACAGAACGATCTCATCGTTCCCGCGCGGTCTGTTCACCCCATGGAACTTTTGAGTCACTTCATCCTGGTCGAGAAAGGTCACAAACTGTTTATTGGCGATGTGATCAACTCCTCCGGCTATGAAAGCCTCCCCACTCTGGGTCCAGGCGAAGCCCGTGATGGTATGACACTTATCAAACCGCTTGGCATACCAGCCCGACTGCACCTGCCCGCTGCGCAGGGTTGGGTCGCTTTCCGAGACTGTGAAGAATCCATTGATCCCCACCACGGCATCCATGCGCATGCCCCACTGCTTGCCCCAATAACCCAGCGTGCCATCATAATCTGAAAACATATCCCGTACCGTGGCGCGACCATTATACAGATAGCTGTTCGCCAACATTCCTTCCAGGGTCACATTCGGGTTATCACGCTCCATGCGGCTGACGAAAACATTGTTGGGATCGGGCAGGCGGAACCACTGGTAATCAATCCCAGGCGCCTTGAAAACCCAGCCATTCGTTTGAGCCAGAGCACCTCCGCTCGATAAGGGGAGAGCCTGGCTGCTAAAGATTGCCAGACAGATAGCGATGCTGATGGGACGCAGTAATCTCATACCAACCTTCCTGATTTCAGAAAATCAACTCATTGACTGCGAGAATGACGACTATAATAGTCGCTATTATCGCGATCTTCGCTATTGTAACCATGATGATCTCTGCGATTCATTGCAAATCACATGCCAATCCGGCGCATTCCACGGAGAGTAGATGAAACACCAGCGCATTGTCATCAAAATTGGCACATCCACCATTACCTCCGGCACGCCGCGCATCTCACCGCCACGCCTGATCGAGCTCATTCGCCAGATGGCCGAGTTGCACGCTGCCGGCTGCGAGCTGGTGATCGTCTCCTCCGGCGCAATCGCCGCCGGGCGTGAGGGGCTGGGCTTTCCCCAGCTCCCCAAAGATATCCCTGCCAAACAAATGCTGGCTGCCGTGGGCCAGCCGCGCCTGATGGCGCTCTACGAGCAGATTTTCAGCCTGTACGGCATCACCGTCGCCCAGGTGCTGCTCACCCGCGCCGATCTGGCTGACCGCCGCCGCTACTTAAACTCACGCAACACCCTGGCAGCTTTGCTCACCCAGCGCGCCATCCCCATCGTCAACGAAAACGATACCGTCGCCACCGAAGAAATTCGCTTTGGCGATAACGACAACCTGTCTGCACTGGTCACCAACCTGATTGAAGCTGATTTGCTGGCCTTGCTCACCGACCAGCCTGGCTTATTCACCGCTGACCCGCGCCGGGATCCCAACGCCCGCCTGGTGCAGGAAGTCAACGGCGGCGAGATCCCCCCCGAGCTATGGCAGGCGGCGGGCGGCACATCGGGCGGCCTGGGCACCGGCGGCATGGTCACCAAATTACAGGCTGCTAACCTGGCGCGCCGCAGTGGGGCAGCCGTGGTGATTGCCAGCGGGAAAGAGCCTCACATCCTGCTGCGCCTGGCCTCCGGCGAGTACATGGGCACCCATTTCCATCCCATCGCCAGCGCACTGGAAAGTCGCAAACGCTTCATCCTGGCAGGCGGGAGCAGCACCGGGGAGGTGCGCGTGGACGGCGGCGCAGAACGCGCCTTACGTCAAGGTGGCAGCCTGTTGCCAGTGGGCGTCTCCCAGGTCAGCGGCAGCTTCGAACGCGGTGATACAGTGCGTGTGGTCGATCCGCTTGGCCGCGAGATCGCCCGCGGCCTGGTAAATTACAGCGCAGACGATCTGGCCCGCATTGTTGGTCAACATTCTGAGAAGATTGAATCCCTGCTGGGCTACGCCTACGGGGCAGAAGTCATCCACCGCAATAACCTGGTCCTGCTCACCCCCCACGCTGTGGCAGGTGAAGAGTCCAGCTATACCGCCATGCCTGCCCGCAGCGCCAGTGACGAGATTGAGGAGACAAGCTGATGATGATTGCCATGGGAAAACGCGCCCGCCTGGCAGCCGACTGGCTGGCTTCGGCGCCCAGCGGGACAAAAGACGCCGCCCTGGAATGTATGGCAGCCATGCTCCTGACCCGCCAGGAGGCTATTCTGGAGGCCAACCAGCAGGACTTGGCGGCGGGACAGCGCGCTGGTTTATCGCCGGCCCTGCTGGATCGCTTGATGCTCAACCCTGCGCGCCTGGCGGGCATCGTTGGCGACCTGCGCCAGCTCATCCGCCTGCCCGACCCGGTGGGAGAAAGCTTCGAAGCCAGCGTGCTGCCCAATGGCTTGCGCGCCCGCAAACAGCGTGTTCCGCTGGGGGTCTTGGGCGTGATCTACGAAGCCCGCCCCAACGTCACGGTGGATGTCGCCGGGCTGGCTGTGAAAACCGGCAATGCCGCCATCTTGCGCGGCGGCAGCGAAACCATGCACTCCAACCGCGAGCTGGTGAGCGCCATTCGCCAGGCATTGGAAGAGACTGGCTTATCCGCCGATATCATTCAATGGGTGAGCGATCCCGCCCGCGAGCGCGTTCTC
>CAYXDC010000035.1:0-31613 GCA_964463505.1 uncultured Anaerolineaceae bacterium
CGGCAGGGCTGCTGTCAGCGCCAGCCAGATGGGGATGGTAGGTAGCGATTGCAGGAGCTCAATCAAGCGCTGGATAACCATATCCGGCCATCCGCCAAAGTAGCCAGATATCCCACCCAGGATCAAGCCAAGCACAATACTCACGCCCACTGAGATCATACCGATCGTCATCGATATGCGCGTGGCATAAGCCAGCCGCGACCACTGGTCACGGCCCAGGCGGTCTGTGCCCAACAGGAATACCTTGCCAGCCTGTTCAGAGTCAGCCGCGCCGATGAGGTGGAGGTTACTGTCAATCAAACCCAGGATTTTGTAGGAGTACCCCTCAGCAAACAATTTAATATATACTTTTTCGCTTTCGTCCACGGTCCAGATCATTTTCAGGGTTACTGGATCGCGTTTGCCAACCACCCCCGGCACCCAGGGTTTCAGGCGACCTTCATCTATCCAGTGTACACTTTGAATGGGGATAAACGCCAGACGCGCATCGGTATCTTCGGGGTCCATGGTGGCAAAGAATTCTGGGACGAGTACGATGATGACGAGAAAAATCAGGATGAGACCGCTAAGCACTGCCAGTTTATTCTTACGGAAGCGCCACCAGACCAGAGTCCAGTTTGAAGCAATGGAGATGCGCTCTTCTTCCTGGTTGGCAACCAGTAACTCTTCTGTTGCGCTGGCTGATTCTACTGGAAGCGTAGGTGGCACAGGCACCACGCCATCTACTTCTGCTAAATCCGGGTGATCTGGATTTTCCAAAATCGGGAGTTCGTTAGGTTCTTCTTTGCTGTCCATGATCAGCTCTTTTCCATGCGGATGCGCGGATCGACCCAGGCTAATAAGATATCTGAAATCAAAGTGCCTACAATTGCCAGAGCACAGTAAATCAGCAGGATACTGCCTGCCAGGTACATGTCCTGATTGGTCAGAGAACGCAGCAGTAACGGACCGATATTTTGCAGGTTCATCACCGTGGCGACGATCAGGCTGCCCGAAAATAATTCCGGCAAATACCAACCGATCGTGCTGGCCAGTGGGTTAATCGCCAGGCGCACCGGGTACTTCATCACCAGCTGCCATTCGGAAAGTCCGCGCGCCCGCCCGGAGACCATATAAGGCTTGTTCAGCTCATCGATCAGGTTGGCGCGCATGACGCGCGTCAGGCGCGCAGTACCTGCTACGCCAATCACGATCATGGGCAGCCAGATATGTTTCAGTAAATCGATGAACTTGGCAAAGGACCAGGGCGCCTGCTCAAATTCGCGCGAAAATAACCCGGTGATGCTGACGTCAAAATAAGCGTAAGCTAGCCACATTAAAATTAACGCCAACATGAAGTTCGGGATAGCAACCCCGGTGTAATTGATCACCGTGATCAGGTAGTCGAGGATTGAGTTGCGGTGCGTGGCAGAGTATATCCCGATTGGTATGGCGACCACCCAGGTAAAAACAAAAGCAGCTAATGCCAATGCAATCGTCAGCCCCAGCCGCTCGCCAATCAATTCTGAATTGGGGCGCTGATATTCCAGGGATAACCCCAGCTCCCCGCGTGCCAGGCTTTGCATCCAACGCCAATATTGGACATGCACAGGCTGGTCCAATCCGAACTGTTTTTCAAGCGCATCGACCTGGGCTTGGTCCATAGATGAGCCAGATGCGGACAGGGTGGCTATATACGTGGTCAGGTAATCGCCAGGCGGCGCCTGCACCAGGGCAAAAACCATAATGGAGAATAATACAAGCAGGACGGGGATCAAAAGCAAACGCTGTAGGATATAGCGTACCATGGGTGTATAGCCTATCCTTTCTCACGCAAACAGCAGTGCAATAACTGATGGAGTTACGCAGTACAGGGAATCTCCCCGCCAGGCGCGTAAGTACTAATTAGGCAGTAGGATATATTTGAATTTCTCCTGCGAGCTGATAATACAGCTCGCAGGAGAAAAGAACTGCTTGAACTACTGTTCGAAGTAGAACTGTTCCGGATTGGCATTGCCGGGCGTGCGTAACGGCCAGTCGTTGCCGAGGGATTCGGGAACATTCTTGAGATTGTTATTGATCACCACCACGCCCTGGACCAGGGGGGTGAGGCCAACCGTACCGATCTCATAGCATTCCTCTGCCCACAGGCGGAAGAGCTCTTGCGCCAGGGCGATCTGCTCTTCGGTGCCGACAACCTTGCCGGTATCGATGATTTCGACCACGCGCTTGAAGGCATCCGTAGGCTCAACACCCTCAGCCCCGCCGGTCTGAAGCCACTGGCGGAACAAGGGAGCAATGCCCAGGCCAGGCTGGCTGCGGGGATCGAACTTCGGCGCGCCGGTGAAGGGGAAGCCGGTGGTATCTTCGTTCCACAGCTCGGTGACAATTTCGTTGGCTTCGCGCATCTCAAAGTGTACGGCGCGTTCGCGGATCTGGACGATGGTACGAACACCAACTTCCTGCCAGTCGGCTGCCACCATCTGAGCGACATCCGGCCAGTTGGCGAAGTTCGGTACAACCGAGATTTCGATGCTGAATGGGGCGCCATTCTTGTCCAGGCGGAAGCCTTCTGCATCACGCTCAGTCAGGCCCAGACCATCCAGGAGTTCGTTAGCCAGATCGGGATTGTATTCGGTGTACATGAAGGCATATTCATCCCCGGGGTAGTAGGGATGCCAGGGAGCCGGCACAGGCTGGCGTGCTTCACCCAGGCCCAGGAAGACCGATTCCTTAATCTGCTCGCGGTCCATGGCGTGCGACAGTGCAATGCGGAAGTCCTTGGATTGCAGCAGTTCAGCAACGATTGGATCCTTATTATAGGTCTGGTTGAAGGTAATCGCCGCATCCGAGCCGCCAAAGGTCGGCCAAGTGATGACGCGGTATTTGCCAGCCAGCTCATTTTCCTTGAGCACCGGATAGTTACCCATGATCATATGGCGTTCTTGCAGGTCTAGATCGCCAGCAATTGCCGCCAAGTTCAGGGCCTGAGTATCCTGGAAGAACTTGAACTGGATTTCATCAATGTAAGGCAGCTGGTTGCCTTCAGCATCCACGCCCACAAAGTAGGGGTTGCGCTTCAGCACCAGGACTTCATCACTGACGCGGGATGTGGGCATCCAGGCAGCCATGACAGGGCGCTCGGGATTCTCAGCCGGGTTTTTGCGCGTGGCGAACAACTCATTCCAGGTCTGGAAGCTGGCATCAGCTACCATCTGGCTCAGTTCGTCCGCATCGGCATACTTGGCATGGAATTGCTTCAAGTAGTGCGCCGGCTGGAATACTGCGTAGAATTTATCGCCGCCATCCTGGTTGGCCAGTTCCATCATCAGGGTGGTATTTGCAGAAGCATAGTTCCAGGTAACGGTATAGTCATCCACCTTGCTGACGACCACGGGTGAACCATCGGCATTCTGCATCCATTTCGGCAGGCTGGGGGTCAGATCGGGGTTGAGCAAGATATCTTCGTACCAGAACAGGATATCGTCTGCTGTGAAAGGCGTTCCATCCGACCATTTAGCACCCTCGCGCATATTAATGGTCCAGGTGGTGAAATCCTCGTTGGATTCCCAGGACTCGATCAAGCGCGGCTCAATCGTGCTGCCATCCGGTGAAAAACGCACCAGACCATCATAAACAATCCGGACGTAGTTGTTGTAGTCGGATGGTCCCAAGAAACCACGGTGCCAGACGCCGCCGTATACGCCAATCGACTCAGTCGCCGGGATCACCAGCGGGGTCACGGGCAGGCGCTCTTCAACAGGAGGCAGCTCGCCGCTATCAACCAGCTCTTTGAGCATGGGTGCTTCGTTGTACATACTGACTGGTTCAGCAGGCGCTTCAGTTGCGACAGGCTCTGCCGGGGCTTCAGTGGCAACCGGCTCTGCCGGCGCTTCGGTAGCGACTGGCTCTGCCGGCGCTTCGGTGGCAACCGGCTCTACAGGAGCTGTAGTGGGGGTCGCCGTCTGGCATGCACTGATCAGCATCGATAAGATCAGGAACACACCCAGTAGTGTCCGTACACGAGAGGTTTGTTTCGTAAGCATTGTTTCTCCTTCTCCAGATTGGACTGAAGTCTTATTTAACTTCAGCCTTTAAAAATCAATAACCGATTGGGCGATGGGTACCTGAGGGTACATCTCAAATAGGTGTATCGGTGAATTCTCGCCTCCTTTCTGATTATAAAATTTTATGGCGCGCTTTGCCGCAGGATTAGTTCAGGTTCTAAGATGATCGGTTCGCAGCCTGTGGGGCAGTCTTTCAGGCGCTCGATTAGGGCTTCTACTGCCAGGGTGCCGAGTTCAATACGCTGAACCCGGCAGGTCGTCAGGGTCGGAGAAACCAAATCTGCCAGCGGTATATCATCATGACCAACAATCGCCAGGTCTTCAGGGATGCGCCGGTCAAGCTCTTTGCAAGCCTGTAGTGCGCCAATAGCAACAAGATCATTGTAGCAAAAAACAGCCGTAATTTCCGTTGATTGGGAGAGTAAACATAGCGCTGCTCGGTACCCGCCATCCACGGACGGATGGCAGGCTGTGATCCACTCTTCCTGCACATGTAGCCCTGCAGCTTCCATCGCTGCCAGGTAGCCTTTTTTACGTTCCTGCCCGCTGTAGGAGACGTCTGGACCTGCCAGGAGGCCGATGTGCAGGTGACCGCTGTGGATCAGATGTTGGGTGGCAATGAAGCCCCCGTTCTCATCATTTAGCAGAACCGTCTGGAAAGATCCATCGTTAGCCAGATTTAAACGCCGGTTGATCAGCACCACGGCTGGCTGGCGTGCCAGCAGATCGATTAGCAATCTTTCTTCGAGGCGCGAGCTGCACAGGATCAGTCCATCTATTTGTTTTTCTTCCAATGATTGGATTACCGCCAGCTCCCGTTGGGGGTCTTCTTCAGAATTGCACAGGAACACATGGTAACCCTGCGCATAAGCCAGATGCTCAACACCGCGTGTGATATCGGCAAAAAAAGGATTGGTCACATCGGGGATGACCAATCCAATCGTACGAGTTTCCTGGGTCGCCAGGCTGCGGGCAATGGCGCTGGGACGATAATCCAGCTCTGAGATGATCTTAAGCACTCGTTGGCGAGTATCGAAACTGACGTCTTCTTTCTCGTTAATTACACGCGAGACGGTCATCAGAGAGACGCCGGCTTGTCGGGCTACATCTGACATGGTAACTCTATTCGCCAAATTTGTTCTCCCAGGCCAGTCGATAGCGCTATCGGTAGCGCTAACAAGATTATATCACTCAATTGTTTGCAAAGTAAATAGGGAAATTACTCACAAACCAGTTCACAGAATGTTATGCTCTGAGTTGCAAAAGGCGCGATCGAGAAGTCACGCAGCCCACCGGCTGGGTTGACTCTCCATCGCGCCCCGTGCTACCCTAAGACGCAATCCTATCTGGTGCAGCGCCTAACAGCACTCACGCACATCCACCAAATTTTCCACCAGCGGTACGATCACTTGCTTTACCAGATCAACCGGCATGCCCGCCACTTTAAAGGTAATTAAACGGTTGCTGGCCTCTTCGTCGGAGAACTGCACAAAAGCCACAAAATTGCCCCCCGCCTCGAAAATCGCCTGGGTCAGCTTGGCAAGCTGCCCGCGCTGCTCGTGGACAAAAGCCGTCACCCGCACACCGGTCTGGCGTGCGCCGGTCATCTCCAGCAAGATTTTGAACAGATCAGTCTCGGTAATTATCCCGACCACAGCATCCCCACGCATCACCGGCAAGCCACCGATCTTGTTATCCACCATGATCCGGGCAGCCTGTTCAATGGCGGTATCCTCCGTCACGGTCAGCACCTGGCGCGTCATCACATCTCGCACAGTGATCTTCGTCAGCAGGTAGTTCATCTCCCACACACTCAACGAAGTGGCAGTGGATGGGGAAGCATTGAGTAGATCTTTGTCCGAGACGATGCCCACCAGTTTGCCATCACGGACCACCGGCGTGCGGCGTATCTTTTCGCGCTTCATCAGGCTTATCGCATCCACCACGGGCAGTTCGGGCGGGATGGTAATTACGGGATGGGACATACGTTCACCGACAAGCATGCCAACCTCCTCAAGAATTGAATCGAGCCGCCAGGCTTTGAAGAACAAACTTCGAACACCTGCCGGGATTTCGTTTAATTATAGACCCAGGTAAGCCGTACGCACGTGCTCGTTTTTCGCCAGTACCCGGCTGGGACCTTCCAGCTCCACGCGGCCCTGGGCTAGCACAAATGCATAGTCGCTGACCACCAGCGCCATGTGCACATTTTGCTCAACCAGCAGCAGCGTCATACCCATTGTTTTTAGCTGGCGCAGCACGTCGAATAGCTGCAATACCAGCACCGGCGCCAGACCCAGGGATAACTCATCGATCATCAAGACTTTCGGCTCCGCCATAATGCCCCTACCTACCGCCAGCATCTGCTGCTCTCCACCGCTCAAGGTTCCGGCTTTCTGGTGCTTGCGTTCTTTCAGGCGGGGGAACATTTCATAGATGCGCTCAAAATTGCGCTTGATATGCGGGCGGGCGCGTTTGGGTGTGGCGCCCATCTCCAGGTTTTCGGCAACCGTCATATCGGTAAATAACTGGCGACCTTCAGGCACCAAGATCAACCCCATTTCAGCTTTGTCATAGGCTGCCGCCTGACTGACATCCTGGCCTTCAAACCAGACGCTGCCCTCCCAGGGTTTAAGCGAGCCCATAATGGTGCGCAATAAAGTTGTCTTGCCGACACCATTACCGCCCACCAGAGAAGTCAGCTTGCTGGTCTCCAGCGCCAGGGTAACTCCCCACAGGATCTGTACTTCTCCATAGCCAGAAGAAACGTTGCGGATTTCGAGTATTGCCATGCTTAGCCTTCCTCGTCGATCTGTTCCATCAGGCGCGCTGCCAGACGTGGGTCACCCAGGTACGCTTCAATCACTCGCTCGTCATTGGCGATTTCCTGTGGAGTGCCTTCTGCGATTTGCTGTCCATAATCCAGCACGATGATGCGGTCCGATACGTTCATCACGGCATGCATCACATGTTCGATCATGATAATCGTCACACCCTGTTCGCGGATCTTCTGGATGCTCTCGACCATGGTGCTGATCTCGGAAGGGTTCAGCCCTGCCAGAACCTCATCCAACAAAAGCAAATAAGGGCGCGCCGCCAGTGCGCGTGCCATTTCCAGGCGCTTTTTCTGGGCTACATTCAGATTACCAGCCAGCTGCTCGCTCCAGGTCTCCAATCCCACAAAGGCGATCACCTCCTGAGCGATATCCGCTGCTTCCGCCAACCCACGATCTTCACGACCAAAACAGGATCCTACCATTACATTCTCGCGCACGGTCAAATCGTTGAGCGGGCGCACGATCTGGTGGGTACGGGCCAGGCCACGCCGCGCCAGATCGTAGGGTTTCCTGGCGGTGACATCTTCGCCGTTAAAAATTATCCTGCCCTCTTCCGGAGGATAGACGCCATTTATGACATTGAACAGGGTCGTCTTCCCGGCTCCATTAGGCCCAATCAACCCCAGGATGCGCCCTTCGGGAAGGTCCAGGGTGACATGCAGCAAAGCCTGTAACCCGCCAAAGCGCTTCGATACTCCCGCTACTTGAAGGATCATGGCAGCACCTTCCGCGTGACAGGGAATCTTTTACGTAGCCAGCCGACAGCGCCTCCCGGGATAAACAGGATAATCACTAAAAGCAATACCCCGGCTACCGAAAGCTGGATGTTCTTGAATAGCTCGTTGGTCAGCAAGAAACCGCGCAGGCGCTGGTAGCCGACCGCGCCCAGGATCGGACCGGTGACCGTCCCAAATCCGCCCAGCATCACCATCACCAGGAATTCGATCGAGAAATGTAAACGGAATGCATCGGCTGGTTCAACATTGCCATTTTTGAAATAATACAGCACGCCAACCATACCCGGCAGAATGGCGGATAGGACATAAGCCCAGGTTTTCGTATTGGGGGTCACCACCCCCATCACCTCGGCTGCATCTTCATCTTCGCGGATGGCTACCAATCCCAGGCCAAATTTACTGGTCTTGACCACATAGCTGAGCAGGATGGCTGCCACTGTCAGGATCACCAGCAGGACATAAGTGATCCACAAAGCCTGTGTAGCGCCGCCGTAATCCTGGTAGACATTGAAATGCAAGGAAATTCCGGTCGGCCCGCCAAAAGGTTGGAAATTATTGATAAAGGCGCGCATGGCTTCGTTCACGCCGATGGTCGCCAGAGCGAAATAAGCCCCACGTAAGCGCAGGATGGCTTTACCGAGCAAGAAAGCCAGCACAGCGGCAGAGAGCCCGCCCGCCAGGATCGCCAGCCATAAGGACACGCCCACGCTCATCAAATACAGACCTACATAGCCTCCCAACCCGAAAAACACCACATGCCCAAAACTGACATAGCCGGTATAGCCCAGGATGATATTCAGGCTGGAGGCCAGCACGACCGATAACAGCATGGTGAAAATAACTTCACGAGTGGAGGCCTTGCCAGTGAAGACCGGGAACAAACCCACCAGCACCACGACAATCAAAGTCAGCCACAATCCAGGGTTGCGCCAGCGGTTCATTTTTTCGCTCCGAACAGCCCGGTTGGGCGCACCAGCAGGATGATAATAAACAAGCCGAATTCAAATACCGGCACCCAGGATGTAGTAACGAAAGCCGGTATGACGCCTTCCAGTAATCCCAGGATCAGACCACCAGCCAGCGCTCCTAGGGGATTACCCAAGCCGCCCAGCACACCAATTACGAAGCTCTTCAGCTCATAGACACCACCGGACAGGATCGTAAATGGAAAGAAAGTGGCAATCAGACTGCCCGAGATAGCTGCCAGCATGGTGCCAATCCCGAAGCTCAACGCCAGGATGCGCCTGGAGGGGATGCCCATCAGCTCGGCGGCGGCGCGGTTATTAGCCACTGCGCGCACATATTTCCCCAGCGTGGTGCGGTAAAGGAACAGGTATAACCCACCTGTCACCAGGATGGAAGCCAGGGCAGCCACCACCCGTGTCCCCAGAATGGTGATCGGCCCGGCGCTGATGCTGCCCAGGCTGAAATTTACCGTGCGGGGGGTGGTGGTGAAGATCGCCGTCCCGATCCCGATGATGATCATATTGATGGCGAAAGTTGCCAGCAGCGTGGAAAGATGCGGCGCATCAATCACGCGTTGGATAGCAATCAAGTACATCAACATCCCCAGCAGCAAGCCTAGGACGGCTACCACGACCAGGGCCAAATATGGGTTCATGCCGATGTTGGTAAACAGCAGATAAACCCCAAAACTACCCAGGGCAATGATCGGTCCATGAGCCAGGTTGATCACATTCATCACGCCCCAGATCAGGGTCAGCCCCATCGCCGCGATTCCGTACACAAAACCGATGAGCAGACCGTCGATCAGAAATGCGAGAAATTGCATGGTCTTCTCCTGTGGTGCGGGATTCAGACGGCTGGGCAGGCGTCGTCTTGGTTGGCAACACCTGCCCAGCTTTCAGGCTAATACGAGACGTTCAGCGGATCGGATATACAGTCTGCGCGGAGGCTCCTTCAGCAGGCCACACAACTTGCTTGGCCAGCACATCACCAGATTTCTGCCACTGGATGTAGACCATTGAATGCCCCACCTGCAAGCCGTGATTCTCGGGAGTGGTGTCAAATTTGACATGCCCGAAGAAAGTGAGCGCATCAATATTTTCCAGGGCTGTCTTGACAGCTTGTGTTTCCAGCGAGCCGGCCGTTTCAATGGCTTGCTGCAGCAGCAAGCCCGAGATATAACCACCTGCCGCATGGTAAGAAGGTTCTTCGTTATAAGCCGCTGTGTAAGCCGCAGTGAACTCCTGGCTGGATGCACCAAACCAGGCCATGCCTGCACTGGAAGCAGCTTCGGCATCGAAATTCGCCAGCGGTTCCCACTGGCTGGGCCCAATCACGCCCAGCGCAGCATCGCCCAGCTCCACAAAGGTGGGTTCAGGTGGGGCAACCAGCAAGGCTAAAAATTTGACTGGCACATTCTTTTCAAAGATCTGCTTGGCAAAGGTGCTGCCATCTTGAAAATGTCCACCGCCCATGATCGCATCCGGGGCAGTCTCGCCGATTTTATTGATAAAGGCCGCAAAATCCGCCGTGCCCGGGTCATAGCCCTCGAAAATCACCACTTCATATCCCTTGCTCAAGGCGTAATCATTCAAAGCCGTGGATACATCGGTCGAAAATTTATCGTTTTCGTGTACGATGGCGATTTTCTTGACGCTTGGATCGGTCGCTGCCAGCAGATCGGCCGCGCCGGTCAGGTACTTGCTGGCCGGGGTATAAGTCTGGAACACCAGAGTATAGCCCTTCTGGTATGTGCTATCCGAAGCCGCGCCGGTGGTGATCATCACCTTGCCGTACTGCTCAGCAATGACCGCGGCAGCATCTGTCAGACCACTGGAGTAGGGGCTGATCAGGAAGTTCGCATTGTCTTCGGTGGATAGGCGTGTATATAATTCTTGCACACGATCTTTGTTAGATTCATCATCATAGAATTTGGATTCAAATTTGACCACCGAACCATCCGCCAGCTTGATCCCTCCGGCATCATTGACCTGATTCATCCACAGGTTCAGACCATTAATCTGCCGGGTTGATTCAACGTTGTAGCTGCCAGTTTGCGAAGCAGTAAACCCGATCAAAGCGGTGACTTCTTGAGCAGCAGCTTCTTCGGGTGCGGCGGTTGGCTGCTGGGCGCAGGCTGCCAGCAGCAGGCTGGCAATCAGGACGACAATCGTAAGAACAAACCGCGTACGCTTCATTTCACTCTCCTTCTGCTAAATCTAAAATGGGAAGTTGGATCGATCCGCATTTCTGGTGTGACAGGCATCACAGGAGAATGTGCGGCTAACACGGACTTAATTATTTTAGAAGGGGATTACAAACGGAAGCTAAACAAGCGGCAGGGGAATATAAATAAACTATAAAAATTCTACTCTAAGCATCGAACAGATAACCTAATCCGCGTTCGGTCAGCAGTAGTGAAGGGTTGGCCGGGTCGCTTTCGATCTTCTGGCGCAAGCGTCCGATATACACGCGCAGGTATTCACTCTCAGAGCCATACTCCGGCCCCCATACATGCTGTAGAATCGTGCGGTGTGCCAGCACCTTGCCGGCATTCTCCATCAGGTAAATCAGTAAGTTGAATTCGGTGGGGGTTAATTCCAGGACTTTCTCACGCAAGCGAACCTCATGCCGCACAAGGTCCGCCTCCAGCGCGCCGCGCACCACACGTTCTTGTCCCGCGGGCATATCATGGTAGCGTGAGCGGCGCAAAACCGCTTGAACGCGCGCCAGCAGCTCGCCGACCCCGAAAGGTTTGGTCAAATAATCATCTGCACCCAGGTTGAGCGCCTGGATCTTATCGGCTTCCTCGCCCATGGCTGAGAGCACGATCACCGGCGCCAGGGAATGCTGGCGAATGCGCTTGATAGTCTCCAACCCATCCATGCGCGGCATCATGACATCCAGGATCACCAGGTCCACATTGTGGGAAGAAAAGTGTGCAAGAGCCTCCAAGCCATTCCCAGCCGTCAGGGTATTGAAGCCGCGCACTTCCAGATTGCGGCGCACGAAATCCCGTAAGGATTTTTCATCGTCAACGATTAAGACCAGGGGTGCATTCATATCAGCTCAGCTCTGGGGTTTTTTCATTCACCGGGATTAAGGGCAGCGAGAATGCAATGCTGCTGCCGATGGGGGTTGGCTCCAGCCAGATATCGCCGCCGTGTGCGCGCACGAACCCCTGGCAGATCGAGAGTCCCAGGCCGGCGCCGGCATGCTCTCGCGTTCGATCATTTTCCAGCCGGTAAAAACTCTCAAAGATGCGCTGGCCAGCTTCAGGGGGAATCCCGGGCCCCTCGTCGACTACACGCACGATCAAATGTCCAGATTGAACTCTGGCGCTCACGCGAATGGGCGTGCGCTCACCGCTGTATTTGGCAGCATTCTCAATCAGATTGCGCAGCACCGATTCAATCCTCTGTGCATCGGCCAGAAAGACCGGTAAGTCGGCGGGCAGATCGACCGACAGGCGTTCTTTGGGCTGCGGGTGCGAGCGCTGAGCCGCACGTTCAATTAAATCACCCAGGTGGCATTCCTCATGGGTAACCACCAGGCTGCCCGCCTCTATCCTGGACATGTCCAGCAAGTCATTGACCAGATAACTGAGCCGGTCAGTCTCATTGGATATAATTTCCAGAAACTCGCGCTCCGCCGCAGCATCCCACTGCACATCTTCTGCCAGCAAAGTCGTCGCATAACCCTTGATCGCAGCCAGCGGCGTGCGCAGCTCGTGGGTGACGGTAGAAATCAAGCTGGACTTCATCCGATCCAGCTCGCGCAGCTTCGTCACATCCTGTAAGATTTGTCCACGCCCGATCGGCATGCCCATGCTGTCAGTTACATCAAAAACTTGCAAATGGTAATAAGCGATCGTCTGGCGTCTGGTTTGAATGGCGATCTCTACGCTGCGCTCCCCGCTCCCATTTAAGGCTGCCAGCACTGTTGCGCGGGTCGCAGCTCGCTTTTCCGGGCTCACTTCGGCCGCTCGCGCCAGCAGCCGTTCGATGATCTGCGTGACAGGCGCCCCACTGATTTCGTCACGTGGCAAATCGACCAGCTCACCGATGCGCCGGTTGGCATACAGTACGCGACCTTTTAAATCCTCCAGGATCAGGCCATCCCGCAGAGATTGGATCAGGGCTTCCAGGCGGCGCGTCTGCTCGTGCAAACGGGCATCACTGCGCGCATACAGGGTGGCATTCTCGATCGCCATCGCCGCGTGGTTGGCGAAATTGGTCAGTAATTCAATTTCCTGCGCCGTGAAGACGTGCGCGTCTGGGCGGTACACTAGCAAGGCTGCTGGCTGGGCATGTTGCGTGTTAAGTGGCACAGCCAGGAGCGAACGATAACCCTCCAGACGCGCCCGTGGGCGGGCATCGGTAAAGGATTCATCCAACTCGGTATCACTGACCTGCACCGGCTGCCCGCTGCGCAGGGCGCGCAGGCTGACCGATAATGGTTCGCTGGGACTGATCGCCAGCTGGTTGGTATAGTGCTGCGAAAGCCCGCGGCTTGCCCGTGCTCGAAAAACACCCTGCCGTTCATCCAGGGCGACAATGGCGCACTTCTGGATCGCCATCAAGCGCTCCACCTGTTCCAGAATGCGATCCAGTACCAGCTGCGGGTCCAGGGTGGAAACCACCGCCGAGCTGGTTTGCAGCAGCGTAGAAAGCTCGTTGAGCCGGGCCTGGATGGCTGCTTCCATGCGCCTCAGGCTCTCAGTCAGATGGCCGATCTGGTCCGGGCGTTGGGATAATTTCTGGATCATCCGGCGATGATCTACACTGCCGTCTGACAGTGAGTTTTCTGGCAGGGAACTGTTCGGCAGGACTCCTATCGTCTGGCTGTAGCTGGCGAGCTGTTCCAGGGGCTTGATCACATGGCGCGTCAATCCCAGCCAGAAGAACAGACCCACTACCAGAAATACACCCATGGTCATTAACACCCCACGATGGGTGGCGCGCGGGGTTGCAAAAGCTGTTTGTGTAGGACGGCTGACGATCACTCCCCAATCTGCGCTGCTAATGGGCACATAACTGAATAGTGTTTCCTGACCATTGTCATCGGCCTGGATCAGGTTGCCGGCTTGCAGCGCCAGCACTGCGCCTGAAATATTCGCCTGGCTGGCAGAGAAATCCTGCAGCAATCTGGTCGGATCAGGAGCAGCAATGATATGCCCGGTTGAGTCAATGATAATGACTTGAAAGGCGTCGCTTGCCCGGTGCTCAGCCACGATGCTGCTCAGGGTATGGCTGAGCGCCTGTAGCTTGATATTGGTAGCAACCAGGCCCAGGTAGGTGTTGTTACGATCTCGCAGCGGCATGACGGCGGTTGCCACAGCCTGTTGGGTGGTAGGGGAGATGCGCCCGGCGGAAATCAGGGGCGCCTGGCTGGTCAGAGAAACGTGGTAATAATCACGGATCGAAAAATCCCAGCCTACCGTCGAGCCAGGTCCCAAGGGGTAATGAAAGAGCATCGTACCGTCTGGTCCCAGGCGGTAAATTAAGTCAACATCCGTGCGTACGCTGAACGCGATCCTGAATAACTCTTCCATCCCTGCTGGATCGGCGGCGAGCACCTCCGGGTAGCTTGCAAGCTGGCGCACAGCCTGCAAGGCGCTGTCCATGATGGCATTGGTCTCTTGCGCTATGGCGCGCGCCACCGCCAGATCGGCAGTCTTGATATCGGCCTCCAGGCGCTGTGCAGCCAGGCGGTCGAAAACCAACGAAGCCAGCACAACCGGTCCGACAAACAACAAATACAGAGCTAAAAGCTGTAAGCCCAGATCGCGACGGAAGGAAAAGGACATTCTGTTATTCCTGATGATGAGTAATTATACCCATTTTGTTTCATTCTAGTCTAAAGGAAGGATTAGGCGCATACGTTTATTGCAGTGGACAGGAATTACAAGCCCATGCATCACCTCGATCTGGTATGATAGCGCCACTTTACCGGCAGCTTCACTTGCATGACGATCTTATCGATGTTACAGCTATTAATTCCTCTGATTGCCCTGGTCGCCTTCTTGTACGCCAGTGTTGGCTTTGGTGGCGCCACAGGCTATCTGCTGGTGATGAGCCAGTTCGATTTCACCCCGGAAGAGATGGCCAGCACGGCGCTGATCCTGAACATTTTTGTGTCGGGTATTGCATATTTATCCTTCTACAAGGCAGGCCACCGGGTCGGGCAATTACTGGTACGTTTCTTACTGACTTCTATCCCAGCCACGATGCTGGGAGGCTTTTTTCACATCCAGGATGAAATCTATTTCAGACTTCTTTACGCGGTATTGACCCTGGTCATGCTGCGTATGTTGTTTCTGTCAAACCTGCCAACCGTGCAGACTCCCACACAGCCGCCCTCCTGGCTTGCGAGCCTGGGAGCAGGAGCTTTGATCGGCATACTCTCTGGTGTGGTCGGAATTGGTGGTGGCATCTTGTTATCACCAATGATTATCCTTGCCAGATGGGGCACAGCCCACCAGGCAGCCACAGTTTCCGCAGCCTTTATCCTGATAAATTCCATCAGCGGACTGTCAGGGCGATATTTGGGTGGCAATATTATCGTCAGTGACCTCACCGTATGGCTGCTACCTTTCGGAATTTTGGCGGCTCTGGCAGGCTCGACCCTGGGCGCCCAACGGCTTTCCAGCGCATGGTTGCAGCGCGCTTTGGGCGTGGTTATGTTAATTGCGGTCTTGAATTATTGGCTGGCAACGCTCCGTTAGGCTCATCGCAGTATTTCCCTGTTCTTAAGATCAACGGTATTTTGGCTACACGCAATTTGTGATTTTTACAAACTTACGCGAAGGGGCAGCTGCGACCACAATCAGCTCATTGCAAGTATAATTTCCTTAAGCTCCCCCTTTGTCTGCCAGGTAACAGGTTGCCTATGGACGACAGCTCACATCTCCCATCCCAACCCCCTGAAAAACAGGATCCCCATATTATTTATATCCTCTCAGGGGGCTCAGGCGCCAGCGGCGAACAGCTTGTGCATACCGTCCTGGCTCAATTCCCCAACAGCCATGTGCGGGTTACCACGGTCCCGCATGTGCGCAGCATCGATCAGGTCGAAGAGATCATGAGGCACGCCCAGGCCAGGCGGGCAACCGTCGTGCATACGCTCGTGGACTCCCGGCTGCGCAACGAGGTCATTTCTTTAGCTGCCCGTCTCAAAGTGCCAGCGCTGGATTTGATGGGCGAGTTGATCGGCCACCTTGAGCCTATCCTGGGCGAATCTGCCCGTGAAGAACCTGGTCTATACCGAAAATTAAACCAGGCCTACTTCGAGCGTGTGGTTGCCATCGAGTACACTATGAGCCATGATGACGGCCAGCGACCTGACACCTGGGAGCAGGCGGACATCGTCCTGGTAGGCGTCTCACGGGTTGGCAAAACACCACTCAGCCTGTACCTGTCCGTCCTGGGTTGGAAAGTCGCCAACATCCCCCTGGTGCCACAACTGGCTGTCCCGGAAACGCTTTCCCGGTTGGACTGGAAAAGGGTCTTCGGCTTGAAAATCGCCCCTGCTCAGTTGCTGGCTTTTCGGCAAGAGCGCCAGCGCCGCCTGGGAACCAGTGGACCATCGGATTACACCAACCCACAAATGCTCTACGAAGAGCTGGAGTTTGTGGAAAAAATTTGCCGCCAGGCGGGGTATACGCTCATCGATGTGACGGATAAACCCATCGAGACCAGCGCCGATGAGATCATGCGCTGGATGGAGCGCCGTTTCGGCACACAGCGCCGGCGTGCCTGAGCGTTGCGGCAGTATGTGAAAAAATGCCGCTCCGGGAACCCATAATCCACTCCGTGGGACCAACACAACTGCTCCACTCAGCAGCAGCAACCCCAAGAACAAAACCAGATGCAACATCTTGCCTCCTCATTGAAGACAGACCATATATTCTAGGATTATTGGCGCCGAAATGAGATTGTCAACTACCCGTATGGGTCGTTTGCGGGGTGAATTTTGGGATTAACCTGTGGGGTGATTTTGGGGTTGGCATGCCTGAAACGAAACATTAGATATGGGGTAGAATATCATCATCTAATAAAACCTGGGTGGATACCCAGTTATTCTCAAATCAATTTCAGAAACAGACGAGGGAGAAATGAAAGGTAACGAATTAATCTTAAAATCGCTAAACGAATTGCTTGCCGACGAGCTCACCGCCATCAATCAATACATGGTGCACTCCGAAATGTGCGCCGGCTGGGGCTACCAAAAGCTTCACGAATCTTCCGAAGCACGCGCCATCGAAGAAATGAAGCACGCCGAAAAACTGATCGGGCGCATCCTGTTTCTGGAAGGCATCCCGGTGGTCAGTGAATTAAAGAAAATATTTATCGGAGCAGATGTCGAGAAGCAGCTGCGCAACGATGTGACCGCCGAGACTGAAGCGATCCAGGCCTACAACACTGCCATCAAGCTGTGTATGGAGCAGAGTGATTTTGGCTCGCGTAAGCTGCTGGAATCGATCCTCAATGACGAAGAGGAGCACATCGACTGGCTGGAAGCGCAGCTCGAACAGATCAGTCACATGGGGATTGAAGGCTATCTGGGCAGCCAACTGGGTTAATTTTTTTTAGCCCTGCAAGACGATCATCAGGTGTGGGAATTCCCACACCTGTTTTTTTAATTCCTATATGTATACATATTGGATAATTTATTTATACAATCTCTTGACTAAATAGCAAGGGTATGCTATAGTACACATACTTGACAATCAACTGCATTAAATTTAGGGATAAAGTTATGTCGATCTTTCTCAGCTTCAAAGAAATATGGCGCAACCGCAGCCGCTTCCTGCTTTTCAGCCTGGTGATTGCCCTCATTACAGTTTTGGTCCTGTTCATCGCTGGCCTGGCAGAAGGATTAGCCAATGCCAATCGCGAATACCTCGCCAAGTTAGATGCCGAATTGATCGTCTTTCAAGAAAACGTAGATTTATCCACTGCTGCCAGTCGCCTGAACCGCCAGACGCTGCTGCAAGTGCGCCGCCAACCCGGTGTTGCAGAAGTTGGACCGGTTGGCCTGAGTAATGGCAAGGTTGTCTTTATGGATGGGCGCGAGACGGTGGATGTTTCATTGGTCGGCATCGATCCCGGCTACCCCGGTGGTGCGTCTGCCCTCACTGGCAATAACCTGCGCTCTCGACGTGCTTACGAGACCGTTATCGATGGCGATTTTGCCCGCCAGTCAGGGATCGAACTCGGTGATATGTTGACCATCATTACGATCCAGGGTACCGAGGAAGAGTCCTACGAATTAGAAGTAATCGGTATCAGCGATGGCAGGCAGTATTTCTTCCAGCCTTCGATCTTTGTTCCTATGCAAGTCTGGGAAAAGATCCGCCCGCAAAGTAATGTTGGCAACAACGCCGAAATTACCTACAACATCTTTGCGGTGCAGCTTGAACCGGGTCTGGATGAGACCAGCATGGCGGCTGCCATCCAGCGCAATGTAGACCGGGTGGAGGTCGTCGATCGTGTGACTGCGTATGAAGCTGCCCCCGGCTATGCCGCTCAGCAGAGCACCCTGAGTACGCAGCGCGCCTTTACCCTGTTGATCGGTGTCCTGGTCATTGGCGGCTTCTTCCAGATCCAGACCCTGCAAAAAGTTCCAAATATCGGCATGCTCAAAGCGATCGGCGCTTCCAATCGCACCATCGGCATTGCAGTGGTGATGCAAATTATCATCGTCACCATCATCGGTGTCTTTTTAGGCAGCCTGGGGACCTTTCTTCTCTCGCTGGCGCTACCGGCTGGCATTCCGATCGTATTCAGCGGAGTCTCGGCCTTGACAGCCATTTTGTCTCTGCTGCTGATCGGCCCGATCGGGGGTCTGGTCTCGGTCCGCCTGGCGCTCAAAGTTGAGCCGCTTATGGCGCTAGGTTTATCGGCGTAATAATTTTTTTCATCGTAAATTGAGAGGGTTCCAATGACACGCACCGTTGTAGAAACCATTCAGGTAAGCAAAGTCTACCAGGCCGGCGATCAAATTATCCGCGCCGTGGACAATACCGATATTCAAATTCAGGCCGGCGAGTTCGTGGCCCTGGTTGGACCGAGTGGATCGGGCAAGACCACCATGCTGGCGATGCTGGCAGCCTTGCTCTCACCCACCAGCGGGCAAGTGATTATTGATGGGCATGATCTGGGGCAGATGAAAGAAAGCCAGCGGGTAAGTTTTCGGCGCGAGAAGATCGGTTTTACAT
Organism: uncultured Anaerolineaceae bacterium; assembly: GCA_964463505.1. GTDB lineage: Bacteria > Chloroflexota > Anaerolineae > Anaerolineales > UBA4823 > JAJZSS01. The sequence goes on from CAYXDC010000035.1 coordinate 18,809, forward strand.
TTCAAGCCAATAACCTGGTTCCCTACCTGACGGTGCGCGAGAACGTGGAGCTGATGCTGCGCCTGAACGGCAACTTGAATAGAACGACCCGTAAGAATTCTGAAGAACTTCTCAGCCGCCTTGGACTTGGCGAGCGGTTGGACAACCTCCCCAACCAGCTATCAGGTGGGCAAAAGCAGCGCGTCTCGATTGCCCGCTCGCTGATCCATAATCCCAGTCTGGTGCTGGCCGACGAACCGACTGCCAGCCTGGACACCGAACGCGCCTTCCAGGCGGTAGCGCTGTTTGCCGATCTGATCCACGAGCAAAATAAGGCCGGGATCATCGTGACCCACGACCTGCGCATGGTTCAATATGTGGACAAAGTCATTCAGATGCAGGATGGCGTGGTCGCCAATGTGCTGACCGATCCGGTTGAGATCGCCCAATTGGCCGGTATGGGTGTTTATAGCCTGCCAGGAACTGCCCAGTCCGGGTTAGCTGCCCCATTATTTAGCAAGCCCGGCATGATTGCCCTGGCCGCAGATTGATCCTTAACAGCAACCTACCCAAACAGGAAAACCCCCTCAACTGGATTAGTCCTGCCGGGGGGTTGTCTTTCATTCAAGCAGTCACGGACCACTGGCAATCAGGCTTCACACCTTGGGTTGCGCCGCTACCGATTGTAAATATTCACCAACCCATTCTTCACTGGAGATCGCCTGCATGGAATTTCGCAGTTCTTCGATCTGGGATTCTGAAAAAATTGCCTGCAACGCGGCCCACTCGTCCGAGAAATCCATTGGCTTGAGCTGCCCTTCAATGCCAGCCTGTTCAGCCACCAGCAACCACTTCAGAGCAGGTTCGTTTTGCTCCTGTTGGATCAAGGTCTGCGCCAGGATTTGCCCGACATCCATATAGATCATGCGGTTCCCCAATTCATGTCCCAGAAGCAATGCCGAGACAGCATATTGGGAGGCAAGCCTTGCGTCGCCATTTTGCAGCCCAATCCTGGAACGCTCAACCAGTGCATGCGCGCGCAGAGCCGGGTCTCCAGTCTTGCGCAAGATCTCGATGCAATCTTCTAATAACTGATCAGCCTGCTCAAGCTGCCCTTGAGACAAGCGTGTGATCGCCAATAACCTGAGAGCACGCGCTTGCAGCATGCGATTTCCAAAATATATCGAGTAATTAATAGCTTCTTCAGCAAGTTCAGCAGCTTTAAGGAGATCTCTGCGTTCGTAGGCAATTGCAGCCAGCGCCAGCAGATTCTCGATGCGTACCGTAGGGTATTTGCCATCCGCCAGCGTATTGGTGCTTTGTTGGATAAATTCCTCCGCCAATTCCAGCTCCTGATTCGCCAGATGACTCGTCCCTAATAATGTCAAAGAACGTGCGGTGCCGTTTAACTGGTTGATTTGCCGGTAAATCGTCAGGCTTTGCTTGACCATATCGCTGGCGCGCTGGAAATTGGCTTGCCGGTAGAACAGAAAACCCATGTAGAAACGTGCATCCGCGAGGGACTCAATCTCGTGATTGGACTCTAAGAGACATACTGCCTGGTCAAGCATGGATAAAGCCCGATCCGGCTGACCCAATCGCCCCAGGAACCAGGCTTGCTTCGCCAAGGTGTTACCCAGCAGCCGCCCAGCAGCATGCTCTGGACAGGATTCATATTCGCTGACGCTATATAATTGTTCGGTAGCCTGTTCAAACAGTTCCATACCTTCCTGGTATTGGCCGCGAATTTCATGAAATAACCAGGTTGCTTGGGTCATTTTCTGGATATCTTCAATGCGCAGTAAAGAGACTGCCCAATCCCAGGCCAGGCTCACATTCTCGTATTCCTCCGCGATCTCCCGCATCACTTCAACCTGCTGTTCCCCGAGCAGGTCTGCCTGCCAGCGCACGCACAACTCGGCATAATACTGGCAGTGGCGGTCGTATGTTTGGATATGCTCGTGCGTCAAAGCCTGGAAGTGCGAAAACGCGTATTGGCGTACCAGCTCGTGCATGCTGTACCAGCCCATCTCGCCGCGCCGGATAAAAGATTTTTCGACCAGGGAAAGTAAAACAGGTAATTTTACCTGGGCAATCTGATCTGCAGCGGGCCGGCGAAAGCCGCCTCGAAATATGGATAGCTTCCTCAAGGCGCGTTGTTCGTCTTCAGGAAGTAAAGACCATGAATAATCGAATGTGGCGCGTAAACTGCGCTGCCGTTCAGGGATATCCCGTCCACGCGTGCTTAGAAAATCCAGATTGCGCCGAATTTCATGGGAGATCTCCTCACACGACAACGCCCTTACCCAGCCCGCAGCCAGCTCGATGGCCAGTGGATTACCATCCAGCAGCCAGCAAATTCGCCCGGCGGCGCGCCTTTCATCCCCAATCAGGTCAATGCCTGGCCTGGCCCGGGCGGCGCTTTGTAGGAATAGTTGAAAGGCGGAGAATTCTTCAAAATGGGTGGCTGGATCATCGGGGGGATATGGTAAACCTTGCAGCTCAAATACCCATTCCGGTTTTAAATTAAGGCGCTCACGGGAAGTCGCCAGTACTTTTAGCTGAGTCGTGAAACGCAGAATTTCTTCTAAGAGCAAAGCGCTACCCAAAACATGCTCGAAATTATCCAGCACCAATAACACCTGGTGATCAATAAGAAAATTGGCTAACTGCTGCTCAGAAGGCAGGTTGCCGTATAAGGTCAGACCCAAAGCATTGGCAATCACTGGCAGGATTGACTCGCCGGGTTCGATAACCGTAAGGGATATGAAGTAAACCCCCTGAGGGAAATAGGTTTGCAAATTGTGCGCTGCAGCCAGCGCTAGGCGAGTCTTTCCCACGCCTCCCGATCCAGTGATGGTCAACAAGCGACAACTATCTTTACTCAGCATCTGTGTAATTTGTTCCAGTTCCCATTCGCGGCCAATTAAAGGCGTGGCCGCAGCCGGTAAACGCGGAGCAGTATCCCCGAGTTTGGACAGCTCCAGATGAGCATCTGCATGCACCGACTCACCTACCAAGCGCGCCCTGGTGTAGTGGGCTGGTAATGGCTCCAGCTCCAGCTCAGGAATGTTCAAATTCTCGATGCGCGTCTCAGCACGAGCGACTTTAATAAAGAGTTCGTTGTCATCAGGGGAAATCTTTAACGCTTCAGCCAACAATTGAGCTACTTGACGGGAGGGGCGTCTTTCATCCGCCTCAAGCTTACGGACCGTGGTGACGGAAATTCCCACCTGGCGTGCTAGGTCTTCCTGGGTCATATCCAACGTTTTCCGCCGGCGTCTTAACCACATGCCGAACGAATATGCTTCTTGCATATGCCTTCACATCCTTCTAGCTAGAGAATACAGGCTCTAATTTCCATAAAACTATTTTTGACCCGCTAAGATCCCACCCATTGTACCAGTCATGTGTCTGTGATTGTATTACTCACTGATACCCAAAATCCTTAATTGACTATTAATATCTATATCATACGAATAGGGATTTATATTGGGTCAATAAAGGAGTAACCTCGTGAACAAGACATTGGCATGGTTTTTAGGGATCATCGCGGTATTGATTGGTCTGGTCGTGATCTTTAGCGTGTTCGTTTATTTCAACAGCCAATCGCGGTTCACCCGCATCTACGATGTCGACATCCAAGCGGTGGAGGTTCCAAACAGCCCGGAGGCGGTCGAGCGTGGGCAGTATCTGGTTACCACCATTGCCGGTTGCGTCGATTGCCATGGAGCCAATTACGCTGGCGACGTATTTATTGACGATGCAATGATCGGCCGGTTCTTCGGCGCCAATTTGACTTCGGGTAATGGCGGAATTGGACAGGACTACACCGATCTGGATTGGGTACGCAGCATCAGGCATGGAATCAAGCCGGATGGATCTCCAATCCTGGTTATGCCGGCCATGGATTACTACAACCTGAGCGATGCCGATCTGGGAGCCATCATTGCCTATATCAAGTCCTTACCACCTGTAGATAATATGGTTGAGCCGAGCAGCGCAGGTCCAGTGGGGCGCGCCCTGGCAGTAACCGGCCAAATCAACGTGCTCTCAGCCGAAATAATCGACCACGACCAGCCCCATCCAGGAGCGCCAGAACGCGCACAGACGCCTGATTACGGGAAGTACCTCGCCTCGATCGGCTGTGTCGGCTGCCATGGCGCAGAGCTGGCAGGTGGTCCTATCGCTGGCACGCCTCCAGACTGGCCTCCGGCATCCAATCTGACTCCTGGTGGAGATTTAGCCACCTGGGATGAGGCTGACTTCATGCAAACTTTACGCACCGGCATGACACCTTCCGGCAAAATCCTGGATGCAGAATACATGCCCTGGCCCAACTTGATCCTGATGACCGACGAAGACCTGGGCGCTTTGTGGGCTTATTTGCAGACACTGCCCGCCAGGTAACCCCCCACCCGCTCGATAAACCGATACCCATCTCGGGTCGCCAATCAAAATTGGCAAACTCCTGAGAGGGGCGACTTTGATTCTCAACTTAACCTTATAGATGATACGTAAAATACGGATTGTTGCATGGATTGCCCCACGCCAGGTACATCACCCGTGCGGTCAGGTCAATCACCAGGGAATTGATCGTTTTTTCCCTGTCCATCGGGTTGCCTTGATCCTGGGCATGATTACAGATCGAATCCGGATAGCCCAGATGATCACGCTGGATCGATTGCAGGGTACGTACGCTGTGCTTGGGTGTTCTGCGCAACAGGTTAATCACCCGGAAATAGCGCACGCGGGTATCGATCAGCTCGTCTGATTCGTCTTCCACTTCCTGCATTTTCGGGTCGAGGTAGTGGTTGGTATGCGCCAGGAGTCCATCGAAAGTTGAAAGCACCGCAAAGCTGCGCGCTGAGACTTCTACATTGTACATTTCACCGCTTTCGTGCACCAGGAGGTGGTTATAGCCAGCCGCGCGGTGAGATACCAGCATATAACGAATGGCTTCCGCAGGCGTCCTGGCGCCTAACACCGCGCGTGAGACAACCAGGCGCGGGATGCCAATGCGCGAGTCGTTGGGGTACACCGAGTCACAGCACTGCGACAGGCCGAATTCGTTAAACCCAATATTGACCAAAAGCCCCCCATAGGTCATACCCAGAAATTTCGGCTCACCGGTTGGCGAGGCGTGCACCACATAAACGTCTTGCTCATCCTGCGGTAGCCAATCCTCGTTGTGAGCCACCAGGATGTGCCCATCCGCAGTCCACAGATCATTGACCGCGAAGCTGGTGCACTTGGTTAAGTGCAGCGCGTCCATGGTGACAGCTTCCATGGCATTAAGCACAGCCAGATCATCGAATGACACATTGGCGCCTTGCGCCATACCCATGATCTCGTCTACATAATCCGGATAACGCTCCTGGGCAAAAGGCAGATATTTACGGGCCTGGATCTTGGCGCCTTCCCAGCTTAATTGCAGCTCGTCGTATCCATCCGAAACCAGATTCTTGGCATTTTCGATGCTGCGTAAGACTTGCTCTTTACAGGCTTCCCCTATTTGTTGGCCGATTTCCAGGTGTGTGCCTGCAACCTGCACCAAGGGGGGCTGATTTGGATGGTCGGGTGGTTTTTGTTCGATCATAGGCTTTCTCCAGAGGCTATAGAAACAACGGTTCGAATTCGAGGCGTAATACACGCACCCAACAGCCCTGAGCCCGGGCTGTGTCATAGATTTGCTTCATTTCCGGGCGTTCGCGCAGGAAGTTTTCTGTGACAATGATCCCGACGATGGAGCGGCTTGCCAAAATTTGTTCCAGCTGATCCGGCAATCCCAGCACTTCGATGCCATGGATTTGCCTTCCGAGCATGTACGTATCAGAATCAATAAACCCCACCGGACGATAAGTATAACTGGGGTTCATCTGGATCCACCTCACCGCCATCTCGCCAGCATCCCCGGCGCCACAGATCAAAACGCGCTCGCCCTCCTGGCGTGGCTGCTGAACGGATAAGAGAGCCAGTAACTTGAAAGATGAACGCGAGGTAGATAAACCCAGGAAGAGCAAGATCCCAAATACGAAGAATACCATCCAGGGAAATACCTGGGGAAAGCTCGCCAGCCAAGCTAAACCGGCTGTGATCAACCCCGCGCCTACCCCAGCCCGCCCATAACGGAGCAGATCATCCAGGCCAACATAACGCCACACACCCCGATAGACTCCAAAAACAAAAAACGAAACATAACTTCCGGCCAGAGCAAATGGCACGCTATCCAGGTAAAACGACAACAATTGATCACCGTCGCTCAAGCGGAATACCGCCAGGACGGACATGTAATAAATAATCCCAATCAGAAAAAAATCCAGGATAACTTCGATCAAGTGCCGTTTGAAGGTCAATTCGAGCATGATGCGCGTCAATGCGCGGTTGGGAATGTTTAATAGCGGCCCGCTGACGACTTTTAGACCACCAAGGTAAGCGGCCAGAATGGCTAATGACAAAACTAACAACGGCACGATCACCAGGCTCAGGCGATAATCCAAAGCCTCGATCGCCAACCCTGCCAGGCCCGCTCCCAAAGCAGCCGAGTACATCACCACAAGGGCGCGCCGTTCGGTAAGGCCAAATGCGATCAGGCGATGTGACGTGTGATCGCGCCCCCCCTGAACTGGCGACTGGCCGCGCATGATTCTTGTGACGGTAACCAGGATCGTATCCAGGATGGGCAGGAGAAAGAGCAGGGTCGGAACACCCAAAACAGCAAAAACATTAGAAGCCTGCGGCTGGCGCACGATTGCCAGCAATGCCAGGATAAATCCCAAAAACATACTGCCACTATCCCCCATGAAAATAGACGCCGGAGGAAAATTGAAGATCAAAAATCCCAGCAGCGCCCCAAGCAGCGCCAGGGTGACCACCAGCCAGCTTGTGCTGCCCGAGGACCAGAATAAATAGCTAAGCAAGCCGGCAGTGATCAGGGCAATGCCCCCTGCCAGCCCATCCACATTGTCCAGCAGATTGATGGCATTGGTAATGCCCACCAGCCAGATATAGGTGAGCAGGATATTCGGTAATTGCGCCAGAATTGGATTAGCCAGGCGTGGGGTGAAAAAGTTGGTGACCACACCCGACGAAATCGCCAGGGTAGCAGCCAGAATTTGCCCGATCAGCTTGGTTGCCGGGGATAGGCGAAAGAGATCATCGTAGATACCCAGGACGAAGACCAGCCCGGCTCCCAGCAATAGATTCCACTGGATTTCGAGACCGGTTTGCGCCGTAAGCTCAACGGTCAGGATGCCAATCAAGCAGGCCAGGAAAATACCCACCCCACCCAGCAATGCCGTGGGGCGCTGGTGCCAGCGGTCTGGGCGCGGCTGGGCTACTTTGCCGGTGCGAATACTGACCCAGCGCACCAGCGGGATGAGCGCCAGGCTGGAACCAAAGGCAGTCAGGGCAGCCACCCAGGGCATTATGGCGCGCTCCCCAATGCATCGAGCCAGGCTTGCAGTGCGGTTTGCTGGTCCTGGGGAGCCAATGCCAGGGCTTGCTCGCCATGGTAGCGTGCGTTCGCCAGGTCGCCCTTCAACAGGTACAGGCGGGCAACCTGCTCTTCAAGCCGCCACTGTTCCAATGTGACATCCAGCGCAGCGCTTTTATAGAGCAGATCGATAGCTTCATCATAACGCTTGAGCTGCTGGTAGACGTGGGCCAAGGCCAGTTGATAAGAAATCACACTCTGAGTTGCGCGCGCATCTACATTTGCCAGCGCGGTTTCATAATACCGGACGGCCTGCTCGAGCGCAGAGGTTGCCTGGTCGGCTGGCGCTGCAGCCGCCTGGCGCAGGTATAAATCCCCATATAACGCATAGGTCCAGTCATATTGCGCATCGATGAGCAATGCCTGGTCCAGCAGTTCCTGGCTGCGGGTAATGTCGCTTAAATGATCCCGGTGCAACAGGCTCCACTCCCCCCACAGACGGGCGTGATTGGGACTGAGCTGCACAGCGAGCGCAAAATAATGGTCCGCCAGATGCGCCCGCTCGCTCTGGATTTCACTGTCATCGGTAAAAGAAGCCCACAGATTGTATAAACGCGCCAGATTGGCCGTATGGTCCGTGTTCAAGGGATTTAACTGCTGGGCGGCTAATAAATCGTCCCGGGCAAGCTCCATGGACCGGTCGCGCTGGATCGGGTCTTCCAGTGTATTGGCATACTCCAGATAAGCGCGGCCTGAGAACAGGTAATAATAATCTTCTCTGGGAGCCAGCTCAATAGCACGCTGGTAGATTTGAATCGCAACCGGCCAGGTTCGAGACTGGGCAAACTGCTCAGCCAGTTTGAAGGCCACATCGGCTTGAATGCCTCGCAAATTGGTAATCACGCCCAGCAAGACTGCCACAGCCAGGCTGGCACTGCCAGCCAGGACCGGTAAGACAGAGCTCACTTGGGGTATACCCGGAGTGAGCAGATTAGCCAGCGGCGCCAGCAGGATCAAACCGATCATGTAGGCAAAGAAATTCGCCGGCAGTATGCTAAACCGTTCCACCTGCTGCAGGACATCCTCAATGGTGTTGGCCTTTACGCTGGAGATCGCAATCAAGCTACTGGCATGCCAGGTCCAATAGAACAGCGCCGGCAGAATCGCCAGACCCAGGCTCCCCAGTGCAACCTTAGCCCACTGCTTTGGATCACCTGGCGGCGCATTTTCACTACCCATGAGCAAAGCAGATACCAGCAGTGTGACCAACAGCATGCCCACCACAGCCCAGGAAGCTCCCGGGCCAGCATCGCGCAGGCGCGTTAGCGAAGCCCACAGGTCGCTCAACTGCACATTTTCACCACCTGCATTATCCAGATAGGCATAGCCCTGCGCTCCAAGGATTAGCGCCAGGACAAACCCACCCCAGATGGAGGCTGGCAGCCAGGTGTGGACTGCAGCAGGGCCAGCTTTCTTTTCGTTAGTGAATCCCTTTTTCTTCTTACGGGCTGATCCCGGTTCTGTTGCAGAGGCTTGCGACCCACTATTCGCAGGCTGCTCGGAAAGTGATCTTGCCTCAGAACGATTAAGCACCTGCCCAACCAGAACCAGCAAGGCAGCATACACCCAGAAATAGGTGCGTGTGACTGCGATAGCGATCCCAAAATTGATTTCTACAAAATGCGCCAGCAAGGCAGAGAGCAAAGCCAGCAGGATGATCGCCCGTGCAAATTCAGCCTGGGTATGTGGCGCCTGCACCGGACCCGCCAGGGATAGCAGCATGATATAGATCACGATGCCCATGAGTAAGCCTAGCGGCAGGCCTACCCCGCCATAAGCAATCCCTTCCAGCAGGGATAAAACCAGCGCACCCACCCCGCCACAAAGCAGGGTGAGCGCCCAAAAAGCATTCTTCCAGCGTTGGTTGGGTACCAGCCCTAACCAATTCAGGCCTGAATAAAATACGCCCAGGAATAGCGCCAGGTACACGATCAGACCCAGCAACCCGCTGATGACCAGGGTATCCCAGGTCTCATTATGAGAGCGATCCGGCGTGGCGTTGCGGCGTTCCACATGCGCCAATTCGGGGGGATAGAAGGGATTGTACGCCACATACATCGCTTCCGGACCATAGCCCAAGAGTGGCCGCAAGAAATTCCAGGCGTCCGGGCTGCCATCCGGATAGTTCAGGGGAGCATGCGGAGAGACCAGCCTGCCGGCACCCTCCCAGATATATTTGCGCACCAGGGCGGTGTTACTTTCAGGATCGAGCAGTTTGCCAAACCGGCCAATGGCAGGCTGGTTGCGCAAGCTCTCAAAAAAGCCGCCCTGGGTATTAAAAAGCGCCAGAAAAACGATTGCCAGCACAGTGAAAGCGACCAGGCTGCCTGTCAGCCAGCGCCGGCGCGTATAAATTCCCAGCACCAGCACCATCAAGAAACTCCCCGCCATCCAGCCCAGCGCCGGTCCACGGCTGCCACTCAGGTACAGTGTGATCACCTGCAACATGGCGACAAACACATACAATGTCGCCCGGATCATTGCCGGGGCTTGCGGGATCGCGTTGTTAAGGATCGACCGGAAAGCCAGGATCATCCGTCCGGCGGTCAATGGGAACACCATGATCAGGTAAGCTGCCACAAAGATGGAGTTGCCCAGATTGGCGGCCACGCGGATGGCGACATCCCCTCCCCAGGGGATTGGATCGAGCTGGTAGCGCTGCAGGATGCCGTATAAAGCGACCGGCAGGCTGCTGACGATGATGGCCGTAATCAGGCGTTCAACTTGCTCACTCCGGCGCAGGTTGCCCAGCAAGGCAGCAAACAGGACCAAGTAGGAGAGCGTTGTGTAGGCGCCCTGCATGCGCGGGTAAGAGCCCCAAATACTCACGGAGGGGGTAATGGAAAAGGCAGTAGCGATCAGGGTGACGAGCGCCAGACCAACGGCTGGGAGAACCAGGGGAACCTTCAGGATCTCATTCCACGCAGCCAGCTCCCGGTGGGGCATGGGTCCCTTAAACAAAAAACCCCCTGCCAGAACCTTCACCAACCAGGCGGCAGCCACCAGCAAGGCCAATGTGCGCAGGATGGCGATTTTATCAGGTTCAAAGATACGGCTGGAATATAAGTTAAAGAAGACCGGGACAAGCACTACAACCGCCAACCAGGCGGCTTCCATGACCCCATCCGCGTAGCGGCTCAGTTTGTTCGGCATAGGATAACTCGATAAAACCATACAAGGAGGTTACTGGACGTACAATAACACAAATCCAGGCTTGCGGCAAGAGAGAACGCTTGCCGAACACCCATGCATCGATTATGATTTTGAAAAGTCCCCTGCAATGAATCTTACTCAGCGCAGCGTCAGCTCCCTTTTTTGGAGCATCCTTGGCAGTCAGCTCACGGCGTTGATTCTCTTCGTCCGCACGGTGCTACTGGCGCGCCTGCTGCCCGTGGAAGTCTTCGGGATCTACAGTCTGGCTGGCGCCATCGTTTATCTCAGCATCATCCTGCCGTCTTTCGGATTGGGAGATGCGTTTTTACACCGCAGCCCGGAGAGCGAGGCGGAAGAGCTGGCCGCAGCAGTGCATTTTACGCTCAAGCTGCTATTCCTGCTCATCTGGGGGGGCGTGCTGATCCTGCTGGCCTATACATTCAGCACTGGTAGCCTGCGCATGGCATTGATCAACCTGACCATCGCCATTGGTGGTTATGAGCTCACTCATACCGCCCGCCTGGTACTGACCCGCCGAGTGGATCACCGCCGGCTGGCTGTATTTCAGGTCTTGAATGCGATCTTCACCAGCCTGCTGGCGATCCTGCTGGCGCTGCACGGGGCGGATCTATGGGCGTTATTGATCACGGATTATGCGACTCTGCTGCTGGCTTGGGGCATCTTCTTCATCTGGCAGCCGGTGTGGAGACTGCGGCTTAATCTGAATCCACAGACCGTCCAGTATTACATGTCATTTGGCAGCCGGGTTTTATTCTCGAACATCCTGCAATCCACGCTGGATAAGCTGGACGATCTATGGACAGGTGCATTTTTGGGCAATACTCAGCTGGGCTTTTATTCCCGCGCCTACACCTTCGCCACTTATCCCCGTCGCTTGCTGGCCAATCCGATCGACGAGGTCACGCGCGGAGCCTATGCCGAGATCAGCCATGCGCGCCAGCTTTTGGGGCAGGCTTTCCGCAGATCGAGCCTGCTGCTGATCCGGGGTGGTTTCTTCCTGGCAGGCTGGCTGTCCCTGGTCGCCCCAGAGCTGATCCTGCTGTTGCTGGGTGAGAAGTGGCTGCCGATGTTGAGCGCCTTTCGCCTGATGCTGGTGTACACGCTGCTTGATCCGCTCAAGGTAACCCTGGCTTATCTTTTCATTGCCTGCGGGCAGCCCGAAAAGGTGATCCGCATCCGCCTGGTACAGGTAGGAGTGCTGGCTGTGGGGCTGCTCACCCTGGCTGCCAGGCTAGGTATCGCCGGGGTGGCTCTGGCAGTCGATCTGATGCTGCTGGTTGGCATCGGTCTGTTTTTCTGGCAGGCCCGCGCTCTGATCGCGTTTTCCGTCCAGGAATTATTCCTGGCGCCGCTGTTGGCTTTGATCCTGGCGCTGGTGGCTGGCAGTCAGCTGCCTGTGATCTTGGGTTTCGGCAGCCTGGACTGGGTTGCCTTATTAGTCAAGTCGCTGATCTTTGGAGGCTTATTTGCTCTGATCCTGTACAGCCTGGAGCGCCGACTGATAAAAGTCCTGTTGCGCGAGCTGGCGACCATTCGGCCGGGTCATTTACAGACTCCTGACCCATAAAACCGTTTAGAATCTACCTATGAGTCGCATCGCCATGCTGCTGAGCAATGCCTATCGACCTGACCCGCGCGTGGAGCGTGAAGCGCGCACCCTGGTGCAGGCCGGGCATGCGGTGGACCTGTTCTGTTGGGATCGCCTGGGCGAGCTGCCAGAGAATGAGACACTGGAGGGCATCCGCATCCACCGTTATCAGGCTGTGCGCTCCAGCTATGGGGCCGGGTGGCGGCAGCTCTTCCGCCTGCCGCGCTTCTGGCGCTGGGCGCAGTCGCAGATCACCCACCAGCAGCCTGAGATCGTACACTGCCATGACCTGGATACCCTGTACGCAGGGGTTGAGCTCAAACGGCAGTTGCACTGCAAACTGATTTTCGATGCACACGAACATTACCCGGCGCTGATGACGCTGTACCTGCCCGCTGCTCTGGCGCGCGTGCTGGTCTATTGGGAACAAGCCCTGCTTAAAAATGCTGATCATATCATCAGCGCCAGCTCGGTCCTGGCAGATGAATACCGGCGCAAAACCAGCGCGCCGGTAACCGTGATTGGCAATGCGCCCAGCCTGAGCGACTTCAGCGAGATTCCGCAGCACA
>CAYXDC010000036.1:0-30786 GCA_964463505.1 uncultured Anaerolineaceae bacterium
AAGGCGCCGGGCACTTCCGCACACCGGTAGCGAAAGGGATCGAGATCATGGAAGGCTTGCGCGGGCATACCTCTGGCTATGCTGTGCACCAGTACATCATTGACGCCCCAGGTGGGGGTGGGAAGATCCCGGTGTCCCCCAATTACATGCTGAGTATGTCGGATCATAAGATTATTCTACGTAATTACGAAGGCTACATCACCACTTATGAAGAGCCGACCGATTACCACCCACGCGACGCAGCGCGTTATTTAGGGGAGAAACGCGCCGAGCCCGGTCAGACTGGGATCAGTGGGCTGCTGGATGGCGAGCAGTTGTTCATCAAGCCAGAAGGCTTTGATGAGCTGCACGACCGGCATGGTATGCAACACCGCCTCAAGGACTCCCGTAAATGGGTGCCTCTGGGAATTGGCGATGGGGAAAAACCACCGGCTGAGGCGGATGAATAGCCACTATCTGGCCTAAACTGAATGTTTTTAAGGACTGCCTCGTGACCATACACAGGCAGTCCTTTTTTAGGCGGGATGCGATCCAGGTTTGCGGATTTCCCTTGACAATTTGGGTCAATGCTTTATAATTATTAGGAATAAGTTCATAGAAATTATCTTATTTGGAGATGAAATTGATGGATATCTGCATGTGTCTGAAGCGGGGTTGGTAACCACTGCCTCGTCTGAAAGACACTTCTTGAAGTAGCTTACCCAGGCTCCTTCCAGCCAACAGAACGACGAGGGTGGTTGCGACCCCGCATGCGGTACAAACTGCATTGCGTTGATGCGCATGAGCGCGGTCGCCTACCCTTTTTTGTTGTCTGTTGGCTTTTTTGTTGGGCAAGTGGAGTTTAGCAATGGATTTCGTTAGCATCACGGATGTCCCGGCTACTAAAGAGCTTGCTTCCGGGCTGGAAGCAGTTGTAGGAAATACCCCATTGCTGCCTTTAAGACGGATCACTGCCCATCTCCCAGGGCAGGTCCAGGTGATGGTCAAGGCTGAGTGGTTTAACCCTGGAGGCTCAGTGAAAGATCGCCCAGCCTTGAATATCCTGCGCACTGCGCAGCGCAGCGGGCAGCTTGCCGGTGGGAAGCGCTTGCTGGATTCAACCTCCGGGAATATGGGGATTGCCTATGCTACTTTTGGGGCAGCCATGGGGATCCCGGTGACGCTGGCTGTGCCAGCCAACGCCAGCCCCGAACGTATAGCTATACTGCGGGCACTGGGCGCTGAATTAGTGCTAACCGACGCATTAGAAGGTGCGGATGGGGCGATCCTGGTTGCTCGCCAGATGGTTGCCGATCACCCCGATACTTATTATTACGCCAACCAATATGATAACCCGGCCAACTGGCAGGCGCATTACTGCACGACTGCCCCAGAAATCGTCCAGCAAACCGCTGGTAAGCTGACTCATTTTGTGGCTGGCTTAGGCACTTCTGGGACGCTGACCGGTGTGGGGCGTTATTTGCGGGCGTATAACCCTGCTGTCCAGATCATCGCTGGCCAACCCGATGCGCCTTTCCACGGCCTGGAGGGGCTGAAGCATTTGCCAAGCGCCATCCGGCCCGGAATCTACGACCCAGACATACCCGACCGGGTGGTAGAAGTATCCACCGAAAGCGCCTACGCCATGGTGCGGCGGCTGGCGCGCGAAGAAGGCCTGTTTGTGGGTATCTCTTCAGGGGCAGCCGCGGTCGTTGCGTTGCAAGTGGCTGAAGAACTGGAACGAGGTCTGGTCATTACCGTTTTCCCGGATGCGGGCTATAAGTATCTGAGTGATGCAAAACTTTGGTCCGATTGATTGTGGCGAAAACTGGTGTTATTAAGTTCAGGCGAGAATGGTGGTGAAGATGCAATTAGAAATCTCGACCGAGTTGTTAAAACAGATCTGGCGGCATGGCGAAGCTGCTTACCCCGAAGAAGGCGCCGGTCTGTTATTGGGTATGGAATTGGATGGCCGTCGCCAGGTGACCGCGCTCCTGCCGCTGACCAATGCCCGTGAAAATACAGCGCGCCATAACCGCTACTTGATCACAGCCCAGGATATGCTGTGGGGAGAGCAGGAAGCCATGCGCCAGGGTCTTGATATTGTGGGAGTATTTCATTCTCATCCCGATCACCCTGATCGCCCCTCGGGGTTTGACCGCGACTGGGCATTACCCTGGTATTCGTATCTGATAACTTCCGTCCAGCAAGGTGTGGCGCAAAGCAGTCGCTCCTGGCGCTTGCTGGATGATCGCAGCCAGTTTGTTGAAGAAGCGCTGGCGATCACAGAAGCCAGGCCTTATCAACCCTTATCATAACTACTGGAGGAAACCATGTCTCTGTATTTTGTCCAACACAAACACAATGATGAAACCTGCCCGGCGAAAGACCCCTCCGCCGGAGCCATGCTGCTGACGCACATCAACCCGATGAATGCTCGCCAATATGGGGTAAATATTATTGGGGATGCCGTGCTCGATGGCCAGCATACTTTCGTGCTGATTATCGAGAGCGATGAGCGCGCCAAGATTGAAAACTTCATGCAGCCCTTCCTGCGGGCTGGAACGGTTGAAATCCAACCGGCCTCCACTTGCGAGGTGGTTGTTGAGCGCGCCGGTTGTTGAATTGATTTATGAAAAGATGGTTCTCTGATTGAAATGGAGCGTTACAATTAACTATGCCAACTTTACGAATTCCAACCCCTTTGCGCCCGTATGCTGCCGGGCAAAGTGAGATTAATGTACAGGGCTTAACGGTGGCTGAGGCGCTTGACGAACTCGTACACAGCTACCCGGCTCTCCGCCAACACTTGTTTTCAGAAGACGGTGATTTGCGCGCCTTCGTCAACCTGTATATTAACGACGAGGATATCCGTCACTTGCAAGGCATTCAGACGCCTATAGGCGAGGGCGATAGACTACTCTTAATCCCCAGCATTGCTGGCGGGTAGAAGATGTGGATGAAATGATGTTACCTTCACTATCCCATGCGGAAATCCTGCGCTATTCGCGTCACTTGCTGATTCCTGAAGTTGGTCTGGCGGGCCAGCAAAAGCTCAAGGCAGCCTCGGTGCTGGTGATCGGCACCGGCGGGCTGGGCTCACCGGTGGCGCTCTACCTGGCGGCAGCAGGTGTAGGGCGGATCGGACTGGTGGACTACGACGTGGTGGATACTTCCAACTTGCAGCGCCAGGTGATCCATGGCACCAGTGGCCTGGGCGTCCTGAAAGTCGAGTCGGCGCGCCAGCGCATGCTGGACCTGAATCCGGATATCCAGGTAGAGGTGTACAACGAGCCATTTACCTCAGCCAACGCCATGCGTATTGCACAGGATTACGACATCCTGATTGATGGCACCGACAACTTTCCTACCCGTTATCTGGTGAACGATGTGTGCGTCCTGCTGGGAAAGGCCAATGTGTATGGCTCGATCTTTCGCTTCGATGGGCAAGTGAGCGTGTTTGATGCCCGGCGCGGACCATGCTACCGGTGTCTCTTCCCTGAGCCACCGCCGCCCGGGTTGGTGCCTTCGTGTGCAGAGGGCGGCGTGTTGGGGGTGCTTCCGGGGACGATAGGAACACTTCAGGCGACCGAGGCGCTTAAGCTGATCCTGGGGATTGGCGAACCCTTGATTGGTAAGCTGCTGTTATTCAACGCGCTGGATATGTCTTTTGATTTTGTAAACCTGCGTAAACACCCGCGCTGTAGAGTCTGCGGACCAGAGCCGGAAGTCACCGAGTTGATTGATTACGAAGCCTTTTGTGGCGTTCCGGGTCATGATCATGAAGAAGGCAGTGTAGGTGGGGGGTATGATATTGAAGCAGCAGCTCTGGCAGAGCGATTGAAACAGGGTAATTTTATTCGCTTGCTGGATGTGCGCGAGCCGCACGAATTACAGATTTCGCAGCTTGAAAATGCCACCTTGATCCCGTTGGGTCAATTAGCTGCGCGTCTCTCGGAGCTGGACACAGCGGAGGAGATTGTCGTTTTTTGTAAAGCAGGCACACGCTCAGCCCGGGCTTTAGAATTGATGGTCAGCGCCGGCTTTCGGAAGATTAAGAACTTGAAAGGCGGGATCAATGCCTGGGCGCGGCAGGTCGACCCGAGCCAGCCGATCTATTAAAACCGGCAGCCTTCTTTCAGTTACGAGTGCGCATCCTTGCACAAAGGGTGCGCATTTTGTTTTGGACTAACGAAGAAAACCATGCTATAGAGTAGCTGCCTGAAGGAGTTTCGTTGTAACTTAAGTCACATACGGAAGTGCATGTCAATGTTAAGATGAGTGGAATATGAGAACCCAGCGCTTGTTTGTTCCGTTGCCAGTTTATTCGCAAGTGATCCAGGGAAGGTGAACCGATGAAATGGGCTCTGGCAATTGGGATTCTATCGATCCTGGCCGTGGTAGGGGTGGGTATGTACGTGACGGACTTCACGGCGTACCTGGGCAATAACCCGACCACGTGCAACAACTGTCATGTCATGGATGCAGTCTACGAAGGCTGGTTCCACGGCGGGCATAAGGAATGGGCGAATTGCAATGACTGCCATACCCCGCATGACCTGATCCCGAAATATTGGGTCAAGGCGATGTCTGGTTACCACCATGTGACAGCCTTTACCTTTGGTGAGATCCCCGACGCGATCCGCGCCAAAGAAGCTTCACGGCAGGTCGTCCAGGAAAATTGTATTCGCTGTCATGAAGCGACCGTGGATGATATTTTAGTGTCTGCCACTGGCGCTGAGATGGACAACGAACGGTATTGCTTTGAATGCCATCGCAGTGTGGCGCATGGCGATCGCGGTATTTCAATCTTACCTTACCAACACTCGGAGGGAGACTGATGAAACGTTCTAGTACAGTACTCATCCTATCTGGAATCATTGTCGTCTTAGCAGTAGGGCTGATCGCAGTGCTCTTGTTTATGAAAAACCAACCTGCACCGGTGCGCGGGGTTACCCCTCTGATGGAAATTGCCCAGATGGAGGCAGACTCGTCCAAATGGGGATTGAACTTCCCGAACCAGTACAGCACGCTTTTGCTGACGGAAGGGAACAATACCCAGACTGCCTATGCAGGCTCCAATCCATTTTCCAAGCTGGAACGTGACCCGCGCCTGCTAACGCTGTTTGCTGGATATAGTTTTAGTAAAGAATATAACGAAGACCGTGGGCATTTGAATAGCCTGACAGATGTGCGCGCAATTGCGCGCGTTGATGAGACCACCCATGCCACCTGCTATTCCTGTAAAAGCGCCAACAACCCGGGAGTGTGGGATGAAATGGGCATGGAAGCTTACGACAAGATGATGTTTAGCGAGATGACCCCCCGGCTGGAAGAGCCGATTGGCTGTGCGAATTGCCACGAAGCTAACAGCATGCGGTTGATTGTTACGAACCCGGCTCTGGAAGAAGCCCTGGAGGCGCAGGGCAAAGATTGGCGCACCTTCACACGCCAGGAAATGCGTACGGTTGTATGCGCGAACTGTCATGTTGAGTACTACTTCAAGGGAGAAGGCAAGTATCTGGTATTTCCCTGGGCAAAGGGCACCAGGATCGAGCAAATTTCTGAGTTCTACCAGGAGATCGAGTTCACCGATTGGACGCACCCCCAGTCTGGCACGCCAATGATCAAAATGCAGCATCCCGATTATGAGTTATTCACTGCAGATAGCACGCACTACAAAGCTGGGGTAGCCTGCGCCGATTGCCATATGCCTTATACGCGCGACGGAGCGGCTAAATTCTCAACCCATAATGTCCACAGCCCGCTGCTCAATGCAGAAACAGCCTGTGGAGCCTGCCATACCGATGTGAAATATGTAACCGACCGGGTCTCCATGATCCAAAACCAGGTATGGGCGACAATGGAAGCCACTGAGGATGCGCTGGTTGAAGCTATCCAGGCTTTGGAAGCCGCCACCGCGATCGCGGATGTTGATGAGGCGCTGTTGACAGAAGGCCGTAACCTGCACCGTGAGGCGCAGTTACGTTGGGACTTCCTGGCTGCCGAAAGCAGCATGGGTTTCCACAATCCCGAAGAAGCCTTGCGCATTCTTGCTGATGCCACGAACCTGGCGCGCCAGGCACAGATCAAAGCCATCCTGGCTGCTGGTACGCCAGACATTATCCAGATCAGCCAGTAAACAACCTGCTGGTCAACAACGGAATAAATGCGGGGGCTGTCAGCCAATCGGCGGCAGCCCCCGTTGTTATTCTTGCTTATGAAACCTGACGAGCCTAA
Organism: uncultured Anaerolineaceae bacterium; assembly: GCA_964463505.1. Lineage (GTDB taxonomy): Bacteria > Chloroflexota > Anaerolineae > Anaerolineales > UBA4823 > JAJZSS01. Next base: position 6,220 of record CAYXDC010000036.1, read on the forward strand.
TTGTAGGGTCCTTGCGCCCAATCCAGGAGTAAGTCTTTGTTTAAAACCCGGATCTGGCGGCGCTGTACATGGATCGCCCCGCTGCGTTCCAGCTCGCGCAAGGAGCGTGCAACCACCTCGCGCACGGTGCCCAGGCGTGCCGCCATTTGATCCTGGGTCAAGCGCCCGGAACTTTGACCTTCTAAGGCTTCCACTGGCAATTGGCTGAGCAGGCGCGCCAAACGGTTAGTCACTTGATAAAAAGATAGTTCTTCCACCAACTCGATCATCTGGCGCAGATTGTGCGCCAGATTCAAGATGGCCGCTTCCGCCATGGCGGGGTCGTCATACAGCACTTGTTGGATTGCACTTGAATCAATGACCCATATCTGACTTTCTTCCAGAGCGGCTGCATTAACCACATTTGGCCCGTGGTCAAATACGGGCACTTCGTTGAAGGTCGCGCCTGGACCTAATACTTTGACAACCAGCTCTCGGCCGCGGGCTGACAGGCGGTACAATTTGACGCTGCCCTTATGTAAAATACACAACCCATCACAGGGCTCAGCATGCCAAAGGATCGTCTCGCCTGCTTGATACACCCTCAAATTCATGCCTGCTGCCAGGATATTCAGTGCCTCCTGATGGATATCCTTGAAATAGGTGACGGTGCTTAAGACTTCCAGTTTCCGAGCTTGAGTCGTTGGCATCAGTTTCATAGCTTAATTATACCCGAGCCGGTTTGCCAGAAGTCGCCAGAACGAGCCTCTGATCCCTAAGCCTGAGGTGAACAATCCTGGGTTTCTGGGGTAGAATTTAGAGTATAGTCATCTGGTTAACTCCAATACGGGATAACTGAAAGCAGGGAACCACAAAAAACCTGATCCCGGATTCGCATTGGTTATCATCCAACCAGGTGCGTAAGTCCTGTTAGTTAGAACTCTGTGGGGTAGGTGGGAGGAATTTATGGCAGAAGTGGTTGAAGCGCAGGTTGTTCAATCTCCAGTGCCCACTGATTTAGGAGATTCCCGGCTGTACATCAACCGGGAATTAAGCTTATTAGATTTCCAACGCCGTGTTTTGGAAGAAGCTCAGGACAAAAAGAATCCACTTTTGGAGCGGGTAAAATTCCTGGCTATTGTGGGCTCAAATCTTGACGAATTTTTCATGGTGCGGGTGTCGGGTTTGCGCAAGCAGGTCGAATCGGGTGTGGTGGACGTTGCCCCGGATGGTCTCACTCCCGCCGAGCAGCTGGCCGAAATTCGTAAAGTAACCACGCGTCTGCTCTCTACAGGTCTGCAGTGCCTGACGGAAGATTTACTGCCAGAATTGGATAGCAGTGGGATCCATGTCAAAGACTATAGCGGCCTGACGAAAGCTCAAAAAACGATCGTTGATCATTATTTTCAGGATGTGGTATTCCCGGTGCTTACACCGCTGGCAGTGGATCCTGGACACCCATTCCCACATATTTCAAATCTCAGTCTGAACCTGGCGGTGCTGCTGACCGATAAAAAAGGCGCTGAGCATTTTGCACGCATTAAAGTACCAGGCACATTGCCGCGTCTATTACCGATCAAACGATCTTCAGGCAGCGTGCGTAAGGATGGCACGGTACCTTTTCACCATTACTTTGTCTGGCTCGAGCAAGTCATGGCCGCCAACCTGGATAAACTCTTTCCAGGCATGACCATTCGCGAGACTTACCCATTCCGGGTGACGCGCGATGCGGATATGTTGATCCAGGAGTTGGAAGCCTCCGACTTGCTGGAGACGACTGAGCAGAGCGTCCGCCGCCGGCGCTTTGGTTCGGTGGTAAATCTCAGTATTACCAGCGCCATGCCGGCGCGCATCCGTAATTTACTGGTCGAAAACCTGGAAATGGACAGCAATGATATCTTCGTTTTTGATAACCCACTTGGGTTAAGCGCTTTGTTTGGTTTGCACGCCATCGACCGGCGCGACCTGAAAGAAACGCCCTTTAAACCAGCTGTGCCGGTTCGCTTACGGGAATTCGCCCAGGACAGCAATATCTTTAGCGCCATCCGCCGCGGGGATATCCTTATCCACCATCCTTATGACTCCTTCACCCCGGTGATTGATTTTATGACGGCTGCGGCGCGCGACCCGGATGTGCTGGCGATCAAACAGACCCTTTACCGGGTCGGACGCGACTCGCCGGTGGTTGAAGCGCTGCTGGAAGCCCGCGAAAATGGTAAGCAGGTAGCAGTTCTGGTTGAGCTGAAGGCGCGTTTTGACGAAGAGAGTAATATAAACTGGGCCCGCACGCTGGAACGTGAGGGCGTGCACGTGGTTTATGGTTTGCTAGGCTTAAAAACTCATTCTAAGATTGCATTGGTTATTCGTAAGGAAGGTGAAAGCATCCGCCGGTATATGCACCTGGCCACCGGCAACTACAATTCGGTCACAGCACACCTTTATGAAGATATCGGGATGTTCACATGTGATGATGATATTGGCGCTGATGCGACCGATTTGTTCAACTACCTGACGGGCTATTCTTCCAAGGTGAACTACCGCAAGCTGTTGGTGGCGCCGGTGAACTTGCGCCAGGGAATGGATGCTTTAATCCGGCGCGAGATTGAGCACCACAAAAAAGGCCGCCCAGCGCGTTTGGTATTCAAAATGAATTCCCTGGTGGATGCGCTGATTATTCGCTCGCTATATGAAGCCTCGCAGGCAGGACTCAAGGTTGACCTGATTGTGCGCGGGATGTGCTGTCTGCGCCCAGGGATTCCGGGGATCAGCGAGAATATCCGGGTTATCAGCGTGGTGGGGCGTTTCTTAGAGCACAGCCGGGTTTTCTACTTCGAGAATGGTGGGCAAGAGCAGATTTACCTGGGCAGCGCCGACCTGATGCCGCGTAATATCAACCGGCGGGTGGAAGTTCTCTTTCCGGTCACCGAGCCGCGCCTGATTCGTTATCTGCGTGATGATGTCCTGGATACTTACCTGAAGGACAATGTGAAAGCACGGTTGATGAAGAAAGACGGCACCTTTGGCCGGGTGCGACCGAAATCCAATGAGCCGGAGATCAACGTGCAGGAGTGGTTGTTGCAGTTCAACCAGACATCCCAAAAATGAACGGCTGAATTGCTGAAAGGGACGCTATTGCCAATGTTTTTAACACCGGAAGAACGTAGCTGGCTGGAAGCGCTGCTGAGAATGAATCCGCCCGCGGGATATCAGCGCCGGGCGGAGGTTTTGCTGCTGACCGATCAGGGCCTGACCAGCCGCCAGATCGCTGAACAAACGGGGTTAAGACCCAGCGGTGTACGCTACTGGCGCGCTCAGTTTCGTGGGCGCGGCATGAGTATTTTTGGTACTCAAACGGGTGAGCTCCTGGTTGGCGAGCAAAGCGTGGAAAGCGAGGCTGCTTTACCTGAGCCTGCGCCTGCTGCAGAGATCGAACAACCCAAGAGCACAGCAGGAAAAAACCAGACCCATGTGCGCGACCTGGCGCTTGATCTTTTTGATCAAACTCAGAGTCTACATAAGCTGGGGGAGGTTGACCGGCGTTTGCTGGCTGAGGCGGTGATCCATTCTAAGGCAGAACCTCCCAAGGCTGCGCGTAAGGATCTCCAGGCAGCCCGTACCTGGCTGACAGATCTGGGGTGCGCGGATCTTGCACATGCCGAGCAAGACAAACTGATAGCGCTCCTGCTCTTGCAACGGGGTAAGGTCAAGGATATCGCCATTCAGCGCTTGAACTTTTCTATGGACCAGCAAAAGGAAGTGCTAATATTGTTGGGAATATTACGCATTGCCTGGGGCCTGGATGCGTCCCACTCCCAGCAAACCCAGCTCCAGGCAGTTGAAATAAGCCAGGCCGGGGTGCAGGTGGTGGTTCGTGGACCGTTTGCCACCCATGACGCTGCGGCAGCTCAGCAGAGCGCAGGCCTGTGGGCGCGAGTTGGCCTGCCACGCGTAGAAGTGCTGGAGGCGACCAAAGCCCAGGAGAGACATGCTGGCGATTTAACGTTACCTTTGCCTCTGGAACGCACCAACCTGCTTGCGGATGATTCGCTGGCTGAAGCCGGGCGGAAAGTCCTGTTGTATCACTTTGCCCAGATGTTGGCGCATGAGGCGGGCACGCGCCTGGGGGAGGACATCGAAGAACTGCATGACATGCGCGTAGCAACGCGCCGCATGCGGGCCGCATTCGAGGTGTTTGGGGAGGCGTTTGAGCCGAAAGTCCTTAAAACGCAGCTCAAAGGATTGCGCGCCACCGGGCGCGCCCTGGGGCACCCGCGCGATATGGATGTATTTATGGAAAAGGCTCACCTATACCTGAACAGCCTGCCTGAAGATCAGCGCGCGGGGCTCGATCCACTGCTGGCTGCCTGGGAACAGGAGCGCCAATCTGCACGGGCGGATATGATTACCTATTTCGAGAGCCCGGCTTATGCTGAGTTTGTGGGGCGCTTCAATCGCTTCTTGCAGACGCCTGGGGCAGGTGCATTGCCAATCCCTACCGAGCAACCATCCCCCCACCGTTTAAGAGAGGTGGTGCCGGTGTTGATCTACAGCCGCATGGCAGCCGTGCGTGCCTTCGAGCCGTTCCTGAATAGCGCGCGCATTGAGCAACTACATGCCCTGCGCATAGAATTTAAAAAGTTACGCTACGCAGTGGAATATTTCCGGGAAGTTCTCGGCCCTGAAGCAAAGTCTGTAATCGAGGTGATTAAGAAGCTCCAGGATCACCTGGGTGATTTAAATGACGCTGATGTTGCCACACGCCTCTTGAGGGGTTTCCTGGATGATTGGGATGCGCAACAGGAGGGATTGCCAATCTCTGAACGCCAGAATCCGGGTGGGATCATTGCTTACCTGGCTTACCAACACGCCCAGCGGCATGAACTGATGATTACCTTCCAGCAAGCCTGGAATGAATTCGCCAGCCCCGATTTCCGCCAGGCGTTAGCCATGGCGATTGCGGTGTTATAAGCCGTCTACCCCTCGCCCAATAAAACCATGTCTGGCCCGCGGCTGATCTCCCATGGATAGACGATGTGGACATCGGTGACAGCGGCGTAGTAGTCCGGCTTGGTGGTGCTGAACAGGTTGCGGTACGGATTGAAGTGCAATACGCAGGTAGAAGGGATGCCGCCGGCAGAGGATACTCGATGCTTGACTGAGGTAATGGTCCGTCCTGATCCCCACACATCATCAACGACGAGAGTCCGCCGCCCGCGCAAGGTATTATCTTCGGGGAATTGAATGAATTGAGGCCAGGCCATGAGCTTGGCCTTTTCCATTTCCATCTGTGCAGGGAAATCAACTGCTGCCGTCAGAATATGCATCAGACCGATTGCTTCTGCCAGCAACCCGCCTGGGACAATCCCACCGCGTGTGATCATCACCATGGCGTCGAACTCACCCTCGAATTGTGGCAATAGATGGTCGATCAATCGGTCTACATCCTGCCAGGTCAATAATTCTCGCCGTTCTTGCATGCCGGCCTCCTAAATCAGATCAATCTTCCCCAAAGCATCCCCTATTATAGCAAGTTTGGTGGATTTGTCTCAACGCGCCAGTCCTGAAGGGTGCGCCCACCCGTAAGATGTTCCTGTAACAGGCGTAATGGGTCAGGGCCTTTAAGGATTATTTGCCAGCGGTATTGTCTGTCCAAACGGGCAAAGAAACATGGAGCTGGACCAACCAGCTGCGTGACCTGGTACGCACCACTGGCCAGCCAGGTGCGCACCTGGCTGGCCATGCGCTGTGCTTCAGCCTCTGCACGATGAGCATCGGGATGGCGGTATTCCAGGCGCAGCAACCGTACAAAAGGCGGGTAGCCTAACTCTCGACGATATTCCAGCTCGCGCTGGTAAAAGGATTTATAGTTGTGTTCTGCCGCGGCCTGGATCACATAATGGTCGGGTTGGAAGGTTTGCAGGATTGCCTGCCCGCCCAGTGGACTGCGCCCAGCCCGACCAGCCACCTGGGTGAGCACCTGGAAGGTGCGCTCACCTGCCCGGTAGTCAGGCAAGTTTAACCCTACATCTGCCAGCACAGCTCCAACCAGGGTCACGTAGGGCAGGTCTAGGCCTTTCGCCAGCATCTGTGTGCCCACTAAAATATCAGCCTGGCGGGCTGTAAATTGGCTCAGGATCAAATCGTGAGCGCCTTTGCGCCGGGTAGTGGTGGCATCCCAGCGCAAGGTACGCGCCTCAGGCAAGAGCCTTTGCACCTCTGCCTCGACTTTTTCGGTGCCTGTGCCATATTGGCGAACCCGAGAGCTGCCGCAAACAGGGCATTTATTGGGCAGCTGGCGGTGATAACCGCAGTGGTGGCAGTTCAGATAGGCTGGGCCACCAGGGGTGCGGATGGGGGATTGATCGTGATAGATCAAGGGGATATCACAGTTTGGGCATTTGATCGTTGCGCCGCAGTCACGGCAAAACACATACGTCGCCGTACCCAGGCGATTCAGAAACAAAATTGCCTGCTGTCTGGCTGACAAAACTTGTTCCAAAGCGGACTGCAGCGCCTGGCTGAAAATTGAGGCGTTACCAGATTTCAACTCCTGGCGCATATCGATGATCTGTACGGGTGGCAGTGTGGCGGCAACCGGAGCATCCGTATCGTCTGCAGGGTGATCTGAGGTTTGGACTGCCTGGCGATGGGCAAGGATGCGTTTGGGCAGCTTTAGATAGGTCCAGGTGTGCTGGCTGGCCAGGTAAGTACTGGTGATGTTGGGTGTAGCTGAACCGAAGATACAGACTGCGTGAGTCAGGCTGGCATAGATGGGGGCCAGTGTGCGTGTATCATAGAAGGGCGGCTCGGATTGGTAGTAGGAATCATCGTGGCATTCGTCCAGGATAATCAGCCCGAGGTTGGGGAAAGGCACACTCAGCGCGCTGCGCGGGCCGACAACCAGTTGTATTGCGCCGCTGCGCGCTCGCCGCCAGGTGTCAAAGCGCTCCCCCTCACTGAGCTGGGAGTGGACCAGCCCCACCTGGCCTGGGAAACGACTAACGAAGCGTTGGACAGCTTGCGGAGTCAGAGCGATCTCGGGGACCAGGACAATTGCCTGCCGCCCCAGGCGGAGTGTCTCGGCAACTGCGCGCAGGTAGAGCTCGGTCTTTCCTGAACCGGTTACACCGTGCAAGAGCGTTGGCGGCGCTGGCTGGTTGCGATTAGCAAGCTCGATTTGTCCGGCCAGTACAGCCCAGGCGGATTTTTGATCCTGGGTTAATTCTGGCGGAGGGGCTGCCGCCAGTGGAGAGACCGGCATTGTAGTTAGTGCGGCCAATGATGCGAGCGGATCGCGCCAGATCTCGCTTTCACCCAGGATGACCAATCCACGGGCTGCGAGATAGCGCAGATCGCTGAGATTTGCCCGGCTGGAGGCGTACACCCAGGCTACATCGACCGGACCAGGCTCCTCCAGTAGATAGCGAAGCACGGCCTGGCGGCGTTCCAGGGCGGGAGTACCGGCGCGGCCTAGGTTGGGTAGCTGAGCCTGAGCTTCAGCAGGCGCCAATCCCAATTGGACTGTGCGCACCGTTTTAGGTTTGACACTGGCGTCAGGTAAGATGGAGCGGCTGGTCAGGACGCCGCGACGGAGCAGCTGATTGGCTACTGGACGCCAATTAACCTGGCGCAATGATTTGTCGATCTGACGCGTACGTAGCTCGCCGCGTTGTTGGAGCAGCTGCACCAGGCGTCGAGCTGTTGCAGATGGCTTGCTCTTCGGATCGCCGAATCGATTTTGCCAGTCTGCAGCCAGGTTGTAGATGGTGTCCGTCTGTTGGCTAAGACCTGCCGGCAGGAACAGGGCAACCCAGGCGGCCAGGGGGGTGAATGAAGTGCGTGTCAGCTGGCGGGCCAGGCTAATTTGCGCTGGTGTCAGCACTGGGATAGGATCCACCAGCTCGATTACAGCTTTGGTTTCGGATACTTCTGGCTGAGCAATATGTTCGAGGATGACACCCTGGGCTTGAGACTTACCAAAAGGGACGATTACCAACTGACCCGGCTGGGTGCGACCTTCCAGTTCAGGAAGTAGGTGATAATGGAAAACGCCGCTTACTTGCGGAATGTTGACGGCGATTTCGACGAAGGTGGGCATTTTCAAAGTGGAGAGCCTAGATCAGGACAGGGCAGGTGTGGATGGCTCAGCCGGCTCTGATGTGGGTGGATTGGGGAGGCGGGTGAGTAATAATTGAGCGATGCGCATTCCATCCATGCTCTCCACTTGCAGCTGCACCTCATCTGCCTGAATTATTTCGTTGGGGCGCGGCAGCCGGCTGAGCTTGCCCAGCATGTAACCCGCGATGGTATCGTAATCGGGATCAACCAGGTGCAGCCCCAATTGCTCGTTGACGACCTCAATGAGAGTCAGTCCATCGATGCGAAATGAGCCATCTGCCAGAGGTTGGATCTCTGGCACGAACTCGTCGAAGGGATCACTCACCTCGCCGACTATTTCCTCCAGTAAGTCCTCCAGGGTGACCAGACCAGCGGTTCCGCCAAATTCATCGATGACGATGGCAATATGCTGGCGCTGGACACGGAACTGGCGCAGCAGGGCATCTACAGGCAAGGAGTCGGGAACAAAAATGGGTTCTCGTGCAAAGTCGCGTGCCACACAACCCACACAATCTTCGCCCTGTAAAGCGGGCAGCAAATCTTTTACATGCACAATTCCCAGGATCTGATCCAGGTTGTCCTCGTAAACCGGGAATTTGGTGTAAGTGGATTGGGTCATCAGGGTGATGATGTCTCGTAAAGGTGTGTCCGCTTCCACAGCCTCGATTTCGGTGCGCGGCATCATCACCTGCCGGACAACCATTTCGCCAAAGTCAAATATCGCATGCAGCATCTGGCTTTCGTCTTGTTCCACGACGCCGGATTCGGCGCTGGCAGTTACCAGCATTTTTAATTCGGCCACTGAATGGACCAGTTCGTGCCCTGTGGCTGGATTCACCCCCACTAATTTAAGCAGGAAATTACCGGTGCCGTTGAGCGCCCAGATGGCCGGTTTGAAAAGTGTTTCGGCCAACAAGGTGGGTTTGGCAATAAACAAAGAGGTTTTCTCGGGATCTTGTAAGGCAATCGATTTGGGGGCCAGCTCGCCTACAACCACATGTAGAAATGTGATCAAAGCAAAGGCTATCCCGGCCGCGATGCTGTGGGAGACTTCGGCTTGAACGGCGTTGGGGAAGAGCGCTACGACGGGGTGAATCAAATGCGCCAGGGCCGGCTCGCCGATCCAGCCCAGACCCAGGCTAGCGAGGGTGATGCCCAGCTGGGTGGCGGCGATCACACGATCGGGGTTTTGGATGGCTTTTTGCACAGCCTCAGCCGACTCGCTGCCGTGGGCTACCAGCTCGGCAATCCGGGTACGGCGCACGCTCACCAGCGAAAACTCGGCGGCGACAAAAAAACCATTGGCGAGGACTAATAAGAAGACCGCCAGCAGGCGGATCAGATCGGAACTTAAGGTAGCTTCTGGCATGGTAAGTGTAGTCTGGCCTTTCAGATTACTGGCGAGTGATCACAGCGGCGCCGTAGCCAACGACTTGATGAAAATCACCAGTCACATTGCCCGATGTGGCGTAATGCAGGATTTGGACGTGATTGGCGCCCAGCTCTCGAGCTGCCCACAAGACAACTGCCACCGCAGCCCGCCCGCAGGCAAAACCCACCCCTTCATCTTCAGCATGCAGCACCGCCAGTGGATCAAATGCTTCCAGGCGGCGAAGCATTTCACCGTCCAGCTGTTCGGCAGTTGCCTGAGGATAAAAGTGCGAGAGATCAGTGCTGGCAACCAGTAAAGCCGAGCGCTTATGCAGGGTGCGCGCCAGGTTCTTGCCCAGGACTTGTAGATATTTGGGGTTAAGCTCGCGCACCATCAGAGGCAGAAGTATAAATTTTGCGCTCAGGGCGCGTTGCAAGAAGGGAAGCTCAATTTCGAGGGAGTGCTCGGGGTCGCGCCCTACCCGGCTTATTGGTTCGTAGTGATCGTGTTTTAAATGATTATCCAAATCTTCCAGAGCCATTTGATCAATGCGAATCTCACCCAATGGCGTGGCGTAGGCGGGGTGGGCTGAGGTGAGTACCGTATCAGTGTAAGGATAATGCATGGGTGAAACCACTGCCACCAGCTCGGGCTTCAGGCCGCGCACAGCTGCAAAGGCATAGCCTGCCACCGGCCCGGAATATAAATGTCCGGCATGAGGCGCTACAATGGCGATAATATCGCCCTTAATTTCCGGAAGATGGGCTTTCTGAATGTAATCGTCTACACTTTCCGCCAAATCCTGAGGATTATCAGGATACCACCTGCCAGCAATCGGGGAGGGTCTTGCACCCAATTGTGTATGCATGGGATTCCTCAACTATTCTCTATTCCACGGGTTTGATCCAACGGATTCTTGCGTCGATTGACTGGTTTGCATGGATCACGAATCTAATTTGATTTTAGCATATTCGGCGGCTTCTGCTACAGGTGAGGGTTGATCCAGAATAAGGTACAATTGGCGGGAACCATCCCCAATCCCGCTCACAGGAGTGCAGGCATGCTGATCAAAATTGAACTCGAGTATTGCACGGTCTGAAGGTATACCGAGCGCGCCATCAGTTTGATGGCAGAGCTGTTGAAGACTTATGAGCCAGAGATTGAACAAATCGCCCTCAAGCCATCCGATGGCGGGCGCTTTGAGGTCAGGGTAAATGGTCAGCTTATCTATTCAAAACTACAAACTCACCGGCATGCTGATCCAGGCGAGATCACCAAATTGGTGGATGAGTTACTTCGGGAGGGTATATGATAACGGGTAAGAAAAAGGGCCGGGTATTTTCGGGGGCGCGCCCCACAGGCCGCCAGCATCTGGGTAATTATCTGGGCGCGATCAAAAATTATGTTGCTTTACAGGACGATTATGAATGCTTGTACTGCATCGTGGATTTGCATGCTCTGACTACGGTGGACTCCACGCGCGATCTGCGCCAGAACACCTATGAAATGGCCCTGGATTGGCTGGCAGCCGGAATTCGCCCAGAGGAAGCGATCGTCTTCGTCCAATCCCACGTCCCAGAAGTCACCGAGCTGCACACGATCCTCTCGATGGTGACTCCTTTGGGGAAGCTGACCGACCTACCAACATTTAAGGAAAAAGTACGCCTGCACCCGAATAATATCAACTATGGCCTGGTGGGCTATCCGGTGCTGATGTCTGCCGATATTGCCTTGTATAAGGCGGATACGGTGCCGGTAGGGGTAGACCAGGCACCCCACATAGAATTTACGCGCGAGGTTGTGCGCTCTTTTAATTATCGCTACGAAACCAATGTGTTGGTCGAGCCGAGCATGAAAGCCACGGAGGTTCCCAAGGTGTTGGGGATTGATGGTCAGGCAAAGATGAGTAAGAGCCTGGACAACCATATCGAGCTGGCTTTGACTCCTGAAGAGACCACCCAGCGTGTCATGCAAATGGTGACTGACCCGCAGCGCATGCGCCGTACCGACCCTGGCAACCCGGATATCTGCAATGTCTTTTCGATGCACAAAATCTTTTCCACCCCCGAGCAAGTAACCGAGGTCGATGTGGAATGCCGGCGGGCAGGGATTGGTTGTGTGCAATGCAAGCAGCTCTTTGCCCGCAATCTGAATGCGCACCTGGAGCCTTTCCGCCAGCGCCGGGCTGAGTTCGATCAGAAACCAGAGCAAGTTTGGGACGTGCTGCATGCTGGGCGCGACCGGGCGCAGGTTTTGGCGCGGCAGACCATGCAGGAAGTACGGCAGGCTATCGGCCTGGCTGAATAATTTTTCGGAGTAGCCATGCGAGTTGTGCTGCAGCGCGTGCGCCAGGGGCGGGTGAGAGTGGATGAGCAGGTCGTCGCCCAGATCGAGCGCGGCGTCGTCATTCTGCTTGGCATTGGTCCGCAGGATGGGCCAGAGCAGGCAAACTACCTGGCTGAAAAAATTGCTCACCTGCGCATCTTTGAGGATCAACAGGGGAAGCTGAACCTCTCCTTGTTGGATATCCAGGGTCAGGCAATGGTTGTGTCGCAGTTTACCCTATACGCGGATACGCGCAAAGGCCGCCGGCCTTCGTTTACGGATGCTGCACTACCGGATGCAGCTCTTCCACTGGTGGATACATTTGCTGAGTACTTGCGCCAGCTGGGTGTGCCCACCCAGACGGGAGTCTTTGGAGCGCATATGCTGGTGGACATCGCCAACGATGGGCCGGTGACGATCTGGTTAGAGCGTTGAGCTGAGAGGCTGCCATACACCGGCGGCCTCGTTTTATTAATCAATACCCCCTCGCCATAAAATTGTATCCAATTGGACTGCAACCGCGCCGGCTGCCAGCATGGCTTGAATATCTTGCTGGCGGTACACGCCGCCCGCGCCGATCACGGGCAAGTTACTTTCGCTGAGGGTGCGTACTGCGGCAAGCGCAGTGGGTAAAACAGATGGCCCGTAGATGCGCCCGCGTAGAAAGCTGCCATCTGACATTGGCAACGACCCACGCCCAGGTCCCAGACTGATGGCTGTTATGCGCCCATCGTCCAGGAAAGGCGCCAGGCTGCGTACCAACTCAAGGGCTCGGTCTTGCGGCAAACGCAGGATAATGGGCAGCTCGCTCAACGCGGCTTGCAACAAATCCGTCGCTGCTTCCAGGGAAATATCCGGGGCAATCCCAACTTCAAGCCCGGCTAAATTATCACAAGTTTCGAGCGGTGGGATCATGGCAGCCAGCTCGTCCGCATTGCGAGGGATCAGGTGCACGATCACGGGCACCGGTGCATGTGACCAGGCATTCTGGTAGCGTCGCAGGCTGGCTTCAATCCCAGGATTTGGGTAGCCGGTGTGCAGGATAAAGCCGCCGGAGAAAGAGATCTGCCGGGCGCTTGTAGCCGGCTGGCGCCGCCCCAGGCTGATTGGGTTGGTTACAAATGCCCCGTACCGCTCCCATTCAACGGGTCCATGCGCGGGCGGAGTAAAACCGAGCGTGCCAGCGGCGTTCATCAGCGGGGAGCGTAACGGGAGATCGTACTTTGCCATAAGACTTGGCTCAAATAAAGACACTCAGACTCAGCGTTGCCAGGGTAGCAAGCTCACAGCCAGTTCATCCTGGCTGGTGTCCGGGCTGGCTGGAGAGACGCGATGTAAGCTCTCTATGCTCATGATGACTTCAGGCACGCTGAGCTGGCGTCCGGTTTCCTGCGAAGCACGGCGCACGAAGAGTGCGTGCTGGGAGCGGTGGCAGAGGGCAGCCCTGGTTTTGGCTGGCAGAGCGGGGGAGATGTCCAGGATTAAGTGAGCAGGCTGATCTTGATTCGCCAGGCGTGGATGAGGATGGTCGGGAAAGTATGCCATCACGCTATAGAGTAAAGGCGCATCTGCTCCCAGGCTTTCCACTGCCTGGCAGGCAGCACGGTAGCTGAGCACATGCGCTGGGTGCCCATACTCCCCATTCAGACCGTGAGTCAGGATGGCATTAATATCCTTTTCGCGGATTATGGCCAGTAAATGGTGGGCGATTTCACCTGGATAGCTGGCGTAGGCATACAGCGCCTCGTCTGGTCCAACGCGCGGATCGGTGTACCCGAGGAAATCCAGGCTGCTGCCGTGGAGCGCCTGGACAGCGCAGGCCAGCTCGTCCTCTCGCACCTCGCCTAACTGATCGGGCTGGCACAGCGGGGGTTCGCCAGTCTCGCCACCTTCGCCGCGCGTGGCGCACAGGTAATGTACTTTGGCGCCGGTATGGGCGAGCAAAGCCAGCGTTCCACCTGCCAGCATGGTTTCATCATCTGGATGGGCAAAAAAAGCCAGTACATTCATCAGTTTTCTATTATGCGCTCCCTTTACCATTCAAGGTCATCAAGAGCAAAGACGGAGCCATCGTTGCAGGCGTGCAAGATGCCGCGCCGGGCAGGCACCCAACAAGCCCCGCAGGCAGCCAGACCGGCGCATGGCATGTCAACGACGATTAACGCCTGAGCTGAAAAGGACAGGCGTTCCCCATGCTGCAAGCCAAGTGTATTGCGCAGGCGCGGTAGGGCGGCGGTGTTTAAGTCCAAAGCCAAGTAATCGGCCCAGGAGGTTACCTCAGGCAGGCTGTTGAGCGGGTTGACTTCCAGGGCGGCTGGCAGAGGTGGCAAGGGCGCGTCGGTAAAGAGCGCGATGGCTGAGCCGCGTGCCAAAGCCTGGTGCGCCAGCGGCATCAAGCGCTCGCAGCTTGCTCCCAAAGCTGCCAATGCAACCCGGGGTGCGTTTTGCGGCAGGTTAAAGCCGCGTCCCAGCGGACCGCGTAAGGATAATCGAGTGCCGGGCTGCCAGGTCGCTGGGAGGGGGGGCAGGGCGAGAAAACGCTCCTCCATCAGCGCCCCAGCAAACAGGGTTGTTGCCAGGGGGGCAAGCGGATCATCTTGCGCCCAAGCGCTCAGGTATTGCCCTGGTTCCGGCAGGGTGGTCGTGGGGCAGGTTATCCAGGCAGCGTGCTGCCCGTCCGGACGCAGAACGATCTCCTGAATGAGGCCGGTGCTGGTTTGCATGCCTGGATGCTATCATAAATCGAACCCTGCGGCAACTGCCTGGCTGGAATGGATGTTGTATATATGAAAAGCATGAGCAGCCAGAGGCCTGGGTGGAAACGCGGGTATAATCTCTGCGTGTTGAATTTAGTGTATAGCTTAGGAGAGAAGTAAATGAATTTCGCCAATGCGTTACAAGGCTTTGTAGTACTGTTATGGGCTGCATTTTTGGGTATGGCAGGATTGACTCTATATCGCGCCTCGCGCAATCGAAAGACTGCCTCATTCACAACTGCAGTAATTATCCTTGGCGTGGCAGCCGGAATTATGACCACGGTGAGTATGGGACTGGTATTTGTGGAGCCAGAGGAACGTGGTGTAGTGATCTCTGCGGTCTCCCCCACAGGTATTCGCAATGAGATCCTGCAGCCCGGCTTGCGCTGGATTATCCCGATGGTCGAACGGGTGGAGCGCTATCCCATTTCGCGCCAAATTTATACCATGTCGGCCGATCCTCTGGAAGGAGAGGGGCAGTTCGAAGATACTGTAATTGCCCGCACCTCGGACGGGCAAGAGATTTATGTGGATGCTTCGGTGATTTATGCGGTCAACCCTGAAAAAGTGATCGATTTGCATATCATCTGGCAGAAACGCTATACTTTGGAATTGGTGCGCCCGCTGGCGCGCGGCGTCATCCGCGATGCAGTCTCTCAGTTTGGCGTGGAAGAAGTCTATAGCTCACGCCGCCAGGATATGGCGAGTATGATCCAGGATGAATTGGCCCAAAGCTATATAGAGAATGGCCTGATCCTGGAAGATTTTATCCTGCGCAACATCACCTTCTCGCCTGAATATGCCGCTTCCGTGGAGCAAAAGCAGATTGCCGAGCAGCAGGCGCAGCAGGCGCGTTTCGTGGTCGAGCAGCGCCGCCAGGAAGCTGAGCAAGCCCGCCAGGTGGCAGAAGGTCGCGCCGATGCCCAGGTGATTGAAGCACAGGGGAAGGCGGACTCGCGCATCATTGAGGCTGAGGCCGAGAAACAGGCTCTCGAGCTCCTGGCAGAAGCTCTGGCGAAGAATCCCGACTTGCTGACTTATGAATACATTATGAAACTGGCCCCTGGTATTCAGGTGATGCTGGTTCCCAATGATACGCCATATTTATTACCTTTACCAAGTATGGAAGCGGAGACTGCGGTGCCCACGCTGGTGCCTACCCCGCAACCCACGCCAACCCCATAAGCTGAAGGGCTATACCCCAGGCTGCTGGCAGTGCGATGAGCGTCAGCAGCCCTGGTAAAGGGCCATCCCATGGATCAGATAACAGGCTCGTCTGGTAAACAAATCCGTCTGACCAGTCTCTCGAACTGCGCGGGTTGAGCTTCGAAATTAAGCGCTGAAGCGCTGGCGCAGGTACTGCGCCCAATCCAAGGTATGTTCAAGTCTGCAGATTACCCGGATCTCCTGGTTGGTTTGGGTGATCCGGACGACGCGGCCGTCTGGCGACTGGATGCTGAGCGGGCTCTGGTAGTCACCACGGATTTCTTCACGCCAGTGGTGGATAACCCCTATGATTACGGGGCGATCGCGGCCGCCAATGCGCTCTCGGATGTTTATGCAATGGGCGGTAAGCCTTTCTTGGCGCTGAATATCGCCGCGCTGCCGCCTGATTTGCCGGCAGATATCAGCAGTGAAATTTTACGGGGAGGGGCAGAGAAATCCTACGAAGCTGGTGTGGTGCTGGCGGGTGGGCATACCATACAGGACAAAGAACCCAAATATGGCCTGATGGTGCTGGGGTTTGTACATCCGGATAAGATGCTGACCAAGGCGGGAGCTAAGCCTTATGACCGGCTGGTGCTGAGCAAGCCGATTGGTTTTGGGACGATTACTACCGCCCTGAAACGCGGTATCGCAGATCCTATGGATGTTGCCGAAGCTGTAGCGTGGATGAAACGCCTCAATAAGATTGCCTCCGATCTGGCAGTTGAGTTTGCTTTGCACAGCGGAACTGATATCACCGGCTTCAGCCTTTTGGGGCATGCCTGGGAGATGGCAGCAGCCTCCGGCGTGGGATTGCGGTTTGAATATTCACGCCTGCCTTTTACGCGCGGCGCGCAACGGTCGGCGCAGGACTGGATTTTCCCGGGGGGCTCGATCGATAACCGCATGTATTTTGGCGATTATGTGCATTTTAGCCCAGGGATTGATGAAGCCTCACAAGTATTGCTGTTTGATGCCCAAACCAGCGGGGGATTGCTGCTGTGCGTGCCCCCGGAAAAGCTGGAGGCATTTATGGCGCGGGCTGCGGAGCTTGACCAACCATTGTGGGAAATTGGCGAGGTGGTGAGCGGCGACCGGATCGAGGTAACAGGATAAATGAACTTTCCCAAGCTTTCAGCATCAGATAACCATCTGGAGTTTAATTCGCGCCGTTCGCCCGTGTATGGGCGCAAAGGGATCGTAGCCGCTTCTCAGCCACTGGCTGTGGCAGCAGGATTACGGATTCTGGCGCAGGGCGGCAACGCTGCAGATGCAGCGGTAGCAACTGCTGCGGGTCTGAATGTCACCGAACCCATGTCCACCGGTCTGGGCGGCGATTGCTTTGCATTATATTATGAAGCAGACAGCCGGCAGGTCTATGCGATCAATGGCTCGGGGCGCGCTCCGGCAAACCTGACATTGGAGCGCTTGCAGCGCGAAGGACTGGGAGGCGGGCTGCCTCTGTACCATCCTTATACGATTACGGTTCCCGGTGCATGTGCGGGCTGGTGTGATTTGCAAGCGCGTTTTGGGCGGTTGGCGATGGCGGATATACTGGCTCCGGCGATTGAGCTGGCAGAGGCTGGCTTTCCGGTGGCGCCTCTGACCGCCTATTTCTGGGAGCGCGGCGTCCAGGCCCAACTGGGTCAGGCTGCGGGGGGGAAAGAGCTGACCATGGATGGGCGCGCCCCACACGCCGGGGAGATTTTTCGTAACCCCGGACTTGGACGCACCCTGCGCCGGGTCGCCGAAGGGGGTAAAGAGGCTTTTTATCAGGGAGAAATCGCCGCTGCCCTGGCTGCTCAAGTACAAGCTGCAGGTGGCTGCCTGACAGAGGTTGATCTGGCAGCGCATACCAGCACCTGGGAAACGCCGATTTCTGTCGATTATCGCGGCAGGCGGGTGTGGGAATGCCCGCCGAACGGGCAAGGTCTGGCGGCGCTGCTGGCAATCAATATCCTGGAGGGTTTTGATCTGGGCGCGCTGGCTCCACCGTCCGCCGAGCGTTTCCACTTGCTGATTGAAGCCATGCGCCTGGCCTTTGCAGATGCGGGCTGGTATGTGGCAGATCCTGCCTTTAGCCCGGCACCATTGGACGATTTGTTAAGTAAAAGCTATGCAGCGGAGCGACGCAACCTGATCAAAACGCGCCGCGCCAATCCGGAAATTAAACGAGGTAGCCCCGTCAGCTCTTCAGATACGGTTTATTTCAGTGTCGTAGATGGCGACGGGAATGCCTGCTCGTTTATCAATAGCAACTATATGGGATTTGGCACCGGGATTGTTCCACCAGGATGGGGATTCACCCTGCAAAACCGGGGTCACAACTTTAGCCTTGAGCCCGGACACCCAAATGTGGTTGCGCCAGGTAAACGCCCTTACCACACCATCATTCCCGCCATGATTACAGATAGCCAGACCGGGGATTTATACGCCTCTTACGGCGTGATGGGTGGGTTTATGCAGCCGCAGGGACATATGCAGGTGCTGGTGGGGCTGGTGGATGATGGCCTTGATCCCCAGGCAGCCCTGGACCGGGCGCGCTTTTGTATCCAGGATGGACCGGCTGGCGGGAATGTGGCCCTTGAAGATGGGATCCCCTTGGAAGTAATGGCTGAGCTAGCTGGCATGGGTCATCCGGTGACGCCAATCACCGGCAAGCGCCGTTCATTATTTGGGCGCGGGCAGGTGATCCTTCGTGATGCACGGACGGGTATATTATGCGCAGGCTCTGATCCGCGCGCTGATGGTTGCGCCATGTGCCTGTGAAAGCGCCAGGGCTTTCAGGCGCCTATTCCACGGGAATATAAAAACCACATTCCAAATAAATAACCCAACAGGATCAATAGCGCGTCTGCTTCGACAATCCACAAGCGGCGTTCCATGCGGGCAATATTGCCCACCAGTCCCAGGCTGGTCAGGACAATCACCAGGATGCCAATCAAAGCAAAGCTGGGGTCGATCTCGTTGATGAACTGCCCATCCAGATAAAAGACATCGGTCAGGGCCAGGGCAAACATATTAAACAGATTGCTGCCGAATAAATTGCCAATTGCCAGGTCATAAGCGCCGATTCGCGAGGCTGCGATTGTCGCAACCAGCTCCGGCAGGGAGGTGGTGATACCGATAAAGGTTGCCCCTACAAATCCGGAGCTGAGCCCCGTTATCTTAGCGATCCCATTTGCGCTCTCAACCATGTAAGGTGTCACAAAAACCAGGGCCAGGGTAGCCAATCCAAACCCCACCAGGGCTTTACCCAGAGAGGGAACACCTGGACCAATTTCTCCGGCTGCCGTGGTTGAGCCATTATTTTGTTGTTGTAGCAGTCGCACACCAATAACATAGGCGGCGACAATCACCAGGCTGTCCACCCCCACCCAACCCAGCCGGGTGGGAATGTCAGCCAGGACAAAAAATATCGCCAGGGCAGTCAGCAAGTTGGCCAGACTTGCAGTCAGCGCATGATTCATAGCAACCCTGCGCAGCACGCGGGCTTGCTGGTTGATTAAATCGAGCACAGCCAGCATGAACATATTAAACATGCCGCTGCCAAACATGGAGCCCGCTGCAAGGCCGGGCGAGTCGATTGAAAGCGCATTGACGGCTGATAGTAATTCGGGAAGTGAGGTAGCTCCAGCCATCAGCAGCGTGCCGATGAACATGCCGCTCAGGCCGGTCCGTACAGCGATAATATCCCCGTTTTTGGCCAGTTGATTGGCTGCAAAGACGATAATCACGGCGGTGATGAGGAATTGCAGCCAGATCATTTAATCGCCCTCTGCCAGATTTGTCTCGCTGTTGACGCCCTTGACAAAAGATAAAGGCCAGGCAGCCAGAACACCTGTATCGGGTTGGTCGAGGTCGCCAACAATCGGTTCCACAGCCTGGATGCAGCGCTGTATGAAATCTTCAGTAGGGACAATGGTGAACACGGTGTAGTGATTCTCGATATCACTTGCTAGAAAACGGTTAATCCCCGCCATAAATGGCGCGCCAACTTGTTGAGCCTTGCGCAAACGATTGCGTCCGGTGCTGTCGATAATCGTTGCGCCGCTCACTCCAATTTCGTCCCAGGCGTTGAGGACTTGATTTAATTTGCTGGGATCATCCAGGATAAACATGACAACGTACATTATCTCGCTCCTTTGTGCTGCTTGAACCTCCGCCGCTAGATGGATTGAAAAGGGCATCTCGAGTTAGCCAAGATGCCCTTTAGATTTCTGCAATAATGGTTCGACTATGAAACGTCGACAACTTCCTCAATATCCGGGAAGAACTGCCGTACGGTACCTTCCACCCAGCCGTGGATGGTGCTGGGGGAAAGCGGGCATCCTTCGCAGGCGCCACCCAGGCGAACTTTTAAAATCTTACCATCAAAATCGACCATCTTTACCGAACCGCCGTGAATCTGCTCGATGTAGGCGCTGATTTTTTCGATTAAAGCAGTCATTTGTTCACGTTCTGTATAGCTTGTGAAGCCATTGGTCAAATCCATGAATGAACCTCCTCCAATCAATGGTTATGGATTACGAATATTAGCGCCCAGGCCATGTTCCAGCAGGGCAATGACATGATTGTGAGTATTGCGCAGCCGTTGGGCAATGATCAATGCCAGGCGCTCCAGTACCAGGCTACCCGTATGGGGGTGTTCCTCACACAGACGGCGTAAGTTCTCTCCGCTGATGCGCAACAAACAGCTATCTGCGGTGCATACCGCTGATGAGGTATACGCCGGGCTGCCCAAAGCAGCCGACCAGCCGATAACGCCTTCCGGCCGGATACGCGCCACGGTCAGCCAGGGACCATCATCAGGCTTATAGCGTACCACAGCTTCGCCTTCCATGAGCAAGTAAAGATGCTCAGCGGCCTCACCTTGCTGAAACAGGATATCTCCGTCGTGTTGTTCACACACGGTAAACAACGGCTGGAGCAGCTCGAGCTGCTGAGAGCTGAAGCCTTGGAACAGGGATAGTTGATCAAAAGAGATTGCGGGCATAGTGATGGTCCGTACAATCAATTTACCCCACAAACCATGCCAGGATGTAGTGGCAAATATCCTCATTGCATAGACAAATATCATTCTGCTTCAGTAGTTTATCCCCTCGAACTTGTGAAAAAGAGACCGCGCTTCATCATGCTGAGAATCAAAGGGGCTGTCTGGATAGAACCGCCAGGCAGCCCCGAAACATGCCCTGAAAGGCAAAAGGCTGATAAATAAAAAGGGGCTGTCCTAAAAGAAGGGCAGCCCCTTTGGGAAAAAATTAAGCTATGGGGTGGCTGGTTCTAGCTCGGCCTCAACCGCCAGGTTTTTTATGGGATTGAAGACCAGTTCTTTGCTGTCCGGGGCGACATCCACAAGGATTGTATCGCCGGAGGAGAATTCTCCGCTAAGCAGGCGCACCGAGAGCGGGCTTTCTACAAATTTTTGCAAAGCCCGGCGCAACGGCCGTGCCCCAAAAGCGGGATCGTAGCCCTGATCGGCCAGCCATTCACGGGCACCCGGCTTCAATTCAACCGACAGGCCTTTCTCGGATAGACGATCCTGGACTTCTTGCATCTGCAGGTCCACAATATGGGCAACCTGCTCGCGCGAGAGTGGCGAGAAGGTGATGATCTCGTCGATGCGGTTCAGGAATTCAGGCCGGAAGGTGCTCTTCAAAGCCTTTTCGATCTTGTCGTGATCCTGTTGTTCTTCTGTTGTGCCGCTGCGAGATAAGAATCCAAGGCTACCTGATTTGCGCACATATTCAGTGCCCAGGTTGCTGGTCATAATCAATACTGAGTTGCGGAAATCAACTATCCGCCCCTGCCCATCGGTCAGGCGGCCATCGTCCAGGATTTGCAGTAATGCATTCCAGACTTCCGGGTGAGCCTTTTCAATCTCATCAAAAAGGATTACCCTGTAAGGGCGGCGGCGCACAGCCTCGGTGAGCTGGCCACCTTCCTCATACCCGACATATCCAGGCGGAGCCCCAAACAGGCGTGAAACGGTGTGCTGCTCGCGGTATTCGCTCATATCAATACGCACCAGGGCCTCAGCATCGTCGAACATGAATTCGGCCAGGGCTTTGGCCAGCTCAGTCTTGCCGACCCCCGAAGGGCCGATGAAGATGAACGAGCCAATTGGGCGGCGGGGATCTTTTAGCCCGGAGCGTGCCCGCCGGATGGCATCAGAGATCGCTCGAATCGCCTCATCCTGTCCAATGATATGCTCGTGAATACGATCTTCCATTTGCAGCAGCTTTTGGGACTCGGTTTCCATCATCTGGTTAACGGGTATACCGGTCCATTGAGCCACCACCTCAGCGATATCCTGGGTGTCAACGACTTCATCCAGTTGGTGTTCAGCTTCCCAACGATCGCGCAATTCTTTGAATTCGCCTTCCAGACGCAGACGCTCGGCTTTTTTCTGGGCGGCGCGTTCGTAATCGCGCTCAACACCGGCCTGTTCTTCTTCAGCAGACATGCGGTCGATTTCGCTCTTCATCGACTTGAGATTGTCCGGCAGCGAATACAGAGCCACACGCAGCTTGGCGGCAGCTTCATCAATCAGATCGATGGCTTTATCGGGCAAGCGCCGCTCGGTTACATAACGCGATGAAAGGCGGGCGGCATCCACCAGCGCCTGATCAGAGAAGCGCACCTTGTGGTGGGCCTCATAGCGGTCACGCAGCCCCTGCAGCATACGGATCGTATCTTCTACTGAGGGCTCTTCAACATAGACCGGTGCAAAGCGCCGCTCGAGGGCCGCGTCTTTTTCGATAAATTTATGGTACTCATCCAGGGTAGTGGCGCCAACACACTGCAGCTCGCCGCGCGCCAGGGCTGGCTTGAGCATATTGGAGGCATCCATGGCTCCCTGGGCAGCACCAGCGCCTACTACAGTATGCAGCTCATCGATGAAGAGAATGATTTCCCCGGCAGCACGCTGGACTTCCTCTAAAGAGGCTTTCAAACGCTCCTCAAACTCACCGCGGAAGCGCGAGCCGGCGATCATGGCGCCCAGGTCAAGCGCCATGACGCGTTTGCCAGACAGAATCTCTGGCACATCATTGCTGGCGATTTTCTGCGCCAGACCTTCCACGATGGCAGTTTTGCCAACCCCGGCTTCACCGATCAACACCGGATTGTTCTTGGTGCGCCGCGATAGGATTTGGATCACCCGCAAGATCTCCGTGTCGCGCCCAATGACGGGATCTAACTTGCCTCCGCGGGCCAGTTGGGTCAGGTCGCGCGAGTAGCGCTCCAGGGTGCGGTAACGCGTTTCTGCCTGTGGATCGGTCACACGCTGCCCGCCACGTATCTGTTGAATGGCATCATAGACGCGTTCGCGAGTTACCCCGGCGCCTTCCAAAAGGCGCGCCGCGGGGGTGCTGCGCTCGCTCAAGATTGCCAGGAAGATATGCTCGGTGGAGATGTATTCATCTTTTAGGCGATTGGCTTCTTCATTCGCCAGGTCGATGATCCGTTTAACACGCGGGGTGATGAAAATTTGCCCGGTGCCTCCACCAAAGATATTGGCTTTGGGGCTGGTGCGTAAAATGTAATCCAGTCGCTCCGTGAGCACGGTTGCATCTATTTTTAATACTTCCAAGATTTGGGGAATCACTCCCCCTGGCTGCTCGATCAGCGCCATCAGGATGTGTTCAGTGTCAATCTGATTGTGACCATAGCGCTGAATGATCTCAGCAGCACGTTGAGCGGCTTCTTGAGCCCGCTCTGTAAACCGATCAAATCGCATCATAATCGTTTCCTTTTCTACCGGTTCAAGCCCGTTGTGGTCATTATAACATCGCGGCTACCAATGGTATGCAGGAGGTGCATAAGAATTGTGTATGAAACAGCCTGCCTTTCGGGAACCATTTTCGAACGTCGGGCGTCTACATGCCAGTACGATGATCCAATCTATTTGTTCAAAGGAGTAAAACATGATGCGTAATCGCATGTCTCTCGTTATTGGTTTATTAGTGGTCACAGCCATTGCAATTGCATGGGGTGGACCCTCGCTGGTCAATGCACAAGATGTGGCCCCAACTCAGCAAGCTCCCCTGCGAACCATCACAGCCAATGGTAGTGGGCAGGTTTTTCTGACCCCGGATATCGCCTATATTACTGTGGGTGTACGCTCGGAAGGGAAGGCAGCCGCCGAAACGATGGCAAGTAACAATGAAGCTGCTGAGAAGCTTGTTCAGGCGCTGCGTGGCAGCGGAATCGATGCCAAAGATATTCGTACCAGCAACTTCAGCATCTATCCGCAGCAACAGTACAACGCTCAAGGCCAGCCCAGCGGCGAGATCACTTACGTGGTTGAGAACAGCCTGTATGTGACCGTGCGTGATCTAGATGCCATTGGCGATGTCCTGGATGAGGCTGTCCAGGCTGGTGCAAATTCGATCTACGGGATCCAGTTCGATGTGGAAAACAAAGACCAACAGCTAGGTGCGGCCCGCAAGGCAGCAGTCGAAAATGCTCGCCAGGTCGCTGAGGAATTGGCCGATGCCGCGGGAGTCACCCTGGGTGATGTCCAGGCGGTAACTACCTCCAGCGGCGGCTATCCCGGCCCGATCTACTACGGGATGGGTGGTGCAGTTGCTCGCGAAGCAGCCGCCAGCGTACCCGTTCAAACCGGTGAGCTCTCCTTCAGTGTTGATGTAACGATGGTATTCGAAATTCGCTAAATAATTCCTGGGGACTGAGCCTCATCAGTCCCCTCCCTCCTCGCTCGGACAGCCAGGCACCAGGCCTGGCTGTCCTGTTTAAAACCCAAGCGAAACAATGAATATAGGGTGTGGTATAACTGCACCTCGTGGA
>CAYXDC010000037.1:0-29864 GCA_964463505.1 uncultured Anaerolineaceae bacterium
CATCGTCCCTACATTCATGTGCGGCTTCGAGCGATCATATTTTTGCTTCGCCATATTGTCTCTTCTCCTTGCCTGATAATATCAGCATGTCTGTAGTGGAGCAACGAGAGCCCTCAATGGGATTTGAACCCATGACCCCGTTCTTACCAAGAACGTGCTCTACCGACTGAGCTATGAGGGCGTCGTACCATGACTAACTGCTGACAGGTGCATGTTATCCACCCGTCAGCTCATCGGTCCAGTGGGCGGTGAAGGATTCGAACCTCCGAAGGCGTCCGCCAGCTGATTTACAGTCAGCCCCCTTTGGCCACTTGGGTAACCGCCCGTAGATTGTTCGAGACCGGTGTTGCCAGCTCGAGATCAGGCCCGAATTTTCGGATCTGATCGCCAGCTATCAACTCTAATTTGAGCCGACGATGGGAATCGAACCCATAACCTACCACTTACAAGGCGGTTGCTCTGCCGATTGAGCTACGTCGGCGGGCTTGATAAAGATCGAAATTCAGCAAAATGCTCGCCTTAAAGGCGTGAAGCATTATACCAGAGGGCTTAGCACTGGGCAAGACTTAGCCTGGAAGATCAACAGGCTGCCATCCAGAAACCCTGGCCGCGGGGACGGAGTCTATCAGGATTTCAGAGAAACGTCAATAGTATTATCTGGCTCTGGGGATAAACTATTGAATACTGCTTTAGTCAGTCTGTCCGTTATAGTTGCGTGCCTGCCAGGCGAGATACAGCGCAACCGACCCTGCAATTGCAGCATTAAGGGACTCGATTCTGCCTCGCATGGGTAAGCGCAGTAGCGTGTCGCACGATTCGCGCACCAGGCCGCGCATCCCCTGTCCTTCGCTGCCCACAACCAGCGCCAGCCGTCCATCCAGGCGTACCTTGCTTAATACTTGAGCCTCTAGGCCGCTATCCAGGCCGATCACCCAGATATCAAGTTCCTTCAGTTGGGCAATGCTTTGAGCCAGGTTGGCTTGCGCCACATAGAGATGCTCACTGGCGCCAGATGAGGCATTTACGACTGCCGGAGTGATGGTAGCTGTGCGCGCCAGGGGCAGTAACACACCGTGAATACCTGTGATTTCGGCTGTACGGAGTAATGTCCCCAGGTTTTGAGGGTCCTGCAGGGTATCCAGCATCAGGATAAAAGGCGCTTCACCGAGCGCAGCTGCCCGATCAAGAATATCGTGTATGGTGCTGTATGGATAACCACTGACTTCAAGTGCTACCCCCTGATGCCCATCGGCTAGGCGGTCGAGCTGCTGGCGAGGAACGCTTTCAACTGGTATTTTACACTGCCGGGTGAGCTGTAAGATCTCCTCCAGACGACCTTTGGGCTGTACACCCTGCGCAATATGTAAACGGAAAAACTGCCGCCGCTGGGCTTGCAAGGTTTCATACACCGGGTTGCGCCCGTAGATCCATTCACGCATAAGTTTGTTGATATCCTGGTTAGAGGTTGTAGCTAACGGCTATCAACATCTAAGCGAGCAAAGATCATCCGTCCGGCGGCGGTCTGAAGTACTTTCGTTACGGTCACATTGGCTTGCGTGTTGAGCTGGGCGCGCCCATCTTCCACGACAACCATGGTCCCATCATCCAAATATGCCACACCCTGTCCGGCTTCGCGGCCTTCCTGAATAATATTAACGATCAGCGATTCACCCGGAAGCAATACCGACTTGACCGCATTCGCCAGCTCGTTGACATTGAGTATAGCTACCCCTTGCAGCTCCGCAACCCGGTTGAGGTTGTAATCATTGGTCAGGATAGGGCAGCGCAGCTGGCGAGCCAGGATCACCAGTTTATCATCCACCTCCCGCACCCCTTCGACATCAATATCACTGATCCGTACCGGGATGGTGGTTTCCTTTTGCATCTGCGAAAGCACTTCCATGCCGCGCCGCCCGCGCTGCCGGCGCAAGCCGTCTGCTGAATCGGCTATGTATTGTAGCTCGTTGAGGACGAAGCGCGGGATCAGCAGCGTGCCTGCCAGAAAACCGGTCCTGGCGACATCAGCAATCCGTCCGTCGATAATGACACTGGTATCTAAGAGAATGGTACGCGTATCGGCCTGGGCGTCGATATTTTCGAGATTCAGATTTGCTTCGCCACCTCTTCCTGGCAGGTGGGTGCGCAGGGTGGTGAAAATATCCTGCTGGCGCATAACGAACACCATGATCCCAAAATAACTACACAACAAGACTCCGATAAACGGGAGTAGATCTCCAAATGGAGATGGGAGTAAGGATAGCGGAAAAGCCAACAGGGCGGCAAAAATCAACCCTGCCAGCAGGCCTAACAAGCCAGCCACCAGGGTGGGAGTGGAAATTTTACCCAGGATGTTGCGCAAGGCGCGCACCGGACGGGTGGTGATAAAAGGGGTGAGAAGCAACCCGATCAGAGCGCCCAGCAGACCAAACACCACAGCATTGAGTTCTGGGGAACTCCCTGAAACCTTGCTAAATGAGATCCCTGAGAAAACCCCCAACACAGCCAGAAGGATCATGCCAATGATACGAAAAATAAATTCAATACTCATGCGATAAATGCTCCTGAAAATAAAAAAAGCGCAATCTCTTGCGCTCGCACCGCAGTGAAACCAAACAGGGACACTAAATAAAACCGCCGCTGACGGAGACTAAACAAAATAATCAAGAGAATAAATAATTGCGGCTGGCCCCGGTCTATTGGTGAGGCTGAGCAGGCGAGCATTAAAGAATAAAGAAAATGATCGAACAAATAAATGAAATAAAGGACTTCATAATTATTATAGTACAAAAAGCCCTGTTTTTGATTTGAGGATATTAATATTTCAAATTGACCCCCAACAACCCCCCATTTTCCACGGAACTGCGTAACTCCTATGCAAAATACTTGCGCAGGCAATTCCGATCAAAATTATAATAGTCTCAGCTAAGTTCCCACGCTTATTCTAATCAGGTAGCATAGCCAAGTCAGGTCTCAGGAGGCAGCATGGCAGCCGTTGCGCAGAGTGCGGATCATCCAGATAGCGAGCGTGAATACAAGCGGCAGATTTGGGCTTGGACGATGTACGATTGGGCAAATTCAGCGTTTGCAACAACGATCCTGGCCGCAGTATTGCCGGTCTATTTCAGCCAGGTTGCCGGCTCTACCTTGCCCAGCGCAACCGTGGCGACGACCTATTGGAGCTACGGGCTGAGTATTTCACTTCTGTTTGTGGCAATCCTTTCGCCAATTCTGGGTACCATCTCTGATCTGCAACGCGGCAAGAAGCGCTTTCTGGCGATCTTTGCTGGAATTGGAATTATCGGCACCGCGTTTCTGGTCCTGGTCGAAACGGGGGATTGGGTTCTGGCTTCGATCTTAGGTATCATCGGGCGAATCGGGTTTAATGGCGCCAATACTTTTTACGATGCGCTGTTGCCCCATGTAGCCCGGCCAGAAGATCAAGATAAAGTCTCTGCGCGCGGCTTTGCCATGGGCTATCTGGGTGGTGGTTTATTGTTGGCAGTTAATGTTGTTATGCTATTCTTCTTGCCTGGTACATGGGGACCAAGACTGTCTTTCCTGAGCGTGGCAATCTGGTGGGCCGTATTCTCAATCCCGCTTTTCCGGCATGTTCCTGAACCGCCAGCGGCTACGGTTGTTCTGGCAAAAGGGCAAACTGTCCTGCAAGCCAGCTTTAAACGGATTGCTGAAACACTGCGCGATATGCAGCAATACCGCCAGCTGTTTCGCTATCTGGTCGCGTTCTTGATCTATAACGATGGTATTGGCACGATCATCGGAGTAGCGGCAATTTATGGCGCGGAGCTGGGCTTTGGCAGCGTCGAGCTAATCCTGGCGCTATTACTGGTCCAGTTTGTTGGCATTCCTTACAGCCTGGTATTTGGGCGCTTACCCAGCCAGGGTGACCGGCGCAGGCCGGTGTATCTGGCTTTTATCTTGTTCAATTTAATTTCATTGCCGGTGTTGGGTGTATTGGGGGCGCACCTGTTACCAGTGGATTCGATTGGCGCTCCGCCATTGCCCTTTGACGACACCGCAACCGCCTGGGGCGAGGGAACTTATCTGGTGGATGCAGGCCAGGCGCAGTTGAGTGGTTCCTGGCAATCTGCTACCATTCCGGGCAGCGAGTTGGGCTTGAGCGAAGATGTGGTTTATGCAGTGGTGGATTCCCCCGGAGCAAGCCTGGAGTTCCCCTTCAATGGGCAGTCCGTGGAGATAACCTACGCCTTGGGAGCGGATTTCGGGATCTGGACCATGGAGCTAGATGGAGTCCAGGTAATCGATGCGGATACGGGCGAACCGCAGCTCGTAGATGGATACAATCCGTCTTTGCGTTACGGTGAAACCCTCATCGTGAAGGCCGATCAGCCCGGGGAGCACCTCCTGGTGCTGAAACTCAGCGACCAGAAAGATGAAGCCAGCGCTGGCTCAAGAATGTCTGTAAGCAGCCTACGGGTCTTGCCTGGTCAACGCCAGAGTAATCTGGGCTTGATTATCGGTTTGATTGTGCTGATCGAGCTGATTGGATTGGGATTAGCGTTCTTACTGGGGCCAGTGTTGTTTTCGGGCCTGGTGCAGAAACTCAATACTCAGCGCAGTATTTTATTAGCCCTATCGGTGTACGTAGTGATCGCGATCTGGGGCTTCTTCCTGGACTCGGTCATCGAGTTTTGGTTCCTGGCCTGGATGGTGGCGGTTGTGCAGGGGGGTAGCCAGGCTTTGAGCCGTAGTCTGTACGCATCCTTGTCGCCGGCAGCCAAAAGTGGTGAATTTTTCGGTCTGTTTGGTGTGATGGAGAAATTCTCGGCGATTATCGGTCCGCTGATGTTCGCTTCTGCCGGTGTAATTTTTGGTAGCAGCCGTCCGGCAGTGCTGAGCCTTATCGTGCTTTTTATCCTGGGTGGATATTTGTTGATGCGCGTGGACGTGGATGAGGGTAAACGTGCTGCCCAACATGAGGATGCTGTGTTATTAAAATAATGGTAATCGGCTGTCTGTGGAGAAATGATGTCTGATTTGAACGGAAAAGAACGCGCGCAATATGTGCAGTCGATGTTCACGCAGATTGCGCCACGTTATGATCTAATGAACCGGTTGATGACCGGCGGGCAGGATGTATTTTGGCGACGAGAAGTGATCCGCCGGACAGCGCTGCCACCGGACGGGAAACTATTGGATCTGGGGGCGGGAACAGGTGATCTAGCACGTGAAGCTTTGCGCCAGCGCCCCCATGTGGATGCAGTAGCTGCAGATTTCACCCTGGAGATGATGCGTGTTGGCCGCCAGCGTATGCAGGAACGGGCAACATCGGCAATTGTACGCTCCTGGGCGGCTGCAGATGCTCTGCATTTACCCTTTGTCAGTGATTATTTTGACGCGGTTGTGTCGGGGTATTTAATGCGCAACGTGATCGATTTGCGCGCCAGCCTGCTAGAGCAATGGCGGGTACTTAAACCGGGCGGTTGGCTGGTTGCTTTGGACACTACCCGACCTAAGCGTTCGCTGCTCACACCTTTTATCAATTTCCACTTGCATACGGTGATTCCCAGGTTGGGTGATTTGCTGACCGGGCAGGCTGAGGCATATACCTACCTTCCGGAAACAACGCAGAATTTCTTGCATGCCGAACAATTGGCAGAGCGTTTGACAGCAACTGGCTTTCAACAGGTGGGTTTCCGGAGGTACATGTTCGGCACCATGGCAATACACTGGGGGAAGAAGTAGATCTTATGGCGGCTTCCATTTGCCGTCTGGTGGTGGGGATTAGCGGCGCCTCAGGTTCGATCCTCGGCGTGCGCTTATTGGAGCTTCTTCAACCATTGCCAGTTGAAACGCATTTGGTGATCACCCCAGCCGCCTACGAGACGCTGGCTGTAGAATGCCAGTATACCTGTGAGCAGGTGCACGCTCTGGCAACACGCGTCTATGCCGATGATGATCTTAGCGCTCCCATCGCTTCCGGTTCATTTCATACGGATGGCATGGTGGTCATCCCTTGCTCGATAAAGTCTCTTTCGGGGATTGCTAATTCTTACACCAGCAACCTTTTGGTGCGAGCAGCGGATGTCACCTTGAAAGAGGGGCGCAGTTTAGTGTTGGTAGTGCGCGAGACTCCCCTCCATCGTGGTCACCTGCGCCTGATGAGCCTGGCTGCAGAGGCTGGAGCAGTGATCTTTCCGCCTGTGCCGGCTTTTTATACTCACCCGCAAAGCCTGGACGTGATGATTGACCAACTGATTGGGCGGGTGCTGAAACGGTTGGGAATTGACAACGATTATTATCAGCCCTGGGACGGTAAACATGACGGAGCGTGACCTGGACAAAGCTGCACTGCGCGGAGAACCATCCTATGTATGGCGAGCCGGGCAAGACCGGCGCCTGGATCTAATCTTGAAGCATGGGGGTAAGGCTGTACACGGTCAGATGCTGGAGAACGGCTGTGGCGTAGGAATGTATGTGGAGCATCTGACGCCTCACGCACAGTGCGTGATAGGTCTGGAATACGATTTCGAACGTGCTGCCCATGCACATCTGCGCTCGGAGCATATCTTATGCGCGGCAGGCGAACGACTACCTTTCCCGGAGCGTTCTTTCGATGCCATATTGAGCCATGAAGTGCTTGAGCACGTGCAGGACGACCGGCTGGCGGTGCAAGAGATGGTGCGCGTGCTGCGTCCAGGTGGGCGGATCTTTCTGTTTGTCCCGAACCGGGGCTACCCATTTGAGACACATGGGATCTATTGGCAGGGAAAATATCGCTTCGGGAATATCCCCCTGGTGAATTATTTACCGCGCCGCTGGCGTGATCAACTTGCCCCGCATGTGCGCGTTTATCAGGCGGGCGACCTGGAAAAGCTGTTTCAAGGTTTGCCGGTACACTGGGTTTACCGGACAGTGATTTTTGGGGCTTACGATAATATTATTGTCCGTTTCCCGCGCGCAGGGCACTGGCTGCGCAGGCTGTTGCAGGGTTTCGAAAGGACTCCCCTGCGCTTGTTGGGACTATCCCACTTTTGGGTGATTGAAAAAACAGGCTGAGTTTAGAGGGGCGCCCGGAAGTCGTAGATGCCATCCCGGAACTCCCAGCGTAGTTGGCATGCTGGGCAGGCAAGCGCGCCAGACTGTTCTTCCAGAGGCGCGTGTCCGCACTCCGGACAGCTAAATAAAGCCGCAGGTTCGGCGGGTGGAGGCGTCTGTCCGCTGGCGCGTGCTCGGACAAAGACGCTGGGAGTCAGCTGCCACCAATTCCCACTCAGCTGGGCAGCGGCATCCGCCGCAACAAGCACTTTCAGGGGTAATAACCGTTTAAGCAAGGCCATGCGGTAGTGGGATACCGTCAACTGGCGTTCAATCGAGAAATTTTGATCGGTTAACCAATGGCGCACTGCCTGGGGGTGAAAATCAAAATTGAGCCTGGCAAATTCCACTGGTTGGCGGTCGAATGGGCTCCAGTCCTGCCGGCGCAGCAGGTAGCGAAAAATTGCTTTCAGATTTTGTTTATTAGCATATTCGAGAATAAAGATCGCGCCTGGCTTAAGGACGCGCCGTACTTGGGCTAGCGCTAATGGGGCATCTGCCATATGGTGCAGGGTGCGGATCATAGTGGCTGCATCGAAGACGCCGCTGGCAAATGGTAGCCGGTAAACATCCGCTGCGACATAGGTATAGCGGTGGTTTATCCCCAATTTTTGTTGGGCTTGCTCGAGCTGGCTGCGGGAATAGTCCAGTAAGACCACCCGTTCAAAGCCCTGATAACGCGGCGTGTTGCGCCCGGCGCCTGCGCCCAGCTCGAGCAGCAGGCGTCCGTGATCGGGCAACAAACGTTGCAGTGCGATGGCTTCTACCTGATCTTCGTAAGCCCGGTCGCTCTGCTCCCAGAAGGATTGTTGGTAATCGGATCCTTCATAATTGCAAACAGGTGGGCGGTTATTGGGGTTTGAGGTTTGCGTCATGGGTTAATAAATACTTCGGGGCTGGCGGGCTGTTCCACCCAGGCAGCCCCGAAGGTGTATGGTTATATCGATTGCAGATCAGGAAGTTGCCGGTACGATTTGGGTTTCAGCCAGCTTCTGACCATCATATCCACGTCCAAGACCGCGGTACGTGAAGCCGATCTTCGCCATCAGCTCTGGATCGTAAATATTGCGTCCATCAAATATGACTGGATGGTGCATCAGGCTGTATACGCGTTCAAGATCTAGCTGCTTGAACTCATTCCATTCGGTGATCAGCATCAACGCGTCGGCTCCTTCAGCCACCGCGTAGGGATCGGACATCATTTCGACTTCGGGTATTTGGGGAGCGGCCATGTTCATCGCAACCGGATCATAGGCGCGTACCTTTGCTCCGGCATTGAGCAACGATCTGGCGACATCAACCGCAGGCGCATCGCGCATATCGTCGGTATTGGGTTTAAATGATAAGCCTAAGATGCCAATGACCTTCCCATTGACATCTCCAAGCATTTCTTTCAGACGATTGATTGCCATCGGGCGCCGGTCGTTATTGATTTCCATAACCGCGTGTAGCAATTGTGGGTGGCGGCCTTTTTCAGCTGCCATATAGGCCAGAGCTTTGACATCTTTCGGGAAGCAGGAACCACCATAGCCGAGTCCAGCATCTAAGAAGGAAGAGCCAATGCGCTTGTCGTAACCCATCCCTATTGCGACTTCCTTTACATCTGCTCCCAGTGCTTCGCAGATATTGGCGATTTCGTTGATAAAGGAAATCTTGGTCGCCAGGAAGGCATTGGAGGCGTACTTGATCATTTCTGCTGTGCGCAAGTCGGTCAATACGATTGGAGCGCGCAGAGCAAGATGCAGTTGGGCGACCTTTTCAGCAGCGTCGCGATCAAGTGAGCCCAGTACTGTACGATGCGGCTGCATGAAGTCAGCTATCGCCGAACCTTCCCGCAAGAATTCTGGGCAAGATACAACTGCGAATGGGATCGGGTTTTTCTGGTGACTGCGTATGATATCTGCCACCCAGTCGCCAGTGCCAACTGGCACGGTTGACTTGTTGATGATGATTAATGGGCCGGTCATGTGCTCGGCAATTGTGCGGGCGGAGGCTGCCACGTAGCGCAAATCAGCCTCGCCATCTACACCGGATGGGGTGCCTACTGCAATAAAGGCGAACTCGGTCCCATCTAAACCTTCGGGATATGAGGTCGTAAAAGTAAGCCGCCCCGCTTTTACATTGCGCTGGACCAGTTCTTCCAGACCTGGCTCGTAAATGGGCATTTCGCCACGATTTAGGCCAGCAATTTTCTCCTCGCTGATGTCTAATGCGATTACGCGGTTGCCCAGATCAGAGAAACACGCGGCAGTAACCAGGCCGACATAACCGACGCCGACGACGCAAATCTGCTTCATATTTGGAACCTCCCAAAGAATTCGTAAGAAGATAGGGGAGAAAACTTCACCCTGTGTGAAAAATGACGGTAGTGATGAATTTCCAGGTACATATGGTCTCTACATCCCCAGCGCATAATCTTACCATAGGTTGATCCACCTCCTGGTTATGAAGTTTGTAAGGCAGTTTGGGTGTACATTATGTCTGTAAATAGGAAAATATTCACACAAAATAGATGACCGTCATCCAAATGCGATGATGTCTGTCACTTGTGAATATACCAAAAACTGTCTAAAATGATGGTAATAATTTTTATCCGTAAAAACGGAAAGGGAGAATGTTCCATGCAAATTACACGTCAAGCTGACTATGCAGTTCGTGCAGTTTTATATCTCGCCCGTCTGGGTCAAGAGCAGCGTGCTGCTACAAGCCAGATTGCGGAAGATCAACAAATTCCTCCGTCGTTCCTGGCGAAGATTGTTTCCCAATTATCGGTGGCTGGCTTGCTGCAGACCTCGCGCGGTGCTCGGGGTGGAGTCTCTTTAGCGCGCCATCCAGATCAAATTTCCTTACTGGAAGTAGTTGAAGCAATTGACGGGCCGATCTTGCTCAATGAGTGCGTGGGCACAAATGGGATTTGCAGCTTTGGGGATGACTGCCCGATGCGACCGGTCTGGTGTGATGCTCAGGCACAACTTGTAGAACGACTCAAAAGCACTTATTTTAGCCAGTTCGTTCAAATGCCTGTCGCGGCATAATAAAAGCTTGTGATAATTCAAAGCAACCAGCCTCTGGTGGGTGAAATTCACCTGCCAGGGACTTTGCTTTAAATTTCGCCCCCTATTTCTCCCGTCAAGTGCGTGAGTCTGAAATTATTTTGACCGCAGGTCCCCTTCCGGCTTATAATCAGCCAGGGAGGGGACTATTTCATTCTCGAGGAGGTTAGCATGGCAAACGGAACACCTCAGGCTGCACGACGCCTGCAGCGTGTCCTCATTACTGTCCCCGGCATGGGTGTTGTGCGGCATGACGCTGCGGGATATCCGGAAGCTATTGCGGCTGCTTGCCGGCACGGGGTCATAATACCCATGCTCAAATAGGTCAGCGATGAAGAAAACGACGATACTTGGATTCGTGGGCGTGCTTTTGCTGGCCATCCTGGTCGCAGCACTAGCTCCTCTGGAAAAAACACTGGGCTCTAATGCGCGTTTGGTTTATTTCCATGGTGCATGGGTGTGGGCTGCCATGCTGGCCTTTTCAGGTGCGGCGGTCGCAGGTGCCATCGGGCTTCTATCCCGTCGCATTGCCTGGCAGCGCACTTCCCAGGCTGCCGGACGAACAGGCCTGGTTTTCTGGTTGATATTTTTGCCGATGGCGCTGCTTGTTATGCAGCTCAACTGGAATGGCATATTTTGGAATGAACCACGCTTCCGCATTCCACTGAATCTGGCAGTGGTGGGGCTTCTTCTGCAGGTGGGATTGGTGTTTTTCCCGCTTACCTGGACGATGTTGGCGAATATGTCCTATGGGGTGGTTTTCTTCCTCGCCATGGGTTCTACAGATTCGGTCTTGCATCCAGATTCACCCATCTTTAATTCAGATGCACAAGCTATACAGATATATTTTGTTGGTTTACTTATTTTGCTTGCTGTGGCTGCCATGTTACTTACACGCGCCTGGTATGAATGGGAAACACACAAGGATTTACAGGGAAGGTGATGATGAGCTGTAGAAGGTGGAGCTCGCCACTGCTCTGGTTTGTGTTTACGGTGGTGGGCATTGCGTTGTTTACAAGTTTTGGTCCGGCAGAAAAAGCATTAGGGACCAATGTGCGCGTGGTCTATTTGCATGGTGCCTGGGTTTGGGCAGCCCTGGTTTCTTTTGCAGCTGCAGCTGGGAGTGGCCTCCTGGGTTTGTTGAGCCGCAAAACCACATTGCATGCCTGGTCGCAAGCCCTGGGCCGAACGGGCTTATTCCTTTGGATCACCTATCTCCCAATATCGATGTGGGCCATGCAGACCAATTGGAACGGCTTATTCCTGAATGAACCACGCTGGCGTCTGGCGGTGATTTTTTCTGTGGGTGGATTGCTCCTACAACTTGGCTTAAGCCTAGTCAAGCTCCCAGCCTGGTCTTCGGCGGCAAATCTGCTCTTCTTTGCCTTGCTCACTTATGCCCTCCAATCAACAGAGCAAGTCATGCATCCACCTTCCCCAATTCTGACCTCTGAAGCCTGGCGTATCCAGATTTTCTTTTTTGGTCTGGTGATCCTCACGCTTCTTGCGGCCTGGCAGATCGCTCGCTGGTGGCGCTGCCGGGATGTGCTGGCAGCGAATTCCTGAGAACCGCCTTTGAAGCGCCTCCCCCTGCAGATAATTTTCTTTACCATCATCCGGATTGCGATCAACACCGCAAGCCGGATGGTTTATCCTTTTCTGCCAGTGTTCGCACGCGGTATGGGTGTGGAGCTTCAATCTGTCGCCTTTGCGCTCAGCCTTCGATCCGCGGCGGGTGGCGCAGGTCCGTTGTTGGCATCCTTTGCAGAGAGCCGCGGGCGTTGGTTGGGTATGATGATGGGGTTGTTGATGTTTGCCGGAGGGTGTGGTCTGGTAGTGCTCTATCCTTCCTACCTCACATTTGTCGCAGCCCTGATTTTTACTCTACTGGGAAATTTTGTCTATCTATCTTCTATGCAAGCCTATCTGGGAGATAGGGTGCCTTACAATCGGCGCGGTTTGGTTTTGGCTATCACGGAGGTGGGCTGGTCGCTAAGCTTTATCATTGGAGTACCCATCGTTGGCTGGTTGATTTCCCGGCGAGGCTGGCAAGCACCTTTCCCCATCCTATTTGGAATGGGTTTGGTAGCCGCTCTGGGATTGTTTTTGTTGGTTCCTCGTAGTGCAGAGGTATCTGAGCTCCGACCCAGCATGTTGGGTAATCTGAAATCCGTCTTGACCAACCCACTTGCATTATTTGCCTTGTCAGGTGGTGTCTCCTTCAGCCTGGGAAATGAAGCGGTTAATCTGGTGTTCGGGGTGTGGTTGGAGGAAGCTTTCAATCTGCAATTAGCAGCACTGGGATATATCGCGGCCGTGATTGGTTTTTCAGAGTTGGGTGGCGAGGTCCTGGTGGGGACTTTTGTGGATCGCATCGGTAAGGCGCGGGCAGTAACGATTGGATTGGTGATGAATAGCGTGGCGGCGCTTAGCCTGGCCTGGTTAGGACGCAGCGAAATCGGAGCTGCCCTGGGGTTATTCTTCTTCTATATCACATTTGAGTTCACACTGGTCAGCCTGATTCCCCTCATGTCAGAGATCATGCCCAAAGCACGGGCCACGATGTTAGCGACCAATGTCTCCAGCCTGGGGTTGGGCCGGGCGCTGGGTGCTTTGATTGCTTTACCGCTCTATCGCTGGGGGGAAAGCAGTGATCTTATCTCTGGTATTCTGGCGTGTGGGCTGATGACATTGCTGTTCAATGGTTTGTCCTTGTGGATTTTTAACCGTCTAAAGCAACAAATAGCCCACTTATAGTCTTATGGGTTTAGACCAGCGATTCTCCTGGCCCCTGGTCCCCCATAACCTCCAGGAAACGCATCTCGATAGCGTGCACCAATTCATCTAATTTTTGATCATTAAGTGGTACCTGTCCACCTGCCACCATACCGTGCCCTCCAGCTTTCCCTAGCCCAGCGACCATGTGCTGCAACACTTGCCCGGCGTCTTCCGCTGCTGGATCGGTGCGTAGCGAGAGGTGCAGGGTATTGCCATATAATCCTAAGCACAAGGCTGCCTGGATAGATTCCAGGCGGATCAGTAAATCGGCCATCTCAGCAGGTAGGTCTGGCTGGCTGGTGATCCCTAAATATGAAAAGACGCAATGCTGGTAGACACGCGCTGCTTGCAGACCAAGTTTAAAAGCGCGGAAATACTCGCGTGATAAACCAGCCAATTCGACATTGATCAATTTTTGACGATCAACCAGGCCTAATAAATTGACATAAACAACCTCATCGATGGGTGACGCGCCACGCGCCAGGCCTCGCGTATCAGCTTGCAATCCATAAAACATGGCAGTTGCCAGGATGGGGTCAGGAGTGATATGAGTGCTTTCCAAATATTGGTACATCAGGCTGACTGTAGCTCCAGCGTCAGGGCGAATATCTACATAAGCCACGCGCTCGACCGCAGGCTGGATGGGTACATGGTGGTCAATCACAATCTGTGGGTACACATGCCTGGGTAAGGCGTTATTACCTGCCCCCGGTTGGGTGTCCACCATCGCTACAGCAGAAAAGCCTTCTAGATAATTTAGATTATCGATAGGCCGCCACTCTGGGGTCAGCTTTTCCAGCATCGCCCGGTTTTCAGCCCGGGCTACCACGCCAGTATAGCGTAGCGCGCAGGGGATCTTCCAGGCTGTTTCCAAAAGTGCAGCCAGGGCTTTTCCAGAGGCCAGGGCATCCGGGTCAGGTGTATCATGAGTAACGATCAGAACTGGCCCGCTGCCGGCGGCAGTGCGTAATTGTTGTAAACGCATCCCATCGATGGGATTGTTTGGGGTTGGTTTTTGTTCGGTCATTAGAAATCCTGCTCCTCTGTGGGGCATAGGCGTGAATTTCTAGCCAGGCCGGTAGCCTGCGGATTACCCTTATCCTGGTGCTTTTCTTCCAGTATAATCATCCCTGCTATGAATCAAAAGATCTCTTTAATAAAATACCTGTTCCCTGTACTCCTGGTTTGCATCCTGCTGGTCATCGGGGTTGCTATCCTGGATGTACAGCAGCCTGTTCTGGCCGCTCCGGTGCGTCAGGCGGCGATTTATACGCCGACCCCTGGACCGGATGGGCGTATTATCTGGATTGTAGGGCCGAATGATACTTTGATCAGTATCTCACTGATCACCGGTGTATCTGTGGACCAACTCCGCGGGCTTAATAACCTCAGCAGTGACACTATCTTGTTGGGTCAGGAATTGGTGATTGGTCTTGCAGGTCCACCTGAAGTGACCTTCACACCAGGGCCCAGCCCGACGGCCACGCGAGTGGTGCCCACGCCTACCCCACAACCGGGTAGCGGTAATCTATGTGTCTTGCTTTTTAATGATCTCAATGGTGACGCTATTCGCCAGGAAGAAGAGCCAGCCATACCTGGTGGTCAGGTCAGCGTCAGCAACCGTTCTGGATCCATATCGCTCACTACTCAAACGGTTGCAGGCCTTGATCCATATTGTTTCACAGAAGTCCCGGAAGGAGACTACAACATCACAGTCGCTATTCCGGAGGGCTATAACCCAACAACAGTATCGAATTATGCGCTTTCCCTGCGGGCTGGTGATGAGACTGCCGTGGATTTTGGGGCTCAGGCCAACTCCGAAACCCTGGCAGAAGCTCCCATCGCTGAGAGCAGCCCATCTCGCTCGCCATTGCTGGGTATATTGGGCTTGTTAGTAATGCTGGCAGGATTGGGATTAGCCCTGTTTGCTGGAAAATTTATCAAACAATAGCCAGATAAAAAGCCTTACATCAATAATAAGACTGGTAG
Source organism: uncultured Anaerolineaceae bacterium (assembly GCA_964463505.1). Taxonomy (GTDB): domain Bacteria; phylum Chloroflexota; class Anaerolineae; order Anaerolineales; family UBA4823; genus JAJZSS01. Next base: position 14,898 of record CAYXDC010000037.1, read on the forward strand.
ATTTGTGCCAGTTGTTTGCCAAACTGCTCACCACTCCAGCGAGAGGTTAGTTTTCGAGCAGCTTGAGCCAATTCTTCCCCTACACTTTCTTCCACAACCACGGTAATTAAAGCTGCGCCCAGGGCCCGGCTACTGGTAGCTTGTTTCAGGGGGACCAGATAAGCTGCGGGACCAACCAGTGCGCTTAATGCCGGTGATTCAAGCGCTACCAGTGGTTTTTCACAAATTAAAGCTGCCCGCGCTGCCCCACTCCAGGCTGAATATAGGGTCGGGTGGAAAACTGCGCTGCAATTGTGATAGAGCGCTGCCAGGGCTTCTATAGATAATGCAGGTAGTGTGTGTATAGTCGATTGCAGATCACGGGTCGTAGCCAGTTGTGTACAAAGCGCCTGCTCTTGCGGGTTTAAGCCCAGGATGAGCAGCGGATAGTTGTCCCCCAGCGGTCCGGCTGCCCAACTCCAGGCAGCGAGTAATTCTTCCAGTGCGTTGCGATCACCCGGACCCTGGTAAAGGATATAAGTATCTGGTAGATCAAGCGCTTGTACGAGTTCGTTTTGGTAAAGCTGCCTGTCCAGCTTCTTGTCCAAAAAAGCCGGATGGACAACCGGTGGCAGGGGAACTTTCGGAGCAGGCAAGCCAGGGTCAGGAAGGTCATCTGGCCACAAGATCGCTCGGGCGCGGCTCAGGCCACCCTGACCCAAGGCAGTGCGCAGGTGGGCTGTTAACCCGCGCTCGGTAGGCAAAGCGCGCAATGAAAGATCGCCCAGATACTCGCATGGGCTGACCAAGACCTGAGCGCTACCGAATAAAGGGGGGTAAGGGCTGGTCAGGTGCAGGCAAGCTGCATTAACCTGTTTTGACAGATTCGGGAGAATGCGTTGTTCCCAATCTAGCCGGCCGCGCAGGTCAGCTTTTGTCGGAATAAGATAAGATGAGATGGATTCTGGGATGGGATGGAGTGAGAGCGCTGGCAAAGCTATACTGGCAGGCAGGTCTGCGGGATGATAATGCAGCAGGGTTAATAGATGAATTGCTGCTGGGTGATTGGGTTGATGGGCTATAGCCCAGCCGTCGTAGAGGATGGACAGGCGTGACATACTTTGATTTTACCTGAAAACACGCTGCCTGATAAACGGCCCTGGTTCATGGATATAATAAGGTTACCAGCCGTTGACTGGAAACCCCAATATCAGGAGGTAAGATGGATGGAGAAGGATTAACCACAGCCCAGAGCTGGACTGCTCAGATTGATATCTGGTTCGCGATATTACTTGATCAATTACCTAATATTCTATTTGCTTTATTCATTCTGGTAATCGGCCTGATATTGGCGCAATTGGTGCGCGGTGCAGTGCGGCGTGGCTTTCAACGGAAAGCAACTCAAGTACAGATTGCCGATTTAATAACCAGGCTGATCTACTACTCGTTAGTGATCCTGGTGGTGATTGCTGCCTTACAACAGGCCGGGCTCAACCTGACTGCTTTCCTGGCAGGTTTAGGCATAGCTGGTTTTACAATCGGCTTTGCGTTACAAGATGTCAGCAAAAATTTTGTGTCCGGTATTTTATTAATGATCCAGCAGCCTTTCAAGATGGGGGATATTATCCAGGTAGGTGAGTATACCGGAAAAGTATGTGGCATTAGCTTACGGGCTACGGAGATGAATACTTTAGATGGTCGCCTTGTGGTAATTCCCAACGCAGATATCTTCACCAGTGCGATCATCAATTATAGTCGCCCAAATACCCGCCGGATAGAGATACAGGTGGGCGTGGGGTATCTGTCCGATCTCGACCAGGTGCGGACAATCGCCTTGCAAGCACTTGGCGTGGTGGATGGCTTGCTGGATGAACCGGCTCCAGTGCTTTACTTTAATGACTTTGGGGATTCTGCAATTAACCTTACCATGTATTACTGGATCGATACCCAAGTAAACGATGTTTTGAAAGCCAAAGATCAGGGTATGGTTGCAGTCAAGGTCGCCTTTGAACAGTCTAAAATTGAAATCCCATATCCGATTCAGGTGGTTTACCCTGCCCCTGCTCATGTCACTCAACCGGTAGAATAAAAGATTTGCATTGACCCTGTGGTCAGCCGGATGACCACAGGAAGCTGGTTAGGCTATAACAGAATTAAAAAAGGAGGATGCTGTGAGCTTTTTAATAACCTGGTTAGGACATGCAGCTCTCAGGATCGAAACCAGTGGGTATCAAATCCTGGTTGATCCATACCTATCAGATAACCCGGCTGCCTGTATAACTTCAGACAAGGTTCAGCCTGACTTCATTCTGGTCAGCCATGGGCATGGAGATCATATCGGCGATACGCTGGCGATAGCCAAACGCACCGGCGCACTGGTGATCAGCGTCAATGAGATAGCTGTCTGGTTGAGAAAAAAGGGATTAAAAACTCATGGACAGCACCTGGGTGGCGGATTCTCGCATCCATTTGGGTATCTTAAACTCACCCTGGCTTTGCACGGTTCAGGGCTGCCAGACGGATCTTATGGAGGAAACCCGGCAGGGTTCCTGCTGACCACCCTGGAGGGCAAAAAAATCTATATGGCTGGCGATACTGGTTTGTTTGGGGATATGCGCTTGATTGGAGAAGAAGGCATTGATCTGGCACTATTGCCGATCGGGGATAATTACACCATGGGACCAGATGATGCTTTACGAGCAGTAAAGCTTATCCAACCTAAACACGTTATCCCCATTCACTACAATACCTGGGGATTGATTGCCCAGGACCCCAATGCCTGGGCGGGACGGGTACAGGCTGACACCAACGCACAGGTACATGTTTTACGGCCGGGTGAAAGCTTTGGTTTGAACTGAAAATGACATCCTCCAACCAAGTGCGTAAGTCCTATATGATTGCGCTGAAGTCGGACTCAACAGACTTATAGGAGAGGGTTGGTCTGATATAATTGGCGCGCAACCAGGAGGTCAGGCATGTTTAGCAGTATTTTTCGCCGCAGAGAAGATGAAGAACGTTTTGAACAAGCAGGACGATTGCCCCCAGGGCAGTCTTTAACCCAGCGCTTTCCAGTATTGCATTATGGACCAGTACCGCGTTTTAACCCAGCCACCTGGGACTTCCGCATCTGGGGCGAAGTTGAGCAAGAAATACGCTGGACGTGGGATGAATTCCAGCAGTTGCCTCGCAGCAGCGTGACCATGGACATCCATTGCGTTACGCGTTGGAGCAAATTCGACACGGCCTGGGAAGGCGTTGCGCTACGCACCCTGATCGAGCAGAGTTTTATTAAAATCAAACCTACAGCCAAGCATGTTCTGCAACATGCCGAGTATGGTTTTACCACCAATCTTCCGTTGGATGTAGCACTGGGGGAAAATTTTCTGCTGGCAACCCATTTCGATGGCGAGCCCATCACCCCTGACCATGGGTATCCACTACGTGGGGTTATCGGAAATATCACAGGACGGGATGACCTGAAGGTGCCTTATTTCTGGAAAGGCGCCAAGTGGCTGCGTGGTCTGGAATTTATGTCTGAGGATCGCCTGGGTTTCTGGGAGCAAGCCGGTTATCACAACGAAGCGGATGTTTGGAAAGAAGAACGCTTTAAGTAGATTAAATCCCGCGGCAAATAGACTAACAAAACAACTGCCAGCATCCAGACTGCCGGCAGTTGTTATTTATCCCTTTAGATCGCCAAATCTAGTTCTCTTGCAGCGTTACTTTCACGCACTCGCCGCGCCGGATTTGAAATGCATCGAAATCACGCGCCACCAGAGTGTTGGGGAAGACCGCCCGGGCTTCTGCAATCACATCTCGTTCGCGGTAACGGCGGGATATGTGCGTCAGGATTAGCTGTTGTACGCCACAGCGCAAGGCTAACTCCGCGCCCTGACGGGCGGTGAGATGGGCAAACTCATGGGCCATCTGGGCTTCGTCTTCGAGGTAAGTGGCTTCAATTACCAGCGTGTCAGCCCCGCGGCACACTTCCACCAGATCCTCTGTGCGCCCGACATCTCCAACATGTACCAGGCGCGTGCCTGGACGTTCCGGTCCGAGGACCTGATCGGGAGTGATCACGCGGCCATCGGGCAGTTCCGTTGGCAGACCATTCACCAGGTCTCGACGCCAGGGTCCAGGTGGGATATCAAGTGCTTCTGCTTGCTCGGGTAAAAATGGTCGCCGCGGCTTTTCAGTAAACAAATAACCGAAGCAATCTGGCCCGCGGTGGTAAACGGGGAAAGCCTGTACATTAAAATCGTCTTCTTCGAAGATGATCCCGGGATGAACTTCGGTGAGTTTAATCTCCATGGGGGGGCGCGCGCCGCGCAGTACTACCTTGTATAGTAAATCTTCGATGCGTTCCAACGCCCAACGCCCAGCATATACCTCCAGTGAATCAATGGTTTCCCAGCGCGAGAAGGTCGATAATAAACCAGCCAACCCCAGAATGTGATCCAGATGACCATGGGTGATCAGGATGCGGTTCAGTCGTTTAAAGCCCAGACCAGACAGCATAATCTGGCGTTGAGTTCCTTCTCCGCAGTCGACCAGAAACCGGTATTCATCGTGCATCACCACCTGCGCAGACAGGCCGCGGTGGATCGATGGAGCCGAGGCGGAGGTGCCAAGAAAAACGATATCAAACAAGATGGTTTCCTTTATCCGGCGGATAGTGCGCCGTTCCATTTGAATTTCAATCTACCCAATGGTTTTTTATTGTACCGCAGCTTTATTGCATAAGGTGGCGATCTTGTAATAAGGTGAATCTGTGCAGGTAGGTCTGCACACGAGCATGCCGATCAGATCGCCTGTGCTATAATTTTCTGGCAAGGTTCTTGCTGCGACAAGAATATCTGATCCAGATTTTGTTTTTAAGGAACCATGGCTGTAAAAAAGACCAGCTCCAGCGCAGGAAAAAAAACGGGCAAAAAAGCCGCTCCAGTTGCACCAGCGATCAAGAAGACTGGGGCAAAAAAAGCCGCGGCCAGCTCCAAACCGTCTGCAAAATTGAGCAAAAGGCTCAAAAAACTACGCCCGCCGTCGATAGGTGGAGATATTAAAGCGCGCGGCCGGCTACACCCGGTTAAAACCGGCATTTCCCTGGATCGCAAGCTGGATATGCTGGGAGTCTTCCTGGCTGTAGTGGGTTTCCTTACCATTCTGGCCATGCTTTCGCAAACCAATAGCACCTTGACCGGAGGTTGGGTGAATTTAATCGCCCGGCTGTTCGGCTTAGGCATGTTTATCTTTCCTCTGGCCCTGGTAATTGTGGGAGGCTGGTTGGTGCTGCGCAATTTCGAACGCGTGCCACAGTTTTCTGCAGAACGGATTCTCGGCCTGACACTGCTCTATGTCAACTTATTGGTCTGGATGCATTTTCTGGCTGCGGATAGCACCGGGAAAGGATTGCTTGATTTAGCAGACGCCGGGCAGGGAGGCGGCTATACCGGTGCATTTATCTTGCAAGCCCTGCAAGCTGCCCTGGGGGTGATCGGCACGCTCACTGTGCTGGCTGCCTGGTTCTTGATGGCTCTGGCGCTTACCCTGGATAAGACGATCCTGGATATGTTTGGCTGGATCCCACCTTTGATCTTGCGCATCCAGGATTGGGTCATTGATCTAAGAGATGTACGCCAGGAGCGATTGAGCCAGCGCCAGCCATCCCCACAAATACCCAACGTCGAACATGATCTTATGCAGCCACAAACTGCAACCGCTCCGTCTGCTTCTGCAATCATGCATAATTTACCGGTTGGGATGCCCATCGAAGCGCAATTAACCTCTCGTCCATATATTCTGCCGCTCCTGGCTGAAATCCTGGATGCTGGCATCGATGTGAGCCATGATGATGATGTGGATCGCCAACGGGCACGCGTCATTGAAGAGACCCTGAGCTCCTTTGGCGCGCCGGCGCGTGTCGTGGAGATCAATCGTGGCCCGACGATCACCCAATTCGGCGTTGAGCCAGATTTCGTTGAATCGCGTACCGGGCGAATGCGCGTGCGTGTTGGGAAAATTGCCGCTCTGGCAGATGATCTGGCGCTGGCGCTCTCCGCACGCACTATTCGTATCCAAGCGCCTGTACCTGGTAAAGGTTTTATTGGCATAGAAGTGCCGAACGATGAGATTGCCATGGTGGCGTTGCGGGATGTGATGGAAAGCGAAGCCTTCAAGCGCTTGCGCTCGCCATTGCGTTTTGCCCTGGGTCAAAATGTAGCTGGGAATGCCGTAGCAGCGGACCTGGCAGCCATGCCCCATTTACTGGTTGCCGGGGCAACTGGCTCGGGTAAATCAGTCTGTGTGAACGCCTTGATTTGCTGTTTGCTGGCTAACAATACCCCTGACGACATGCGTCTGTTGATGGTAGATCCTAAACGGGTTGAGCTGACCGGCTACAACGGTATTCCACATCTGTTAGCGCCTGTGGTAGTAGACCTGGAGCGCGTCGTAGGCGCGTTGCAGTGGGTGACCCGCGAGATGGATTTGCGCTACCGCAAGCTGGCTGAAGCCGGCTGCCGCAATATTCAGGATTACAACAACAAGCAAATCGCGCGCAACGAAAAAAAGTTACCTCACCTGGTGGTGATCATCGACGAGCTAGCTGATCTGATGATGCTGGCTCCGGATGAAACCGAACGCACGATTACCCGCTTGGCGCAGTTAGCGCGTGCGACCGGGATTCACCTGGTCATTGCCACCCAACGACCCTCCGTTGATGTGGTCACAGGCTTGATCAAGGCAAATTTCCCGGCGCGTGTCGCTTTTGCGGTTGCTTCTGGCGTGGATAGCAGGGTGATCCTGGATCAGCCCGGGGCGGAGCGTTTGTTAGGACGCGGCGATATGCTCTTCCAGGCCCCCGATGCTCCTGCTCCGGTGCGCCTGCAAGGGGTTTACGTTTCGGACAATGAAATCTTGCGTCTGGTAAGTTATTGGCAGGGATTTGCCAGCACCTCGCCCAGTACTCCAACAGCCGCAGGCGGAATTGTGGACGCGCCGCCAGCCAATCTCCCCCTCAAACAGATTCCCATGTGGGATGAAATGCGAGCTGATGAAGACCGCGACCCCCTTTTATATGAAGCCATTGATGAAATTCGCCGCCAGGGGCGAGCCTCTGTCTCGATGCTGCAGCGAAAAATGCGCATTGGTTATACGCGTGCCTCACGACTGATCGAAGCCATAGAAGAGCAAGGGATCATTGGTCCACCCGAGCCCGGGACCGGGACGCGCCAGGTATTAGATTATGGGCAGGCCGCGCCGCCGGTGGGTGAGGAGTAAATGCGATTGGCGTTTGTCCGCCAGGCCTGGCTGGGCGCCTGGTTGGTGGCGATTTGCTTGAGCGCCTGCATGCCGGCCGCTGCCCAACCAGCGAGTGATCTGACCGTCACACCGCCCGAGCCGCCAGCATTGAGCGTCACCCGAACCGTCCTGAGCCCTGATCCAACCCACACGCTTATACCCTCAGCTTCCCAGACCCTCACGCCCACCACAACTGCTACCCTGCTGCCAACCCCCACAGTTCTTCCAGAGACGACGCTACTTTTTACAGGTGTGATTGTTCCGGCGCGCTGTGTGCAGGCTGCGATAGACGAACGCGACGACCCGCATTATCTTTATGATGAAGTGCGTCCACTGATCCAGGCGGCAGACCTGGCGATTGGCACCTTGAATGCCACGATCAGTGATTACCCGCCACGTACGGGCTGCGTGCGCACGTATGTGTTGGTAGGCAGCGCAGAAAATGCCGATGCCCTGGCGCAAGCCGGGTTTGATGCGATGAGTGTGGCAACCAACCATATAAAAAACTGCGGCTTGAGCAATTGTGGCGAGCGAGCATTTTTTGACACCCTTGAAAATTTACAGCGCGTTGGTATTTTGACCGTCGGCGCCGGAGCAAACTTGAAGGAAGCTGAAAAGCCTTTGGTGCTCAGTGTCAACGGGGTGCGCTTCGGGATTGTCTCGCTGGGGCAGATTGAGCCAATGGCATTTGCCAGTGAGGATCGCCCAGGGATTGCTGTTCTTACCGAGCAGAGCCTGCGCGCTGCAATTGCCACTGCCCGTCAGGTAGCAGATGTGGTGATCGCGATGCCGCATTGGGGACCGGAAGATGTGCCCACCCCCAATTGGTCACAGCGCAGCCTGGCTCAGGTGGCCGTGGAGGCAGGAGCAGACCTGGTCGTTGGCAATCACACGCATGTGGTGCAGGCAATTCAGAATATCCAGGGTGTGCCTGTGTTTTATGGTCTGGGGAATTTCGTATTTGATCAAACCTGGGCGCGAGACCATATGCAGGGGGTGATCCTGCGCGTAAGCTTTGTGGGTCAGGAACTACTGGATTATGAATTGATCCCCACTCACGTGGATGGTGATGGTACGGTGCATCTGGCAGGACCAGCGGAAGCTGCTGAAATCTTGGAGCGCATTGAAGCTGCCAGCCGTAAATTGCGTTAATTCGAGTCGTTAGAAATTTTCTGTTGGCAGGTAGCGCATACCCCGAATAATTGCAGCCAATGATCTTGAATTTGAAAGCCGCTGTTTGCTCCTACAGCCCGCATGAGTCCATCCATCTGCTCCACGTCACCATTAAAGAACTCAACTCTTCCGCAGCTCTGGCAAATGAGTAGATGCTGGTGCCCAGAAAAAGCTGTAACAAATGCCTGGCATCCGGTGGGCTGATGCACACGCTGGATCAATCCCAGTTCCTCCAGCTTTTCGATCGTGCGGTACACGGTGACCAGTCCAAGCCTGGGATAGTAGGCGCGCGCCCGTTCGAAGACATCAAATGGGTTTAACGCTTGTCGGCTGGTAGCGATCGTTTCGACGACTGCCCGGCGCGGCTCAGTGATGCGGTAGCCGTTTGCCTGTAAACAGGCTAACCACTGTTGTGCATTGGTCTCATCAGCGGAAAAGCAGTTTTTCATTGGTTAGATCTCGACCGGAGAGCGGCGCGTTTGCATGTCAGACAGCCGTTTGAACAACCATACCAGCAAAAAAAAGGCAGTGGCTGTAAGGACGATCGCTGCGCCAGACGAAATGCTGAGATAAAAAGATAAATACAAGCCGATAATGCCGGATATAGAAGCGATCCCGGCTGCCAATGCCATCATGATTGGCAGGCGCTTGGTGACAAGATAAGCGGTTGCAGCAGGAGTAACCAGCATGGCAACCATCAACGCTACGCCTACCGTTTGCAGCGAAACTACGATTGTTAGCGCAATCAGGATCAGCAGCAGGTACTCCAGGCTGCGGGCCGGCAGGCGCAAGGTGGCAGCCAGGAGTGGATCGAACGACAGCACCAGAAATTCCTTGTAAAAAAGGAAAATCAACAACAGGATCACTCCGCCAAAAGCGCCTATCAGCAACAGGTCACGCGGCCCAACCCCCAGCACATTGCCAAATAAAAAGTGAGTCAGATCGGTGGTGTAGTTGCGCACCGTTGAGATCAGTGCGATCCCCAGGGCGAACATGCCAGCGAAGACGATGCCAATTGCCGTATCTTCGCGAACTTGCGCTGAGCGGCTAATCCAGCCAATTCCCACTGAGCTGAGCACGGCAGTTAGCAGAGCCCACCAGAAGACGGGCTCACGCGCTCCACCGCTTACCAGATAACCAATTGCAATACCAGGCAGCATGGCGTGCGCCAGCGCGTCGCCGAAGAAGGCCATACCGCGCAGTACGACATACGAGCCAACCGTTGCGCAAACAATGCCGGTCAGCAGGGCAGCAATTAACCCTCGCACCATGAAGGCATACCCGAGTGGCTGGATGATGAAATCAAGCAAGGTGTTCATCGATTCCCTCTCCATCACAGCAAGTGTCCCCCAGGGCAATGGTGGCGCCGGCCTCATTGACCAAGTGAAGATGGCCTCCATAAGCTTCTAAAAGGCGCCCGGCCGAAAGTACTTCACCCGCCACACCGAAGCCGATCATCTGGTGGTTTAGTAGGAGTATGCGGTCAAATGATTCCTGAGCGATCTGTAGGTCGTGGGTGGAAGCCAATACGGTCACACCCCGTTGTTGTAATGTTTCCAGGATCTTCAGGATTTCCCTTTGCGAGACGATATCCAGGCCAGTGAATGGTTCATCCAGCAACATTAATTCAGCTTCTTGAGCTAAAGCCCGGGCGATGAACATACGTTGTTGTTGACCCCCACTCAGCTCGCTAATCTGGCGACCGGACAGGTTATCCAGCCCAACCAGCTCCAGGGATTGGTGAACGAGCTGCCAGTCGCGGCTTTTCGGCCAGCGAAAGAAGCCCAGCTTGCCAATTCGCCCCATCATGACGACATCTGCCACGCTGACCGGGAAACGCCAATCTACCAGGCTGCGTTGGGGGACATAAGCGATGCAAATATGCCCCCTCGGCCCTTGCCCGGCAATCTTTACTGATCCACTGCTGGGTTGCAGGACGCCGGCAATTACCTTAAAAAGCGTGCTCTTGCCAGCGCCGTTTGGGCCTACCACCGCCACTTGCTCCCCGACATTCAGCTCAAAAGTGACCCCGGCCAGGGCAGTAAAATGGTTATATTGCACACCCAGATTGTTCGCCTTCAGGATCGGTGTGCCAGGGATATGTGCAGCGTGATGGATGGGTAAAGTTTGTTGTGGTAAATTCTTGATAATTTGCATGTTTTGCAATGGCTTACTTTAAAGCTTGGACAATGGCATTCACATTGTAACGAATATATTCCAGGTACGTCTCAGCCCCACCACCAAGCTCAGTCAGGGAGCCGGTTAACAGGGGTACCAATTGCACACCGGTATCGTTCGCCACGCGCTGGGCAAGGTCAGGGTTGGTTGTATTACCCACGAAGATAGCCTGGACTCCCAGGCTGCGGATGGTATCCTCCAGGGCAGCCAGCTCCTGGGCAGAAGTGTCGGCAGTAGTACTGTAGTTAGGGATCACAGCACCCGCCAGTGTGAAGCCGTACCGCTCGGCAAAATAGGTGAATTCCACGTGGTCCGTGACAAGCTGGCGGTTTTCCAGAGGAATTTGGTCGACCTGCACGTGTATCCACTCATCGAGTTCTTTTAACTCCGCTCGGTATTGATCGGCGCTGGCTTTATAAAGCTCCGCCTGCGTTGAATTCAGTTCACTCAGCGTGGCTTCCAGATGGTCCACCCAGCTGAGGATATTGTTCGGATCAGTCCAGACGTGAGGATCGCCCTGTGTGTGTGTTTGTGTGTTCTCGGGAGTCTCTTCGTCATGCCCAATGCTGCCTTCTAAGAGGGTGATCCCTTCACTCAGGTGGATGACCCTGCCGCTGCCTCCAGCGTTCTCAATCAGGGGCTCCAGCACTTCTTCCAACCCTGCACCATTCAACACGATCAGGTCTGCATCAGCGATCTTTGCCAGATCCTGCGGGCTGGGCTCATAATTGTGCGGATCTGCTCCGGGAGGCAGCAAAACTGTCAATTCGATGGATTGTCCGGCGACTGTATGCACCACATCGCCTACGATCGTGGTTGTGGCAACCACTTTGAGCTGCCCGGAGATGGCTTGTGGGGTGGAGCCACAGGCAGCGAGCAAGAAAACCAAAAGGCCCCAAAAAACAAATTGCTTAAAGCGTGGGAGTACCATATCGTCAACCTCATTGATAATGAAAATCAATTTCAATTATAACTGGCTCCCCTATCCTCGTCAACTCTTAAAATAAAGCAGGCGGGTTCTAAAACCCGCCTGCTGGTCAGTTCCCTGTTCAGTAGAATCGATCTTATGGTGTGGGGCTCAAAGTGGCTGTGGCGGCTTCCGTGGGTGGTGCAACTGTCGCCGAAGGTGTGCCAGGCCCAGGGGTCTCAGTGGGCGGCGGCGCTGTGTTGGAGGGGATCGGCGTGACCAGGTTTACGCGGATGGTTAGCACCTGCCCAGGTACGATCTCGTTTTCATTTTCGATCTCGTTCAGTTCCAGAATATCCTCAATGGTGCTGTTGAATGTCAGGGCAATTGATCCGATCGTATCTCCGAGCTGGACGGTGTACTCAATGCGCGTACCGGCTGGCATGTTCTCAGGTAGTGGGGTTGAGGTCGGTAGCGAGGTGTCTGGTCCAGGGATGGTCAGCTGGTCTCCTGGACGGATGGTCGGATTGACAGGGTCCAGATTGTTAATCGTGATCAACAACACCAAGTCTACGTTAAACCGCAGGGCAATATCCCACAGGGTGTCACCTTCAGCGACCTGGTAAGTGAAAGGACCAGAGATCGTGGGTGTGAGGGTTACGGTCGGAGTGGTTGTTTCTGTTGAGGTTGCGGTAGGTGTAGAGGTTTGGGTAGCAGTTGCTGTGGGCGTGCTGGTCTCTGTGGGCGTAGAAGTTTGGGTTGGGAACAGAGAGATGGAGGGTGCATTATCGCCCAACAGCCAGAAGATGAGGATCGCAGCTCCAGCAATCACTAGAATTGCCGCCAGGATGACCAGTGGTGCTCGGCGGGTAGATTGCTGTTTCTTGCGGTAAGCCTCAATGACGCTTTGTGCGTTTTCTTTATCGCTCATAATCTTTCCATTTCATGGTATTGATTCTAAGTCCTAAATGGATTCTACACCATATTAGGGTAAATTAGGCAAGACACCCGAATTGTACCAGAAACCTGAAACGTCAATTTTCGCCCAGTCCTGGTCCTGGAAATGTAGTACCTGGCAAACTCTTCAGGATCAGGGAATCCAGCGCGGAGCATAGCCTCCACGTAACAGCCGCCAGGCGTTTTGAATACTCATATCGTAGATCCAAATCTCTGGGGCTTGTGTCAGCTCTGTTTGGTGGAAACGCACATAAACCAGCAGCCTTTCATCCGGGCTCCATGTAAAATCAAAGTGATTGTAAACAGATTCATTGTTGATTGGACGTGCATTTTCACCGTTGGAGTCCATCAACCAGACCTGCCGGCCTGGGGTCCAACGCGTGGTATCCAGGTACTTCCGAGTAAAAGCTAATTGTGCACCACTGGGGGCAAAGCTGGGGAATGCATCCTCAAGGTTGTCTTTCTCACTAAGGATCTGGGTGCTGCCATCCAGCAAGCTGTAGCGTATCAAATAAGAAACGCCAATTGTGTCAGGTTCAGAGGGCAACGCGCTTTCATAAAAAATCTCTGGAGCAATAAAAAATTCTCCCGACGGATCCCAACTACCCGGATAGCCGGTAGTGTTGGGAAACCGCGCAATTTCAGTTCCATCCAGGTCGCGGACAATATAGGCTGCTGCGATGGTGTCGTAAACCAAAAGTAATCCATCTGGAGACCATTGCGGCTGGATCGTCTGGTGATCGGACTGATTAATCAGCCGCGGCTCAGCCCCATCATCAACAGGCAATCCCTGGTCAAGAGGCAGCACCCAGACTTGTGGGAAAGAAGGTTCGTCCAGTGTGGTAAAGGCGGAGCGCTCGTAGGCCAGGTAGCTTCCATCTGGGGCGAGACGCGGCGAGCTGCAGCGCGCCTGGCGGCAATTAAGCGCCAGGATGGGTGTAGGCAAAGTCTCACCCTGGCTGTCCTGGAGATTTAGATCCTGGATAGCATAGATCAAACTGCCATCTGGTACTTCCACAGTGTAATAAACCACGCTACCCTGGCTGTCCACGTCAAAGTCTGCCACACCTTCCAGGTAATTGGTCAATTGGCGAGTGTTCCTATCCATGGGATTGAGCAGGTATAGATTGGGTGGTCCTTCTGATGGGTAGAGGTAGATCAAGCGCGGCTGGGCGATGGTGAAAGACCAGGAAGCTTCTTCGCGAATGCTGAAGGGTAAAAACCCACTGGCGGACGCTCCACGCAGCAAGCGTACCTGGATGGTTTCTCCACTCGGCCAGGTTTCCGAGGGGGTAAAGATCAGTGTGCGGCCGCGCTCATCCCAGGTGAACCCACCCGCTGGTTGAGGGAAAATTTCCAGCCGGTCGGTTACGGAGGTTGCATTCATTCTGCGCGAAAACTCCAGACGCAGTGAGCTGAGCACGGCCACTTCTTCAGCATTCGCTTGTGGGGTAACGCTGATCAGGCGAGGCGCGGCCAGGAGATAGGTGATCCCACTGGCGGGCAGGAGTACCAGCACTAGCAACACGATCGTAAGGCGCAGGCGCTTCATAAACTGCATTATAACCGGGGCGCCCCCCTTCTTCGGGACCCGCCGGTATTTAAGGCTGAACAGAAAGTGAAAACCATCACTCCTGGACGTGGTAGAATGGACGCTATGAAACGTTGGCAATTCTGGGTCGGGGTTCTGATCAGCCTCGGCTTTTTGTATAGTGTCCTCAAAGACCTTCAACTGGGTGAGTTTGTAGACACCTTAAAGACTGCGAACTATATCTGGCTTTTACCGGGTGTAGGCGTGTACTTTATCGGGGTATGGGCGCGCGCCTGGCGCTGGCATTACCTGCTGCGCCCCTTGAAGGCGATCCCAACACGGACCATGTTCCCCATCGTAACGATTGGCTATATGGGCAATAATATCTACCCGGCCCGCGCCGGCGAAGTGCTGCGGGCGGTGATCCTTAAACGCCGGGAGGGTGTGCCCGTCTCAGCCTCACTGGCAACCATTATCGTTGAGCGCATCTTTGATGGCGTGGTGATGCTGGCCTTTGTGTTCATCAATTTAGGCGAGCTAAGCCGCCTGACAGGTGGGTCGGGGATCGTCGATAAATTTTCAATTCAAGATGTTGCTTTATGGGGCAGTGCGGCTTTTTTCGGAGCCCTGGCTATCTTTTTGGTGGCTGCCATGTTTCCAACCAGAACGCTATCCATCGTGGAATGGTTTTCTCAACGCCTACTACCTGAGCGGTTGCGCCAGCCGGTGTTACAAGTTTCGCATCGCTTTTTAGATGGCCTGGCTTCTCTGCGCTCCCCAGGCGATGTTTTGATGATTTTTGTGACATCGCTGGTTATCTGGCTGCTGGAGACCGGAAAGTATTGGTTTGTTATGCAGGCGTTCCCGTTTGAGGTCAGCTTCTTCACTTTGATGTTGATGAACGGAATCGTCAATTTGGCAACCACCATCCCCTCCGCGCCGG
>CAYXDC010000038.1:0-29100 GCA_964463505.1 uncultured Anaerolineaceae bacterium
CAGACAGAGTTAGCTTACCTGTGGAGATCAACCAACCTGTTAGCAGAATCGAGCCTATGGAGATTGCAATCGAGGCTAGTCCAGCCCGCGCTCCTGCCAGAATGCTGGCAATAATGGGCAGGGTAAATAGGAAAATTCTTCCCGTACCGGCTAACCCATTAACCAATAAGCTGGCAAGGCCCATACCGTAGATAATCATCAATAAGCTGGCTGTGCGCGCCCAGTAGGGTAGGCGACGCAGCAGGGTAATCGCCAACAACCAGGTATAGGCGACGCTGGCTGCTAAGATGATATTCCACTGACCTATACGGCTTTCGAAGATGACTGCGATGATGAATGCAATCGTCGCCACGATGCTAGTGCCATTTAGCATCCGGTTGAGGATTTCTCTGCGCAGGCCTTCCAGTTCACTGACAAACTTGTCGCTAGTGGATGGTACCGGTAATGGAGTAAGGCGCACCTGGCTTTCAGGTACCATGTTCTACCTCCCTGGATTCGCCTGGGAGACTTTTTACTGCCGGTTTATTCCCATTTTCGCCACCATTCTCAGGCGCTTGAATGCCGTGGGCATCAGATTGGGCCGGCCGAATAACAATCTTGGCCTTGCGCACCTGCAGGGCATGGCTCAATTCGGTGGTCGTGGTAGCCAGGATCTCTGGAATACTCATTGAGCGGCGAATATTGCTGGTGATTTGGTTGAGCATGCTCTCTGCATCCGCACGCTGTCGCGTGGTTTCTAGCAGAGTAGTATTACGAATGATCACCGCCACCTGGGTTGCCAGGGTGCTAAAGAAGTGCTCATCCTCGAGTGAGAAACGTCGGCTCTCATGGACATCTTGCACAGTCATGACCCCAACCACTTCGCCTGCAACAATCATTGGAACACCCAACCAGGAAAAAGCCTTCTTGCCATAAATGACGGTGCTGCCTGCAGGTAAGGCGCTCCAGTCATCCGGTGATCCTAAACGCAATGGTTTGCGCGAGCTGATCACCAGGGATGTCAGACCTTGCCCAAAGGGAATAGATGGAACTTGTAGGCGCTGCCCCTCTTCAAAGGCATATGGGACCCGAATTTGACGTTTCTCAATATCCAAAAGAGCCAAAAGAAAATCTACCTCTCCAAATATTTCTTTGATATGCTGATGAATTATGTTGTAAAGAGACTCCAGGTTCGTCTGTTGGGCAACTTCACGGCTGAGATTGTTCAAAATCTCCATCTCATTCAGTCGTTTTTGAGTTATGTCCAGAGCCCTTACTTTTTCTAGGCTGTTGGTCATCAGTTCGATCAGATTGCTGTACGGTTGCAGGTGCAGGTGAGAAAACCGCAAGCCTGCGCGCGCGTCCTCCTCGTTCGTACCAAGGAGCAGTAAGGCATGTAATCGGCCTGAACGTCGCACAGGGAGCATCGCCAGGGTACTGTGCCTGAATTTACGAAACCACTCAACCAGATCTGCAGGCACATCGGTTTGTTTTTGATTGAGTTGATAAATGAGTGCACCGCTGCTGGGTAACAGGTGGTTCAACCGCTGCGGATCAATAATTGAGCTCGCTGGTAATGACGCCTGATCCGCTTTCGTGTTGGACCAGATTTGGTCAAATTGAGTTCCATTTACAACCAGAAAGGCTGAGTTATAGGGCGTATTACGTAGCGCCTGTTCTGCCAGCTTATAAATCTCGGTTTCGGTGGGAGCCTGAGCGATTTGGTGGCTAACCTGATATAGCAGGTTGGTCTCCTGCAAGTTAATCTGGGTGGCTTCCAATAAATAAAAATTTTGCAGCGCCGGGCTGATTTGGTTGGCAAGGTTCTGCAATTCTTGAATGGTATCCTCGTTCAGGTGGGTAGGTCGGTTGGATTGGACAACCAATATACCCAGTACCTTGCCCGCATGTAAGATGGGAATTCCGGCCTCAGCACGCACGTCTGGCGCCAGGTCCATTCTCTCTATCGCTCCAAATGCGCCCTGCCCGATCAAATCCACTTTTGAACTACCGGTCATCGCTACCCATCCCACCAGGGAGAGTGGTTCGACTTTTATCCGCATGCCACGCAAGCGCGGCTCCATTTCTGCTGGCGCTGTTACCTGGCGCAGGATCGCAAATTCGCTGCCTTCATCCAACAGATAGATTGCCGCAAAGGGATATCCAAAGCGGTTGGCTAATAGCGTGACAGTCTGGTGTAAAAGCTCGTCCAGGTCTGTTGCAGTAATAGTTACCTGTCCAATTTCACCAGATGCTTGCAGCTGTCGGGTGCGTTCTTCGACTTTAGTTTCCAAAGACTGGTATAGGATTGAGAGATCAGCCGCCATTTTATTGAACGAATCAGCCAGTAAACCGACCTCGTCATCGCGTTTTACGGCAGCACGTTCGTCCCAATTCCCGGCAGAAAATTTGGTAACACTCGCAGCCAGTTGGGTAAGTGGACGGACCAGGTAGCGAGTGGCTTGCCAAACGGTAAATAGTAATATGAGCGCAGTGACCAGAAACAGGATTGTTGCGAAAACTACCAGCGTATTAAGTTGTTGGTAGACGCTTGCCTGGGGGATCTCCGCCAACCAACCAATTTGCAAATCAGGCAGCCAATTGTATGCGGCAATCACAGGACGGTTTTGAAACGAGAGTAACTCGTTCACGCCATTCTTCAGGGGTTGTCCGTTGGCATACTCCACGAATAAATTCAGGTCATCGTTGGGCTCGAATAAGATCATTTTTTCAAAACTATCCGGATAGGGGTTAACGCCAAAAAACTTACGATCCGAAGATACGAAATAATGCGCGTCCGTAAAAAAAGCAACCCGTTGCATCAGCGCGCTGAGTACAGCCGGTTCGCTGATGCCGAGTATAGTAGCAACTTGATTCCCTTCTGAATTCAGATAAGGGATGGTGGTGACAATGACCAGGCTCTGTTCATAGAGTGGCTGAAATTTGGTCACCGCACGACTGCTGGCTTGCCTGGTTTGGGGAGAGAATCCGCTGGTAGAGGTGATTCTCTGGCCCTCCCACTGCCGATTGGTTGAGATATGAATAATCCCTTCAGGATTAATCACGACAAATTGGTTAAAGAAGGGTTTGGGTTGATTGACAGTTTGGAGTTGGTCGAAGAATTGGTTGCGGGCGCTCACGTACTCAGCCTGATTGCGATCCGTAAGCGCCAGGGCAGTATGCATCGGTTCAATTACATCGGCATCTGCCAGAGCGCGCACAAGAAGCTGTCGCCCAGCCGTGATTTCATCTACGATCCGATTGCCCTGTACTGTTGAAACAGTCGTGAGGAGGGAAAATACCTGTTCGCGTAGTAACTGGCGTGTGCGTACATAAGCTGTACTTCCCAATAAGAACAGCGGCGCCAGAGTAAGCAGCAGCAGAATCAGCAGGGTGTTACGTGCTAATCGCCCGCGAAATAACCTCTCATTTGGTATGTTACCGCTAAGCACGAGAGCCTCTCCTTAAAACCAAATAGTTTATCTGGAAGATTATCAATCTGCATGCTGTGATTGGGAGGCATTAATAACAGAAGTGCAAGCGTTTCTTACAACTCGTTAAGTTCCCAAACAGGTTCACCAATTAGAATTCGGCGGATTTGCTCTGGAAAGCGATCGGGGTCTAGGGGCTTGCCGATAAAACCATCAAATTTTGCTTCACGTGCTTTACGGATTTCTTCCTGACTTGCTTCAGCGGTTACAGCTACGACCAGACTGGTTTTCATGCTTTCGGAGGCGCGTATTTTTCGCAACGCCGAGTACCCATCTTCGTAGGGCAGGCGGATATCCATTAGGATCAGATCCAACCTCGGAAGGGTGTCCGCATATTCAACGACCTCGTAGCCAGAAGTCTTCCATTCACAATGAATGCCCATAAATCCTAATAAACGAGCGATGAGGACGAAATTGGCGACATTGTCCTCAACCACAAGAACGGTTTTATTGGCAGGTAGTTGTGTACTGTGAGGCGTTTCCAAGTCCGCTTATCCTTTATACTTTGCAGTAGTTAAAAATCAACCGATTAGGAAATCTTTAATAGCTCTATAAGTAGCGGGTAATTTGTGTGGGCAGCACATCGACATCGATTGGCTTTTGGATATAACCATCACAACCAGCTTCGATGGTTCTTTCTCGATCGCCGCGCATCACATTGGCTGTAATGGCAATAATCGGAATGCTCTCCATTCCCGGCATAGATTTAATGCGTGTGGTCAGCGTATACCCGTCAATATCCGGCATATTGATATCCATTAAGATCAGGTCCGGGGTGGCTGACTCGATGACCGACAAGGCATGCGTCGCATCGCGCGCCTCCAATACATTGTAGCCCTCAGCCTGTAGCACGCGCCTGACCAGGGTGCGATTATCCTGGTTATCTTCAACATATAAAATAGTGGCAGGGGTGGACATGGGCAGACTCTTACTTCACCTAGTTGACCAGTTAAAATTTGATTTCATCTATACTATACAATAGAATGTGCATTTTTTCTGGTTTATCCTTTTACAGTTTTGTAAGAATCTAAAAAGCCTGCCGATGACGGCAGGCTTATCCTGAGCGGGCAGTGGGACTCGAACCCACGACATTCACCTTGGGAAGGTGACGTTCTACCACTGAACTATGCCCGCATAAGTGCGAGAATTCTACCGCGGGTATGCGCTCGCGTCAAGTTTTGGCGTCTGGCTCCTATGAGCCAAAATTTCCAGATCGGAGAATGTTATAATAATTCCTGAGATCACAATTGCCGTATTATGACCATACCGAGAAGCTTCTCCACCTATGCCTGAAACGAATGAACTCAGCGAGCGCGAACGTGAGATCTTGGTGCTGGTTGCCACTGGCGCCAGCAATAAAGAGATTGCACAAAAGTTATTTATCAGCGCCAACACAGTCAAGGTACACCTGCGCAATATATTTGCGAAAATTGGGGCAGCCTCGCGCACCGAGGCTGCCATGTTTGCGGCCAGCATTGGATTGGTGGAGGGTATCGCTCCTGTTCAGGAAGAAGATGTGGTGGAGAATGCTGTAGTGGGGCCTGCGCTTACGCTTGAGGAGCTACCTGTTCCGGTGATTGTCCCTGGCAGGCGAATATCTCCGGTCTGGATTGGGTTGGTGGGTATAATCCTCCTCGTTTTAGTTATCAGCATGCCGAATTTATTGCGTTCAAACGCCTCTCCGGCAGTGACGACGCCTGAAGCGAATCCCTTAATGAGCGAAGAAACTGTCAAATGGCAGACAAAAGCTCCGCTCCCCGTGGCACGATCAGGCCTGGCGCTGGCGGTGTCCGAAGATCGTATATACGCCATTGGTGGGGATACTTCCTACGGCGTTGTGGGTGATGTGACCTATTATGATGCAGAAGCAGATCAATGGACTGCTGCTGCCACCAAACCCACCCCGGTAACGGATATCCAGGCAGCTCTCATGGGGGGGCGGATCTACGTGCCTGGAGGCGAGACATCCAATGGCAGTATCAGTACTGAGTTAGCGATCTATAATCCACGCGATGATACCTGGTCGCTTGGGGCATCTCTACCCGAGCCACGCAGCGCTTATGGCCTGGTCGCCTTCGAAGGCAAGTTATATCTCTTTGGTGGCTGGGATGGGGACGAGTTTGTAGCATCTGTATTCGAATATGATCCAGACCAGGATCTCTGGACGACGCGCCAGGACTTACCCAATCCAATTGGCTACCCAGGCGCCGTAGTAGCTAGCGGCCGGATATTTATTATCGGCGGGTTTGATGGGACTGACCCTATAAGCGATACTCTCCAATACACTCCAGATCCATCCAACCCTGGAGGGGATAGCTGGCGAGAATTGCAGCCTTTACCCCAGGGTCGTTATGCGATGGGGGTCGCCAGTGTAGCGGATATCATCTATGTTGTCGGTGGGATCAGTGATCAGGACGAATTATCATACCTAGAATATTTTCTGCCGCTGAATCGTTGGGTGCCATTCGATCCTGTGGAGCAGACGGCGTGGTCTTATGGGGCAATGACCATATTGGGAACCAATCTGCATATTCTGGGTGGGATGCAAGGTGCGGAACTAAATTTCCAACATCTGTCATACAGGGCATTGTATATTATTAATATGCCGGTAGTGCGATAGCTCTCCGATAGCCCTCCAATAGCCCATCGAAAGCAAATTTTTAAAATTATGGGTTCTCCTGTATAGCCTTCAGCACCTTAATTTGGCTTTTAAGACTTGTAACCCAGGCACTTCCAATCTGATTGTAGCCCTCAGCATGAAAATGTAACCCATCTTTGGCATAATAGGTGCTAGGAAATGTATCCACAATTTGATCTAGATATGGACCAGGCTGAACTGCATTGACCCATATAATCAAATTATCTTGCTGGATAACCGTGTGGCCGAAATCGACCCAACCCTTTTCTTTGGAGAGATAGCCATTATCTTGGATTATGTGGTCAATTTTTTGATTAAACTGATCAATCAATTGGTTGGTTTCTTGGAGTTCAGATTCAGATATAAAACTACCAATCCTTACGTGGGGAATATGAGCAATGTATATTAGTTTTTGATATTTAACGATATTTTCTAGTATCTGGCCAATATTCTGTTCATATTTGTCCACAGAAATTGGATCTTTCCCAATTTTTTCCGCAAAAATATCTGCTCCTATCATAAACAGGACGACCGAGTTTGCTCGGTTTTCTACCGTTTCAATAAAAACAGGATGGAAAAGCAAATCTTCCAACCATTCATTCGAATTTGAGCCAGCAACAGCCGTGCTCAGGGTTGGCATCTCCGGTGGTGGTTGGCAGTAATCCACTTTTCTTCCGCGCACAACTTGGCTATAAAAGGGGGTTTTCATACTATCTCCCCGATCCAAATTGGCTGTGGTCAGAATTCCAATCTCGGATGCCAATTGCTCAACATAAGGCCAACGATGGTTGCAGATGTCATCATAGGTATCTCTGCCCGACATGGTGCTACCATAACTCAAGCTGTCACCAACAACGATATATCGCCCACCTTCAGGTATATCGACCGTGACTTGACCGTCACCTCTTTGGTAGATATTAATATCCAATTCAAGAATGCTTGGGGTGGATGTTATTTCCATCAAAGGAAGGGTTGTATTAGAAGCTGTAACAGCTGGCTTGGGTTGTGTTGTGTGGGTGGCGGTTAAGGAGATTGTTTGGGTAGCTGTGGCGTCAAATGGAGTCTCAAGTGGTAACATCAGAGAAGCGTCTCCATTGATCTTGGGGAGTTGACAAGCTAATACTGTGAATAACACCAAGCTGATATTCATACTTATCTTAAGATATAGCAGTTTTTTGTGTGCTATCATTGGTTCTCACTTATTCGTCCGTCGACGCATATTAAAATTGGATTGGCTTCTTAACTGCCTCGAAGTAGCTTGATACAAGTATAATACAGCGAGTGAACTTGAAGCCTGGAGGCATTCAGATGAAATATTTTTCGAGAATTCTGCTCAGTGCAGTACTGTTCATTCTTCTAGGGTTAACGGCGTGTTCTAGCCTAAATACAGATAATCCTGATGTCACATTGATGCCTGACCCAACAGAAATTAGCGCGCCTTCTGAATCCGAGGGAGTTTTGACTGGGATCCTTTTAGCCCCACGTGGTACGGAGGCTGTTGGGAAACCTTATGCGGATATTCGCTTGTATTTGGGAATACTATTGGTTGCAGATGATGGCAAGACTACCCTGGCGCGGGTAAATGAAACGACTGCACCAGTAACCAGAACAGATTCAAATGGTCGCTTTGTTTTTTCAGGATTAGAACCACGCGAATATATCCTTGTGGTTCAGGTACCACCTAACAACTTGATCAAACTAAACGATCCCAACACTGGAAAAGATATGGTGTTGAAAGTGGAAGCGGGCAAAATCACCGATATTGGCACGATGGAGCATGACCTGCCCTGGTTTATCACCCCCGCACCTTAATCCTTAACAGCCAATTTTGATACACTTGTAGCCCGCGTGCCCCTGTGATGATAAACCTATTCACCAGGGGCAGCGGAATTTTTAGATTAGACACTTGCTCCCAGAGATTGGCTGGCAGGAATTGAGCACCCAATAGAAAGGTTATATAAAGAAAAATTGCTAGACTGAGCGCAATAACCTGAATGTAAAGTATTTCTGGAAGCACAAAGAAAGTGGTGCTCAACAATCCTGCGGTGGCAATTAGTTGCATATTTTGTTTGAAAGCAACCCGGGTTGGGAATTGAAAGAATTTTGCTGCCAGGAATAATGCAATCGCATAGGTAAAAACTTGACCTAAACTGTCGCTTATGGCGGCACCAAAGGCTTGCATTGGCCTAATAAAAAACATGTATGGGACAACAGTGCTAACGATCAAAGCACTATTCAAGTAAAGAATGCCAATCGTGCGTTCATTGATCAGGAAGAGCGCATGCAGTGTGGCAGTTGCCCCCCAGAAAACCACCCCAATAATCATCATTCTAAAAACGGGGATTGCTTCTGCGTATTCATTGCTACCTAAAAATTGAATTATCCATGGTGCAATCGCAGATAAGATTATAGCAATCATATTAGCTGCGATTAATTGATATTTTAATAAGTCTAAAGTAGCTTGATTCTTCTGCTGAAGGTTTTGATGTTTTGATCTGTCAGGATTAGTTGATGCAATTACCGGAACACTGGCTAATGGTGCCTGGCTTAGGAGGCTTTGGATACGCTCAGTTGCTAAACGAGCCACACTGTAGTAACCAACTGCAGTCGCGGAAGCGAGTCGCCCCAGGAAAAGTTTCCCAATTTCCCGACCGAAGATTTCGGTCAGGCGAGCGCCATATAGTGGTAATGCGTATTCGCCTGCACGTTTCAGGAGTTCACGTCGGGAAAACGTTTCTGTAGATTCAGGTCGAGAACGCAGCAGTCGAATTAGTAATATCCAATATGTTGAAGCTGCTATCATATCAGCAAGTGCTAACGCCAGTATCCCATCTGCGGGATGAGTGCGGTTGGATGAAAAATAGATTAGCAGACTTACTTCTATAGTTCTACGAATCGTCATAGTAAACGTACGATATTGAGGCTGGAGTAAGCCCAAAGCTGTAGCTGCTCCTACTTCTGTCAATGCTGCAAACAGGATGGATATACATCCGATCCGGATCATCTCAATTAGCTCGGGTGCTTTTAAAATGCTGGAGATTAGAGGGCTGAATCCGAACAGAGCAACGGCGAAGAGAATTGCCAGGCTTAATTTTACCGTGACGATGGTTTTCACTAACCAGCGCGCTGTACGCCAATAACCCGAAGTTTGAAATTCGGGTATCAAACGGATCAATGCTTGTTCGAGATTCAAAGTAGGTAGGCTACCGAGATTGAGAACAGCCTGGGTCAGTGTGATCAGGCCAAAATAAGCTGGACCATAGCGGCGCAGAGCAATCCAGGTAAAGGTGAAGGCTAACGCCAGATCAGCAATTTCCTGGAGAATTAACCAGAAACTAGTGGAAACAATTCTTGTTCCAATGGCAGGGTTTGTTGGAATGGGTTCAGAAGACGGTGAGCTGGCAGAAGCCATGGGTGGGATAAGAAAAGGCGAGCCACCCAGAGGCGGCTCGCCAGGACGAGGGGATGATCAATTTTACGGGTTGGTGCCTTCGTATACCAGGAAGGCGTCTCCAGTACCACTAACATTGACTTCGTTGACAGTGCCGACCATCATCGAGTCGACGGGGCCGACGCAGTTTGCTGAACCAACAAAACCATTAGCCAGTGTATTAAGGTTCACCTGGTTCCAGCCAGCTCCAGGGGCTAAAGAGCTAGGCGGATTGAAGGTTTCGGTAACTGCAGCGCCTCCGCCATCTCTGCCGCTAATGGTGCAAGTCAGGTCTGCAGCTGCGATGGTCGTGGTACCGACATTGACCACATTGAAACCGGTGAAGTAACCATAGTTGCGATCCATAATTAGCGGGAAGACTACTGAACTGGACCCCGCAGATGGGTCAAAGGCGTTGTATGCGGCGCCTTTATTGGCAGTAGTATTTAACTGGTTGACGATCGCAACCAAGTCACCACCTGCAGTGTTTGCAGTTACTTTGGCAGAACCAACGAATTGCTGAATACTGCAATCGCCAGAAATCAAGGTGCTTGGGGCAGGATCGACAAAGTTGGTGAAGACATACAATGCGAATGAGGTTGACTGCCCAGCTGCAATGGAGCGAGTTTCTGTACAGGCTGTGCCAGGTTGTCCTGGGCCAGGCGTGTACTGTACGGTGACGTTGGTCGACGTGGCGCCTGTATTTTGGATCTGGACACCAGTTACGTAGCCGAAGTTATTCTCCTGCACCAGCGGCATTACTGGGGCAGTTGAGCCACCCAGAAATCCGTTATATGCAAACAATGTAGTGGGACCAACCTCCAGTGCAGCTATGGCAATATCTGTAGCGCTGGAGTTCACAGTAGCCGAACCTACCCACCCAGCAGCGTGGCTTTCCAGCTCCTGCTCAAACTTCGCTGCAGCACCGGGTAGTACGCTCACCGGTCCGGCTGTCACACCGTCACTGTAAGTCACGGAAACGTCTGTTGCAACAGAGCCTACGTTTTGGACGCTAAACCAGGTGTTGAAACCATAGTTGCCTTTCATAAGCAGCGGCAAGCTGACACTAGGAGAACCACCGGTGAACCCGCTGTAGCTGGCGCCAAAAGCAAGTGGGTTTGTGCCATCGCTCCCCAACACATTCGTGATAGCGGCTACTCTGCGATCTGAAGCAATGACCACCGAGCCATCAAATCCGGTTGGAACGTCACCATCTTCAAGCCCTATGTCGGTTAGTGGGAAATAGGTAGCTGAGCTGTTCGCAGGTACTGTATCAGTCACCTGCAAGGCGCTAGAGCCATCACGATTGAAGAAGGATAACGTGACGCTGGCTTCAAGGGCTTCCAGGTTTTGCACCTGAAAACCTGAATCATATGAAACCAGGGCAGCCTGGCTGCTGGTAACACCAGCGAAAAGGGCTGCAATAAATGTTAGAGCCAGAGTAATACGGACGATCTGTTTCATTTTGCCTCCATAAAGGATATTGTTTGAAATTGGAACTTCATACCTGTGCTTATCTTACTTGATTCAAACTGGGAAACAAATACCTAATATGGGTTATTTTAGTGTTTTCTTGAACAAAGTAAAGTTTTATTGTCGGTATTTTCGATAATTTTCAGGTTATGCGCTTAACCCATTCGGGTTAAAGGCCTTTTGTTTGGTTATCTGAAAGGGGACCTGAGAATATCGCTAGCTTGTCCCTTAGGATAAAGAGCAATAATGCAAATAGAATATCATAACCAGTCATGATAATCCGCATTATGATTGCTGCAGCAACAGCGATAGACGAAGGTATGTGAGCAGCAAGCAATAAGCTAATAGTCGCTTCACTCAAGCCGAGACCCGAAGGCAACAGAAGGATGAGAGTACCTGCTACACCTGCTACACACCAGGCAGCGACACATATAGGCCACAAGGACAATGTGGTGCCAAACAAGGCTTGTATTATTAAAAAAAGTATTGTCCCTCCGACCAACCAGATTAGCAAATAATGTACGAACCAGCCTAAAACAAGTCGGTAGGTAATAGTCTTGGGTGGATTATCCTGTCCCAGTCGAATCATAATTGCCTTAATCAAACGTGGATGAATTGCCAGCAAGCCTAGGGATATCCAGACTAGGATTTGCCAAAAGGACACACCTGAGTTGGTTGTGAGAAAAGGGAGAAATATAGCAGTCATCACCAGCCCAGATAGAATAATTAAAACGGTTTCCAGGACATTGGTAAAAGCGGTGACACCTTTGCGAATGCCTAAACGCTCATACCAGGCAATCCGTCCGAAAACATGCCAAATTGAACCTGGGATTCTGCGCGCGGCGTGAGTAACGATATAGATAATCTGATGTTGACTTATTGGCAAAGGATCAGTAAGGTCATTCATCATCCGTCCCCAAACCAATGAAGAAACAGCGAGACCCAAGCAAAAAACCGGGAAAGTAAGTAATAGAGGACCTAGTCTTAAATTATTGCGGACTTCAACCAGTACATCCAGGTTTGGGGTGATGAGGCGATACAGCAGGAAAATACTCAACAGTGAAATTCCCACACTAATCAAGAACCATATCCAATTACGCTTCAAGGGTTTATTCACGGTTAGGTATTATCCAGTGATAATTGTCTTAGTGCCTTGAATAAGGTATTGGCTGCAAGAGCATGTCCCTGAGGGTTCCAATGCAAGTCATTGTCAAAAAATAAGCAATCACCGGCATGCTGGGCCTTTTCAAAAACTGGTGTAAGGTCAATCAAGGGAATATCTAGAATATTTAGGATTTCAGCCAGGCGTCGGTTTGGATAATAGGGATCGAAAGAGTACGCACTGTAGTTAGGTGCGTTCTGAACACGTTTAACTAAATAATTTGGCAAGATTTGTTCCTTTGTGCAGATACCTACAACAGCCAGCTTAGCCCCATGCATATTTGCCAGATGAAGGCAACCAGCCAACAAAGCGTGTGTATGTCGCCATGCTTCTTCAAACACCGGATCATGCTCGCTGGCGTAAATCAATAGATCCAATGGGATTGTTTTGGTCTTACGTTTATGTGATCGATTGTTGAGCCTTTCGACAAATTTGCGAAATAAACGTTTGCTGTGAGAATGTTGCCTGAGTTGGTTTTTGGGAACAACCCTTTGTAATAAATGGTGAGGCAGGAAATCATAATATCGCGTCCATGCTAGGTATGCCTGTTGTTCAGTACTTGGATCAGACACCCTATTGAATTCGCCAAATTTCTGGCTGACCAGATATGGCCTTGGTAGCTTTACCAACCGCCAGTGGATGCGAGCGCGCAGGTCTGGGTTGTTTTCGATCAGATCATCGCCAAAGTGGAAACAAACTAAGATGAGATCCGGATCCAGTGCCGTAATATTTTCTTGGAGATAGAGAAATTCTTGTTCTGTACCATAGCCCCCTACACTCGCATTCAAGATTTCCACAAATGGTTCTTTCTCGGTAGATGAATGGAGGTCAAAAGCAGCCTGCAATCGGCTTGCAAATGTCTGGTCTTGCGCCACTTCAATCGCTACGCCAAACGAATCCGCCAGGATAAGAACACGCTGTTTGTCTTGTGTTTTATTAACCGGAAAATCAGGCCAACGAAAACCTTGGTGATTGGTCAATACGTGAGTGTGAATATCTGGTTTGTGAAAAATGGCTTGTTGGTTGGCACGCATTTTCCAACCCAGGCTTGGATGGGGTTCGAAAAACCATCCCACAAATTGGTGTGGTCCGATTTCGGGTATTGTTTCAGCAGAGTGGGGAGTCCTTTTGTTTTTAGTCATTCACTTTTTCAGCAAATACGACCATGGTGGAGCTCTTATTTAGGGAGTCTGCTATCGCATAAAATGGATAAGTGAGTATGCGTGCAGGTATAGAGCGTGCTAATTTTAGGAGTCTGTGTTGTGTACCTGTTGACAGGCTGGTCGATCCTAACCAAAATTGGATATTAAGGACCAAAACCCCGTGTCTACCTGTAAAGCTAACGATTTCTTTAATCCGGAATCCAGCTTGTTGCAGAATTTTCGAAAGGACATGCCGGTTGAAGAGATGAAAATGGCGCGGTACATCCCAACCTGCCCAATATTGCCCAAACCAGGATCTCTCCCAGGATTCAGGGTTTGGAAGGCTCAGAACTAACCAGCCCCCAGGAGCCAGGATACGCGAAATTTCGGTAAGGGTATCCAAAGGATCAGGGACATGTTCAAGTACATCCCACATGCTGACCGCATTAAAAAAACTGTCTGCGAACTTGCCATCTTCTAGATAGCCATTGGTTATGGCTAAATTGAAATGCTGCCGTGCATATTCAGCTGCATATTGTGATGGTTCCACACCATAAGCCTCCCAACCCTTTTGGTGCATTCCATTTAAGAAAATACCAGTAGCACATCCAATATCCAGGATTCTGCCAGATGTGCCTACGCGGCGGATGACCTGGCTAACGCGTTTATGCAGGCCATACTGGCGATCTAGCCGCCGTATCCAGTTAGGTTCGTCCTCGATAGCATTTGGATAAGAGATGTAATCTTGGGGGTAATACCGGTCGATCTCTTCTCGACTTGGCCTTGGATTCAGGTAGATTAGTTCACATTTTTGGCATTCAAAAAGATTGAACTCACCTTCTTCATTGTGGAGGCGGTCATAGCCGGTATATAGTAAGCGTGTATCTGAACTGCCACACAAAGCGCAGTACTTGATTTCTTCCAAGTTGTTCAGCCTCCAGTTTTCCCGGAACGTTTAATGATCCGCGTATAGAAATCGATCAACTCGTCGGTAAGGTGGTCCCAGCGATAATGTTTTTCCACCAGCTCTCGGGCGGCCGTTCCCATAGATTGTAATTTGACCTCGTCTGTAAGTAAGGAGATGGTACCCTCCACCAAACCCTGCGCACTTGGTGGAGTAAGAATCCCAACTGTACCGTCTTCCATGATTTTTACCACATCACCTACAGATGTTGCCACCACCGGACGGCCTGCAGCAAGGTAATCGGTCAGTTTTAATGGAAATCGGCCATTGTTCGCGGGTGAATCGGTTAACGGTAACCAAAAAAGATCGCAACAAGCCATCACTTCTACAAGTTTATCATCTTTCAAAAAGCCGGTCTGTTGCACGAGTTCAGGCTGTTTGACCATTTGACCCAAGTCGATTGGGCAATTCCCCATGATTATCAAGCGAGTTTTTTGAGAGATTGTCTGCAGATGGTCGAAGGCTTCTGCCATCAACCATGCATCGCGGAGAAAAATCGTTCCGATATACCCAATAATTCTTGCATCTAAAGGTAGACCAATCTTAATTCGTGCCGCATCCTTGGAAATAGGCTGAATGCGTTGCGTATCTGCACCATTTGGAAGTAGGAGTAATTGGGATAAATTTACACCCAGACCCTGCGCGCGTTGGAAAAGGGTAGAATTAATTACAGTATTTCCATCTGCCTGAGGGCGGAAATATTCCTCGAAATACGTTTCTATTGGGCGTAATAGATTTTTAAGTAGGGGATTAGAGCGTTCTTCCACGGATCCGCCGCGTCCAAACCAATCTGCCCAATCGAGAATTAAAGGAGCCTGATTGTATCTGGCGACCATTCTGGCAGGATAAATAACAGTTGGCCGAGCTTCAAATCCGTGTACGATGTCATAGTTACGTCCGCGTAGCCAGATCATCCGGCGTAAGGTGTTCCAAAGCTCGTAACCACGCAACTTGCCGTGCCATAAATCGGGGGTTTCGACTAGCTCTATGCCGTCAGCATCTGTAACCGAGATATTTAAGCGATTATTTCTCCTGGTTGCCACCAGTGTGACTTGGTGTCCTCGCCTTGCCAGGTTTTGGCCCAAATGGTACGCTCGCCAATAGGTCCCCTGTTGGACCTGGTTAAGGGTCACTAGCAAGATCTTCATGATGAGCACTGCCTTGTGCTAGGGCTGAATAGGTATATATTCAACGTTTAAACCTTCAAAATCCCAAATTCGTTTTATGAGACTGGATGAACTCACAGGAGGAAAATCGATATCCCGATATACTTGCCAATAGCCACCATTTTTCGGGGGCGAGAGCGAGGCAGGAAGAGTAGTGATTCTAATACCGTTTGATATATTTATCGAATTAACCCTTTCGATGGGATTGATCGTACCTGGGCCAACAAAATACCAGTTCCAGCACCAGAAGACTCGCTCATGGGATAGTAAGATTACCTCACCCGTCTGGATTTGAGAGGCTACGTGCTCAGCTGCCCGTTTGAAATCCCAAGGATAAACGAGTGTACGAAACTGATTGAGTAAGGTTACAGCAAACAAACTGATGATGAGGAATAATTCACTCAAAGCAATCCATTTTTGCCAATTAGCAAGGTCTAGAAGACTGTCGAGCCATATTGCCAGTGTCAAAAACATAAATGGCACAATCAGACCTAAACCTCGAAACAGCCAGATGGGATGCAAGAAATAACTGATCAAGATGGTCGCCAGAATAGGAGTAAATACATAGGCCAGGATTATCAGTCTGGTATATGACCAGTGATAAGCCACATAGATACAGATTGATATCCAGGCGATGACGAAACTGGCTTGAAAACCAACAGAACATTGACTGCAATAACCAAGTAATTGGAAATAAATAGTACTTACGATATCATCCAATCCGGGAATAACGGCATGTCCTACATTTCTAATTGTCCAGGCGCGCAGCAACCACGGAATATATGCGAGAACAATCACGATCTGCACAATCACCCAGTTCCAAAGCTGGGACAGGCTAATTTTGCGTTGGAGTAACAAGATCAAGGTATGAGCATAAAGAGCGGGCAGGATGAGAAAACTGATCCCGTGTAGATAAAGGAAGGCTGTGGTTACCAGGAATAGCCCGACGCCTGCTGGGAATTTGCGTTTAGTGAGGAGTAATTGGTGGTTAAACTCATAAGCCCAAACAGCCAGCAGCATCCACAGGCTATAATTGCGAACCTCGATACCATAGTTGACCGCATAAGGACTGATCGCCAGGAACAAAGCCACCAGGAGAGCAGAGCGCTGGTTGACATGTTTGCGAACTATCCAATAAAAAGATAAGATGGTTAACAATGACCATAAAACACTATTTAGCTTGATCCACCCATCACTGGTTCCCAATAACAACCAGAAGTGTAATTGCAAATAATACAGGGGAGGATGTGGATCATAGGTTTGGACGGCCGCCAGGAGATCTGGGATAGGTAGGCTGGCGTGGGTGACGGACTGCAATTCATCGTACCAGAGACTTTTCCCCTGCATCGCAATTATGCGCAGACCTAACGCCAGCAAAAGAATACTGGGTAGCAGAGCCCGCCTCAAGACATCAGTGTATACATGATTGCGCATAAAGTCTGGCTCAGATAATCGAAGGATAAATGCTTTAGATAATATTGGTGACCGCGTTGGGAAAGGATCTTACACAGCTCGGGCTGTGTATATAAGGCCAGAATTGCTTCCGCTAAGGCATCTGGATTTTCCCGCTCGCACAAGTAAATTTCCTCTCCATGTCTTAGGATGGCTTGCATCGCCGGTGAATCGCCATTGATCACCGGTTTTGCCATTGCCAGGCCTTCATGGATTTTATTTTGCATGGTCATCAGCGCCTGGGGGGTGCTGCCAAATGTGCCCAGGATCACGTCGCTTTCGGCAATCTTTTTTACCAATGCATCCTTTTCCAACCAGTCAATGAAAGTAACCTGCTTTAGTCCGAATTCCTGTGCCATTTGTTCGGCTTTTTGGCGTTCTGGTCCCACGCCGACCATCTCGAAACAAATCTCCGCGTGATCTGCCAGCCTGCGCGCCGCTTCGATGATGATCGGTACGCCGTGATTGGGGATGTAGGTTCCATAATATAAACATACGAAGTCAGGATTGGTTTTTTGGGTATCAGACGGTGGCTGAAAGATCCGGTCATCTGCTCCCAGAGGCAGGAGTCGAATCTTCTCGCCTGGGATCTGATACTCCTGCTGATACCAGGCAGCATAGGTTGGGGTATCCACAATAAACAGGTCCGGCATGCGCATAGCTGTCTTTTCCAGCCAGTGGATTAACCTTACCGTGAATGGGCTGCGCTGTTCCAGCTGCCGTTCACGGGCGATCAGGTAGATCGACATCAGCACATCCCAGACCAAAGGCTTGCCCCGTAAGGAAGAAAGAATCCTCCCCAAGAGAACATCCGCCTGACCAGGGTAGCCCAGCAGCATTACATCATAATCACCAACTTTACGATATTCGCTCAGCAGCTTTAGATAAGCTTTGAGCACTCGCAGCCAGAAGGAAGGTTTTTTCCACCCACCGCTGGCAGCTTGCTGACGGTCCTCAAATCCCTGCCACAGTGTCGCATGACATGGGATCACCTCGATTCCGCCTAACCGCAAACGGTCGATCATTAACCGGTTGCGTTCGTAATTGGCCCGGTAGGTGCCAAAATAACACACGCGTAAGGGTTTCTTTTCAGACACGCTCATGGCTGGATGCGTTCAAAGACCCATACCCGGTCCTCGTGATAAACCGGATGGTAGCTGCCCATGCTCAGTAGTTGCTCTGCTAAGATCGGTGGGCCTGCGTAATTGACGCTGCCCTGCTGCTGCCCAAGATAAATATGTGTGACACCTCGTTCTGCCAGAAGATCCTGAACGGCTGGATCCATGATCCCTTTTTCCAGGATAGCTGATGTGATCTGGTTAACTCTCTGCCGGTATTCTGGATCAGGTCCGGTTTCCAGGCTGTAGTTAATGGGGGGCAGTGTCACCGCACGTTGGGCTTTAAAGGGCAACCACCATCCTCCGTCCGAACCCACTGCTACGGTGTTGTCGTATGCCAGAAATGAGTTTACCAGAATCAGGCTGTCATGCGGAAGATGCTCACGGATCCATTCAGCGGCGCGCTGGTCGGCACGCGTGAATAAGGCGCTCTCGCTAACATGCACATCCAGCAGGCGCGCCCGCAACCCGCTTAGCCCGATCCCCAGGGTCAGCACAGATACCAGGATTGAGGTTCCCAATTCAAAGCCAGGTAATCTGCTTTGCTGGCGAAGATATTCGAGCACACTGCTAAGCAGATAGCCAGTCAGTAGGGATACTGGAATATATGCGGCGATCATCACCGTGAATCCGCCAATTGCCCCGGACCCAGGTAAGCCAATCCAGTGTGGGTAGCCTATCAACAGAACTAACAGCCACCAGCCGCTGACCGCCAGCATGGCTTTGTCACGCCGTAAGATCGCCAGGAGCAGCGCCGCGCCGCTCAAATACCAGATAATCGCAGGGACATAAACTGCGTATTGAAAAATATCTTCACCCTGGATCACTGAAGCTGAAAGCTGGTTTGCGGGAGTAGATATTTGGGCAAATAGGATTTGACTGATCGTACTGGGAAATACGCGCAACAGCCAGGGCAAAAAAATCAGCAATCCACCCAGGCTTACCAGACCCATAATTTTGACTGAACGCCAGAAACCGGTTGAACGCGCATATGCGAAAAAGTAAACCAGAAAGAAGGCTACCGCGAAAACCAGGATACGGTTGTGAGTTAAGCCTAAACCCGCCAGCAGGATTGCCACCAGCGCCCCCAGATGACGATCCCCCGGATGGTCGTGAAAATACACCCAGCTCAAATACACCAACACCAAAAGGATGATCTGCCCGGTCAACTGCGTGTAGCGTCCCCAATTGACGTAGACTTGGGGGATGGAAGTGAGCAGCCCTGCAATGGTCAGGGCAAAAACTCCGGCCCAGCGATGATTATTCAAGCGATTCGCCAAAGGAACCAGGACAATCAGGCTCAAGATGTTCATGATTTGTCCTGTCCATAAGACTGCCTGAGATAGTTCCATGCCGGTTAACCAATGATAAGCGGCGGTGAGCGTATGGAAGCCGAAGTGATAAGTAAAGCTGGTCATTTCAGCATATGGAGCCCAGGTAGTGAACAATCCTTGATGATCGACTATTAGTTGACTGATGAGCGTATGATGCAGGGAATCACCCCACATCGGGGCAGCCAGGCCGCGTACAGGCCATAATCGAGAAATCAGGATAATACCCATTATTCCAATATAAGTCAGGCTGCAGAATATGTCGGGTAAGGAAGGCTTGTGAATTTCATTCAGTGAGTGGGGTTGCCTTGCAAAACTCCAGATGATCAGGCTGATCCCGGCTACTACCGGTAACCAGGCATAAACCATACCTGCTTGCAGACCGATTAGATTGGTCCACAATACCAAAACCGGGTAAATTACCAGGCTCACGCCAGCCGCCAGGCCTAATTTCTCCGGCCAGAATAAGCGGCGCCAGCCAGGGTAGACTGCTGTAAGTATCCCCCAACCGGGAATAATGAATAGTATGCCGGCTACGCTCAGGTTTAACAGCCAGCCTATTCCTTCCTGGATCAATCCCCGTACTGCACTATTCCGATTGTAAATCAACCGAAAAACTACTTGCTGGTCTTGGGCAATATCATCTGTATAGGCTGCGCCATTCAGGTAGCCTGCACCAGGCCCAATCCCAACCTGGATTGCCCCTTCACCGATGATGATCATCCTGAGGTAATAATCTTGTTGGTTCGAGAGGGGCAGGGCGCTAAAGTTGATGCGTTGAAATCCGCTCGTTTGAATCTCATTTAGTGGGAGACGAACGGTTTCCAGTGGGGTGGTACGTTGGTCATGCGCGAAAAGGCTGAATTCCAAACTGCCATTGGTAGCATCTCCAGGTTCCAATAGAAATGCAATAGCTTCCAGGCCAGCATAGCGAGCGGTAAATGTTTGTCCAATGCTGTGTTCAGCATCCAGGGTGACCCACCCTGTATGGGCAGGCTGCTCAAAACGGACCAAAGGCGCACAGCCGCTGAGGAGCAGCAAGCAGGTGCTGATCAAGATCCAGCCAAAAGAGCGGTTGTTCATTGACGTGGAGGACGATCCTGGAAATTGCGGTCTAATTCGATCCGCCGGATGCGATAGATCAGATCTTCCAGAATTTTGCGATTAAAACCGATCAGATCGGCTACCAGGCCGATTAAAAAGGTTTGAAAACCGACGATCAACAGAACTGCAGCCAGGATCAAAGATTGGATGTGACCATCGCCCTGACCGAGCAGGAAAAAATACACGAAGCGCAGGCTGAGCAGTAGCCCCACCACCAGAAGAACCAGGCTAAGTGTGGAAAAAACGCGTAAAGGTCTGTACATGGTATAGGCTCGGATAATCGTGGCGCCAGAGTGGGCCAGATAGTGCGGGATACTGCGCATCAAACGCGATGGCCGGGTCTGGGGGTTGGTGCGGACAGGCACATATTCCACGGCGATATGGCTTGCCCCAGCCTGGATCAGGGTTTCAAGTGTGTAGGAATAGTCGCTCAGCACCAGGGTGCGCAGGGCAGCCTCGCGGCTAAGGGCACGAAAGCCACTGGTCGCGTCGGGTGTTGTGACCCCGGATGCCCGACCAATCACCCAGCTCCCTAAACGCTGCAGCTGGCGCTTGACTGGCGAAAAGCTGGCCAAGCTGGCAACTCCGCGATCACCAACCACCAGGTCTGCACGACCAGCCAGAATGGGTTCGAGCAGGCGTTGAATATCCTCAGCCTGGTATTGATTATCAGCATCGGTATTGACAATTATATCTGCCCCCTGGAGCAGGGCGGCTTCAAGACCTGCGGCAAAACCAGCAGCCAGGCCAGAATGAGCGGTAAGCTGGACGATATGCTGGACCCCAATTTTTCTGGCAACAGCAACAGTTGCATCTGTGCTGCCATCGTCGATCACCAGGTATTCAATACTGTCGATCCCGTCCAGTTGGCGCGGCAAGGCGGCAACGGTATGCGGCAAGTTATCCGCTTCGTTGAAACAGGGAATCTGAATTATAAGTTTCACACGTATATTTTAGGCTACTTCTCCGAAATGGGGAAGAAGATCGCTTCACCTTGTGTGACTTGGATGGTGTATTTGATGCCCTCGCCTGCCACGCCTGTGTATAGGTGCCGCATTCGTAAGTAAACTCGCCGGTCCTGATCTGTACGCCATAACAGGAGCGTTGAATAGCCAAAATCTTGCGGAGCACCGTGTTGCAGGAGCGTTACCCCATCACTATCAAACAACTCCAGTACGATCGCCGCGCCAGGATACATGGGGGTGGCGTTAGCGATCAACTGCACTCCAGCCTTCAGGTCGATACTCAACCAATCTTCGTCATCGAGATGGTCGGTGGATAAGGGATTGCACAGATTATGAACTTGTTCATCAAATGTCGTGGATATCATATTGGCTGTTCCCACCTGATTATCGTTTGTTGATCCACTGGATTTTTCC
The DNA here is from genome assembly GCA_964463505.1 of uncultured Anaerolineaceae bacterium. Classification (GTDB taxonomy): domain Bacteria; phylum Chloroflexota; class Anaerolineae; order Anaerolineales; family UBA4823; genus JAJZSS01. The sequence continues at coordinate 21,830 of CAYXDC010000038.1, forward strand.
CAGATATCGGGATAGGTACATATGCTACTGGATATTGTGGTAGATGCTTCGGCGCTAATGGGGTAAATCTCTACATTCCCCACCTGGTCGACAGCGCGCATTCTAAAATTGTAGGTTTGACCGATTTTGCCGATATATACTGCCTGTCGAAGAGTTCCGCTTACTGAGGTTGCGAAAGTTTGCCAGCTCAGACCGGTTGGCTGGACTTGCAGGTCAAAAGATCCCAGCCCTGAGAGATTGTCTGTCGCTGTCCAATCCAGCACAATTGCAGTGTTGGCTGTGAGAGCTGGCAGTGCGGCAAGCTGGCTGACCGGCGCCGTGCGATCAAGCGCCAGTCCCCAGGCAGCAGCATAGGCTGAGTTCCCAGCCCAATCTATCGCCCGGGCATAGATCGCCATTTCTGTTTGTTCCAGATAGATACTTGGGTCAATCTGCCACGACCAGCCATCGCTGCCCTCACTATCGGCACCCAGATAAATCCATTTATCGCTGATCCAATTGCCTTCATGCAAGTAGAACTCGACCTGATTGACCCCACTGGTCAGGTCACTGGCATTCACCTGGATGGAAAATGGACTTGACGGTAAATAGGTACTGCTTTCTGGGGAAATCAGGCTTATCTTGGGTATGTCCGCATCGCGCGTCAGGGTAAGCTTATAGGTGTAATCCTCTCCACCAGCAGTTGGATGAGCCCAATCTTTGAGCTTGACGAAATAAGTACCCGCTGCTGGTAGGCGGTATTGAACAAAGGAATCGGTCTGGACTGCATAAACGATATCATCATTTTCAGCCAGAATTGAGGAGCTATCCTGGTCTAGCAAGTACAAGACGCTATCTACAGGAGATGATTCTGGATCAGCTTCGGCGAGAATCCCGATCCGATCTCCCTCCTGGCTTTGAAACTGGAAATAATCCACATCGCCGCCCGGGCAAAGTGTGCCTGCGTAACTCTGTCCATAGACTAGCTGTAAGCCATCGTTGTCTGCACACACATCAGGCGGGGTATTGGTGATGCTCACGTCGTCGATGGTCCATCCCTGAAAATCGTTTTGCTGGTCATCAATCGTTGTAAAATAAAATCGCACCCGTACATTCTGACCAGCGTAAGCATCTAATTTGATTGCAGGGCTTTGCAGCCATTTATTCGGTGTGTCATCGCTTAGCTGTAAAAGGTTTGTGTACGGGCCGCCGGTCGAGATCTGCACCCAACGTTGGTCCCACTGGGTACCAGGTGATTCGGTTTCATAACGATAGGAAAAGCGTAAGTAGTAACCCGTTGAAGGGATATACACCCTTGGGGATGTTAAATCGCCTTCGTTGGGTGCTCCGGTGGCGTAACTATCAGGAATTCCGGTGTCATAGATCCAGCTGATTTCACCACCGTTGGGGTTGCCAGTGATGTATGCACGGTCCCAATTATTGCTGTGCTGCCATCCTGGAATTTCATCTTCCATATCATCTAAATATGGGGCACTTACAGAAGCGGGTGCAGGTAGGCTGCTGGTTTGAATGGAAAGCGAATAAGTCTCCGACCAGGCGCTTACGCCAGAGTCATTGCCTGCCTGAACCTGCCAGGAGTACTCTCCGGCTGCCAGAGTGCTGATCCGCCAGCGCGGTTCATCTAACCATTCTGATTCTTGAGTGCCATTGGGGCCGCTCAAGCGGACTTTGTAAAGCGTTCCTCCGCCCTGGTCGCGCCAGCTCAGGGTAAGGCTGCGATCAGATGTGTAATCATCGTTGCCAGCATCGGGCCAAACCGGTTGCGGCGTAACTGGGAGCGAGCTGCGCGATAAAACCTTAACCGATGAGAGCTGATCATTACCGATACGATTATCACTGAGATTGCGATCGTAATTTTCCAAAGTTTCATTGCGACCGGTATAGTCCTCACCGGAATACAGAGTTGCCAGAACACCGCTGCCCACGATAATCGAGGCGGCATTATTGGCGCCAACCACGCCCAATGTGGTGCTGCCTGAATAGGTGCCAGGACTGAAAATTGTGCAGGCGCCACCATAGGCTGGTTCAGCAAATAAAGCTACCTGAGAGCTGGTAGGGGTACAGGCAGGCGGCTGGCTGGGGCAGCTGTATTCCTTAATAATCTGGCGCAGCCCAGGTAGATTAAGGCTTACATTTCCAGAACTATCACGCAAGCGCAGGGCAAGGCTTACCGGCCCGTCTGGGATACCCAGCCTGCATAAGTCCAGTGTTGTACTGAAGGGGCTGGTGTTCTGGCTGGGCCCGATTTCTCGCCACAAGCCATCGTAATTAGCGATCACTTGTATTGAATAAAGCTCGCTCTCGCTATCGAAAGCCCAACCCTCCAGCGTAAGGTACTGGCTGGTATGTTTGGCGCCGGTAATTAGATTTGTAAAATCACCGCTAGGAGCAGTGTGATCTCCGGTGATTGTATTGGCTGAAACGTATGCAGATTGAAATTCGTCACATACATCTCCTTCCCAGGTGCAATAGGGCAAGTCGATTGTGACACGCGGCCTGCCACCATTGATGCTTACTTCTTCAAAAACGATATCGACGGATACCCCCCAATAAGCAGAATAGTAGGGGAAGGTTTGTACCTGGAAATGTAGGTGGTGTCCTGTGCTCACACCGGTGTCGTCAGCAATTCCAACGTACTGGCCCCGTTGAACAGGCACCCCAATCACTTTTAAATCAGGAGGGATGCTGTCCTGCGCCAGGTGGAGATAAAGCTGGTAGGTGGTGGGGATAGTCGTGGTATCTTCCAGGACAATGTAGTTGCCAGCTGTTGGATCTCCATTCGGGACATCATCGCGGTAAGACCACACTGTGCCGGCTTTGGCGGCGTACAGATTGAACATGGTCTGGGGTACATAAAAATCAAAACTGTAATGGGCGTTCCCGCTGGGGGTATAGCGATCATGCGCAACTGTCTGCGAAACATAGGTGGTTTTACCAGCTTCCCAAGGCAGCCGGTAGCCGCTTAACGGTGCTGTGGGAATTGTGGTTTCCTGGATCTGGTCCATGATCAACAGTTGTTCCAGGATCCCAGGATCAAGGACTTCTCCCGGGAGCAAAGTTAAGGCTTCCTGAAATGCTTCATCACCCGGGAGGTACACCTCCCAGCCTTGCTCGGTTTGGTGTGTGATCGCCACTCCGGGTTCTATTGGCAGAGTTTCTCCATTTACAGGATCATGTGGCACGAGATACCCGGCAGCCCAAATGCTATCCCCAGAAATTTTTACATCTTCAACGCGGGTATCATATACCAGGAAGCCCAGCGAACGTTCAGGTTGCGAAAGGATCGCATTTTCGATGGCTTGTTGGGCTTCTTCTGCTAAGCCAACTAAATCGGGTTTCACGGGCGGCGGTGGAGCTGCCAGGATTGGATAAGCTATGGAAAAGGAGAGGCTGGTGCTGATTACAGCCAGGGTAAGGAATAAATGGAATCTAGGAATCAATCGCATGCCAATACCTGTTTTAGAAGATGGGTAAATTATGTACCCCGCTAATCATAGCCTGAATTTGGCGATCATAACGCAACACTTTTGTTAAGTCCGGGACTTATGCAGGTGGTATCATGAACGCTACAGCCCAGGGTTTGATTCGCATAACGATTGTAGTTGCAAGGTTTTGCCAGAAATTAACCGCTACGAAAAGATATTGGGATTGGTATAATTGCAAATGGTATTGCTAAATCATGCGTAAATAGAGGGGTAATTTGAAGTCATATATTTCAAGTAAACCACGCTGGATCTTTAGAGGGTTGATGCTCGTCGCAGTCGGATTAGGAATCTGGGCCTGGTGGTTATCGCAACATGCCAGTGTGAATATTGAATGGACTACCGCAAGCGAGCTAAATACAGTCGGATTCAATGTCTACCGCCGAGAATCCTTGGAGGGGCCGGAGACACGCATCAATCCAGAGTTAATTCCAGCTTCAACCGATCCCTTACAAGGTGGAAGCTATCAGTTCATCGATAAATCGGTAAAACCTGGTCTGACATACTATTACGAATTAGAAGATGTTGAAATGGACGGTGTGACAAATCGCAGCTGGCACACCTCCGTTAGCGTTGCTCAGCAGGGTTTTGTAGAAGCAGGTGCTGCAATTGCTTTAGGAATATTTGCCCTGGCAGGAATTATTTCCACGCACCACAATAACAACTCACACCATGATTGATCGTCCTCATCACCAATTCACACTTGGAATAGCCAATCTGGGGATCCAATTGGACTGCCCAAATGCGCTTATCAAAACGCGACTGATTGAAAAATATCAAGATTTCGTTTTGCCGGAAGTTGCAGAAAGGCAGGTGCAGGTAATTATTAAAATTGGATCGTCATTTGAGGACTATCCACTGGGTATTCACTTTATTGAGCAGCGCATGATCGTCTCAGAGGCTGGTGGAGTGGGTTGGTTGGCATGTGCGTTGAATGCTGGAGAGCTGTATCTAGCCCCTCAGGCTTCACTGGGAGCAGTAGATTACTTTTTGCGTACGGCATTTGCCCTGCTGGCTTATCAAGCTGGTGGATTTATGTTTCATACAGCTGCGGTTGTAAAAAATGGTGAGGCATTCTGTTTTTTTGGTCACTCCGGCAGTGGCAAGACCACAGTGGCCCGCAATTCCCCACCGGAAAGTGTGTTGAATGATGATCTGGTTTTGGTTTTACCCGAGGGGGAATCCTGGTCAGTCTATGGCACTCCATTCACCAATCCCACCCAGGTTCGTCCATCCAATCGTTCAGCGCCATTAGGTGGATTGTTCCGCTTAGTTCAAGACCAGACCGTATATCTGGAACCCGTGAGTGAAGGTCTGGCAGTCGCAGAATTGATTTCTTGTTTACCGGTTATGCTGACCGATCCTGAAAGCAGCCAGGAGTTAATGCGGCGCGTGCAAAAAGTCTTGGCAAAATACCCTGTCCAATTACTGCATTTTAGGCCAGATTCTTCATTTTGGCCTATCATTAATTGAGATTTGGATATAAAATATCTAAATCAATTTACCAAATTAACTTGCATTAAGATGAATTATTCGTTATAATAACATTGCAAGATGTAATGTGCAGTAGAAGCAGGAGAACAACGATGGAACATCAACATCCAGAACCAAAATCTGATGAGCGCAAACCTTATGAAAAACCTGCGGTCAAGCACGAGCTGGAGCTCGAGATAAGAGCAGGATCAGGTGCTCAAATATTTGATCCTTTGAACCCGCTTGGCCTGGGTAAATAGAGCAGATTTAGGCTTTTAACTGTTCAACTCCAATGAAGTCAAAATGGCCGCGCGTATGTTGCGCGGCTTTTTATATTCCAGGCACGGGATTGCAATCTGCTATAATAAATTTACTGGAAATAGGAAAGTAGGGCATCCCAATAATTGCACAATATTTACTTGTATCAGAGCTGACTATGCTTGCTCGTCTATTCCGCATCATCTTTAGTTTAGCCATCTTCGTGTCATCCTTAGCGGTCCGTCAGACTCAAGGTGTGGCCTCTGAATCTCCCCAGGCAGGTTTAACCCTTTTAAATTCGGATCTGCACCAGGTGCGCTTTCGCCTGGAGACGCCAGAATATGAGATCCTGACATCTGAGGCTACTGCCCCTGAGACAGTTTCACTGCAAGTCCCAGGCATGTCAAATGATGTAACCCCAGGCAAGCCCCGTCTGCCTCGACTTTCACGCCTGGTAGCGATACCAGCTGGCGTGGATGTGCAGATGACATTCCACACTTTTGATCCGCCGGTGTTACCCGGGAAATTCAATCTGGCCCTTGCAGGTGGCCCGCAAGCGCTGGAGGATGAATGGGAGCCAGGAATCTATCAGGAGGATCTACCGGCTTTTGAAACCTCACTCCTTGATTTCGAAGGTTTCTACCCGGTCCAACCGGTGCAGTTAGGAGAAGAAGCCTGGATGCGCGGCCAACGTATGCTGCGCGTCGATTTATTTCCTTTTCAGTATGAGTTATCATCGGGTCGTTTGCGCTGGCACACAGCACTGGAAGTTGTGATCAGTTTCGAGCCACGCACCGCAGACAACGCCTGGTCGGTCTCGTCTGAGCCAGAGCCTGAAGGTCCCCTGGACTGGCTGGCAGAGAATCTGGTCATCAATCCTGATAGCGCACGTCAATGGCGTAGCCAGCCCTCAGGTATTGTTGAAGAGCTCTCCCTGGCAAGTGCGGCTGTCGCAGAGGATTATGACGAAACTCGCTATAAGATCATTGTGCTCGAAGATGGGTTGTATCAGGTGACAGGCGCAGATCTAAGTGCTGCAGGCCTGGATCTATCCCAGGTCAATCCGTTGGATTTTCGCCTGACCAATCAAGGCGCGCCGGTAGCCATTCAAGTTCAGGACGCTGATGGAAATGATGGTGAAGGGGATGGGATCTTTGCGCTTACGGATCGGGTGGTTTTTTACGGGGAGCGTTTTCGCGGCGATCGGATGGCTGAACGGTATGCGTCTGAAGATGACGATTGGCCGATAATGCCCACTGGTTGGCAGCCTCAAATGACTGCCGAAATGTTTGAGAAATATACCGCTGAAAATGTTTATTGGTTGGACGTAGATGGACCGGCTGGATTGCGAATAGGGGAAATAAGCGGGATACCGACCGGTAACCCACCTCAGCCTTTGCTATTCACGGATACCCAACATTTCGAAGAGGATAATCGTTGGTATACACTGCATCGTTCGGATGAAGATACCTGGTTTTGGGAGAGAATTTCCCTCAGCACTGCCAGTTCAGTGGTCACCAGCACCTATACATTGGATTTGCCAGGTTTGGCCTACTCCATCAATCCAGCAGTCCTGCTTGGCGAGTTGTTTTCAGCCACCGAAAACAGTAGCGTTGACCCAGACCATCACATCCAGCTATTTATTAATGATCATCCTACACCCATCCTGGAGAGTCTTTGGGACGGCAGCGGCAGGTACTCATTTGAGGTAGAAATAGATCCTCTACTCTTAAATGCGGGAAGCAATCAGCTCTCATTGGTTGCATCGCTTGCCTCCAATACCACTGCAGCTCAATTTGATATTGACTGGTTTGAGCTAAGCTATGCGCGTAATTTCCACGCTGAGAATGACCAGCTTTTCTTTCGTTTCAATGAAGCAGGCGTCATCTGGCAATATGAGATCGATGGATTTACATCGGACCAGATCAGGGTGCTGGATATATCCAATCCGCTTGAAACAGCTTTCATCCTGGGGTGGACGGAGTATGTAGAGGCTGCGGGAACTTACCAGGTGAAATTTCAAGCCCAGCACCCACAGGAAGCCAGCTATCTGGTTTC
>CAYXDC010000039.1:0-27556 GCA_964463505.1 uncultured Anaerolineaceae bacterium
AATTTCCGATAATTCAGACAGTATTAACGGATTTGTTAGCTTATTCTCGCCATCTATTACCAGGCAAAGGCAAAACATAGGTCATTCACATTAGTCAAAGTCGGCCCGGGTCTGAGCAAATCATCCAAAGCAGCAAAAAATTGATAACTGTTATTTTGCTTCAAATACACCTCCGGCAGTAAACCCACTTCAAGCGCTCTCCTCAATGTATCCCCAGTTACCACCGCGCCTGCCGCATCCGTGGGACCATCACCCCCATCTGTGGCAAAGGTGACCAGGCAAACATCTTTCAGACCAGATAGCCCTTGAACTGCCCCTAAAGCCAGCTCGAGATTACGCCCACCCAATCCATCACCATGCACGGTTACGGTTGTTTCTCCACCAGCGATTATAACCCCTGGCGGTTTGATAGGCTGCTTGCTAGTAGCAACCTGTTTGATTACTGATACCATAAATTGACCTGCCTGGCGCGCTTCGCCTTGCAAATAGGTGGTCAGTAGCATAGTATTTAATCCTGCTTCTTGAGCTGCAGTGCATGCTGCTTGAGCTGCCAGGTAATTACTCCCGACGATATAATTGGCCATATTGTCAAAACAAGCCTCACCAGGTTTACCAGTCTCGGCAAGCTGACCATCCATCCCAAGCTCAAGGCGCTGTATAACATTTACAGGCGCCTGGTCGATCAATTCGTAGCGGGCCAGGATGTTGTATGCATCTTGATAGTTGGATGGGTCAGGAACTGTAGGCCCTGAGGCGATAATATCCAGAGCATCCCCCAGTACATCGGATAAGATCAACGAAACAGCCTGTCCTGGAAAAATCAACTTTGCCACTCCCCCACCTTTTACGATGTCGAGATGTTTGCGAACCTGATTCAGCTCAACGATATTCGCGCCACACTTTAACAATAACTCCGTTGTTTGTCGCAGATCTTGTAAGCTTAATCCTCCAGCTGGAGCTGTAAAAAGCGCAGAACCTCCCCCAGAGATCAAGCACAACACCAGGTCATTATCTTGCACCTGTTTAAGCAAACGGATTATTTCTTGCGTGGCTTCTACACCACGCTGATCGGGAATCGGGTGACCCGCTTCCCGAATCAAAATCTCATTTCCAAGTTGATTGACGGGGGCGTGACCTTCTTTGACGATTACACAGCCACGTGGATTCCATTCAGCCAGCAAATCCACAATTGCTTGAGTCATGGGAAAGCCTGCTTTCCCTGCCCCAATCACCCAAATATGGCGGAATTCATCCAACCGGTAACACTTATCGGCAATCCATAACGTTCGATTCTCAAGGCGCAACATCCTACCAACCGCCGTATATGGATCAACAGCTTTCAAGGCTGAGTGAATGATCTTGATGATCTTATCCCTAACAGGGAGATTATCCAGTGAATGTGAAGACAGCTGCAATTGTCCAACCATCATCTGTCCCTTTTGGGATTGCCCGGAAATTAATGCAAGTACAGTTTCACAAAGCAGTTCTTGTGTTGGAGCACATCACCCCGAACTCGAGTTCGGGGTGATGGATTGAATTGCCTGGGTGTTTGCCAATCGAATTTACTTGGTTGCCAACCCATAGATACCAAACGAGGGCGCTATGCAGACAATGCGAAATTTCTTACCCTTCTCGATAACTTGTGATGGGCACTCCACCCAATTCTTCTTTGCCGCATCGTAGCGGTAGATGGCCAGATTCCCTTCATCGAAGTAGCGTTTGAGTACACGGTTGGATTGGAAGTATACGTAATTTAACCCGTAGGCAATATTTTCTTGTTTGCCATCCAGGTTCGTGATGCGCACTTCGAGCCAACGGGTGATAAATTTGGGGTGGAGTGTTGTCTGAAGTCCGCCCTGGGCAGGCTCACGCGTGAGCTCCAAGGTCCCCGCAAAGGCCGAACTTGGCATAAAAACGCCTGCCTGACCTAAGGCAACATCTACCTTTTTCTCAAAAGCTATTTCATATTCGCGCATAGAAGTACTTGAGCTGGCAATGACCTCAACCCAGCTTCCCCCCAAAGCTCCCAATGTAACCACTAATACCAGAAATCCGAGGAAAAATCTCTTGAGACTAAACATGACTATCCTCCTTCCATCTGGGAACATTTATCAGGCTCCCCACGTCTCTTGGTTAACACATCATCCAGGCAATTATGTATTGGTTATCGAGCTTAAAATAATTATAATGAAGAAAAGCATCAAATGCATCATGCATTTTGTGGAAAGAGACGGGTCAAAGGGTAGGATGTCAAGCTATACTTTTGGATGAATTTGGACTCATCCTTTGCAGGTTGATCAACTATAGATTTTCATTTATGCTACAGAACAATAGCTAGGGTGAGAAGTAATGTTCGGAGGATCATCAATGTTTAAGAAACGCATCATCATCTGGATTGGCTTTTTAGCCGGTGTAACTCTACTCCTGGCAGGCTGCAATTTCCCTGGCGTGCCCGCTTCCAGCAGCCCCACGGATGCAGGACCACTTTATACGATGGTCGCCCAGACTTTACAAGCCCGTATGACGGAAACCCCAGGCATTGAGATTACGCCCCAATTCCCAACATCTACGATTCCAACGCTGGCTGCGACCGCCACCTCTCAGCCGCTTCCTTCGCAAGCCTTTCCATCCCAGACCAGCATACCGGCGACTGCCACCAATACTCAGGCGCCGCCAACCATCACACCGACAGCCATCCCCTGCAATCGGGCTCAATTCATCAAGGATGTTACCGTTCCTGATGGCACGATCTATTCACCTGGTGTGGTATTTACCAAGACCTGGCAGTTCAAGAATAGCGGTAGTTGTGACTGGACTTCGGATTATCGGTTAATCTTTGCCAGTGGCAATAAAATGGGTGGGCCAGATTCCATTGCCCTACCCGGTAGAATTCGACCTGGTGAAAGTGTCAATCTATCGATCGACCTGAAAGCCCCTGACCGTGATGGCAGGTTCCGCGGTAATTGGATGCTACGCTCATCGAATGGTCAAATCTTCGGGATTGGCAGCGAGGGTGAAGGTGCATTTTGGGTGGAGATCCGAGTGGTTTATCCGCCTGACTTAGGTTTCGAATATGACTTCGCGGCGAATTACTGCAACGCATCCTGGCGCACGGGCGCGGGCAAGCTTGCCTGTCCGACAACGACCAGCCTGGAGGATGGCAGCATTGCACTAACTGACCGGCCTACACTCGAAAATGGCCGGCAGGAGAACGAGTTCACCCTGCTCACAGGACCTGAGCAGATTACGAATGGGTACATCACAGGAACCTATCCTGCATATAAGATAAAGACCGGTGATCACTTCCTGGCAGATATTGGCTGCCTGGAAAACAGCCAAGGTTGTGATGTCACTTTCTTCTTAGATGGCATTCTCAGTGATGGAACTGTGCTAAGCCTGGGTTCCTGGAAAGAAACTTATGATGGACGGATCACTCGCATTGACCTGGATCTCTCATCATTGAATGGTCAGAGTGTGCGCATTGTCCTGGGCGTCCGGGCTAACAGCCGGCCTAACCGAGCAAATGCATTTTGGCTGGTGCCTTCTATCCGGGCCAGCAAGGTAACCCCCACTCCAACCCGGACAACGGCCCCGCCAACGCCGACAGCGACGCGGCCAAGCCCGACCGCCATTCCACCTACACCCACGCCATCTCCCACCCTGCCGAGTGTGACTGACTCGCCGGCGGCAGATGCGGCCCGTAGAGTATTAGCCGCCGACCTGGGGATTGATCCCGACCAAGTCATCGTGCGCAGCATTGAAGCCAGACAATGGACCGACACCTGCCTGGGTGTAAACCTGACGGATCAAAATTGCCTTCCAGCACTGATAGATGGATTCAAGATTATCATGAGCGTCGCTGACACGATGTATGAAGCTCACACCAACCTGGACGGCACGATCGTATTCTGGTTCATGCTTTAGCAAATTCTCGAGATGGTCTGTTATCCATCCCTGCGTGACTCGACATCACGCAGGGATATTTTTTAATGTATCCCCCTCGTTAGCTTTTCAGCTTAATTACGATCCGCTTTGGTATAGGGGATTCTGGCTGTAATTTTTGTGCCTTCAGCCAGGATACTGGTAATCGATAAACTCCCGCGCACACGCTCCATCCGCTCCTGCATAGAGCGCAACCCCAAATGGCCTGGGAAAGCCGCGCTGGTATTGAAACCTTTCCCGTTATCGCGAATCTCCAGAACCAACTGGTCACCATCGACCTGCAACGACAGGCTAATCTGTGTCGCCTGGGCATGTTTTACGGTATTGTGAGTGGCTTCTTGAGCAATTCGAAACAGGGCTTCCTTGCTGGCCAAAGGTATATCTGGTTCGGCGATAAAGTCGGTGTGCACAATCATCTGATAGCGCGCCTGGAGCGCAGCCGCTTGCTTACGCATCGCTGCTACCAGACCCTCCGTTTCCAGTGATTCAGGGCGCAGCTCAAAGATCAAAGCACGCATTTCTGCCAGGCCTGCATCGGCCAGCTCCAAAACATAATCCAGTGGCTCTTCCATAGCCTTCCGTACTCCATGATCCAGCATCTGGCGGTCGAGCAGTGTCCTGGCTGTCCGGGCGCCAAGTGCAATGCCATACAGAGCCTGGGAGACTGAATCATGAAGCTCACGAGCCAACTTTTGACGTTCTTGAATAGATGCCAGCGATTGAGCTTGTTCGTATAAACGCGCGTTTTCAATAGCGACTGCCACCTGACTGGCAAAAGCTTGTGCCAGGTCCGCCTGACTACGCCGGTAATAGCCGGATTGGTCGTGGGTAAGCTTTAGAAAGCCAATCGGACCAGTTTTGGCTATCAATGGGATCATCAGATAGGACTTCGCACGGGCAGATTGATTGGATACAGAGGGTAACACCTGGGATAGCCCCGCCTCCATTTCATTCATCAATTCAAATCCATCTGGACTGGGCACGATGATAGGTTCAGTACTCTTCAACAAATCATGCATGGCAGAGCCAGGGGCGAGATTGAATCGCTGCTCGCTCAGTAGATGCTCGCTTCCGCGTTGGTCCAATAGAACAGCTTCTCGTCCGTCAATGATAAAGATCTCGGCACTGTGATAGTCGAGGACATCTTTTAGCTGGTCCAGGATCAAGGTTAACAGGGTGCGTAACTCGAGGGTGGAGGCAACATTACGCGAAACTTCGAGCAGGGTGTAGATTTCTCTCGTTCGCTCGCGCACGCGTTCTTCCAACAGTTTATAAGATTCAACTTGTTCGGTTACATCTCGAACCACAGCCAACGAATGGGGTTGGCCTTGATAGATAAAGCGGCTGCCGGTCACTTCTACATGAAAGTGAGTTCCATCCTTCCTGATGTCAATAGCCCTACCGCGAAAGGATGTACCAATATTTACGCGTTGCATATAGTCTTCAAAAATCTTGAAGCTATCGGATTGGATGAACTGCGGCGGTTGAATGCCACGGAATTCTTCAATCGTATATCCATGCATATGTGCTGCCGCAGGGTTAAAATCGACCAGCTCACCATCCAGCGTATTGATGAATAAGCCATCACTTACCGATTCAAAAATGCTGCGGTATTGAAGCTCGCGTTCTTTCAACATGAATTCTGCTTGCATCTGCTCGGAAATATCTTCAAAAATCACCGCCAGCTCAAGCACCACACCCATTTCATCTGTGATGGGATTCATAATGAACTTTATCCAGCGAGTTGGTTGCCCGGCCAGGGCCGGAAAATGCTCAGCAGTCAATTGGGTAGGCGGAATGGCGACAATTTCACCACCTATTGCACGCCGGATAGCAGGGAAAAGGCCTAACGCCGCATTGATTGGATCGTCGAGGATGTTGTAACCATCGATCTTTGGGAATATTTTTGCAAACTGGTTATAGAACGCTTGATTGTAGCCAATCATGTTGCCATCCGGTGCGAACAATTGGATCGCAAACAGCGATTGCTCGTACAATCCTCTGAAGCGGCTTTCGGAAATCATGATTGCCTCTTCTGCATGCAATCGCTCAGTTATGTCACGGACAATGACGATGAATCCAGAATCAAGCCCATATTGATAATCGGCGATGCTGGCCTCGGCAGGAAAACTGGCTCCATCTTTACGAAAGCAGGTGAAAGTCATGGAGTTCGTATTTGGTAACTGATCAGACCCACTCGCCGGGTCTTTGGGCTGAATTTTCAAAATCTGATGGGTGATCTTCTTAGGAAGAACATGACTGATATGCTCACCCAAAACTTCAGCTGCTTGATAGCCGAGAATGGATTCTGCGGCATTATTAAACAGCTGGATCACGCCTTGATCTGTACAACTAATAATTGCATCCGGCGCTATGCGCAGGATATTCGATAGCTGCTCTTCGCTATTTCGTAAAGCCTTCTCAATATGCAGTCGTTCAAGGATATACTCTTGAAGCTGCTGGTTGACTAAGGAAATTTCCTGGGTGCGCTGTTGAACTGCGTCTTTAAGCCTAGATTGGCGATCTGCAATCAGGAACACAGAAAGGGTTATCAGCGCTACTAAGGCGATTCCGATCAGCTGGAAGAATCTGAGCGGTGTTCGGATAGCAGAAAGCCAACCGCCTTTTGGAATTCCAACCAACTGCCAGGCGCCATCCATTAACTCAACTGGCTGAATGACCGGACTCTGGTTGATAATATCTCCATTTCCATAGATTAATCTTCCACGGGTATCCAAAAGAGCAAAGTCCAGGCTCTGGTCAGTCTCATCAAAATCAGCCCATTCGAGCAATGCGTTAAAATCAATGGCAATATCGATAATGCCCCAGAACTGATCCTCCAGGTAAACCGGCTGTCGAGCGATCAAGCCCCTGCCACCCTGCACCAGATTGGTTGGTCCACTGATGACCATTTCTTTGGAAGCAAGCATTCGCTCAAGGTCTTCGCGGATTTCGCTATGGCGATCCTTGAGTGGTTCATAACCCAGCACCGCTCCATTGCCGCTCAGTGGGTAGACATAGCGCATGACGCCGTCAGGAGCCAGGGCGATATGGCGAATGCCTGAGGTACTAAAAAAAATTTCCTCTGCGAAACCATTAAACCGGCTTTCAAAACCCGGGTTACCAGCATCCGTCTGGACAAAAGCATATAGACCTGTGAGCAGCGATACTCGGCGGTTGACAACCAGTGAGAGTGTATTTCCCCGCAAGCCGACCTCTGTCGTGGTTTGGGAAATGTGCTCTGCCAATAAGCTCTGCTCGTACCAACTCACTGCCCTCGACCAAAGCAACATTAATACAAAGAAAACCAGCATGGCTATCCACCAGGGTGGTCTGACCTTGTGTACGGAATTCGTTAATCGCTCGAAAAGGGATAGCTGACTCATAGATCGTAACTCCCCTGGCCGCAGGTCTGGCAGCAAATCGATGACCAATGGACGAACAAATCTTCCCAGGTTATGGATGAGCACGCCTAGCAACGCGTAGAAAAATTGTACTTGCTTTTAGTGATTATAATAGTTCGAGTTTTACTATCCAAACACTCGAATTTTGTTCTGGTATTCAGACAGTTTTTATCCTATAATTCATCGCAGGCGCTCAGGGTGTACCCCTTTTTGTGTCTCTTACTGTACCAGTCGCCGACACCCTCAGAATTCGGCAGAATGGTTTAATATCCTCGAATAGTGAATGTTGGAATAATACCAGGAGAATTGCCATGTTAGATGTGATTGTAATCGGTGGTGGACCAGCCGGTGTTACCGCAGCACTACGGGCGCGTGAACTGGGCGTTGAAGTTGCTTTAATCGAACGCAGCCAATTGGGCGGCACCTGTACCAATGACGGTTGTGTTCCAACGCGTGTTCTGGCTAAGGCCGCCCGCCTGGCAAGAGATGCACAACAATACTCTAATTATGGTCTGGATGGATTTGTACCAGAGCTAAATTTCGAGCGATTAATGGCTCGCACCCAGGAGATGGTTTACAGGATCCACGAAAAGAAACAAATCATCAATCATCTGCAGGAAAGTGGTATCCAGGTCTTTACGAACTCAGGGCCAGCCCGATTCGTCGATGCCCATACCGTAGCTCTTTCAGGAGATACCACGCTGCAAGCCAGCAAATTTATTTTGAGCGCTGGTGGACACGCACGGCGGATTAACTTCCCTGGCAGTGAACTGGCATTAACTCATTCGGACATCTGGGCATTGAAGAAACTGCCGCGTTCTCTGGCAATTGTTGGAGGTGCGGCAACCGGCTGCCAGTTGGCATCAATCTTTAACGCCTTTGGCTCAGAGGTAACCATTCTGGAAATGCACCCAAATATTTTAGGCCTGGAGGATGAAATCCTGTCACAGGCAATCACAAATTCATTCCAGGAACGCGGCATACAGATCATCACTCAGATTGGCGGCATTGATCGCATCGAACGCAGCGGCGATGGGCTACAGCTCTGGTATATCAACCAGGGAAAAACCGAAGCATTGCATGTTGAAGCCGTTGTCCTCGCAGTTGGATGGGTAGGAAATATCGAAAATCTGAATCTCGAAGCGGCTGGTGTAAAAACAGAGCGCAATTATGTGGTTGTGGATGACAGTTTGCAAACCTCAGCAGCGCATATCTTCGCTGCCGGTGATATCACCGGACGCATGATGCTGGTACAAAGTGGTAGTTATGATGGGCGTATGGCAGCCGAAAATGCGGTCTTGGGCGTGCAGTTACCCTATCGCCACCAGATCGTCCCACATGGCGGTTTTACTGATCCTGAATATGGCAGTGTAGGATTGACCGAGAAACAGGCGCGCGCCAACGGACTGGACATCACTACGGCGGTAATCCCATATGCAGACCTTGATCGAGCGGTTGTAGATGGGCGAACAGAAGGCATGTGCAAGCTTATTGTCAATACCGAAACCCATCGTATCGTTGGAGCACACATCGTTGGTGAGCAAGCCTTGGAAACGATTCACCTGGTTGCTGCCGGTATGCTAGCGGATATGTGGGTAGAACAACTAGCAGAGCTGGAAATTGCTTACCCTACTTTTACAGCCTCAATCGGACTTGCGGCACGCCAAATCGTGCGCGAGCTAGGCGTTATGCCTTTGGCTGCCCAGTGGCGCACATTGGGAAAACCGCATGCCGAATGGGAGCGATCCAACCCGGTGTGAACTAAGCTCGTAGTTTTCACCAACGATGAGGGATCAACAGACTGATGGATGACGAATTCTCCAATAAGATACTTTCTCCAAGGCGCGCTTTTGAGCGAGACCAGTTCATTACGCGCTGGTTGGTCTTGTTCGTTGTCTTATTGGGCAGCTTCACTTTAATAGCAGCTCCTTTGCTGGCATTGTCCTGGAAGGAGATCCCCTTCCCCGGTTTTGTGATTGAGCAAACTCAGGTGGTAGCGAACATTGACGGGAATAAGTGGACAGGTAGATTGGCAGGCATCAATTATCCTGAACGACTCATAAGTTTTGGTGAATACATAATCGAAACGCCGCGCGATTTTGAGCGCGCCAAGTGGGAATATCCCCCTGGGCACCATGTACGTATTCGCACTATCCTGCCAGATGGCACATTGAATGACCACCGTGGGGTTCAGATGATGGAATTTCCTACATCTGACTTGTTGCGCTTCTTCTGGTTACCGTATTTTATCGGTTTGGTGTACTTCGCCATTGGTTTCCTGGTGTATCTTCTTCGCAGCCAATCACCGGTTGGCCGGACGTTTACCTATTTTTCCGTTACGGCTGCCATCGCCTCTGCTCTGCTATTCGACCTAATGAGCACGCACATTGGATCTGTTCTGTGGACATTTGCCATCTCACAACAAGGCGGCGCATTGATTAGCCTGGCTTTGCTCTTCCCTACACCAATAAAACCTGTCCAAAAGCGCCCCTGGCTGAGGTTCCTGCCGTATCTGGTTTCCATGGCGCTGGCTGTTTGGGGTGCTCTGACCATCACGGATATGCAGAATCCCTGGAGCTACATCATTGCATGGCGATATAGCTACATCTATATCTCGATTGGAATATTGTTTTTTCTGGGGATGATGGTCAGTCGCCAGCGAACGATGAAATCTGCCATTTACCGCCAGCAAACCCGTATCGTCTTACTGGGTGGTTTGCTTGCCTTTCTCCCCCTGGCATTCTGGCTTGGCGCTCCCCTTTTCGGCACGTTTATCCGCTGGAATCCAGACATCTTCCTGCCATTCTTGTTGATTTTCCCTTTGTCTATTGGAGTGGCTATCCTACGCTACCGGTTGTGGGATATTGAGGTGCTGATCAATCGGGCGATGGTTTATGGTGCGGTGACCATAATTTTGGGTATTGTGTTCATCGTCAGCGTTTTAGGTCTGCAGCAAATCTTCAATCTGATCACCGGCTCCGACTCGGAGCTTGCCGCCGTCCTCTCCACCATCATCATCGTCACTCTGTTTAATCCCCTGCGCAACAGACTGCAAGAGGGCATTGACCGCCGTTTTTACCGGCACAAGTATGATGCAGAAAAGACATTGATCGCTTTTTCCGCGGCATTACGGGATGAAGTCGATCTCGATAAGCTGTCGGAGCGCTTGCTGAATGTCCTTGACGAGACGCTTGAACCCCATGCAGCAGCCTTAATATTGATAGACCGGAGTGAGGCAAATGAACCGGCCTCGACGATATATTAAATGTCCCTAAATCCAGGAATAATCATCAGCAATTTACTGCGGCGGGCTGGTCTATTGGCGCCGGTTAAAGAGCAGCCTGCTCAAACCGTGGGGCGCGCCGAAAACTTTCCTCAGATTACGGTTCATAAAAACGACCCGATCGTCGCATATTTCGAAAAATCACCTCTTATTGCTGATGTAAGCAAACTTAATCTAGATTCACCGGCGTTGAAGTCACTGCGCGCAGCAAACGCGGCGTTAATTGCGCCTCTTCTGAGCAGTGGAGAGATGGTTGGGTTGTTAATCTTAGAATCAAAGCGCAGCGAACAGGAATATTCGACCGACGACCGCCAGCTTATTAATACGCTGGCGGCTCAGATAGCTCCCGCAGTTCGCGTAGCGCAATTAGTACAACAACGTCAGGTCGAACTGCTCGAAAAAGAACGCATTGAGCATGAGATGCAAGTGGCGCGTTTGATCCAACAAACCCTGCTCCCTAAAGAGCCGCCCGCAATTTCCGGCTGGCGGTTGGCGCTACATTACCAACCTGCCCGTGCAGTAGGGGGCGATTTTTATGATTTCTTTCCCTTGCCTGATGGTCGGATTGTAGTCATTATCGGGGACGTGACCGATAAAGGTGTGCCTGCGGCGTTGGTCATGGCAACCACGCGGGCAATCTTGCGTGGCTCAGCCAGGCGCTTGCTATCACCTGGCGAGGCGTTAAAACGCACCAATGAATTACTTCTTCCCGAAATACCCGGTCATATGTTTGTTACCTGCCTGTATGCAATCCTTGATCCCAGAACAGGCGTGATTCAATTCGCTAATGCCGGACATAATTTACCCGTCTGCTGCCAGAATGGGAATGTCCGAGAACTCCGGGCAACGGGAATGCCGCTGGGGCTGATGGAAGACATGGAATATGAAGAACATTCGGCCATAATCCAACCCGGAGAGTGTTTGCTGCTCTACAGCGATGGGCTGGTCGAGGCGCATAACCCGCTTGGAGAAATGTTCGGTTTTGATCGATTACGTACCAAGATGTCTTGCTTTGCAAGGGGTGATATGACGTTGGTGGATTTCTTACTGTCAGATCTGGGTTCATTTACTGGAGCACGTTGGGAACAAGAAGACGATGTGACCCTGCTGACCCTACATTATCAACAACCTGGAGAAGCTTAATGGTAGCCTCGCCATCCAACACTCCCGAGGTCGCCAATCCAGGCATGGATTGGAAGTTACTCTCGGAGATTAATCTTCCCAGCCAACCTGGCGCTGATCATCTCGCCATGGAGCTTGTGGCGCGCATTATCGAGGATTTGCATTTACCACCTGGTAGACTGGTGCAACTCAAGCAAGCAGTTGCAGTTGCTACGTCGAATGCCGCCAAAAAAAGAGAGTCCACGACAGCCGGACTTCCCCTATCTATCCGGATATTGACCACTCGTCAGCTTATGGACATACAGTCTGACGATGCTTCATCTACAGAAAATTCTTCTCAATCATCAATAGTGAGTTCGGAAGAAAATGTGTCTAAGAAGGAATCTTTGCGCGGTTGGGGTTTCTTTATAATTGACAAAACCATAGACGATCCAACATTAAATCAGGAAGGTACGCGGCATCGTATAGAGCTTTACATTTATCTCGAAGGCGGTAGAAATGCTTCTCGAAAAGGCTAGTATTATCCTGCCTGACAATTATAGATAGGCGCTCAGCAAGCAAATATACAGGAACATGAAGGAGAGATCAGATGACTAACAACCAATTGGATTTGACCGTTCGACAGGTGAAGGGCAGGCTCAGCATTATTGATGTTGTGGGCGATATCACCGCATTTGTTGAGGATCAGCTTCAAAACGCCTATCTACAGGCAACCAGCTTTGGTATTGATAGCATCGTATGGAATTTTAGCAAGTTAAATTTCATCAACAGTTCAGGCATCGGCTTGCTGGTCGTCATGCTGATCCGCGCCCGCAAGCAGAATGTGCGCATGGGCGCTTATGGACTTAATGAGCATTTCAAGCGTTTATTTGAAATGACCCGCTTGAACGAAGTATTTAATGTGTTCGAAACTGAAGATGATGCGATCTCAGCGTTTCTCGGAGCGTGATTTTGCTCTCGTGGGCGGCGTTTAATGGTTATGAGGTGGTAGATGGAAACAAGTGATGAACAAAAGGAGCAAGGGCAATCCAGCTGGGCACGCCCAATCGACCAGATCGATGTCAAGGAAGTTCCTATTGGAGCTACTAACTTAAACCTTGCTGGACGTCGTCTGGTAAGCCCACTACAGGGCTTTGGACCGCTGTGGCAAAAAACCTATCGCATCCACCTTACAGGGGTTAAGCAAACGGCTGGAGAGGTCATGCAATTGTGGAAAGCAAGATTTCCTGAATTCCAACCCAAGGAAAATCACTTTTATCCTTCAATGGTGGGAATTCGTCCCGGTGAGGTGCTTTTCATTGATGCAACGGTCCCTGCCCTACCAAATACTCCGAGTGTGCTGCCAGTTGCCAGTGGTGTGGTGGTTATGTATGTTGATGATACCAGCTTCACGGTAATGACCCCGGAAGGGTTTCCGGAGTCTGGCTGGAATACCTTCAGCGTTCAGGATGATCACGGGGAAATCTATGCGCAAGTCCAGTCCATGGCGCGTTCGACAGATCCAATTTATGAATTGGCTTTTCGCTTCTTAGGCAGCTCGGAACAACAAGAAAAAGTTTGGCGGTATGTTCTAACCCACCTCGCCACAGCGTGCGGTGTGACTGGTGAAACTGTCACAATGGAAAAAATTTGCCTGGACAACAAGATTCAATGGTCACAGGTCAAGAATATCTGGCGCAATGCCGGTGTGAAGACAGTCTTCTTTAAACTGGCAACCCCATTACGCTGGGCCGGCAGGCGAATTAGGCGTCCTTGATCGACACCAATCCAATCCGGACCGCGTATAATGCAGCTTGAGTGCGGCTGGGAACGCCTAATTTCATCAAGATGTTGCTTACGTGAGTTTTAACCGTGGTTTCGCTAATACTCAACGTAAGCGCGATCTCTTTATTCGCTTTTCCCTCCGCCAACAAACCCAACACTTCGGTTTCGCGTTCGGTCAGTGATTGAGGCGATTCAGGGGCGCGTATTTCGCGCATCAAGCGCGCCGCTGCTTGCGGTGAAAGTTGAACCTGCCCTGCGGCTGCTGCGCGGATACTGCGGCATAATTCTTCAGCCTTTGTGTCCTTAAGCAGATAACCAATTGCACCCGCACGCACCGCACCAATCACCGAAGCATCTTCCAATACACTGGTCAGGGCTATCACTTCAACTTCTGGGATTGAATGACGGATTTCGTGGATTGCACTGATCCCATCCATAACAGGCATCATTAAATCCATTAGAACCACATCTGGTTTCAATTCACGTGCTAACTGAACCGCCTGCGCGCCATCATTCGCTTCCCCTACGACCTCAAGCTCAGGATCCAGCGCTAAGAACATTCGCAAACCCTGCCGGACAACTCCATGGTCATCAGCGATTACAATCCGGATAGTCATTGTCTCTCCTACTTTTGCAGGATGAAAGAAGTAAATCAAAAGCAGCAACCCGATTCACACACCTGCATGATGATGAACTTTGACGCCTGGATTATAACAGGATCATGAATATAAGGCGGTGGTCCCCATGATCCGAGTGCTGCTCGTTGATGATGAAATCATGGTCCGGAAAGGACTGAGGATGCGCATGAAGCTCGAGCCCGATTTACTGGTCATCGGGGAAACTTCCAGCGGACTGCAGGCGCTGGCGATGGCTGAGGCGCTCCATCCAGATATTGTGGTGATGGATATTGAATTGACCGATCTGGATGGGATCAGCGCCACGGCCCAGATGGCTGGGAGCAGCAATCCTATCCCGGTCATAATTCATTCCATGCATGATGATGTATTAATGCGCACCCGCGCTCTTGACGCGGGTGCAGCAGAATTTGTTGTGAAGCATGGTGGACCTACCCAGTTATTATCAGCAATTCGCCGGATCCATCAGCAAAGCCCCCCAACCCATCCGTAGAACTGCATTGGCCGCCAGGTATCGGTCATGCACGCTAGAGATTCTGATTACGCAGCTCTTCAAGATAGATCTGGAGCTTCACGACCTGCGCTTCGATCCCTGCCAGTAAGCCCGGGGCTTCTCCAAGCTGATGATCCTTGCCCACCTGCTCTAGCTCAAATGCCAGCTGGCGCAGTTCATTTGCCGAGAAATTTGCTGATGAGCCTTTCAAATCATGCGCAAGATGACTCAGCTGACCCGCATCACCTGCAATAACGACCGTGTTCAACTCAACGACTTTCTCAGGCAAGGTCGAGACGAACTCACCTAACATCTCCAGAAAAAACTTGCGATCGAAATAGAAACGCGGCAACGCAGCTTCAATATCAATCGGTGGTTGTCCACTCGCTTCAGGCGTTGCTGCCTGCATTTCAGCATCGATTATCACAGGTTGGACGTCATTCGAGGTTTTTGCTGCCAGGTCTGGCTCAAAATGGTCCTGGTCACTTGTGGCAGGCTCTGCTTCACTGTTTGTAGGCACAGCGCCCTGGATCCAGGCAGAAAACTCATCCATGCCAGGTTCCTGGCCTGGCTCAGGTGAGCCCAGGTCTTCAGCCAGCCACTCGGGGAGTTCATCCAACCCCATTGGGGTTTCATAATCCTCTTCTGCTTCCTGCTGAGAGAAGATTTCTGGCACCCAATCGGTGCTCTCCTTCGGAAAACTGGTCGAGATATCTACAAGTTGGGGCTCTAATTCATCTGAAGGGGCAATTTGGGGTTCATCAGCAATCTCCAGGCTATCTGGCTCAGAGCCAGGCTCTTCAGGGTGCGCTACCTCAATCTGCTCTTCAACATCTTCGACATATGTATCAGAGGGCAGTTCAACTTGGCGCTGGCGCTCCCAAATCCATTTTTCGATGATTGCGAACAAAGCGTCTGGTTCTAAGGGCTTGGGGATATAATCATCCATCCCCGCTTCCAGGCAGCGCTCGCGATCCCCTTTCATAGCATGCGCCGTCATGGCAATAATCGGTGTCGTTCGCGCCTCACTTTCCAGAGCCCGAATCTTAGTTGTTGCTTCAAAGCCATCCATCTCCGGCATCTGTCCATCCATGAGCACCAAACCATATCGCTTTTGTTGGACGGCTTCGATAGCTTGCTTGCCAGTCATCACGCTATCGACCTTGTAGCCAGACTTTTCCAGTAAGGTTGTCACCAGCTTACGATTAACCGAATTATCTTCTGCCAACAAAATGGGAGGGCGTTCTTTCTGTTGTTCAGAGATCGTATGGCGAGTAATCAGCTTGCGGCGTTTTGGGGCTGCGCTGGCTGGTTTGCCAACGACAGCCAACAACGCTTCGAAAAGCTGTTGCTGTTTGATTGGTTTCAAGAGATACCCATCACAACCCATTTCATTGAAACGGCTGGCATCACCTCGCTGACCAATTGAGGTAAGAATGATGATTTTTTGGTACTCGAGATCAGGATCAGCCTTTATCGCTGCAGCGGTTTGATGCCCATCCAGATTTGGCATTTGCATATCCAGCAATAAAACCTGGATTGGATCATCTTCAGCCAGTTTAGCACGCAGCAATTCAATGCCAGATTGTCCGTCTGGGGCTGCTTCCGCTCGACAGCCAAATCCAGTCAGGATTTTGGTTAGTACCATACGGTTCGTGGTATTGTCATCGACTACCAGGACATGCAGATCTTGAATGTCGCTGGGCATCGCCAGGACTGGCTCTTCCGGATTGGCCTGCTTTTCGAACACAGCTGTAAACCAGAAGCGACTGCCTTTCCCTGGTTCGCTTTCGAAACCGATATCTCCTCCCATTAATTCAACCAACTGCTTAGAGATTGCCAGACCCAATCCCGATCCACCATATTTGCGCGTGGTCGAGCCATCCGCCTGAGAAAAGCTTTGGAATATGGTTTGGTGGTGTTCCGGTTTGATACCAATACCTGTATCTTTTACTTCAAAACGGACTAATGCATGCGTATCATCCTGCCCAGCCAACTCGGTGCGCATCAGGACTTCACCTTGATCGGTGAATTTAATCGCATTGCCGACAAGATTTACCAGCACCTGGCGCAAACGCCCAGGGTCGCCGCGCAGATAGGTTGGGACATCGGCCTGAATCATACAGGCGAGCTCCAGATTCTTGACATGCGCGCGTTGGGCTAAGATTTGGGCTACATCTTCCACGGTGCTGTGCAGGTTGAAATCTATCATCTCCAGATCGAGTTTGTGAGCCTCAATCTTTGAGAGATCGAGGATGTCATTCAGCAATGCCAGCAAAGCTTCGGCGCTTTCGAGCGAAGTCTTGAGGTAATCTTCCTGTTCATCGGTCAGGGAGGTGTCTAGTGCCAGCTCTAACATGCCGATGACCCCATTCATCGGCGTGCGAATTTCATGACTCATATTTGCCAGGAAAGCGCTCTTTGAGCGGTCGGCATCTTCTGCTTCCTGGCGGGCACGCACGAGTTCTGTAATGTCATGGTAAAGACCCAGGATGCCGATCTGCTTACCCATCACCATTACGGGCACGCCAAACAATTCCACATCCAGGTAGGCACCATCTCTTTTGCGGCGCTGGGTGATATGGTGCACGATCTGCCCTTCCCGGACGGTGCGGGTGATCGATTTAGTCTCTTCCTCCAGGTCGTCTGGTGCTACCAGACTATCCAAATCATTACCAATGACTTCCATCTGGGTGTAGCCAAATAACTGCTCAAAAGCAGGATTGCAGGCAACAATACGATGATCTAGATCCAGCGTTACAATCGCGATCGGGCTATTTTTAACTAACGATTCGAAGTATTGTTTTTGTCTCTGTAGATCCAAAGACGATTGCTTGCGGTCGGTGATATTGCGAACGATATAAATTGTTCCCTGCCGGCCCGCTTCAAACATTAATCCACTACTGGTAACTTCATACCAACCTTGTAAACATGGAAAACGCATTTCTGCCATCTGAGCTGGCATCTGCTCATTGGATCCTTCGTCGTCGCTAAAAAACAAGTGATCGACATGCTTGCCAATCAGATCGTTGAAACCTTTATGGAATACATCGCTGGTTGCTTGATTACAGCGGATAATATGCCCCTCGATATCAGTTACCACGATTAAATCTGCAACCGAGTCAAATGTAGCTTCCCACTCGCGTTTGCCCTTTGAGATAATGGTTTCCAGGTGTTTACGTTCCTGGAGCTCTTTTTCAAGCTCAGTATTTAACCGCTTGAGATCATGCGAGCGGCGTTGAATAGCCCACTCTAATTGATTCCGAATGCGCCCAACATTGTTTTCCCGAAAGCCTATGAAACCCACAACCAAAGCCAACAGAAACGGAATCAGGTCGATCAGCCAGAGCAGTGGTTCAACTAAATGCATTTGGAAAGCATTTTGAGCAGTTATGGGCAAGCCGGCATCCAGCAAACCGATGACCGTGGCAATGACAACAATGAACAGGCCGATGGTAAAACCCATCAATGCATATAGCAAGGTGTTTACCAGGCCGGATTGATTCGAGCTACTCATCATTTAGCCTCCCCAGGTTAACTCCGCGGCATGAAATATCTGATTTCAGTATACCTGATCAGATCATAATCTAGCCTTTCTATTCCCTTAGGTATAGGCAGGAATTTACCGAGCTTACAACGTAAGAGCTTGTGCGGTGTGGAGTCGGGTGTAAGGATTTATGCTGGTGGTGGGCAAAGTCGCCCAAACCACCAGCCAATTTTCTTTCGATCGTTATCCGGTACGCACGTATTTTAACTGCAATCCCGAGATGAACTCAGGCTGCTGCTATGCCAGAGTAAGCTGTTTAAACGCTTCCACCTGGCCGCGAATTGCACGCTCTGTGGGTAAACGCTCGATGCTCGAAGCGCCAAAAAAGCCGGCAATTCCGGGCATGCGCGCCAGTGCTGTACCAACCTGGTCAGGCTCGTCAAAGGGTCCACCGTGGCAAATCACCAGGATATCTTTGCGTACTGCACGACCGGCTTCAGCAATCGCCATCACCTTGGTGATGGCTTCATCCAGGGTCAGCGCCACACCTGCGCCGATACTGCCAGCAGTAGTCAGGCCAACGTGGGCAACCAGCTGGTCTGCACCAGCTTTCGCCATGGTTTTGGCCTGGTCCGTATCAAACACATAGGGAGAGGTGAACAGGTCAAGTTCATGCGCCAGACGGATGGTTTCGATCTCTTTGTCATAGCCCATGCCGGTTGCTTCAAGATTGGCGCGGAAATCGCCATCAATTAAACCCACCGTGGGAAAATTCTGTACGCCTGAAAAACCCATCTCTTTAAGCTGGTTTAGGAAAATTGGCATCAGGCGAAATGGATCTGTGCCACAAACGCCCGCCAGGACCGGGGTATTGCGGACGACAGGCAAGACTTCGGATGCCATCTCCACAACGATCCCATTGGCGTCTCCATAGGGCATCAATCCAGCCAGTGAGCCGCGCCCAGCCATGCGGTAACGCCCTGAATTGTAGATTATGATGATATCCGCTCCCCCTGCTTCGGCAAATTTCGCAGAGATGCCAGTTCCTGCTCCGCAGCCTACAATGGGCTTTCCAGATTTCCGCTGGTTATTTAAGCGCTTCAGAATTTCTTGTCGTGTGAATGCCATTTTCTGTCTCCTTTATGGGATCACTTATTTCACTATAATGCTCAGATCTACATCATTTCCAGGAGCGTATAGGCGATCTTCTCAGCAAAAGGCGGGTCGTTAATATTATTATCCATCTCGATCACCGGGATGCCGGGCTTCAGATTATCTTTGATCGCCTGGTAGCAGGCTTGATCTGCTTCAGGATCCCAGAATCTCCCACCTGGGCTATCCAACATTGAAACGCCTTTTAAGGGGAGCAGGATCGTGACCGGCGCCGTGGATGCATTTGCGGCAGCCGCGATCATTTTCCCCATACGCATATTTTCTTCCACATTGGTGCGCAGCAGGGTCACATTGGGATTCCACTCATATAGATTGCGTTGGAGATATTTATCCGGGACAGTCTCGATGCCTCCAAAATTCGCCATATCCACGCAACCAGGCACCAATACCGCCGGGATGCCGGCTTTGGAGGCTGCCAGGCAGCGTTCTGGACCTGCACTGAACACCCCACCGCAGACTTCATCGGCCAATTCAGTGGTAGTGATGTCCATGGAAGCCAAAATATATCCATCCTGAATAAGCGACTCCATCGTCTTACCACCCGCGCCGGTAGCATGAAACACCAACACCTCGTATCCAGCATCTTCCATGACCTTGCGAGCTATATCAACACATTTAGTAGTATTGCCAAACATCGAGGCAACCACCAGCGGCTTTTCCGACTGGGCTGGCGGAGTTTCCATTTTAACCATCCCGGCAATGGCGCCCGCAGCATTGGTGTAAATTGCCCGGCTGATGGAATTAATTCCGGCAACATCCACAATCGATGGGATGAACGTGATGTCTTTTGTTCCCGTATAAGCGCTGACATCGCCGCCACCCATGGTAGAAACCATCACCTTAGGAACACCTACAGGCAGCACACGCATGCCAGTAGTGGCAATCGAAGTACCCCCGCTGCCACCCATACCGATGATGCCATCCAGGTGACCTTCCTCGTAAAGGCGTCGCACAACGGCAGCCAATCCACCCGCCATAACTTTCATGGCCTGGTCTTTATGTTCACCCGAGGTCAGGGCATCCAGATCACCCCCTCCAGCCTGAGCCACTTCCCGGCGAGTAATCTGCGGAGTAAAGTAAGGCTCTCCCATCACGCCAAAATCAACTACGATGGTTTTAAGGCCCTCTTTTTCGATCAGATCTTTAATGAAGGCGAACTCCACGCCTTTTGTATCCAGTGCGCCGACGATGACAACGGTTTTGGGCATTGTAGCCTCCTGAGGTTTTCACATACAGCTCATGGGTTGGTATAAAATATTATACAACCATTCGTTTTTGGTGCTTTCCACAATCGCACAGGCTCTTTGGGGAGAAATTTTGATGCAGGGATTTTCCACTAGATAGTATTCTGTATCAAAAAATACGCCTAACAAATAATGAGGTAGTACTCAAATTGCAGTACTGTTATTTTCCAGGACAAAATTCCATGATTTAATAATGATACAATAACAAGCACATTTAACCTTGTACAGGTAGAACTCACTGAAGCGGCTGTACCCTCTGGGTGGCATGTAACCAGGTACAGCTCGAGAAAGCCAATAACCAGGATGTTAAAGATAGACTCCGAATTCAAGATCACAGAACCTCGGTCAACTGTAGAGATTCAACTCCCGGATGGTCAGGTAATCAGTGGCCCACGTGGATCCAGCGTCGGGAAATTTCTGGCCTTGCTGCAAAGTCCGATGCTTACAGCAAAACCCATCCCACAATTCTCTGAGGCTGAGCTAGCCAAACAGCCGGCTCCCATCGTTGGAGCGATTATTAATGGTAATCTGCGTGAGCTGACGTTTCCCATACTGCTCGACTCTAAAGTTCAACCCATCACAATGGGTGAACCAGATGGCATGCGTTTCTACCGGCGCTCACTAACCTTTTTGCTGGAAACCGCTTTTGAAGACTTATTTCCCGTAGGCATCTTGTATGTCGATCACTCCGTTGCGTCGGGCGGATATTACTGCCAGGTTTCCGGGCGTCCACCACTCACTCCAGATGAGCTGGCTCAGCTAGAAAAGCATATGACAGAGATAGTCGCGGCAGACCTGCCTTTTGTACGCCAGGAAGTCCCTCTGGCAGAGGCTATTGCCTACTTCGAAAAACATGGCGCGCACGATAAAGTCCGGCTGCTCACCCACCGGCAGAAGAGCTATTTGACTTTGTACCAGCTCAAGGAATATCGAGATTACCACCATGGATATATGGTGCCATCTACAGGATACTTGCGCTGGTTTAACCTGCTCCCCACTGGCGAAGGTTTTACCCTACGTTTTCCGCGCCGCCATGCCCCGCTTGAATTATTGCCCATGCCAGAGTACCCCAAACTGTTGACCACTTTCCGCCAGTATGGTGATTGGCTGACGCGATTGGGGATTTCTAATGTAGGTGCTTTGAATGACGCTATTCAAAACACCCGCAGCTCGGAAGTAATCCTGGTCTCAGAAGCCCTGCATGAACGGCAGGTCAGCCAGATCGCAGATATGATCACAAGCAGCGCTGATCGGGTGCGCATCATTCTGATCGCAGGTCCATCTTCTTCTGGCAAGACTACCTTTTCAAAACGGTTGGCAATCCAACTTCTGGTGCGCGGAATTTCCCCCTTTCCTCTGGAACTGGACCATTATTTCATCGATCGGGATTTGACTCCACGCGACGAAAATGGCGACTTTGATTTTGAAAATATTCTGGCAGTAGATCGCCAGCGCCTATCACAAGATCTGCAACTCTTGATCAATGGACAGGAAGTACAATTACCGCATTATGATTTCCTGACTGGGAAGAGTGAACCCGGCGATGTTGTACAGCTGCGGGATGAGGAAGTCGTGATTATTGAAGGAATTCACGGACTAAATCCGGACCTGCTCCCCAGCCTACCTGCTGAAAACTCCTTTAAGATTTATGCCTCAGCGCTAACCCAGTTGAACTTAGATCGCCACAATCGCGTTTCCACCACCGACACACGTTTGTTACGGCGTATTGTCCGTGACCATCGTGAGCGCGGATACAGCCCACAGATCACCATATCGCGTTGGGAATCTGTGCGCCGCGGAGAGAAACGCTACATATTCCCGTATCAGGAAAATGCAGATGTGATGTTCAATTCTGCCCTGGCTTATGAGCTGTCGGCGTTAAAACCCCTGGCAGAACCCTTGTTGAGACAAGTACCGCATGGCAAGCCCGAACATGTCGAGGCAAAACGCTTGCTGGCGTTCCTGGAGTGGTTCTCACCATTGGAAAGTGGTCTGATACCGGATAATTCCATATTGCGGGAATTCTTGGGTGGGTCCATCTTGTCGGGTTTTAAATTGTGGCATAATCACAGTTAATTCCAAGAACCCAATACACAAGTCTTAAACCTGTAAAGTCCCTGGAGAAACAGCGATGGAAAAAAATTCCAGTCGAGCTCGACGGCGATCGGTGCGTCAAGCGCGCCGACGCCAACAACAGATCATTCTAACGGTGATAGCAGTTGTTTTGGCCAGTGTGGTGCTTATTCTCGCCCTGCGTGACCGGTACCAAACCGCAGGCGATCAAACCACTGAGCTAGGGCCAGCGGCAACAGTCAATCCGTCGGGCTTAATTATTGAAGAAATAAATCCTGGCGTTGGTGAGCCTGCTCAGACTGGTGATATTGTCCAGGTGCACTATACGGGGTGGTTAGAGAACGGCGATCAATTTGACTCGTCCAGCGGGAGTTCGCCCTTAGAATTCACGCTGGGCGCAGGCCGTGTGATCCCAGGGTGGGAAGAAGGTATCCTGGGCATGCAGGTCGGCGAGAGACGGCGCTTGATTATCCCACCCAACCTGGCTTACTCGAATTCGGGTTTTGGAGATGTGATTCCGCCCAATGCCACCCTTACATTTGAAGTCGAACTAGTTGCTATTAAATAGAAGCAAGCCTTACAGAAGCACAAGGCTGGTCGATGGCGCTCTTTCGACCAGCCTTTTATTTTAACGTGTATTCTGGATCAGAGTTCTGATTGCTTGTTAAAAATCAGGCTTTTTGGGTGTGTTCATACTCGGCAATTGATCGCTCAATAACACTGCCAAGACGCATTATCCCTGCCTGGATTTTCTCGGGGGTGGCGTAAGAGAAATTCAGGCGCATAGTATTTTCACCCCCGCCGTTCGGGAAAAACGACATGCCGGGGACAAACGCAACCTTCTCCTCAATCGCCTGCTTCAAGACTTCAGCCGATTTGAGATACTCCGGCATGGTTCCCCATAAAAACAAGCCGCCCTTGGGTTGCGTCCAGTCTACACCTGGAGGGAAATAGCGATCCATAGCCCCAAGCATGATATTGCGCCGCTCAGAATAGACTTTGCGGATCAGGCGGATATGCTGGTCCAGGAAACCACCCTTGGATACTTCATGGGCGACAATCTGGTTGAAGGTTGACGTGTGCAGATCGGCGCCTTGTTTTGCCTGGGTCAGCTTGCGAATTACCTCCGGTGGAGCGATTACCCACGCCAGACGGATACCCGGCGCCAGGATCTTCGAGAAAGTGCTCAGATAGATCACGTTGCCAGTGTAAGACTTACCATTGTTACTACGGTAAGTATCATCTAAATCAACCACAGAGGGGAGATGTTCACCTTCATAGCGCAGCTGACCGTATGGGTCATCCTCAATGATCGGCACACCATAAGCCTCAGCCATTTCGACCAGTTTTTGCCGGCGCTCAAGCGATAAGGTCACTCCGGTCGGGTTTTGAAAATTGGGCAGTACATATATAAATTTCGGACCAACCCGCAGCGCCAACTCTATCGCATCGGTCACCATACCATCTTTATCCATCGGCACGGTGACATATTCAGCCCCATAGGCATTCCATGCCTGCAGTGCCCCCAGGTACGTAGGCGCTTCAACCAGGATGCGATCACCTCGATTGATGAAAACCTTGCCAATTAAGTCAAGCGCCTGTTGCGAGCCGGAAGTGATCAGGATATTGTCTGGAGTTACCCCGATGCCATAGCGGGCTGTGTGACGAGCAATCATCTCGCGCAGGGGGAGATAGCCTTCAGTTGCTCCATACTGCAATGCTTTAGCCCCCTGGTCAGTAAGAACTCGCTGGCAGGCTTCAGTAATCGCTTCCACCGGAAAAACCTCCGGCGCTGGCATTCCTCCACCGAAAGAAATAATATCTGGTTTTTCAGTTAGCTTGAGCAACTCCCGGATAGCAGAGCTACCCATGCGTTGCGTCCTTTGTGCATACCGAAAGTCCCAATGCGTCTCCATTCGAGTATTGTTGTAACCCAATGGTTTCGGTGCTTGGGGAAAATCAGCCATTTACAGTCTCCTTTACTTCGAGAATTTTGGAATGTTATGGTTGATCAAAAAGGGTAGCCTGAGGCTTCAGGCTACCCTTTTTCGGATAATTATTTTGGAAACCGGCTAAGGATGACCGCTGATGTAGGGAGCAAAGTCTTATCGCCTGTCTTCAGTGCAGCCGGAGCCGAGATTGGTTTATCGGGTGCACTCTGATAAATATAAATGGGAGCACTCTCGGTCGCGCTTTTGATGTCCAGAAAAGCCTGTCCGGTGAGATAGCCATCTTGATCCACCGCGCAACTGGTGACCTGACCGATGACTTTACCCCGCTTATCCAACACTGGATCACCCTGGTGCGCCATACGGACAGCTTTTTCAGTAAACCGGAAGCGGATCACTTCAGCAGTACGTTTTTCTTCGCGCGCCATGAAAGCCTTTCGACCAATGAACCAGGGTTTATATGTTTTGACATAGCTACCAAAACCACCTTCGGCTACGCCATTATTTAGTGTACCACCCATTTCATGCCCATAGAGCGGCAGCCCGGCTTCAGTGCGCAAAGAATCGCGTGCTCCAAGACCGATTGGCTTAATCCCGAATGGCTCACCTACTTTTAAGAGATCATTGAAGAATCCGTCCGCTTGATCAGGATGGACAAAGAGCTCGAAGGCCATTCTCTCGCCGGTGTAACCGGTTCGAGAGACAACCAGATCGTATCCGCCAACGATCGCATCACACAATTCTGTACGCTTAAGCGCCATAATTCGCTGGCGGGTGGGCGCATCCGCACCCAATGCCAGGAGGATATCACGCGAGCGCGGGCCTTGCAGAGCGATATCCACGCGCATATCTTTGTCTTCTTTTGGATCGCGCAAGTTGCGTAACTTTACCCCACGACCATAGACCTTTACCCACGGACGCTCCTTATCCACGCACACCTGGCCATCTTTCACGGCATTCAACCAGGCCCAATCTTTATCATCATTGGAGGCATTGACCACCACCAGGAATTTTTCAGGGCCACGCCGGTAGATCAATAAATCGTCGATTACATTAGCATTGATGTCGAGGAAGTGCGTATAACAGGACTCGCCTACACCCAGCCCACTGATATCGTTACCCACTACACAATCCAAGAACACGCTGGCGTCTGGACCTTCCGCCTGGTAAACCCCCATATGAGCAACATCGAAAATGCCAGCCGCCTGTCGTACAGCCAGGTGTTCTTCAACCACTGAGGTATACCATACTGGCATTTCCCAACCGGCAAAGGGGATCACCTTGGCGCCCAAGCGTTTGTGGGTTTCGTATACAGGGGTACGGCGCAGATCCCCTTCTTTATCTTCCCAGACAAAGGCGGGCAGTGAAGACTCTACGAGAACCGAATCTGGCATTCCAGCATAATAAGGTTTTTCGTTAGCCTCAGCGGATCCGTCCGCCTTGGTGATGGGCTCTGCATCTACCAGACTCACCCACACTGGACCAGGCAGTTTGGCAGTTGGATCGTCGTCAAAGCCAATATATCCATCTGAAAGGCCCTGCAGCCAGGCCTGCGCCAACCCGGATTTGCCGGCGGGTAAGGTAAATTGATAGCTCTTGTGATCCACACAGGTCAAAACGCCTTGAATTTCGCCTTGTGGGGTCATCAGGCTGGAGGTTTGGCTATTCCCTGGCTGCAAAGAACCCACCTCACTGGAGAAAGCAAAGTTGACAAATTCGCGCACGCGCTCCCCACCGATCTGCTGCACTACCCAATCACGATCCTTTGGATTGTCGTCAATATAATAGAAATGAGGATAACCATGCTGAGCAGGCTCAAAATCAAACCCAGCCTTGAGCGCCAGATCGCGCACCCGGCATTTGGCGCCTTCCAGCACAGTGAAGTCAACCTTAGCCCGGCGCAGGTCACCTTTGCGCCCGCCAATCGCATATGGCGTGGTTGCTTTAAGGACATCGGAGATAATATCCGCCAGAGCAATCACCTCAGGCTCTTTGAACCCACGCTGTGTGATCCAGTGCGTCCCCATGCGGATACCTGAGGGGTCGAATGCTGATTTGTCGCCAGGAATGGTATTGCGATTGACCACCACACCTGCTAAATCCAAAATCCGGGCAGCTTGATCACCCGAGAGCGTTACCTGATCGATCCCTGTAACTGAGCTGCAATCCAGGTTCATCAGGTGAGTATCCGTCCCACCAAAGGGAATTTTGAAGCCATGCTCTTTCAAGCGTTCGGTCAGCACCTGGCAGTTTTTGAGCACCTGTGTCTGAAGTTCTTTGAACTGATCGGTTTTGGCCAGTTTGAAAGCCGTTGCCATAGCCAGGAATGTATTGACATGCGGACCACCTTGCTCCCCAGGGAAAACTGCCCGATCAATTTTACGCGCCA
This sequence comes from uncultured Anaerolineaceae bacterium, assembly GCA_964463505.1. Taxonomy (GTDB): domain Bacteria; phylum Chloroflexota; class Anaerolineae; order Anaerolineales; family UBA4823; genus JAJZSS01. The sequence continues at coordinate 26,959 of CAYXDC010000039.1, forward strand.
GGGTTGGATTGGTCGTAAGAATACAGGCGCCGCGTGGTCCACACAAAGACTTATGCGTGGTAAAAGTGATCACATCCGCATAACCCATAGGGGAAGGATAGACACCTGCAGCAATCATCCCGGCAACATGGGCGATATCCGCGAACAGATAAGCGCCGACAGAGCTGGCTATCTCGCGGAAACGTTTCCAATCCACCACCCAGGGATAAGACGAATAACCGGCAATGATAAATTTTGGCTTGTGCTGCTGAGCCAGCTCCGCAACCGCGTCATAGTTTATGCGCTCGGTATCAGGATCAATCGTATAAGAAACAGCATTGTAGTATTTACCAGAGCGGTTGACTGGCGAGCCATGCGATAGGTGCCCACCATGGAGCAGATTCAAGCCCATGATGGTATCACCCGGCTCAACCAGAGCATGGTAAACAGCATTATTGGCCGGACCACCGGAGAGTGCCTGAACATTTACGAATATACGATCTGGCCCAATTCCATTGTTGGCAAATAATTCAGCGCACCGCCGGCGTGCAAGCGCCTCTGCTACATCGGCATACTCTACACCCTTGTAATAACGAGGATCTGAATAGCGGCGATAGTG
>CAYXDC010000040.1:0-27313 GCA_964463505.1 uncultured Anaerolineaceae bacterium
CCTGGAACCTAGCGGTTAACAGCCGCCCGCTCTGCCTATTGAGCTATCGAGGAATGCTACTATTTCGTACAGCGAAGGGCATTATATAGCCAAAGACGGGGGGTGTCAAGGCGATGACAGGCGATGGAGGACGATGATCCGCCAAGCGATGATCCGCTTCGCAATCACTCTACACTATCGTCAGGCGCAGCGCTATGGTCAATTTCTGACACACTTGTTAGGTGGGGAGGGCTGTCCAGGTTTGACTCGCCTTCCTCGAGCAAGTATAATGCTCATAGCTTTTTCAAGTTCGTTATCTTTTGGAGAGTTTCTGTTGAGGCCACGATGGCGCTAAAGGGCAACCTACGCGATTTCTCGATTACACAGCTCCTGAATTTAATTAATCTGGCCCGCAAGACAGGAACGCTGGTCGTTGAAGGCTCTTCTTCGAAAGTATGGGTTAGCTTCCGAGAAGGTAAGCTGGCGTTTGCCCAGGATGGTCAGCAGGATAACAGCCTGGCAGCTATATTATTCCAGGCAAACAAAATCACTGCCGCCCAGCACCGGGTGATCAAACAGCGCGCCGGCAATATGAGCGATAAAGAGCTGGGCCTGTTGCTGATCAATGCAAATTACATCACCCAGCAAGATATCCTGGGGAGCTTGCAAAGCTACTTCCTGAATGTGGTCAATAATTTGTTCGCTTGGGGTGAAGGGTTATTCCGCTTTGAGAACAACCTGTTGCCCCCTGAAGATAAAATCACCATCCGCCTGCCGCTCGAAAATATCATCATCGAAGGCTCCCGCCGCATGCAGGAGCTGGAACAGCTCCAGGACGAGATCCCCAGCCTGGATATGGCGCTGCGTTTTGCCGAGCGTCCCGGCACCAATATTCGCAATGTCAATTTAAGCGCTCAAGAGTGGAAGGTAGTCTCATATATCAATCCCAAGAACACCATCCGGCAGATTGCGCGGGCGAATAAACTAAACGACCTGGAGATCCGGCGGGTAGTATATGGCTTGCTCCAGGCGGGGTTGGTTGAGATCATTCGCCCAACCTGGTCACCCTCACCTGCCGTCCAGGTGCCAGCTCGAATTCTACCGGTCAAGACCAATCGCGTTGAACAGAAATCTTTGATCAACCGTTTGATTGACCGCATCCGTTCACTCTAGCCCGTAAACAAATGGAAGGACACTGACGAATGCAAACGGTAAAAATGGTGGTTACGGGCCCCTTCAACGCTGGCAAAACTGAGTTCATCCGTTCGGTCAGCGAGATCGATGTTGTTTCCACTGAACGAAAAATTAGCGCGGAAGCAGAACGTGTGAAAGATACGACAACAGTGGCGATGGATTTCGGGCGTATTACCGTTGACCAGGATCTCGTACTTTATCTGTTTGGTACGCCAGGGCAGAAACGTTTTGACTTCATGTGGGAAATCCTCTCAGAAGGTATGTTGGGTTTTATTGTTATGGTCGATAGCTCGCGTCCTGAGACATTCCGCGAAGCGCGCAGTATTTTGGAAACCTTCCGTGCCTACGCACCCACGCCTTATGTGGTGGCTGCCAACAAACAGGATAAAGATGACGCCTGGGACCTGGAGGATATCCGCATTGCTCTACGATTAGACCCGAAGGTCAAGCTGCTCGAGTGCGTCGCTACCGAAAAAGAAAATGTAAAATCTGTCCTGCTGGAACTCCTCTTTAGCATTCTGGCAGAGATGGATCTAGAAGATTAAGGGTAGCCCTGCACGGGGGTGCGGTACCGTGTCTTCCATCACAACAGACCAGGGAATTCTCCATTACGAAGTTTTTGGGCGCGGCCGTCCAGTGATATTGCTGCACGGCTGGCTTGGCTCCTGGGGCCTATGGCAAGAAACGATGGCCTACCTGGGCCAGTTTTACCGCACCTACGCCCTGGATTTTTGGGGATTTGGAGAATCAGGCAATAAGCTTGCCACGTATGCTGTACCAGATTTTATTAACTTGGTGGATCAATTCATGGAAGAGCTGGGCATCGCCCAGGCGCCTTTGGTTGGGCATAGTATGGGCGGTACAGTCAGCCTGGGCGTAGCCATACGTTATCCTGAGCGGGTACGCAAAGTGGTCGTGATCGGCTCTCCGATCGATGGTTCTTCACTATCCTTTCTGTTGAAGTTGTTCGGGTGGCATCCATTTGCCTATCTGACTTACCATAATTTATGGGCGCTGCGCTTGGGATTCCGCCTGCTGGCACGCTTTTATTCCCGCGATCCGCGCTGGCCGGATATGATGGATCGGGATATCTCACGCGTTAGCCTGGAATCTTTTTCGCTCAGTATTGCCAGTCTGCGCCGCACTGATTTACGCCCCCAACTCCACCAGGTGCAGATACCGGTCATGGGTATGTATGGCGCCAAGGATATTGTCGTGCACCCACGCCAATGGCAGCCTATCCAACAGAATTTACCAGCTGCTCGCATCGAGAAGTTCCCTCACGCCGGACATTTTATTATGTTGGATGAGCCGCAACGCTTTATGCATACCCTGCATGAATTTTTAGCTGTAGAAGAGCCGGCCATGGAGCCCATTCCACAGGTAGCCGTCAGCTAAAAACCAATAAATGTCATCATGCTGAAAATTATTCTCCAGGACCTTCGATCAATAGCCCCGTTCAATGAACGGGCGCGCGATTTGCGCGTGCAGAATAAGCCCCTCTGGCTGCTGCAGCGTGATGTCCTGGCGCCGTATGTAGAACGAGAATTGGAGCTACCGCCAGACGCAGACATCCCCGAGACCCGAGAAGCCTGCCTGGTATATCGAGACAATTTGTTTTTTGATGAATTTTATATCGCCGCCTTCCTGGCAGAAGCCAGACGGCAAAAACGCGCTGTGCAGGCGGCATTCACCACCGCAGACGCGGCTTTCCGAGAGCATGCCTTACCACTGTCTAGCTCCTATACCAAGGCTGGAGAATACTATCTGGTGGATTTGTGGTATTACCCCAACGGGCCTCACGAAACTGCCGCGCCGCTGGTAATCGACTCGCAGACGATTGAGGCTGGTTACTACCATGTGCCAACCTATATGGCATACGAGCAAGGCGATTTGATCTTCAACGTCCCGCAGCGCAGCCTGATGGCGATCGATTCTTGGGTACATATTTTCATCGCCGATGTTGTCTATGGCTTATTTGGGCGCGGGGCGCGCTTTGAAAATCGTCTGGCGCGCCAACCGTTGTTTAAATTGAGTATCCTGGCACGCGCCATGTATGAAGGCAAACAAGTATTGGAATGCTCTGAATTGGTGAAGATCGGTAAAGGCTGTGTGATCGACCCGCATGCGGTCATTCATGGGCCTACCACGATTGGAAATAATGTCACCATCAACGCTGGCGTGGTGATCGAAAATTGCATCATCGGGGACAACGTCAATATCTCCCAGGATTGCCAACTAATGCTATCCGTGGTTGGGGATGGAGCTTTCCTACCTTTCCGGGCGGCTTTGTTCATGACCACCTTCATGGATAATAGTATGGTGGCGCAGAATACCTGCCTGCAAATGTGTGTGGTAGGGCGCAATACATTTATCGGGGCGGGCAATACCTTTACCGATTTCAACCTGCTTTCTCGCCCGCTGCGCGCCATGGATGGTGAAGGCAATTTGAGCGTTGCCAACCGGCCTGTGCTGGGGGGCTGTGTAGGTCATAATTGCCGAATCGGCTCTGGCCTGGTCATCTTCCCGGCGCGCACCATCGAATCGGATGTGATGCTGTTTGCCTCCGCTGAAAGACGGGTGATTGACCAAGATGTGCGCTATGAAGATAGCGACCACCACGATCTGGCAAACGCCAATTTGCATCCTCGCCTGTATCCTCGTCCCGGTGAAACCAGCACAGCAACCTGGTAGAACGTGAAATAAGCAGCCCGTTCATCCTTTCCCACTATTAAGGTTCCAAACCTGAACAAAGTGTAAGGGTGCATTGCCTTGTGCTAAGGCATAATAAAGCTGCGCGTCTTCCAGCGAGGGATAGGCATGCTTGAAGCCTGTCTCCCCACCTGGCGACGATGGTAAAACCTGACGAGTGACAAAACTCATATCCCGAATCCACGTTCGCTATGTTTTGCGGGAAGCCTGTTCAATGGGAGGCTGTGATGGGAAAAGCCCGGCTCTTAGTTGTCGAAGATGATGTAGATATTGCCAATATGCTGCGCATTTACTTCAGCGGGCAAAATTACGAGGTAGATGTTGCGCACCGCGGCGGTTTAGCCCTGGAAAAGACGCGCCAGAACCTGCCCAATCTGATTGTCCTGGACATTATGCTCCCAGATATTGATGGCTTCGAAGTCTGCCGCAATTTGCGTACGCATACCCGCACCAGCCACGTGCCGATCATCTTTCTGACCCAGAAAGACGAACGCAGCGATAAGCTGCAAGGCCTGGAGCTGGGCGCGGATGATTATGTCACCAAGCCGTTTGATATCGAGGAATTAAAGCTGCGTGTCCAACGTGCGATCCAGCGCGCCGAACAGCAGAGCCTGACTGACCCGCGCTCGGGCTTGCCCGCTGGGCGATTGATTGAAGAACAACTGCGCCGGATTATTCGCCAGTCTAATTGGGCATTGATAGACATCCGTGTCAATGATTACGAGCCCTTCAAAGAGGTCTATGGATTTCTGGCAGGGGATGCTCTGCTGCGTTTTATGGCAATGATGTTAAATGAAGTATTAGACGAGCTGGGCACTCCAAATGATTTTCTCGGGCACCCCGGCGATGATAATTTTGTCATCATCACCACCGAGACAGCCGTCCAACCCATTCTGGCGCGTTTGAAAGCGCGTTTCCCAGAAGAAATCCAGGCGCACTATAACTTTATTGACCGAGAAAACAAGTATCTGACAACCACCGCTAGCGATGGTGTCGTTCGCCAGCACCCATTGATGACCTTATCCATGGGTGTGGTAAGCGCTTCCCAGCACGAATTTGCTGACATTCGTGAGATTACCGAAATAGCAGCCGAGGCACGCCGGTTAGATCGCTGAGCGGATATCCATGAAAGGTACCGAATTGGGATGAACAAACCCTGGCGGAGTAGTTCTATTCTGTGAGCTTTGTTAGATAAATAATCATGTTGGAATCAAGCATATTCACCTTAGGCATCTGGTTGCTCGCCCTCGGCGTCATTATTCTGGCGTTGGTGGCGGGGCTGCTTTGGATTGCGCACCGCCAGCCTCATTCAAAGCAGACGGTTGCACAACCGGAGCGAATGAGCGTGGATTCCAGCTTGCAAGCCGCCGGAAGCGCGGTTGGTTCGAATGAGGCAGTATTCATAGTCGGATCTGGAGGAAAGATCCTATCCCTGAACGATACTACCCGGCAGTGGTTCCAGGCCTGGGATGAGCTTCCAAAACTGGAACATCTGGCGCAGCGTGCCTACCCCGCGCAAGTATTCCTGGGATTGTGTGCCACTGCTGGGCAGGCGCAGTTCACCCTGGATGGACATCTACTACTGGGCGTATCCTATCCGATCCCGCAGGATGGCGGGCAATCGGTGCTGGTTAGCCTGCGCCAGGCTCATGAGCTATTGCTGGATGGAGTTGAATCGGCTACGGATCAACGACATTTACTGGCTGAGTTCGCCCGTAAGATCAATGCCAACCTGGAGCTGCAGTCGACCCTGTTTGCCATTCTGGAGGCTGTTGAGCAGCTTATTCCAACGGACATTGCTGAGCTGAGCCTGTGGGATGAGAAGGCGCAACGTTTGATCCCTTATCGCTTGCTGGGCATGCCTGGCGTAGACCGGCGCCTGGAAAAAGCCCCTTTTTCCAACCAGATGGTCAACGGTTTTTCTAACCGGCTGGTTATGCATCGCCAACCGCTGCTGATATCTGATCTCCAGGCCAACCAGGAGATCCCCACGGTTCCTGTGGGTGAACGGATAAATTTTCGGTCTTTTCTAGGTGTTCCCCTGCTTAGCGGGCAAAAACTGGTAGGTACTCTGGAATTTATTGCCTTGCAGGCCAATAGCTTTCAGAGCGGGCACCTTGAATTGCTGAGTTTGCTTTCCGGGTTAGCTGCCCAAGCCATAAAAAATGCGCATGTCTATGAAGCTGAACACAGTAAAGCTGCTGATCTCACCGGCTTGACGGATTTGGCCCAGGCGCTGCAAGACGGGAGTGATCCTGAAACTCTGTTTAGCCGCCTGACTGCAGCGATTTATAGCCTGATGGATGTCGAAATCCTGGGCTTTCTGCTATACGATGAAACACGCCGCCTTTTCTATGGGCAAAATCCGTTCATTGGCCTGCCACCAAATGTTGTGGATTGGCGAAAGACCTCCATCCTGCCGGGTAGCGATGCCGAAAGGCTATTATTTAGCGCTGAGTTCATCCATTCTGAACAACCATCCCAGGACCCGCGCCTGGAGGCATTAGGGTTACAGTCTGTCGCCCAGGCAGCCGGCATCCGGCAGACGATCCTGGCTCCGCTGACTTCTGCTGGGCGGGTGGTTGGCTATCTGCAAGTTGCCAATCCGCGTTCGAAAGCAGCTTTTGACGATGCCGATATCCGTCGCCTGGTGCAAATTACTGTCCAGGTTTCACCCATTATCGACAACGCTTTCCTGGTGCATGAATCGCGGCGCCGCGCCCAGCGCGCTGAGACCCTACGCCGCATCGCCAGCCTCACGGGTTCCGCTGCCACCCTGGATGAGATGCTTAAATATTCGTTGCTGGATTTGGCGCGCTTATTACAGGCGGATGTGGGTGTCATTCTCTTGTTCGATGCAGAACGTGGCGAGCTGCGCCCGCATTGGGCTTCGCTGTATGGAATCGGGCAGGACCAACTGCCTCAACTGAGTCAGCTAGCCGCAGAAAACTCTGAGTCGCCCCAAACGGTGACCAGTTCACGCCGCTCCTTGCTCTCGGGAGATCTTGCACAGGAGTCATTGCACCCATTCTATACAGTATTGGTGAATGATTTAGACCTGCATTCAGCGATTGTTGTTCCGCTCATCACGCGCGAGCGCGGAATCGGGGAGCTGATCATTGCCAGCCGCCAGACGGATTTCTATGACCACAGTGATGAGCGCTCCGTGCTTACCGCTGCCGGTCAATTAGCAGCCGCAATTGAGCAGACAACTCTCTACTCCCAGACCGACCAGAATTTGCGCCAGCGTGTGGACCAGCTAACTGCTCTGACGCGTATCAGCCGTGAGCTGAATAGCACGCTGGATTTGTCCTATCTGTTGCAGCGCGTATACGATGAAGCATTGCGCACAACCAGCGCGGATTGCGGTACGATCTTGCTCTTTGAGTTGGCATCGGAAGAACAGCAAGCTGAACCGCGCCTCTTGCTTCATCTGGGCGATCGTCCTGCGGCTGAGTGGGGTGAGCAGGAAAAATGGGTCTTGCACCATAACGAATCGCTGCTGGTGGAGGACTACGATCAGCCGGAAGGGCCAAATCTTCCCCTTGAATTGACCACCTATAAACATCTGGCGCCACCGCATGCCGGGGTACGTTCGTCGCTGTTGGTGCCGATCGCCTATCAGGGGCAGGTTGCAGGGTTGATCTGGTTACACGCGTATGCAACGCATGCCTTTGATAGCTCTGCGCGCCAGATCAGTGAAGCATTGGCGATCCAGGCAGCGATTGCCCTGGGAAATGCTCATCGCTACGAAGAACTGTTTCGCCGCTCAGAGCTGCTTAACCGGCGTGTGGAAGCTTTTGCACGCCTGCTTGAGACTTCGCGCGAGTTGCGGACTGGAGAATCATTGGTGGATACGCTTGAGGCGATTGCTTACGCCATTCAAGCTGCCACGCCTTTCGATATGGTCTTGATCAGTGTAATGGATCCCGGCTCTGGGAAGTTGCAACGTATGAGCGGGGCGGGCATTCCTCTGGATATGCTGTCCGAGCTACGCGCCCGCCAGCAATCCTGGGAGGCGATACAAGATTTGCTGAAGCCAGAATTTCGCCTGGGCAGTGCTTATTTCATCCCTTACGAGCAGATGCCAGTCTTGCCAGTTGAGGTGCATTCCGTTACTTACCTGACTTCTGTACCCACCTCCCCGGTCGAAAATCAATGGCACCCTGACGACACGTTGCTGGTGCCGCTCTTCGGCGCGGACCAGCGCCAGTTGTTGGGTTTGGTCAGCGTTGACGCCCCACGCGATCATCTTCGCCCGGACAGGACCGCCATTGATGCTCTGGAGATCTTTGCCAGCCAGGCTGCGCTGGCGATTGAAACCCGCCAGAAGTTGGATAGCATGGCGAGCCGCCTGGAGGCTGCAGAACGGCGAGCCGGCCAGGTGCAGGATGCCGCCCAGGAAGCTGATCGCCAGTTACCCATGCTGCTCCAAAAGGATGTGGAGCAAACACTGGTGATGCAGCAGCTTAACCACCAGGGTGTGCACATGCAGGCAGGTTTGGCTGCCATGCAAGCTGCCAGCTGCCAGATCACCAAACGCGCCGCTCTGGAAGCGGCTGGACAGGAATTACTATCACGCTTGTGTTTCACGGCCGTGCTCATGGCTGAATACCAGGCTGGTGGATTGCAATTGATTGGTGCGTTAGGCGAATTTCCTGCAGACGTCAATCCGGCAGCACTGCTTGGGCAACGCAACCCGCTATTAGAGACTGTGCTGTCCAGGCAGGTCCTGCTTGTGCCGGACGTGGTGAAAACCGTTGAATGGCAAAATACACCTTTGCTAAATGCCCTGGAAGCCCAGTCCTTTATTTGTCTGCCGGTTCTTTATGAGGATCAGCCTCTGGCAGGGATTCTCGCTATCAGCCCGCAACCGCACCCGGAATTCTTGCCGGAGGATTATGAATTGTTTTTCCGCCTGGGGCAACAATTGGGTGTATTTTTCCACCAGATTGATGAGCACCAGGAAATCAACCAACGCTTGCGCGAATTCGGTATGCTCCTGGATTTCAGCCGCCGCCTGGTTGGTCTGGAGTCAGAAGGAGTGCTGGAGATGCTGCTTGAGAGCGCTTTTGCTGTAGCCCCGCAGGCTCAGGCGGGATGGGTGGCAGCCTGGGATTCTAGGCAAGCTTATCTGGTTCCCCAGGTTATGCGGGGCTTCGTAGATGCACAATCCTTGCGGAAAATGCGCATTTTCTCTGGTGAAGGGTTGCTGGGGCAGGTCTTTGACAGTCGCCAGGCAGTTCGTTTGGCAGAGGTGGATTTCGCACAGCACTACTCATTCCAACCAGATAACTTGCTGCGCTACCGAGATGCCACTGGCGGCAAGCCCCCCATTTCCAGCCTGGCGATCCCCATCTCCGCCAGCCCACAGTCCGAGCCCTTGGGGATCCTCGTGCTGGACCATTACGAGCTTCCTCAGGCATTTAGCGCTGATGACCAGGCTTTGATAAACACCTTGGTGCAGCAGGCTGCCCTGACCCTGGAAAATATTCGCCTGCTTGCCGAGACACGCAGCCTGACCGAGGACCTGGAACAACGCGTGGCCTTACGCACTACTGAACTGGCAGCCGAACACCAGCGCACCGAGACGCTCCTGCGCATTATCACGGAATTATCTGCCAGCCTGGATATCGACCAGGTATTGCAGCGCACTCTAAACGTGCTAAACGAGTTTATCGGCGCTCAAAAAGTGAACATCCTGCTGTCTCAGCCAGGCCAGGCAGAACTAAAGCTGCTGGCAAGTCAGGGTAGCGCCAGCTCCGTTGCAGCCCAACCTGCTCAAGAACAGGAATTGGCGCAGCAAGTATTAAAACGCCGCGCTTTCCAGCGTATGGATGATTTCCTGCCAGATACTGAACCTGTGGCTGCAGGTGCTTTGCGCAGCGTCCTGGCAGTCCCCTTGATGGTTGGAGCAGAGATCCTGGGCGTGCTGCAATTATTCAGTCAAGAGGCGCGGCATTTCACCGCCGGTCACGTGGAGCTGGTGCAGGCTGCTGCGAACCAGATCGCCGTAGCACTCAACAATGCCGAGCTTTACAGTCTGATCCGCGATCAAGCTGAGGATCTGGGGGGCATGTTGCGCAGCCAGCAAATTGAGACCAGCCGCTCGCGCGCGATTTTGGAGGCGGTTGCCGATGGTGTCCTGGTAACTGACAGCCAGATGAAAATTACTTTATTCAATGCCTCAGCCGAAAAAATTCTGGGCCTGCCGCGCGCACAGGTGCTGGGGAAATCCCTGGAGCATTTCTCGGGTTTGTTTGGGTTGGCCGCTCGGGATTGGTTTAGCACCATTCAAAGCTGGTCGCACACCCCGGCTGTTTCACAATCTGGCGAAACCTACTCTGAGCAGCTTGAGCTTGAAAACGGGCATGTAGTGGAAGTCCGCCTGGCGCCGGTAAGCCTGCGCAATGATTTCTTGGGTACTGTATCCATATTTCAGGATATTACTCAGCAGGTTGAAGTAGACCGCTTGAAATCCGAGTTCGTCGCCACCGTTAGCCATGAATTACGCACGCCGATGACCTCCATTAAGGGATATGTAGAGATCATGCTGATGGGGGCAGCCGGCAGCTTGAGCGATCAACAAACTCATTTCTTGGAGGTCGTGCGTGAAAATGCCGACCGCCTGACCATTCTGGTTAACGATCTGCTGGATATCTCTAAGATAGAATCCGGTCGGGTTGAGTTGTTACCCCAGCCGTTAGATATGGATGAGCTGGTCAGTGAAGCGCTATTAATCGTCGAGCAGCGCGCCGCCGAAGATGGCAAATCCATCCACCTGAAAAAGGATATCCCATTAAATCTACCTCGTGCCTGGGGGGATATAGAACGCGTGCGCCAGGTGCTCGAAAATTTATTGGACAACGCCTACCAGTACAATACCCAGGGTGGGAGCATTGAAGTACACGCCTGTGCTCAAGGCGATGAAATACAGGTAGATGTGAGAGACAGCGGGCTGGGTATCCCACCTGAAGAACATGAGCGCATTTTTGAACGATTTTATCGTGGAGAAAACCCCCTGATTTTGGGCGTGTCTGGCACGGGGCTGGGTCTATCCATCGTGCAGAGCCTGGTGCACATGCAAGGAGGGCGCATCTGGTTGGAAAGCCAGGGTATCCCTGGCCAGGGCAGCACCTTTTCCTTTACGCTGCCATTGTATAACGGGCAAGAAAATACAGTTAATGAAGGTAGCTCATTATGGCAAAAATCCTGATCGCTGACGACGAGCGTGATATTCGTGACCTGGTAGCATTTGCTTTGCGTTTTGCGGGGTATGAAGTCCTTACGACCAGTAATGGCGAGGAAGCTGTACGGGCAGTACTTGAAGAAGCGCCGGATCTGATCTTGCTGGATGTGCGCATGCCGCGCATGACAGGTTATGAAGCCTGCCGCCAGATCAAAGAGCAGCCGGGTACCCAGGATATTCCCATCGTCTTTCTTTCTGCGAAGGGTCAGGAGGCTGAAGTTAACGCCGGCTTGCAGCTCGGGGCTGTGGAATACATCGTCAAACCCTTCTCACCTGATGACCTGCTGACGCGGGTCAAAGCCATTCTGGGAAATCATCGCACATAACATGAGCAGCGTACACGCATGAGCGCAGTTATCCTACAAGATGAGATCGTCCATTACGAAGTCCTGGGTCGCGGCCGCCCGCTGGTCTTTTTGCATGGCTGGGTAGGCTCCTGGCGCTACTGGGTGCCGACCATGCAATCGGTCTCGGGGCTTTACCGCACTTATGCGTTGGACCTGTGGGGCTTCGGCGCTACCAGTAAAAATCCGGCTGGATATGGACTTGAGCAGCAGGCAAATCTGGTGCAGGCTTTCTTGCAGGAGATGGGGATGGATAAGATCGCCCTGGTAGGGCATGGTCTGGGCGCATTGGTGGGCTTAATGCTGGCTGCGCGCCTGCCTCGCCAGGTGGACCGCCTGATGGCGGTGGGCTTGCCGGAGGGACAGAGCGCGCTGAGCCCGCGCCTGTACACCTCGCTGCCCCAGGACCTGGCGGATTGGCTTTTGGGGCGCAGCCTGGATGGCGACGCGGCGCGTCTCGAGGCGCCAAAAACGGACCAATCTGCGATCCGGCGCTCCCTGGATGATCTTCAAGCATTTGATCTGAAGCGCCTGATGGCGCAAATCACGACACCCTGCCTGATGATTTGGGGGCAAAATGACCTGGCTGTGCAGGCTTTCTCGCCTGAAAGAGTTGGCACTCTGCCGGAATCTATCCATCATATGACTTTTGAGGGTTCGGGACATTTCCCCATGCTGGACGAACCCAGTAAGTTCCAGCGTCTGCTGGTTGATTTTCTGGCGCTTGCTTCCGGCGCTAGCCCGCGCCAATTGCAGCTCCGTGATGAGTGGAAGCGCAGGGTGCGCTGACTCGCTGAAGCGCTGGGCGCTTGACATTCACTGATCCACAGGATACAATCTTTCTAATAATTGACATTGCACGGGGAGCCTGGTGATGCCAGGCTGAGAGGAGGGCCGCCAGCCCTCGACCCGCGAACCTGATCCGGATAATGCCGGCGGAGGAATCGCACAAGTTTTGTTCTCAACCCTCCTCCGCCCACTGGAGGGTTTTTATTTGCGAGCTGTGATCATAGCCAGCGGCTGGCTGAACGAGCCGGAACATGCTAAAAATATGATTTCCCAAGCGGATCTGCTGATTGCTGCCGATGGTGGTGCAGAGCACTTCCGGGCGCTTGACCTGTGGCCTCATATCCTGGTTGGTGACCTGGATTCAATAACCGCGCCGACATTGGCCGCTCTTGAAACTGCCGGGGTTGAAATCCAGCGTTACGATCCCCGCAAAGATTACACCGATCTGGAATTAGCCCTGCGCCTGGCGCAGGAACGCGGCGCCGCCGAGGTTCTGGTGTTTGGGGCTGTTGGTTCACGCTGGGACCAAACCCTCGCCAGCCTTTTGCTGCCAGCCGCAGACGATCTGCGCGGTATGGATGTGCGCCTGGTCGATGGCTACCAGGAGCTGCGTTTACTGCACGGCGGCGAGCGGCTGGAGCTGCAAGGCCAGCCGGGTGATACGGTCTCGCTCATTCCCTTGAGCGCAGCCGCGCTTGGGATTACCACCCACGGGTTGGAATACCCTCTGACGGATGAAGGTTTACACTTAGGGTCCACGCGGGGAGTCAGCAATGTTCTGCTCGAAGCGCTAGCCACAATCGGCTTGCGTCAGGGGCTTTTGCTCTGCGTAATCCAGCATGAGAGTTCTGTCCCGTCATCTGACACAGGCGCTGATGCGCAAATTTCCTCATGATCCGGTTTCCAGGTTCAGAGAACTGTTTTTTGACGGTGCTGTACCAACCAAGGAGTTCTAAGATGTTCCAGTTAAAAAATATTTACATTTCTATTTTTGCTTTGCTGGCGGTTGTCGTGCTGGCAGGCTGCCAACCCACCCAGGGTACCACGCCAGCTCCCAGCGCTGCCACCGCGCCAGCCTCAGCCAGCCCGCAAGAGCTGCGTGTGATGACCCATGATTCATTTGCCGTTTCAGAAGAGGTTGTAGCAGCCTTTGAAAGCGAGTACAACGCCCAGGTTCAATTTATCAAAGGCGGCGATACCGGTGTGGCGCTCAATAAACTGATCCTCTCCAAAGATCATCCCCTGGCGGATGTTTTTTACGGGGTAGATAATACTTACCTGAGCCGCGCCCTGGATGAAGGCATCTTTGAACCGTATGCCTCGCCCCTGCTGGCAGAGATCCCCGCGGAATTTCAGCTCGATCCTGCCCAGGGTGCTCTGCCGGTGGATTACGGTGATGTGTGCGTGAACTATGATAAGGCATACTTCAGTGAGCGTAATCTGGAGCCCCCACAAAACCTGGATGATTTTCTGGATCCCCAGTACCGCGGCCTGCTGGTGGTGGAAAACCCGGCCACGTCTTCACCCGGCCTGGCTTTTCTGCTGGCGACGATTGGGCGCTACGGGGAAGATGGCTATCTGGATTACTGGCGCAGCCTGGTTGCCAATGATGTGCTGGTAGTGAACGACTGGGAAACCGCCTATAACACCGAATTTTCATACTGGGGTGGGACGCGCCCGCTGGTGGTTTCCTACAGCTCCAGCCCGTCCTTCGAGCTGATCTTCGCCGAGCAGCCGCTGGATGAGCCGCCAACAGCTTCAGTCGTTGGCCCTCAAAGTTGTTTTCGCCAGATCGAATTTGTTGGTATTTTGAAAGGCACTGAAAAGCGCCAGCTGGCGGAAGCCTGGGTGGATTTCATGCTTTCGCCAGTCTTCCAGGAGGATATGCCCCTGCAAATGGCAGTCTTCCCGGTCAACCCGCAGGCAAAGCTGGATGAGGCTTTCGCAAAGTTCCTGCAAAACCCCGAGCAGCCCGCCACGATTGACCCTGCCTTGATCGCCAGCCAGCGCGAGCAGTGGATCCAGACCTGGACGGAGGCCGTGCTGCGTTGAGCCAGCCTGCTGCCAGATCAGTGGCTTCCAATCGCGGCCGTTTGGGCTGGCTGCTGTGGCTGCCCCCACTGATCTTCCTGGCCCTGTTTTATTTTTACCCGCTGGGCAATATCCTGGGCCTGAGCTTTGCGCGCCAGGAGGGAGGCTGGACGGTAGCCTTTGCACAGGCGTTGGCTTCCCCAAGCGTGCTGCATATACTGGGCTTTACCTTGTGGCAGGCGCTCCTCTCTACGCTGCTGACCTTGTTGCTGGGGTTGCCAGGCGCATATTTAATGGCGCGCTATCACTTCCCTGGCAAAGCCATAATCCAGGCCCTCACCGGTCTGCCTTTTGTGATGCCCACCCTGGTGGTGGCAGCCGCGTTCAATGCTTTATTGGGGGCGCGCGGCTGGGTGAATGCAGCGCTGATGGGAATATTTGACCTCTCCCAGCCGCCACTGCAATTCACCAATACCCTCACCGCCATCTTGGTGGCGCATGTGTTTTACAACACTACCATCGTGCTGCGCATGGTGGGCGATTTCTGGTCACACCTTGACCCACGCCTGGAGCAGGCCGCGCAATCCCTGGGCGCCAACCGCTGGCAAACCCTGCGCCACATCACCCTGCCGTTATTATTGCCGGCGATTGCTGCGGCAGCGCTCCTGGTATTCATCTTTGATTTCACCTCCTTTGGGGTGGTGTTGATCCTGGGCGGGCCACGCTACGCCACCCTGGAAGTTGAGATCTACTACCAGACTGTCAGCCTGTTTAACCTGCCGCTGGCAGCCGTGCTTTCACTGCTGCAGCTCGCCTGTACCCTGGGGCTGACGGTAATTTATACCCGCCTCAGCGCACGGTTATCGCGACCGCTGGCTTTGAAACCGCGCCAGATCACCCAGCGCCGCCTGGTTGGCTGGCGCGCCCGCCTGATGGCAGGGGGATTCTTGATCTTTCTGCTGGCTTTTATGACCCTGCCCTTGCTGGGGTTAGCGGGGCGTTCTTTTTATGGGCTCGATAGCGGGCGCGAGCGCAGCGGGGAGGTGCAGACCGGCCCCACCCTGGCCTATTACCGGGCCTTGAACGAATCGCGTCGTTCAGCTCTGTTTTACGCGCCTCCGGCAAGTTCGATTGCTATTTCGTTGGGCTACGCCACTGCCACGGTGATCCTGGCGGTTGGCTTAGGGCTGCCGGCGGCGCTGGCGCTCTCCAGCCAGCGCGAAAGCCGCTTGAGCCGCCTGCTGGACCCGCTTTTTATGTTGCCCCTCGGCACCTCCGCGGTTACCCTGGGCCTGGGTTTTATCGTCGCCCTGGATCAGCCGCCTTTAGATTTGCGCGCCTCGCCTTTGCTCATCCCCCTGGCGCATGCGCTGGTGGCATTTCCTTTTGTGGTGCGCAGTCTGGCGCCCTCCCTGGGCAGCATCAGCCCGCGCCTGCGCCAGGCCGCCACTGTATTAGGAGCCAGCCCACGCCAGGTGCTGCGCCACATTGACCTGCCTCTCGTGGGGAGAGCGCTGCTAGTAGCCGCGACCTTCGCCTTCACCATTTCACTGGGCGAGTTTGGGGCGACAGCCCTGGTCTCACGCCCGGAATATCCCACCATCCCGGCTGCCATTTATCGTTTGATCTCTCAGCCAGGGGCGCTGAACTATGGGCAGGCCCTGGCGTTAAGCACGATCCTGATGGTCGTCAGCGCTGCAGGGATGCTGCTTATTGAGCGCCTGCGCATCGCCGATGTGGGCGAGTTTTAGGAGTCTGTATGCCTGGTCTTGAAATCCAAAATGTCACCCGTCGCTTCGGCAGCACCATCGCTGTACAGGATGTCAGCTTCCAGGTAGCGCCCGGGGAAATTGTGGCAGTGGTGGGACCCAGCGGCTGTGGTAAGTCCACCCTGCTTTCCATCGTGGCAGGTTTGCTGGCCCCGGATAGCGGTGATGTGCGCTGGGATGGGCAATCCCTGCGCCATCTGCCAACCCACCGGCGCGGCTTTGGCTTGATGTTCCAGGATTTTGTCCTTTTTCCGCATCGCAACGTGTTCGACAATGTCGCTTTTGGATTGCAGATGGTTGGCATGGATACGGGGCAGATCCAGCAGCGGGTGGCTGAAGCGCTCGAGCTGGTCGGCCTGCCTGGCTTTGGCGAGCGAGATGTCAATACGCTATCGGGTGGCGAGCAGCAGCGCGTAGCTCTGGCGCGTTCGATAGCTCCCCGGCCGCGCTTGCTGATGCTGGATGAGCCCCTCGGCGCATTGGATAGGGCATTGCGCGAGCGCCTGGTTGAAGACCTGCGCCTGATCCTGCGCCGCATGCACCAGACCGCCTTGTATGTCACCCATGATCAGGAAGAGGCTTTCGCGCTGGCGGACCGCGTCGTCTTAATGAATGCCGGACGGGTGGAGCAAATCGGCGCGCCTATGGAACTCTACAACCATCCTGAAACGGAGTTTGTGGCGCGCTTCCTGGGTCTGGATAACCTGCTGTCCGGTCAGCGAGTTTGTGACGAAGCTGGATGCAGGGTGGAGACACCCCTGGGGCGCTGGCCTGCTCCACCTGGAAGAACAGGTGCAATCACGGTTCTACTGCGCCCCGATGCAGTTCACCTGGGCAGCTCTGGTGACTGTACCCTGTCAGGGACAGTCCAGGAGGTGGTCTTCAAAGGGCGCAGCACGCGCCTGGAGCTGGCTGCCAATGGAGTGCTGCTGCACTTCGATTTCCCTTCGCGTGCCGAGCTTCCTGGCGTGGGCGAGCAGATCTGCCTGCGGTTTTCTGCGGGGGAAGCTTTACAATTTTATGATGAAGCAGCCGGGGACTGAATATGGATTCTGATGAGCTAACTGTATTGAAGCAAAACCCGGCCGGGGACATCTTGTGGACTTATTCGGGTCGCCTGGTGGAGCGAGACGGTGCGCGCCTGGTGCTGGAGGCATTTTTTGACCGGGATGATCGCCAGTTTCATGGCATGCCTTTATTGCGCGGCGACCGTTTTGTAGAAACGTATTACACCGACCGCTGGTATAACGTTTTCGCCATCTACAGCCGGGACGATGGCAGCTTACGTGGTTGGTATTGTAATATCACCCGCCCGGCGCGTTTCCAGGATGGCATGGTCAGCTATGTGGACCTGGCTTTAGACTTGCTGGTCTTTCCGGATGGACGCCAGCTTGTTTTGGACGAGGATGAATTCGCCGCGCTGAATCTATCCCCCAGTGAACAGGCCGCCGCCCGTCAGGCGCTGGCAGAATTGCAGACCAGCTATAGAGATCGCCTGGCGGGCGGCCAGACATTCCTGGCCTAGGTCACACTGCTGCTGAACAGGCTCGAGATCCCAATCAGGGCATCGCCGTTCACCCATAGCCAGTAACCTGCTGCGGCGGCCGCCAGGCAGCATAAGCACAGCACCACCAGGACCACGATCACGATGATCAGGGCGGTGTTGGTCTTCTTAGGCTCTTGCAATGGGGGTGGTACAGGGGGGGCTTCAAAAGTGTCCATCTCTTTTCTCCTATAATTTCATAGCCAGCTAACAGGATCGGCGTTCGAGTTGAGCTGATTTCACGCTGGCCGGGTGCGGTTGGCGCGCTGCCACATACGAAACACAATCCAGCTGGTCACGAGGATAACGACTACTGCCAGAATGAGCGGGATGACAACTGCCAGGATCGACAGGGCGGTTGAAATAATGTCCTCCGCGATACTCACAGGGATATTGCCCGCCCCGCCGGTGGTGGCGGTCACAGCCGGGCGGACTGCTGCGGATTTAACCGTGTGAACGGCGCCGGCTACCAGCAGACCTGTAGCCAGGGACAATACAGGATGAATATCGGTGATCACGTCCGCGCTGGCGGCGAAGGCAATCGCCCCAGCCGCAGGACGCACAAATGTCTGGATGGCGTCGTTGATATGATTGATCGCCGGGATCTTATCGGCGAAAAACTCGATCAGGGAGAGCAGCATCAGCAGACCAATGATCCAGGGATCGCTCAGGGTATCCCAGGGTGGGTTTAGCTGGATCATATTGCTGAAGCGCGCCATCACAGCCACCACCAGCAAAGGGATATAAGCATTCAAGCCGGCGCTGGCTGAAAGCCCAAAAGCGGTAAAAATACCGGTCAATATTTCCAAGTTTCCTCCATCAGCAGGCGCGTGCCAGCGCGCCTCTATCTAATTATACGTGTAGTTGGTGGATTGGTCGCGCCGGATCGCGAGATTTAACCGAAGCTAAACCCGTTCCAGGTGCCGGTGAGCAAATAACGCACCCAATCCAGCGCCGCGATTTGCAGCAAGGCCAGTCCAAAGCCGCCCAGCAGGGGCAGCCAGGCCTGGGAGATGTTTTCCAGGCTTTGTTCGGCGCGCGCCAGCATCAACCACACCAGGCTGTAGACCATCGTCAAGACCAACAGCACACCGGCCGCACTGATCAATGCTAGGGGGTAGAGCAGCAATGGATTTTCGATCAGCACCAGCAGGTTTAGCAAACCAGCCAATAGGACCAACCCGCCCAATGTACTCAGGCTGTCCAATGCGGGGCGTGGGTCAGAGCGCGCCCAGACAGTCTGGTTGAAGGCCGGATACAACATGCCTGCCAGGGCCAGCCCCATACCACTCCCGGTAAACAGGCGCAGCCAGTTCTGTGGCTCATACAAGCGGGGTGCTCCGGGAATCAGGTGCAAGTAGGAGTTGAGCCCGTCCACCGCGAAAGTGGCGGCCAGCAAACCCAGGGCGATCAACACGCGCCAGGGGGGGGACCCGGCGTGGCGCGGGCGCAGCCAGGCCTGCAATCCCAGGCCCAACACCGCTCCCAGGTACATGCCCGAACAGCGCGCACACAGCGGGATCTGGCGCTCTCCCAGGTGAAAGCTGCGCACGTCAATGCGATGACAGACAGCATAACCTACCGCGTCAGCTTTGCCTAACAATCCAGGTGGGGTATTGATCAACCAGCCCAACAGAAGAAAACCAACGCTAAGGATAAGCAACCCCCGCAGGGTCAAACCGGTTTTGTGAGAAAGGATGTGGTTAGACTTCATTCCTGAATTATAGGGTTTTTCCATTAAAACGCAAGCTGCCGGGCGGCTGGCTGACATCGACTGGCGCGCTGGTTGGCAAAGGGCGTAGATTGGGGTATCATTGACCTTTGTTACTGGAAAGGGAACTATAGTCAGGAGAACTCGAATGCGTAAATTGATCATGCTCGCGATTCTGCTGGTGCTGCTGGTCAGCGCCTGCCAGACAACGACCATCCCTCAGGCGCCATCACCAACGGTGGATACGGTAGCTACCCAACCCCCGGCCAGCGCTACACCTACCCAGGAGCCCACGCCTACCGACGCGCCTACAGCCACGGCTGTTCCTACCGCTACCCCAACCCTGATCCCGCAGCCAGTCGGCCCGAACAGTTTTGCCGCCGGGATCAATCCCCTGACCGGGCTGCCGGTGAGCAACCCGGCTTTACTTGAGCGGCGTCCGCTGGCGGTGAAAATACAGCTCTTCCCGCGCTCTGGTCGCCCACCTTATGGGGTTTCGCTGGCCGACGCGGTTTATCATTATTATCAAAATGCCGGCATAACCCGCCTGCATGCCATATTCTATGGCAACGACGCTGAGAAGGTCATGCCTATCCGCTCAGCGCGCCTGTTTGACGCCCAGTTGATCTGGATGTATAAATCGATCTTCGCCTTTGGCGGGGCTGATTCGCGCATCTATCAGCGTCTGGTCAATACCGACTTCGGCGACCGCCTGATCCTGGAGGGTGGAGCAGCTTCCTGCCCGCCCATGTGCCGCGAGGACCCCGGTGGTTTCAATTTTCTATGGACCAATACCGCCGAGCTGGAAAAATATGCTGAAAAACGCAGTGTCGATAACACTGCCCAGGATCTGACCGGCACCTTGTTTCACCCTGTAGCCCCGGAGGGCGGAGAAGCTGGCGAGGCTGTGTCCGTGCGGTATTCGATCAGCGCCTATACCCGCTGGGAATATGACGCGGAAGCCGGTAAATACACCCGCCTGCAAGACACCACTGAAGCCAGCACCCCGGCGGATGAAGTGTACGCCCCGCTGGTGGATGGGGCCACCGAGCAGCCGATCACTGCCGACAATGTGATTATCCTGTTTGCCGAGCACACCTATGAGTTCAATTCTCGCCCGGGAAATAATGAGGTCATCCGCATCCCGCTGGAAGGTACAGGCAAAGCGCTGGCTTTCCGGGATGGGCAAATGTATGAGCTGACCTGGAACCGGTCCACCGGTGATGCCTACTATGATCTGTTTACCCTGACATTTGAGGATGGCACGCAATACGCGTACAAACCGGGCAATAGCTGGTACGAGGTCGTCGGGCAGTCATCGACGGTGAGCGCCGAAAATGGCCTGCACATCCAGTTTTCGATCCCGTAATCCTTCAGCTTTACATGAGTTTTCGCGGCGCCCACATTGTATCGATCCTGCTGGCAGCCAGCCTTTTGCTGGCTGCCGCAGGCTGCACGCCAGCGGCACCCACCGCAGAAATTATCCCCACAGCCACGCCGACAGCGCTCCCTACCCCACGCCCAACCTCTACCGCGGTGGTTTTTGAGTTGAAAGCGAGCAGCACCCCGCTGCCCAGCGCGACCCCCTTCCCTACCCTGGAAGCCCAACAGGTGCTGGGGGCGGGTAACCTCCCTGAGGGAGTCAACCCGCTTACCGGGCTGCCGGTTCCCGACCCGGCCATCCTGGAACGCCGCCCCATCGCCATCAAAGTAACCAATTTTCCCCGCCATGTGCGCCCGCAGTGGGGGCTGACCCTGGCTGACCATGTCTACGAATATTATCTGGAAGACCTGATCACGCGCTTTATTGCTGTCTTTTATGGCAACAACGCCGAGCGTGTAGGCCCGGTGCGCTCCGGGCGCTTTTTTGACGAGCATGTCGTGCGCATGTACAAATCCTTTTTTGTCTTTGCCTGGGCGGATGACCGTGTGGTGGACCCCTGGACCGAGTCCGATTTGCGCAATTTCTTAGTTGTCGAGCGCGGCGATAACTGCCCGCCGATGTGCCGCTTTGGACCGGCCTATGATTACAACACCCTGTTTGTAGATACTTTTGCGCTGGAAGAGTATATCGCAGCCCGCCGTACCAGTAATGATCGCCAGGAGCTGAACAGTCTTAATTTTGGTGTGGTGCCGCCCTTCTCACCGCTGGGCGGGGTACAGGTATATGTCCGTTTTTCATATTTCTCCTACCACCGCTGGGATTATGACCCGGGCAGCCGACGTTACCTGCGCTATCAGGATACGCTGGACGCCGTTGGAGTAGAGCCGGATTACGCCCCGCTGACGGACAGCCTTACGGGCGAGCAGATTGCCGCCGATAACCTGGTAATCCTGCTGGTCAAGCATGAATATTTCGCCAATACCCCCACCACCGAAATAGTCAGCATGAATTTGTTTGGGGAGGGGGACGCCTACGCGCTGCGCGATGGGCGGGTTTACAAAGTGCGCTGGCAACGCGCTGCAGCGACCGATCTACTCAGCCTTGTTTACCCGGATGGGCAGCCCTATTTGTTGAAGCCAGGCAATGTGTGGTTTGAAGTGTTGGGGGAGACTTCTCAGATCAGCCAGGACCCCAGTTCAAAATCCTGGCAGTTTGAGTTCGCCATACCGTAAATCGTTACCAAGACCCTAAAATATTTTTATTAACACATCAGTAATCGGTAATCCATCCTCTAATTCGATATTTGTGGTTGGACAAGTGAATACGGGTTCACCAGTCAATTCAAACGCGCAGGCTCGGGCGACTGGGTCAGGCCTCTCATAATCTGCTGGACCAATCCGGGTCCGGCGTACACCAGACCGGTATACACCTGCACCAGGGCCGCCCCGGCGTCCAGCTTGCGCCGTGCGCTGGCGGCATCGGTGATCCCGCCGACCCCAATCACCGGCAGCCTGCCCGCAGTCCGTTGTAGGATTTTAGCCACCATCGCTGTGCTCATGGCTTCCAGCGGTGTGCCGCTCAACCCGCCGCTTTCAGCGGCTGTCTGCGGATTCAAGCCCGCATAGGCTCCCAGCGGCGCGCGGCTGACGGTGGTGTTGGTGGCGATCACGCCATCCATGCCGGCGTTGAGGATAGCATCAAGGGCGTCGTCCAGCTCGCCGTCGCTCAGGTCAGGCGCCAGCTTTACCAGCACCGGCACGGCTTTTTTATGCAGGTTGGCCTGAATTTTGCGTTCGGCAGCCACTTCTACCAGCAGGCCTGTCAGGGCGGCTTTGCCCTGCAGCTCGCGCAGGCCGACCGTGTTTGGCGAGCTGATGTTGATCGCCAGGTAATCTGCCAGCGGCGCAAAGACCTGGATCAGCCTGATATAGTCGCTGGCGGCCTCGGCGTTGGGTGTGGTTTTATTCTTGCCCAGGTTCACGCCCAGGACCAACCCTTGGGGGCGTTTTCCCTGCATCTGGCGGGCGACAAATTCTGCTCCCAGGCCTGGAAAACCCATGCGGTTGATCAATCCCTGGGCGGAGGGTATACGAAAAACGCGCGGCTGTGGGTTGCCGGGCTGGGGTAATGGTGTCACGGTGCCGATCTCGATATGCCCAAAGCCCAGCGCAGCCAGCCCGTGCCAGCCCAGGCCATCCTTATCATAGCCGGCTGCCAGCCCCACCGGATTGGAGAAGCGCAGCCCGAAAGCCTCCACCGCTTGTTCTGGGGCGCGGTAGCGGGCGCGCAAGAACGCTGCTACTGGCGGCAGATGGCCTGCCAGCCGGATCATATTTAAAGAAAGGTGATGCGCCTGCTCGGGTTCCAGCCGGAAAAGGAGCGGGCGCAAGCGTGGATACAGGCTCACCCGGCTTTTGATTCCTCCAGGAACTGGCGCACGGCGGTAACCTGCTCCATCGCAACCTGCCCGGTCTGCTCCCAGTAATCCAGAAGCTGTCGAATGGTGAAGACCGAATGCAGGTGGTAGCCGGCTTGCGCCAGGGCTTCGCTGGCCCCGGACTGCCGGTCCACCAGGACGACCACATCCCGGACGTGCAGCCCGGCCTCCACCAGCTTATCGATGGCTTCGAATTTGCTGCCGCCGGTGGTCGCCAGGTCGTCGATCACCAGCACCTGCTCGCCAGGGACGTAGTCGCCTTCGATCGCCAGGCGGGTGCCGTATTCCTTGGCTTCTTTGCGCGGGTAGATCATCGGCCAGCCGCCCAGCAGGCTGATGGCGGTGCCGATGGGCAGGGCGGCATAGGGCAAGGCGGCTAAACGCATGAATTCCAGCTCGCGCAGCACGGGGAGATAAGCCTCGGCGACCAGCCGCAGCAGGCGCGGCTCGCTGGCCAGGCGGCGCAGGTCAATATAGACGGGCGAGACCAGGCCGGATTTCAGGGTGAATTCGCCAAAGCGGATGCAGCCCGCCTGCAGCAGGCCATCCGCCAACGCGGCCGGGAAGATTGCCACCGGGGCTGCCTGGAGGCGCTCAGCGCTGATTTTTTGGCGGGCGGCATTGATCTCCCGGCATAGTCCGGCGGCAGCCACGGTCGGGTCGCCAGCGCGTGAGATGGCGCGTGAGACCGGCAGCAGCATCCCGAGGCCATCGGGGCGTAGGCCAGCCTGCAAAGCGGATTCAAGGTCGCCGCCCTGCGCGCCCACACCCGGTGCCAGGATCCACAGCTCGGGCGCTTGCCGGCGGACACGCAGTAAAGCCTGTGGGTGAGTTGCTCCAACCACCAGCCCCAGGTTGTCGTTTTCGTTCCAGGACTGCGCCTTGCGGGCCACGCTCTCGTACAGGGTCAATCCCCCGCCTGTGTCCAGCACGATCAGGTCCTGCAGATCGCCTGAGCCGGGATTGGAGGTCTTGCACAATAAGAAAGCCCCGCGCTCCGTGTCGCTCAGGAAGGGGGTCAGGGAATCCAGGCCCAGGTAGGGGCTGAGCGTGATCGCCCTGGCGCCCAGGGTCTGGAAGGCTGAGCGGGCGTAAGCCTCGGCGGTCGAAGCGATATCGCCGCGCTTGGCATCTAAAATGACCGGGACCTCCGGAGGGATAGCGGCGATCACGTTTGCCAGCGCCTGCCAGCCGGTTGCCCCGTAAGCCTCAAAGAAGGCCGCGTTGGGCTTATACGCCAGCGCCCAGGGCTGCGTTGCTTCGATCAGGCGCTTGCAGAAGGCTTCCGCCCCCTGGGCGGTATTCTCTGCCAGGTCCGCCGGGTGTGGGTCCAGCCCGATGCACAGCAGCGAATTGATCTCGCGGGCGCGCCCCTCCAGCTTTGAGAAAAATCCCATGATTGGCTCCTAAGCTTTGCCGAGCACCATCGCCAGCAGGGCCATACGCACGTACAGCCCGGATTCCATCTGGCGGAAGTAAGCGGCGCGCGGGTCCTGGTCCACGTCCATGGTGATCTCGCCCACGCGCGGCAGGGGGTGCATCACGATCATGTTTTCTTTGGCAAGTTTCATCACCTCGGCGTCGATGATGAATTCGCCTTTGACGGTTTCGTACTGCTCCAGGTCCTCGAAGCGCTCTTTCTGTACGCGCGTGACGTACAGTACATCTGTTTGAGGGATCACCTCATCAAGGTTGGAGTATTCTTGCTGGGAAATCCATTTTTGACCGACTTCCGCCATGATCTCTTCCGGCATGCGCAGGATTTCTGGTGAGACATAATTAATGCGCACATTGAAGAGCGAGAGCAGCCGCGCCAGGGAGTGCACGGTGCGCCCGAATTTCAGGTCGCCCAGCATGGTCACGGTCAGCCCATCGATATGCCCCAGCTCGTTTTTGATCGTGTACAGGTCTAGCAAGGCCTGGGTGGGGTGCTCGCCAATCCCATCGCCGGCGTTGATGACCGGCTTGCGGGCGTATTGGGCGGCTAACGCAGAAGCGCCGACTTCCGGATGGCGCAGCACGATCACATCGGCGTAGCATTCCAGGGTGCGGATGGTGTCCGGCAGGGACTCGCCTTTGGAGACCGACGAGTAGCGTACTTCGTTGATCGGGATCACCGAGCCGCCCAGGCGCTCCATGGAGGCGGTGAAAGAGGCTGAGGTGCGCGTGGAGGGCTCGTAGAACAGGTTTGCCAGGATCTTGCCTTTCAGCAGGTCAAAGGTGCCGATGCGCTCGACCATCACGCTCATCTCGTGCGCCACCTCGAAGATGTATTCCAGGTCGGGGCGGGCGAATTGTTTCACCGAAAGGATATCTTTGCCATAGAAAGGCGCTGTGCGCTGGTCGCCGAAAGGCAGGTGCGGGCTGGCATGTTGGGCTGGGGGTTGGTAGGTCATGGTTTTACTCCTAAAAATCAGGTTTGGATAAATGGTTTGTTTAATTCTGGTTCGCGCGCAGGTCGCGCCCGCTACCTGGCGGGGCGAGCACCTGCCCGTCGCGATAGGCTTCCTGGCCGCGCAGGACGACGCGTGTCACCCGGCCGCGCACCTTGCGGCCCTCGAAGGGCGTCCAACCGCAGCGGGTGTAGCTATCCGCGGCGTGGATCTCCCATTTAGTGTCCGGATCGACCTCAATATAGGTGTCTGGCTGCTCGGGCAGGCCGAAGATACGGCGTGGGTTGGTGTGGGTGCGGGCGATCAGGTCGTCCAGGCTCATCCGCCCGCTGTGCACACCCTCCAGTAGCAGTGGCAGGGCTGTCTCCAGCCCGGGGAAGCCGGGCGGGGGGTTCTCGCCGTCCTTTTCGGCGGCGGTGTGCGGGGCGTGATCGGTGGCAAAGCAGTCGATCACCTCCAGGTTGTTCCACAGGGCGTCGCGGTCGGCGGGGGTTGCCAGGCGTGGCCTGACTTCGCTGCGCCCGAAGGTAAGCCGGGGCAGGTCCTCCTGGGTCAGGAACAGGTGGTGAGGCGCCACCTCGCAGGTCACCGCCAGACCGCGCTCCTTGGCCTTGCGGATCAGCAGGATCTCTTCTGCGGTGGAGACGTGCGCCAGGTGCAGCGGGCGCTGGCACAACTCGGCCATCAAGATCGCCGCTGCCAGCGTGCGCCCCTCGGCATGGGCGACCACCGGTCCGGCGCCCGCTACGGGCCAGCGCTCAAAATGCGCCTGCCACAGGCTCATCTCGTCCAGGCGCAGGGGTCCGTAGGTCTGGTCCAGGTACATTTTAAGCGCAGCAGCCCGGCCTGCCAGAACCGGCGTCACGTCCAGGTTGTCCGGGCCAGCCCCCAGGAACTGGGCGTAATCGCAGCGCGCTGTGCGCCGGGCGGCGTCCAATGCCAGGGCCAGCGAGGCGGCGTCCGTGACCGGCGGGCGGGTGTTGGGCATGGCCAGCACCGCCGTGAACCCGCCTGCCAGGGCGGCGGCGGTGCCGGAATCCCAATCTTCTTTGTGCTCCGCGCCGGGCTCGCGCATATGCACGTGCACATCGATCAATCCGGGGAGTTTCAGGCTCATCGGGGCTGCTCCTGGTCGAACACGTTCATTCAGTCAGTCCCTTTGCGGGTTGGAGCAGCGCCGGAGACAGTTTTGGGTTTGAAGATGATAAAGATGGCGTTAAGCAGGATGCCCAACACGGCGGCGGTGGCAATCGCCGGCCAGCCGTTGGGGAAGATATTCTGCAGCAGCGGGATGGGCAGGAAACCGCCAGGGTAGCCGATGTGCCCGCCAATGCCCACCACCAGGACCAAAGCGCCAATCGCCAATTGGCGCGGGTCGAATAAGTTCACTTTTTCGGAGATCATCAGCGCCACGCCTTGCAGGCCGATCACCCCGAACAGGTACACCGCCAGCCCGCCGCTGACCGCGGTGGGGATGCTTTCCACCACGCCCGCCAGTGTTCCGCTGAAGGACATCAGGATGGCGATGATCCCGGCCACGATCAGGGATGGGCCGGAATAGTTGCGCGTGATCACCATCAGCGAGTTGTTCTCGCCGTAGTTGGTGCCGGCGGCCCCGCCGAACAGGCCGTTGATCATATCCCCGATCCCATCCAGGACCAGGTTGAAGCCGATGAAGCGGTCCAGGTGATATTTTTCGCGCTTCATCTCCGTCGCCAGGTGGTCCACATACAGGCTGATCTGGTACAGGTGGGCGGTGGATTCGGTGATGGTGGCAA
>CAYXDC010000041.1:0-25178 GCA_964463505.1 uncultured Anaerolineaceae bacterium
CCGCTGTAGCGGCATTTGATATCGAAGAACTTCTCCATCCCGATATCGGCGCCGAAACCGCTCTCGGTGATCACATAATCCGCCAGTTTCAGCGCGATACGGTCGGCAATGATCGAGCTGTTGCCGTGCGCAATATTGGCGAAGGGGCCAGCATGCACGAAAACAGGCGTGCCTTCCAAGGTCTGCATCAGATTGGGCTTGATGGCGTCACGCATCAGCACTGCCATAGCGCCTGCCACGCCCAGGTCTTCTGCAGTCACCGCTTCACCCGAGCGGCTGGAGCCGATCACGATTTCCCCAAAACGCTTGCGCATATCAGCCAGGTCGCTGGTCAGCGCCAGGATCGCCATCACTTCGCTGGCTACCGCAATATCAAAGCCGGTGCGCCGTTCCTTGCCTTTTTCTTCAGGTCCCTGTCCTACGGTGATCTCGCGTAAGAAGCGGTCATTGGTATCCATTACCCGCCGCCAGGTGATCATGTCTGGATCGATATCCAGGCGCACAAAACGGCTGCGCTCTTCGGGGGTCAGATCATTGGGATCTGTCTTATCAATGCCCAGCTTTGCCAGGCGCTTCAACATCGAAGGGGCAAATGTCCGCCCGCCCTGTTTATTGGGCGGGCACAGCGATTCGAAGAGCTTTTCATCACTCATCGTGGATTCGTGGAACATGCGGGCGTCGATCGCGGCCGCCAGCAGGTTATTGGCTGCCGTGATGGCATGGATATCACCGGTCAGATGCAGGTTGAAATCCTCCATCGGTACGACCTGGCTATAACCACCGCCGGCTGCGCCGCCTTTAATCCCAAAGGTCGGTCCCTGGCTGGGCTGGCGGATGACGGTGAAGACCTTTTTACCTAATACTGCGCCCAAGGCCTGGCTCACACCGACGGTTGTGGTGGTCTTGCCTTCCCCCAGCGGGGTAGGCGTAATGGCGGTCACATCGACATATTTGCCATTCGGGACATCCTTCAGGCGGTCCAGTACCTCCAGCTTCACCTTGGCAATAAAATTACCATGCAGCTCAAGCTCATCCGGTAGTAAGCCCACTTCTTCGGCTACCTGCAGGATGGGTTTTAGTTCTGCTTCCTGAGCGACTTCGATATCGCTGGGAACTGGCAATCGTCTTTTAATCATGGGTGCCTCCTTTGTCTATTTTTGACTGGTGATGATCCAATTTTTTTGCTGGATCTCGGAAGATCCGCTCAGATGCTTTTTGCATCAAAAAACCGTCCAGGTCTGGCTTAAAAAACCCGCCCCGGACGGTCATTTTTAGAATTCATGAATGTCGATACGTAGATACATAGACTTGTTCAATGCTTGACGATGATATACACACTGCTGAATTTATAGCCGATCTAAAATCGGGTGTCAATTGGACATTCCGTCCTATTAATTAAGTAAAATGTCACCTGCTGAGCACTAAACTGCATCGCGTATGTCGATAATCTCCTGCCCCTCTACATTCCCAAATATTCTCTTAATCTCATCCGATGAAGTTGAAACAATTTTTAATACCGCGTCGTAAAAGCCCGGCAGGCGTGGGGACGGGTAGATGCCAACACCCATCACTCCCAGTTTATGTTCCACTAGCGCTGCCATCAGCCTGGCAAACTCGCCAGGCATATTGGGCATGCGCATGGTTACACGGATACCCGCTTCTGGCAGGCCCATCATCACCTGATAGGCATTTAACAGATCGATTTCAGTGATCATCCCCACCACCACGTTATCCTCGATCACCGGCAGGCAGCCAATCTTACGCTCGGTCATAATGCGCGCGGCGCGTTCCAGGGTGCGTTCAGGGCTGATGGTCACCACCTGCTCGGCTTTTATCATCAGTTCTTTGACCGTCAGGCTGCCCAAATAGCGCGTAATCTCCCATACATTCAGGCTGTTAAGCGTATCCGGTTTTAGCGCCAGGCGTTCACGCGTTACCAGCCCCAGCAAGCGCTTGCCGCTGCCCGTCACCGGCAGATGGCGAATATTATTCTCAGCGATAATGCGCTGTGCCTCTACCGCGGTCGTCTCGGGCTGCACCAGGATCGGGTGGCGAGTCATAAAATCTTTTACAAACATCTTGGTACTCTCCCTCGGATCATACTCCGGATTGGCTGGTGGTCGTAATGACCGGGCCGAATGACTCCAGAATTTCTGCTGGTAAATGGCAGAATATTTGATGTCCGTGCTCCCATTTACGCCAGGGCGGGGTTTGCTCTGCGCAGATCTTTCCGCCATCCGCCAGCAGATCGCGCCGGTGGCAGCGTGTATGGAAACGGCAGCCGCTGGGTGGATTTAATGCACTGGGCACGCTTCCCTGCAGGCGGATATTCTTCTGCGCCGCGCTCGGGTCTGGGATCGGCACGGCGGAGAGCAGGGCTTCGGTATAAGGGTGGTACGGCGGCGAGTAGATGGCGTCTGCAGGCCCGTATTCCATGATCTGCCCCAGGTACATCACCGCTACATAATCGGAGAAGAAGCGCACCACACTCAGATCATGGGCGATAAACACCAGTGTGGTGCCTAGATTGGCCTGAATCTCCATCAACAAATTCAGGATGGCAGCCTGCACCGACACATCCAGCGCACTCACCGGCTCATCGCACAATACCAGATTGGGGTGGCTGGCTAATGCCCGGGCAATACCCACGCGTTGTTTCTCTCCACCAGAGAGCTGGCGCGGCAAGCGATCGTAATAACCCGGCCCCAGGCGCATGGCTTCCAGCAGCTTTAAGACTTCATCCCGGATTTGCTTCTTCGGGACGGTCTTAAAGTGTTCCATCGGGCGCCCGATTTGCTGGCCGACGGTATAAGATGGATTCATGGTTGAATCCGGATTTTGAAATACCATCTGCAGTTCTTTCACCAGCTCCAGCTTGCGCTCGCTGAGCTCATTAGAGATATCGAAACCTTGGAAAATCACTTTTCCAGTGGTGGGTTCTTCCAGGCCGATGATCGTCTTCACCAGGGTGCTTTTACCGCAACCAGACTCACCCACCACCCCAAGTGTTTTGCCTTTGGGCACCTGCAAGCTCACATCTTCAACTGCCTTGACGTAGCGTTTTTCGCCCATCCCGAAAACATCGCGCAGGGAATTGCCTTTGACCGGGTAATATTTCTGCAAATTTTGCACTTCCAGGATCGGCTCTGCATCCGCAGCCGTACTCTGCACGCTTTGGGGGATATGGATTTCTTCAGAGGGTTTCCAGTCGTGGAAGTCAATCTGCTCTGCCAAATGGCAGCGCACCCACGAGCCATTAGGCAGCGGGCGCAATTGCGGGCGCTTCTGGATGCACAGGTCCTGGGTATAGTCGCAGCGCGGGTGGTAGATACAGCCATTTGGGCGATTGCTGGGACGGGGAACACGCCCGCGGATAGGATACAGAACACTTTCATGCTTATCGCTGCCCAAACGCGGCACGCAGCGCATCAAGCCCTGCGTGTAAGGATGCTGCGGCTGGCGGTAGATCTCTTCTACAGTGGCTTTCTCCACCATCTCACCCGCGTACATCACACCCACCCGGTTACACACGCGCGCCACCACACCCAGGTTGTGCGAGATATACAGAATGGCGGTGTCAAAGTCATGCCTGAGCTCGGCAATCAGGTCCAGCACGGCTGCTTCAACAGTCACGTCCAAGGCAGTGGTCGGCTCGTCCATGATCAGCAATGCCGGGTTATTCAGCAAGGCCATGGCGATGACTACACGCTGCTGCTGCCCGCCAGAGATCTGGTGGGGGAAACGCCCCATCACATCAGCCGGATCGGGCATATACACCCGCCCAAGCATGGCAATGCTGCGCTTTTCTGCTTCAGCTTCGCTCAAACCGCGGTGCACGGTGAGCACTTCTTTCATCTGCTCGCCCAGCCGCATAGAGGGGTTCAGCGCCTGCATGGGGTCCTGGTAGACCATGGCGATCTGGTCGCCGCGCAGCCGGCGCAGCTCCTCACCCGTCTTGCCCACCAGCTCTTGGCCCTGAAATTTGATGCTGCCGTGCTTTACATAGCCATTTGCGCCCAGGAAATTGACGATTGACCAGGCAACGGTGCTTTTGCCACAGCCCGATTCACCCACCACGCCGAAGGTCTCGCCGCGGCAGATCTCAAAGGTCACATTCTGCACCGCATCCACTTCGCCCCCGCGCACCTTATACGAAACCGCCAGCTCTTCGATCTTGAGCACGGGAGGTGAATTGTTACTGCAAGGAGAAGAATCAGTCATCAAGACTCCTTCTGGAAAGGTCTTGCCCAGGCCTACTTCTGGTAGCGGCTAAGTTCTTCGCGCAAACCATCGGCGAACAGGTTCAGGCCAATCACCAGGCTGGCAATAGCTACCGAAGGTACAATCACCGCGCTGGCATTGGTGAAGATATTTTTGCGCGCCTCATTGACCATCGTGCCCCAGTCCGGATCGGGCGGCGGTAAGCCTAAACCCAGGAAACCCAGTGTACCGATAGCGAAGATAGCATAACCTACACGCAGCATGGCATCCACCAGCAGTGGACCGCGCGCGTTAGGCAGGATCTCGCGGAACATGATGAACCAGGTGCTCTCGCCTCGCGTCTCAGCCGCACGGATATAGTCGCGAGTCTTGATGTCCATTGCCAGGCTGCGTGCCAGGCGCGCCACCCCCGGAGCGCCGGTAATGGCAATCGCCAGGATCACCACCAGATCACCCTGCCCCAGGGCTGCAATCACCACCAGATACAGAACGATTTGTGGGAAGGCAATCAGCGCATCCAGCACTTGCATGATGATCTGGTCTGCCCAGCCGCCGCGGTAGCCAGCATTCAGGCCCAGCAACACACCCATCGCCAGCGAGCCAAATACGCCCCACAGTGCCACGCCCCCCGGGATGGAGACATTCCCTCCCGGCAGGCGCGTTTTGAGCAGGATCACCTGCGTGCCGGTCATTAAACGTGAAGCGATATCACGTCCCAGATGGTCTGTACCCAGCCAATTTTGAGCGTTGGGCGGCAGGTTCTGGACGAATTGATTGGCATTGGGTTCGTAAGGCACCCAAAACAGAGACACAAAGGCTACCAATACCCAGAACAACACCATAGCCAGCCCAAGTGTGCCAACTTTCGAATTAAAAATGATGGAAAAGCTGTTCCAGAAGCGTTGCAAAGTGCCGGGCTGCGCCGCTGCCGGTGGGAAGGTACGTTCACCGATTGCCATCGCTGCCTGCCTTTCTATGCGTACCGGATGCGAGGATTCAGGAAGGTGTAAGCCAGATCGCCGATCAGACGCGTGCTGATGGCAATAATCACCGTCAGCATAGCCGCTGCCTCCACCGCATAAAAATCACCGAATACCGCAGCATCATAAATATATTTGCCTAGCCCAGGGAAGCCAAAGATCACTTCCACCACCACCACCCCACCAATCAGCCAGTTCACATGCAGCATGATGATGGTAATGGGCGCCATGAGCGCATTACGCACGGCGTGTTTTAACACCACCCGCTGGTAGGGCATGCCTTTGATAATGGCGGTGCGGATGTAAGCTGAGTCCATCACTTCCACCATGCTGGCGCGTGTCATGCGTGCCACATAGCCCAGCTCTACCATGGTCAGGGTCATCACCGGCAAAATTAGCAGCTTCGGATCTTCGAAGATGGCGTCCGGACTCAAGAAGATGGAAACGGCTGGCACCACCTTGAGCCAGATACCCAGCAGTAAGATTAAGAATAAGCCGGTGACAAATTCCGGAGTGGCAGTTGCCCCCAGACTGCTGACCGAAATAAAGCGATCGATGGGCTTGCCTTCATTTACCCCGGCGATAATACCCAGCACCAGCGCCAGGGGCATCACTACCATGAAAGCCACCCCGGCTAAGATCAAGGTGTTGCGCACCCTTGTAAACAAGGTCACCGCCACCGGACGCCCGGTTTGTAGTGAAAGGCCTGGGTCTCCACGCAACATGCCGCGCCGTAAGGGGATAAAAGCAACCGGGCCATCTTTTTGCTCGCTAAAGCCGGTCTTGGTACGGATATATACCGTCGTCCCACCGCCGCGCACCCACTGCGCGGCGTTATTTTTTGTATCCAGCCCCCAGAAAATCTCATTGCCCAGCTCGTCCGTATCCCACTCGCCCGTAAAGGCTTGCTCCACCAACGAGCCATCCTCTTGCAGGACGATCTCAACGATCTCTCCCTCTTCCATCTTCCAACGTTTGAGCTGTCCATCGACTTCCCCCCACCACTCATCTTCGTTGGTGGTGGCATTCTTGATGCGTGTGAAATCGTATCCGACCCTGGCACCTGCCCGCCAATCACTGCCGATCAGCCAGTCCAGGTAACGCTGCCAGACCGGTTGGTCCAATCCGAGCTGAGCGCGGTAGGAGGCGCGTTGTTCTTCGGTTGAAAATACCCCCAGCAATTTCACCGTGATATCGCCGGTGCCAACTTCAAGCAGGAAGAACAAAGCAATCGATACCAGCAACATGGTGACAATCGTCGAGATTAAGCTGCGCACCAGGAAGCGAGCCATAGAATCCTACTTTCCTAAGCGCAGGGGCATGGTTTTTCCATGCCCCTGCCAAACCTAACCTGGTCTATTCGTCACGCCAGACTTCGTACAGTAGATCGTACTCGGTCGGGTGAGCTGCCATATTCTTAAATTTCTTGGGGACGATATTCCAGACCTTCTTCCAGTAGGCGATCCCGATGGGGCCGCGTTGCTCGAAGATATCTTCCACCTTGCACATAATCGCCCGGCGAGCTTCCACGTCCAGGGTGCGCTCAGCTTCACGCACCAGATCCTGGAATTCCTGATCCACCCAGTGGGCTTCGTTCCACTCCACCGGATTTCCGTTCTCGTCGCCAAAGTAACCCAGCGGCAGCACCATGGTGTCCAGCGAGCGGTGCGTCCAGGAGGTCATGCCCAGGTCTACTTCGGTCCAGCGATCCCAGTAACCCGACGGGTCGGTGATATCCAGGGTGATGTCAAAGCCGCCAGGAGCAGCCAGCTCTTTGAGCGCCTGGGCCAGCTCGGGCTCTTCCAGGTCATTCTTGGTCGCCAGGGTGACTTTCAAACCGTCCGGATAACCTGCCTCAGCCAATAAGGCTCTGGCGCCTTCAGGATCGTACTTGGGGATTGGCTTTTCGCAGTAAGCCGGGTGGATCGGAGCGATATGGGCATCCAGCGCAAGGTCGCCCTGCCCATAGTACGAGAGCTGCATCATCTTCTCGCGGTCCTGGCACATCTTGAGCGCGTTGCGGACGCGCGGATCGGTCCAGGGCTCCAGATCGGCGCGCATGCGCATGACGGTGGTCGTGGCGGTGCCGGCGGTGTACACATCGAAGTTCGGGTTGTCTTTCAACGCCAGCCAGTCACTGGCACGCGGCTGGTAAGTAGCATCCACCTGTCCGGATTGGACCGCGGCAACAGCTGCATCCTTGCCAATCGAGACGTAGATAATCTCGTCCAGGTAAGGCAGCGGCTGCCCGTCCACGCCCATCATCCAGAAATCCGGGCGGCGCTTGAGCACGGCGCGCTCGCCTTCCGAATACTCTGCCAGGGTGAAGCCACCTGTACCAATCGGCTGCTTGATGAAGTCGCCTTCAAAGCTGCGGTGCATGATGTTGGCAACGTAGTGGAATAGATGCTCCGGGATACCGATGTTCGCATCCTGGCAGTGCAAGCGCACGGTGTAATCATCTACTTTCTCCACGTCCTGCATGCCGCTCAGGTAGGAGAGCAAACTGAGCATGGAAGAACCTGTGTCCGGGTTCAGCCACTGCTCGAAGTTGAACAGCACATCATCGGCGGTAAACGCATCGCCATTATTAAAAGTGACGCCTTGCTTCAAGAACAGCGTCCAGGTCTTTACGTCTTCCGAAGCTTCCCACTTCTCCAACAAGAATGGTCGGGTGATATTATCAGGCCCAGTCTCAGTCAGGTAATCGGCGACATGGCGCACGACATTGGCCTGCTGCACCCACGAGAAACGCGCCGGATGGTCAATGAGCTGTAATTCCATGGCGCGCGTAAACGTTCCACCACGCTTGACGACTGGCGCAGCCGGGGGCTGCGTGGCTACCGCGGCGGGAGGCGCTTCGGTGGGCGCTTGAGTTGCCGGCGCTGCACAGGCGGCTACGGCTGCTGACATGCCCAGCAGGCTGGCCATGCGTAGAAATTCGCGCCGTGAGATACGGTTCTGTTGGTAAAGGGAAAATGCTTCGGGGATGTAAGGATGGATCTTTTCCATCTCTTTTTGGGTTATGATCGGCTTTTTCATCTGGTCTCCTCGTTCACTTGGACTACGGGTTAGAAATGTTGCCTGTATCGTGATGTGCGCCGCATGCACTATCTACCAGCATACGGCTATTGATTAACCCAGACACCACGCTCGGACAAACGCCAACAATCGGGTTGGAACTTGCCCTGAATTTGCCAAATCTATGTTGATCACCTCCTTTATTCGAAGAATTAAACCCGGAGCTTATTTTCTGCATACTCAACCGGTAATCCGTTTACTTGCCAGTCTGGGAAGCCCTGTTGTAGCCGTCGTGCAGGATGTCCGTGGTGCTTCAACCATGCAACTGCCCGGTCTGCCAGCATGCTGTAAGGGCCGCGACAATAAACTACAATCGGTAGCTCGCTAGGGATGTCTGCCATACGCTGCTCAAGCTCATCCAGCGGCATGGAGATCGCCCCGCGGATATGACCATAACTGAACTCACCGCTTGGGCGCACATCCAAAAGGAGGATTTGGCCCTGCTCCATGGCATATAAAAGCTCCTCGAAACTGATTTCAGTCCCTGGAGGGCGTTCAATCTGGATTTGCTGTACCAGTGCATCACACTCCGGCAGGCGCCTCTCCCCCAGTTCACGCACTGCTCGCAGCACCCCATAGATATCTTCGTTCTCCAGGCGATAAATCGCCCGCACACCCACGCGGCGCACGTCCACCAGGCCAGCCTGGCGCAGCACCTGTAAATGCTGGGAAACGGATGCCACCGGCAGGCAAGTCTCGCGCGCCAATTCGTCCACACTACGCTCACCTTGCGCCAACAAAGTCAGCAGCTCAAGCCGGTGAGTATGTCCGAACGCTTTGCAGATCTCAGCCAAATGCTCCAGGATCTGCCCGCGCAACTGTCTCTCACATTGTATATCCATCATTGGACGGTTTGCCTGTGATCGAACGGACAATACGGACGCGGATAGAAGGGTAAAGCCTTATTCAATCATTCAATTGAATAATCTCTACCATTGTAATCAATTTGTTCCGTTTGTCAAGTTAGAATGTGATAACCCTGAAGATAATCAATATAATATGGTGATATATCAGATAAATTATATACATGCATCTGTGAGGAATTTTGATGTGTAATTTGAGCGCCGGGCAGGATGAGGTAAAATATCTACCAATCACTCGAGTTGGGGTATGTTCTGGAGGATTTATGAGCGCACTTAAATCACTATTAGAAGCTGAAACTTGCTTGATCCTGGACGGAGCGATGGGCACCATGCTCATGGCGGCCGGGCTCGAATCGGGCAGTTCTCCGGAGCTGTGGAACGTAGAGCATGCTGAGCGTGTACGTGCTGTCCACCGCGCCTACATCGCAGCTGGCTCGCGCATAATACTCACAAATTCCTTCGGTGGCTCCAGTGTGCGCCTGGCTGCGCACGGTCTGCAAGCGCGTGCTTTTGAGCTAAATCTTGCTGCTGGCAGCCTAGCTCGGCAGGAGGCCGATGCTGCCCCGCACACCGTCCTGGTCGCCGGATCGATGGGCCCTACCGGAGAGATGTTTGAGCCGCTAGGCAGCCTGGCGCCTGAAACAGCCGAAGGGGCTTTCGCAGAACAGGCCGCTGCCCTGGCGCAGGGCGGGGCAGATATCCTTTGGATCGAAACCATGAGTGATCTGGCGGAAGTCCAGGCCGCTCTGAGCGGCGCGCACCAGGGCGCGCCCCAATTATCCGTAGCCGTTACACTGACCTATGATGCACGTGGGCGCACCATGATGGGTGTCACACCGCAGCGCGCCGCTGCTACCCTGAAAGAAGCCGGGGTGCGCATCATGGGCGCCAACTGTGGCACCGGGCCGGATGGTGTGGAAAATGTTGTCGCCGCTCTGCAGGCTGCTTACCCTGAAGCGATCTTAATCGCCAAAGCCAATGCCGGGTTACCGCATATGCAAGGCACCGAAATAATTTATGATGGCACGCCGGAAGTTATGGCTGAGTACGCCAAACGGGCACGCCAGCTGGGCGCCACGCTCATCGGCGCTTGCTGCGGTTCCACACCTGCCCACATCGAGGCGATGGCTGCGGCTCTGGCTGGCGAAACGACCTAGCCATAACAATCAGTATCCGGCCTGGCGCAGCAAGTCCATCAACTCCTCTGCCGCCATATAACCGACGACTTCCATTTCCTGGGCTGTCACCCCTTTTACAGCCCAAACTGCTTGCTTGATCTCGATCGCCAGTGGCACCGCCAGCGGGCACAGCACCGACGACGGCCGGAATATATAGGCAACCCGGCCTTGCTCGTCTACGGTCAGGTCCTCGATCAGGCGCATGCGCACCACATCCACGCCAGTTTCCGGGTCTATTACCTGCGCCAATCGTTCAAGGATCGCTCCGCGTAGTTGTTCAGTGTCAGCCATCACACCTTCCCATCCTGCAGTTGCACCCGCAAGCGCTTCCAGATTTCCACCAGTGCCAGGCTGGCAGACGCTTCAGGCCGGTATGCGGTGACTGGCTCACCCTGCACCATCGCTTCTGTCATCAGTGGGTCGAAGGGAATTTCGCCCACCACTTCCACGCCTCTTTCCAGACAGCCCGCCACAATTTCCGCCGCGCCTTGCGGGTAAAGATCAGCTTTATTGATACACACCAGCGCCGGCAAACGAAAATGCGCTGCCAGATCCAGCACACGCTTCAGGTCATGCATCCCGGCGGCGCTCGGTTCAGCAACCATAAGCGCCAGACTTGCGCCCGAGATAGCCGAGATCACCGGGCAGCCGATCCCCGGCGGGCCGTCCACAATCACCAACTCTGCCCCGCTGTCCAGGGCGGATAAGCGCGCCTGCTGCTTGACCAGGGTCACCAATTTACCTGAGTTCTCCTGGGCAGGTTTGAGGGCAGCATGGAATAGTAGCCCATAACGGCTCTCCGAATGAAACCACTCCCCGGCAAGCTGCGGCTGCATCTGGATGGCTGCGCTTGGGCAGGCGTACATACACGCCGCACAGCCTTCGCAGGCAATCGGGTCCACCGCATATGCCAGAGTGCCATCCATTCCCGGCTCGAGGATGGCATCAAAGCGGCAAACACTGGCGCAGGTGCCACACCCTTCACACAGACCGAGATCGATCACCGCCACTGATCCACCTCGAAACGGATGGGTTTCTAACAGGCGTGGCTGCAATACCAGCTCCAGGTTGGCGGCATCCACGTCGGCATCCGCCAGCACAACCGGAATCGGATCAGGCCCACTGGAGGCCAGATGGGCAAAGCTGGCGGTCACACAGGTCTTACCGGTGCCCCCTTTGCCGCTCAGAACGACCAGCTGTTTCACAGCCGCCCCCTTTCCGGGACGGCTCGCGTGATCTGTTCCAACAGCGCTTCAAATTGGGGATAGTACTCTGGCAAAGCAGTAACCAGCGCCTGCCCTCGAGAAACCGCCTCAGCAATGCGGCGGTCAAAGGGGATGCGCAGTAAGATTGGTATACCCACTTCAGTGCAGAAATCATCCACACGTTGATCGCCCAGTCCATCACGGTTGATCACCACTCCGACCGGGATAGCCAGCTCAGCGGCGACTGCCACAGCCAGCTTCAGATCATGCAATCCGAAGGGAGTTGGCTCCGTCACCAAAAGCAAAAAATCAGCCCCGCGCACAGTCTCAACCACCGGGCAGGATGTGCCTGGAGGAGAATCTCGAATCACAAGCTGCCCTGGACGCGCTGGCAGCCAGGTTTTGAGCTGGCGAATAATCGGCACAGCCATCGGCTCGCCGATCTCCAGCACGCCGCGCCTAAACTCCACACCCTCCGCGGTCGATCCATGCTCCAGTGCGCCGATCACATTTAATTTTTCACGGATCGCCCCCTCAGGGCATTCTCGTGTACAGCTTCCACAGCCATGACAGAGCTGCGGGAATACCAGGGTCTTCTTGCCCAGCACCGCAATTGCGTGGTACTGGCAGACTTCTGCGCAGCGCCCGCAGTGTGTGCAAAGCGTTTCATCTACATCTGGAATCAAGATACCCACCTCCAGGTGCTGCTGGAAGGTGGGCTTTAAAAACAAATGCGCGTTCGGGGCTTCGACATCGCAGTCCAGGTAGAGCACATCCGCCGGATCGGAACCGGGGGCGTGTCTGGAGCCACCGGCGGCTAATGCCAGGCTGGTAGCCACCGTAGTCTTCCCGGTCCCCCCTTTACCGCTGGCAACCGCGATGATCATCGACCATGATGTCCGGCGTTACCCGGACCCTGCACTCGCTCGAGTGTGCCAGCTAAATAGCCTTCGATGACTTCCTGAACGCTGCCCAGAGCGCCATACTTGTACATATCAATCCCGGCCGCAGCCAGAGCATCGAAGGCATTCGGTCCAAACTCACCACTGACCACAGCCTGACATTGATGATTGGCAGCTAATTGAGCTGCCTGTACCCCGGCGCCGCCGCCGCTGTGCAAAGCGGGATTGGGCAGCGATTGCCACTCCATGGTTTGCGGATCAATTAGCAAAAAGTACGCACAACGCCCAAAGCGCGGGTCTAAGCTGGCATCCAAGCCTGCAGAGGTCGTACTCAAGATTAATTTCATTAGTGAAGTTTCTCCACGCGATCCACGATGGTTTGATTGGCATACGCCAACACAGCCTGGTCAATATCGCTAATTTCTGTCACGACCGGCTTGATGCCGCGTGTTTGCATGCTCTGATACGCGCCCATCCCCATACCACCGCACAGCAAGGCTTCGCAGTCAACGATGGCTTCCGCCATCTGCATATGCTTGTTGTGCGACTCTGGCCCCATGCCGTGCGGTACGCCTGGCGCATCTTCTTCGTGGGGCTGGTTGGCGAAATGCACATGCCCCATCTTATCGCGCAGCTCGCGGTCCACGATCACACCATTTTCTACGGTCACCACCAGGTAATACTGCGCACGTCCAAAGTGCAGGCTGATATTCTTGCCATTATCGGTTATTGCGGCTACTTTCATGTTGTTCTCCTTGTGAAAAATTATATTGATGCGTGCAGGGTTTGTTCTGATTACTCTACGATAAAATGCCGCTCGGCAGGTTTATCGCGTTCATCTGTCGGGCAGAGCACCATCAGCGTCTTGGAAGGACCAGGATTCAAGTTTTGCCAGCGATGTGGCAGGTGCGCTTCGAAAAGCAGGCTGTCGCCCGGTTCTAATAAATATGTAAAACCATCGACCGTATATGCGATGCGTCCTTCCAGGCAATAAACAAATTCATAGCCAGTGTGCACAATATCCATATACCCACTGCTGGCATTTTGATCAAGGGTCACTGCAAATGGTTCCACAGCCTGACAAGATGCCCCTGCACCCAAATCTTCCAACATACCCTGATCAAAGCTCGCCCGCGGCCGGCATTCACTGCGCACATAGGCCACCGTATGCCGCTCTTCGCTGCCCTCAAAAAATGCGGTGATCGGCGACTCTAATGCGACTGCCAGTTGTTGTAAGGTGCTCACGCTGGGTGAGCTGCGCCCATTCTCGATCAGGCTGAGCGTATTGACTGCCAGTTGGCTTTGTTCTGCCAGCTCGCGAATGGTCATTCCGTGCTGTTCGCGCAGACGGCGCAAATTCTCCCCGACATTAACATCTTGTGTTACCAGGGATTGCACGGCTGTGTCGGATAAAACCTTCCAGCATAGTTTGTTGCGCCGCCCAGCAAAAGGCCCTCTTCTTGACATCTACGCGCCTCCCATTGTAATGACAGGACAACTAAAATTATAGTTGTTTTCGGCGTATTGTCAAGTGTTAAGTATCATTATATTGTGTTTGTACTAAATACTGGGTGTTTATCGGCGACGTCGCGTTAATCGGCTGGATCAAACCAACCATTGCGGGTGTTTGTGCGCACGTCAAACTCAACTACATACGGCTTGATATCCAGCAAAGGCGTGCCATCCAGCACGTCCACGCCCTGGATTAGCAGCACATTGCCGCGCCGCTCCACCAGCTCTACCAGCGACAAGCCAACGGGGTTGGGCCGGCAGGGGTAGCGTGTGGCAAACAGACCGCGCTGCACATGATCCAGAAATGGGGTAACCTTGAGCTGAAAACCTTCTGAGCAGTGGAACTGGTACAACAGGTAAATATGCGAAAAACCTTCCAGGTCCACCAGGCCCTCTGCATACTCGGGGAAAACCTCCACCTGCCCGCTTGCCTTTGAACGGGATGGCTGGATGGGGGTGGTTTCTTTCTCGTGAAAGGGCGAGTGGATCACCCCGATAGGACGAAACAGAATATCCATGTTTACCCTTCCACGGACAGATTGCGTTTTGCCCGCCTGCCGACCGTCCACATACGCGGGGTCTGGCAGCTATTTTTAACCGAGCAGCCCGCACAGTGCCCTGTGGCGCAGCTTTCCACGGGTTCAAGGTAGCCCCGGCGCTCCAGATCTGCCAGCATACTCTCCACCAGCGCCAGGCTGGTATCCAGCTCGCGCGCCAGCTCGGCCAATGAGACGGCGCCTTTCTGAGATATGCGCGCTAACAATTGTTCCAGCATGTTTAAACTCCCACGCCCAGCAGGCGCGCTCCCTGATAGATCCCCACCCCAACGCTAAGCGAGATTACCAGCAATAAACCGACGCTCAACATCGTCCAGCGCCAGGATTTGGTTTCTTCAACCATGGCTGCCACGGTTGCCACACAGGGGACAAACAACACCTGCACGGCCAGGAAAGCCAGCGCCGCCGCCGGGACTAATTGCCCTCCCAGAACCTGTGCCAGGCTGGCGCCATCCTGCCCGGCCCCATACAACACAGCCAGGGTTGGAATGGTATTTTCTTTGCGCACAAAACTGGTCAGCAAGGCGACCATCATCTGCCAATCCAGTCCCATCCAGTTGCCAACCGGCGCTAATGCGCGCCCAATCACCGCCAAAAAGCTCTCTTCGATCTCTCCACCCGGGAAATGCGACAACGCCCACATGATCACCGAAACCACCAGGATGATCGTCCCAGCGCCCTGCAAAAAGTCCAGGGTGCGCTGCCAGACACCTTTGCCGATTTCTTTGAAATTCGGTAACTGGTACAGGGGCAGCTCCATAATGAAGGCGGTATGTTCGCCCCCCAACGCAAACTCATGCAGGCCTTTACCCATTAATAGCAACACCCCCATCGGCAAGGCGATTAACAGCAGCGATATCCACCAGGCATTCGGACCAAAAAAGATCGGCGAGAGCAAGGCCACTACCGTCAGGCGCGCGGTGCAGGGCGCCAGCGGCGCTACCAGTATGGTCAGCAGGCGCGCTTTAGGTGATTCGATGATGCGCGTGCCCATCACTGCCGGCACATTACAGCCAAACCCCAAAAACAACGCCAGGAAGCTTTTGCCATGCAAGCCCATAGGGTGCATGAAGCGGTCCATCACATAAGCTGCCCGAGCCATATAACCCAGGTCTTCGAGCACGCCCAGCCCGATAAAAAAAATTACCAGGATTGGCAGCAGGGTTAAAACTGTGCCCACTCCGGCAATCACACCCTGGGATAGCATTCCTACCAACCAATCCGGTCCGGCTGCCAGAAGCGTGCTCACCCACACTGCCCCTGCCTGGACGACGTTCAATTCCAGCCAGGCTTGCAGCGGCGATCCCAGCGCATACGTAAAAAAGAACAGGATTCCCAGAGCGCACAGCAAAATCAATAGACCCCATACCGGATGGGTGGCGTAGCGGTCCAGGCGGTCCGTCACCGTCACCTGGCCAGGTTTTGGGCGCACCACCGCCGCGCGCACCATGCGTCCGATCCATTCATAGCGCCCGCTGGCCACCGCCAGAAATGCGTCTTCGTGCTGGAGCAAGATGTCATGCACCGGCTGCCATCTCTCCTCCAGGCTGCTCTGCATCATGCGCCCCACTTCTTCATCGCCCTCCAAAAGTTTGGACGCCACCCAGTCCTTTGGGTAAGGCTCAGGCACGCGCCCAGAGATCAGGGTAGAGATTTCCTGCATGACGGCCTTGTGATCGGCGCGTATTTCTGGGCGGTTTGGCAGATATTCATGCGGGTTGCAGGCCACGAGCACGCAGGCTTCCAACAACTCGCGCACGCCCTGACCCTTGCTGGCGACCATCGGAATGACCGGTATGCCCAGCGCAGCTTCCAGCACGTGC
This sequence comes from uncultured Anaerolineaceae bacterium, assembly GCA_964463505.1. Lineage (GTDB taxonomy): Bacteria > Chloroflexota > Anaerolineae > Anaerolineales > UBA4823 > JAJZSS01. The sequence goes on from CAYXDC010000041.1 coordinate 16,323, forward strand.
GCTTCGATATGCAAACCTTGCTTTTCGGCTACATCCAGACGATTCAAGCCCAGCACCAATGGCGAGGGCAAGCTGAGCAGCTCAGCTAACAGGTACAGGTTGCGCTCCAGTGAAGCCGCGTCCACCACCGCTGCTACCACATCGGGCTGGCCCTGGATGATGTAATCGCGCGCAATCTGCTCTTCCACCGAGTTAGCTGTCAGGCTGTACGTACCTGGCAGGTCAACCACCTGGATTTCCAGGCCGTTGTGGTTCAATGAGCCAATCCGCTGCTCGCAGGTCTTGCCAGGCCAGTTGCTGACATATTGATTTAAACCCGTGAGCACGTTAAAGACCGTCGATTTCCCCACATTCGGTTGTCCGGTCAGGGCAATCGTGATAGCTCCGCCCTGCCCGTTCATACCACTTCAACCAGGATTTTTACCGCTTCACCACGCCCTAAAGCCACACGCGTATCACGCAGGCTCACAATCAAGGGGCCATGATGGTAATTCTGCACCATAGTTACTTCCACACCCGGGGTAAAGCCCAGGCTGGCAGCCACGTTGGTAAATTCGCGCCCGCCGCTGAGCTGGCGAACAATCCCGGTCCCCCCTACTGGCAGATCACATAATGTGTGTAAGGCCTGGGTATTAGGTGCTATTATGGTTACCTCTAAGGATTTGCTCGGGTTTGTCATAAAAAAATCGATGTAAATTTGGTTTATTCACCAAGAAAATTTTATGCGTGCCTGGTGCAGGGAACTCCCGTATCTTACTACAAACTGAGAAAAATTCCAGTAAGCAATCCTGCCCATACAAAGTTGTGTGGTTGCGAGTGTGAATGGTTATTCAACCGATGTGGGTTAACCAACAGGAGCTCCAGAACGATCTAGAGCTCCTGTGCATGGAAAGGGTGATTCCCTCCTGGCTTAGTTCTCAAGTATGCGGTTATGGATTCCCTGGTTTCGGCCCCGGTTCGTGGCAGTCATTGCACTTCGTCAAACCAGTGTGATCGAAGGTCGCCGGTAACCAGGCATTGATCGAGTGGCAGTTGGAGCATTGACCATCATAGTGATCTTCCGGTGCATCATCGCTGTGACAGGCGATACAATCGGTTGCGCCGTAGGCGGTATGGTTGAAATCTGCCGGCGACCAGCCGTTGGTGGTATGGCAATCCGAACACTGCCCGCTGTAGTGGTTGTCCGGCGCGTCATCGCTGTGGCAGGCAAAACAATCAGTGGCATTCACCGCGGCATGGTTGAAATCATAGCTGGACCAGCTGCGTGTATTGTGGCAGTACGAACACTGGTTGGTATAGTGGCCTGCGGGCGCTGTGTCGCTGTGACAGGCGATACAATTGGATGTATTGACCACTGAGTGGTTAAAGTTCGCCGGCAACCAGGCGCTGGTCTTGTGGCAGCCCGAACACTGTGCGTCGTAATGCCCTGCCGGGGCTTGGTCACTATGGCAGGCGCGGCAGTCCACCGCCCCGGCCGCGGAGTGATTGAATTCCGCCGGCAGCCAGCCTGTCGTCAGGTGGCAGTAGGAACACTGTAAATTATAGTGATCCGCCGGTTGGACCTGGGCGTGACAGGCAGTACAGTCTTGCAGTGCAGGGTTGGAATGATCCACCGCAACCGGCAACCAACCCATAGGCAGGTGGCAGGTAGAGCACTCCAGCTCATAATGGTCTGCCGGACGCTCGTCCTCATGGCATTTCAGGCAGGGGAACTGCCCGATGATGGTATGGGCGATATTCGCTGGCACCCAACCGGTAACCTTGTGGCAGGTTGAGCATTCGCCCTCATAATGCTCGGCGGGCCGCTCGTCCAGGTGGCAGGTGCTGCAATCATAGAGCCGGGATTCGATATGGTCCAGGACCAAGGTATGCCAGCTATCCGTGGTGTGGCAGATGGTGCATTCGAGCTGGTAGTGTGCGCGCGGCATATCACTGGTGTGGCAGCTTGCACAGATGCCCTCGAAATTGTGGCAGGTGCTGCAGCGACCCTCCGGCAGGTGAGGCTCAAACGGTACACCGTGTGTGGCGACGGGAATGATATCGTCTTTGATGCTCCCGGTGCGCACGCGCACGACCTGTGGAACCGGCGTGGGAAACACCGAGGCGGCTGGTTCGGTAGCTGGCTCAGGCATTTGGACAGGCGGGACTTCCCATATTTTCCCGCTGATTACTTCATCAAAGCTGGTCTGGATGAAAGCATAAGTCACTGGATATTTACCTGCGAGGCTGTCCAATCCTGTCACGATCGCCTGTGCCTGGCGGGTGAAATCCTGTAATTGCTGCTTATACTGCTGCACACCTGGCTCGTCCAGCGCCGCGATCGCCTGTCCCGCACGCGTTACTGCCGCTTCCAGATTGCGCGCCGCGATCGGTTCGTAAACCGTGCCTATGTGCGCCTGCAAATTAGCCTGCCGCCTTTCAGCCAGCGCAAGATACTGTTCAATCTTCAGCGCCTCGTTCTGCGTCAGGCTAATGCGAACATTTTCTAACCAGCTCTGCACAGGATAGATGAGCTGCCCCGGTTGGGCAGGGCCTAGCATAGCTAATCCGGCCCCAATGCCTGCCACCAGCAGGCACAACCCCGCGACTACTGCAACGACCAGTACTACACGGCTATTTTTCATCTTGCGATTATCCCCATTCCTGTATAGATTGATGCAGCTTTATGAGATGAGACCGCTGAGCTAACATTAATAGCAGATGAAAAAATTATAATCTATTTGTGATAAAGCATGACATGAATGGCCAAATTATAAATAATTCACCCCGACCACAACAAAAGGGGCGACACGCGTGCCGCCCCTGCACTCCTAACAGGATCACAATCCGATAGCAAATATGCCGCTTAGCCGATAACAGGCTCTAGAGTATGCCAGGAACCTTCTTCCAGCCCTAATTGATCCAACCAGGGTTGGGTGTATGGATTCAGCAGAAAAGTTCCGGGACCATCCCGTCCCACCAGGATCAGCGGGCAATGCGCCCTAGCAGCAAATAGCTCGATGGGCTGCTCTCCGGGGTCGTCCGAATTAACCGGCGGATAACCCATCACCACCAGGTCAAGCAGATGCTTGCGGAAGCAGCGCACCAGCTCTACCTGATACTGGCCTTCGCACAGCTTGAAAGCAACATCAGTGAAATCGCCCAGCCTGGGCTCGTAATATTCACGCAAGCGCAGTTCAAGCTTTACCAGCAGCTCTGGGGTAAGTTGGCGCAGCTCGCCCATACCGAACAGATCATCCTGGACCATATCGCGCCGGAAATGGTAAGGCGAGTGCAGCCAGTGGCAGATATTTAACTGCCAGCCGCGCTCCTGGACCAGACCTAGGGCGTACTCAAACGCATATTCATCAGCCTGGGAAAAATGTGTGCACAATCCAAGGGTTGTCATGTCCGTCTCCTTACGGTGTGCCCCACCCACGGAGCACAAGATTCTGATTCTCAAGCTGGCCCAGGTGGCAGGCGCCACATTGACCTAATTCAGGTGTGCCTTGCAGCTCGGCCTGCTGTTCATGGCAGCTCTGGCAATTCTCGTGCAGCGCATCCTGGTAATTGATCGCCCAGTAAGAAAAATTATCCTCCCCAGAGGGGGCAATCATCTGAGCATGGCAGGTTTCACATGCCACCGCAGTCGCGGCGCGATGCTCGCCTGCGTGGCATTCTCCACAGGCTGCATTACCTCCCAGAAACGCTGTATGCTGGGTGTGATCGAATATCGAGCTGGGCTGGTAATAATCCCCATGGCATTCCCAACAGCCGCTGTTCACATCCACTGGACGATCCAGGTGGTGGCAGGTCTGGCATGCGGCTGCCTCCCCCACCTCGGCGCTCAGTCGCGCCTGGTGCGCGGCATGCGGGAATTGCACCGCCTGACCATCTGCATCGCCATCTATTAGCAACATCTCCCAGCCCTGCGCAGCGCGCACCGGCGCCGGCGGCATGGCTTCTCCGGTGACCACCTGGGTAGGCAAGACCGCTGCCAGCAGCGCCAGGGCCAACACGCCGATGCCTGCCCGCCGGGCCAGCTGCCCATTCCAATGGGTATCCTGGTACACCAGGCTGTCCGGCTCAAATACCGGACGTGCATAAGGATCGGGTTGGCGCACAGGTAATTCTTGTTCCAGGACAGCCAGGTTTTCGGTGAACAGCAGATAAATCAATCCGGCCGCTGCGGGTATGGCAAAGGCGATCAGGATTTCGAGGCCCGAAGGTGTGTAAGGGGCAGTTTCCGGGCGCCACATCGTGAACAGGCTCAACGACATGCGCTGGCTGACGATCCCTGCCGCCCCTAATAAGGCCGCGCTCAACAGGCCAGCCGGTTTTGCGCGCACCTGCGGGATCAGCAGCAGGATGACCGGCAAGATCCCACCCAGCAGCACTTCCCCCAGGAACAGCATGCTCTGCCAGGAGCCATCGATCGACGCTGGCAACACCCCACGCACCGTCAGATCTCCCAGGCGCAAGCCCAGGTATAAGAGCAAGACAAAACTGGCGATCTTGCCCAGACGCTGCAACAGATCGAGCCTTAAACCCCGCCCAAACAGTCGTTGGGCGATGAAACCTTCCACGATCAGCGCCAGCATGCCAGCCCCGATAGCGGAGACAAAGAACATCACCGGAATCCAGGCGCTGTACCACAGGGTGTGGACACGGTGCGGCATGATCAGGAACAGCGCGCCTAACGAGGATTGGTGCAGGGTTGAAAGCACAATCCCAAGAATGACCAGGGGCACAGTAGCCCATTTCAAGAAGTGATAGATGTGCTGAAAAAATGGGCCTCGGAACCAGGGGTATTCCAGGATCACCGGCCCAAACTCCATGATCAGCACACTGAAATACAGCAGCACACACCAGGCGATCTCGAACATCACCGAATGGTGCTGCCAGTTGAGGATGGGCATATAGATGTGCCAGGGCAGGCCCAGGTCGAAGAGCAACGATACGATAAACGAACCATAGCCCAACAGCGCCAGCACGATTGCCCGGCGCAGAATCGGGCGGTATGTTTCCAGGTGAAAGATGTAGACCATGGCTGCCAGGGTGAAGCCGCCCCCGGACAAGGCTACAAAACCGAGCTTGAAAGCGATCCACAATCCCCAGGGCGAGGCGTCATTCAATCCGCTGGCAGCCCCTAAACCCAGGCCAAAACGTAGTACCCCCGCTGCCAGCCCGGCGATGCTCACCGCCCACAGAATATCCTTGCCTCTATTCAAAGTGCGATCCCCCATTCAGGCCTCCTTCCCGCCAGGATGCGCCAGGCGCGCTTCTTCCACCTGCATGCGCCGCCCGATGATCCAGAACAACCCGGTCATCAATCCAGCGGTTGCCAGGCTGATTCCTGGCACTTTGCCGAGCCAGTTCCAGCTTAAGTCCGGGAAAGGCGCATCCCCGGGTGCGCGGGAAAAATTCAGGAAATCCAGGGGCACATTGGATAGATACAGCACCGAGCTGCCGCCGGCTTCGCTTTCACCGACCACCTGATCCAGGTAGCGTCCCGGCGCTTCAGCGATGCGCTGGTGAGCCAGGGCCAGCAGCTCATCGCGCTCGCCAAAGATCAATGCTTGCTCGGGGCAGGTCTCCACACATACCGGCAGCAAACCCTGATCCAGGCGTTCGGCACACAGATTGCATTTTTGCACCAACGGTACTGCCGAATCCCATTCATAGCGCGGGATGCCGTAAGGGCAGGCCATCATGCAGTAGCGGCAACCCATGCACTTGTTGGGGTCATAGACCACCGGTCCGGCTTCAGTTTTGAGCATGGCGCCTACCGGGCATACCGACACGCAGGCTGGCTCCACGCAGTGCCGGCAGAATTTGCGCACCGGCTGGCCCTCCGGGCTGCTCACAATAGCAGACCAGCGCACCGCCGAAAGCCCGTCGCCGACCTCTTGCGGCTGGTGGCACGCTTCGCCAAACTGGTGGGCCTGCGCGCAGGCCTCCACGCACTCATTGCAACCCGTGCAGCGCGTCACATCCACCAAAATACCGATCATATCCGCCTCCCATCGGGTCCATACAGTGTACGCACTGCCCGGCTGCCGCCTTGAGGGGTCAGCCGCCAGGCGATCTCCGATCCCAGCCGGATCAGCGGGAACAGCACGCAGTGAGCAATCTTGGTGAACGGCGCCAGCAGGGCGATGGCAAGCCCATTCAGGGTGTGAAAGAGCATCAAACCATCATACGGGATGGGGTTCCAGGTCTGGCCCGCTACATAACCCGAGATAAATAGATTCAAGATCAAGATGAGCAGCAAATAATCCATGCGCTTGCTGAGTTTCTGCGAGCTGGGCACATAAATCCGGTACAGGAGCAGGTAAATTCCGGCCAGGATGGTAATGACAGATAACCCATCCAGAACAGGCTTGAAAATCGCCGGCCAGGCCAGGCCAATATTGGCGCGCAGGATATCCAGATGATTGCCCAGGAATATCGCCGCGCCCAGGATACCCAGGTGCATTCCAAACGAAGCAAAACTATAAATCCGGCGTGTGCGCACGAGCTGCCCAAACGGGAAGATCCAGCTCAGCGTTTCGCGCAGTAACTTCCCATATGGGATGCGCTGGTCGCCGGCCTGGCGCACGGAATGCAGCATGCCCCACAGGGTGAGCAACAGCAAGCGCAGCAAGCCGAGCACAAACACAGCCAGCGCAAAACGAAAGATCGGTCCTCGAGCAATTACCATCCACAGCGGCATTCCCTGAAATCTCCCTTACTTATAGTTTTATCGCCCGCAGGATCAGATCATGCACGCCCACGATCTGGACCGGCAGCTTGTAATAATCCACCAGCTCGCGTAACTGCTTTTTGCAATTGGCGCAGGGCGTGGCTACGATTTCCGCCCCGCTGGCAGCAATTTGCTCGGCTTTGGTCTTGCCCGCCACCTGCATGCGGAAGTCAAAGGTTTCGTCCAGAGAAACCAGGCCTCCGCCGCCGCCGCAGCAATAATTCTGGGCGCCATGCGGGTTCATCTCCACAAAATCGTGCACAAAACTACGCAGGATGTGGCGCGGTTGGTCGACGATCCAGCCACTGCGGGCAATGTTACATGGGTCGTGATAGGTTACTTTTTCAGTGATAGCATCCGGGTCCAGTTGAATACGGCCTTCCCGCAGTAGCTGGTAGGTCAATTCGATGATACTGACCACCGGCAAGACCCCATCCCCCCCAAACGTGGGCACAAACTGTCTGGCCGAGCGTGCTGCATGCCCGCACTCGCCCACCAGGATCTTGCTGGCATTCAGGCGTTGGGCTTCGCTCACCAGCTTGCCTATAATGCGTTCCAGGACCCAATCATCGTAAAACAGCCCGTAATTGATGCCATCAAAATAGCCAGAGCCGATGGTCCAGGAGATACCGGCGGCCTGCAGCACAGCCGCATTGCCCATCAGGGTATCGGCTTCCATCAGATAATCGCTTACCGCGGGGTAGAAGATGTACTCAGCATCCATAACATCGATCGGGAAAGCAGCCGGGGCGCCTTTTAGCTCCCGAACTTCGTCGGAAAGAAATTCCAGGGTGTCCACCAGCGCCGGGAAGGGGATAGCAGATGTATTGGCGGTCTTCCCCTCTAATTGCTCACGCACCGAGACCACCAGCCCTTTGGGGGCTACACCTGCCTGGCTGAGCACATAACGTCCCAGGTGGGTCATCAAACCGTGGTCAATGCCCATCGGGCATTCCAGCTTGCAGCGTCGGCAGGCCGTGCAGCGGTAGAACAGCTCTGCCATTTCATCGATCCTGGCTTCGGATAGCGGCTCCAGGTGCAGCAAGCGCCCCTGCAGGTCTCCTAACGGCGTGAAGTAACGCCGGTACACATCCAGGAGCAAATTGGTGCGATAACAGGGCACATCTTTGGGGTCGCCCGTAGCCTGGTACACCTGGCAGCTCACCGCGCAATTGCCGCATTTACTGCTGGTGCGGGCATACATCTCCACGGCAAAGCGATAATTACTGTGCCGCAGGATGGCTGCGAAGGCATCCAGAAATGCCCTGACCCGGTCACCGTGGTATACCTCTGGCAGAATCGCCGGCTCAAGATGATAAAAACGCTGATTTACCTTCTCCGGGACTGCCGGGGGCGACTGAGTTTGAAGTGGAGTCCTGACTGCCATGGAGTTATTCTGCCTCGCTCGAATCTGGATCTGGACTGATCACCATCACCGCAATACCAGCTTGCGAGCCCGGATTGCGCCAGCGATGAAAGGCCTGTCCATTAAAAGAGAGTGTGTCGCCGGGATTCAACCGGTAGACCTGATCGTCGACTTCGTATTCAACTGCGCCACACACACACAGGACCATCTGGGCCAATTTTTCCTGACCACTGCAGGCGGAGTGAATATCCTGTGCCAATGCCTGCGGAGTTGCTGCCCCTGCCAGGGAACATAAGGCGCGCTGCGTGATGGGCTGCTCTAATTTACCGCTTTGCGCCCGGGTCAGAACGACCTGTGGCGAACAAATCTCTTGAAAGAACGAGCTGGCTGAAACACCCAGGGCATGCGCCAGTTTGCATAGTGTCACCACCGTCGGCGCAACTTCTCCCCGCTCCACCAGGCTGATGGCATTGGGCGATAGATCACAGCCTTTGGCCAGCTGCTTCAGGGTCAGGTGGTTTTCTTTGCGTACCATGCGGATGCGCTGGCCTACATTGCGCCAGGATTCACGCTCGCTCATCGACTTCCTTTCGACCCATTATTTTGTGAAGTATTATGGGTCAGTTGCCTTAAACATACCAAAATATATTACGCATGTCAAGTATATTATGAAATATAGGAATTTCCTTAGGCAAATTTCACATTGTAATGTGATTTTATTATTTTCCCCCCAATGCCCCGGGCCTGCAACTATTCTACCGGGGAA
>CAYXDC010000041.1:25278-26968 GCA_964463505.1 uncultured Anaerolineaceae bacterium
TGATTTTATTATTTTCCCCCCAATGCCCCGGGCCTGCAACTATTCTACCGGGGAATTACCTGCTGTTGGTTGATGCGCACAAATGCCATTGATCCACTCATTACACGGAGTTTCATGGTGCACTATTCCCATTTCTGCGCTTGACTAATATAATCCTACCTCAGGCAGAATTTTTGACGCGGTCAAGGATGGGACCTATGGTAAGCAATCGATTCTCTCTGGGCAGCAGGCTGCGCAAGATCCGCGATGAGCGGGGTTATTCACAGCGCGAGCTGGCGCATCGATCGGGTATATCGACCAATGCTATCAGCCTGATCGAGCGTGATGAAAACTCTCCCAGTGTGGCCACCCTGCAGGCCCTGGCGACCGCTCTCAGCGTTAAAGTAAGCTACTTTTTTGATGATGAACAGCCGCAGAGCGTTCTGCATATCAAAGCCAGCCAGCGCCCCACCATCCACAGCCGCGGCGTGAGCGTTGCCGGACTGGGAGCCGAGCTGCGTCGCCAAGAAATGGAACCCTTCCACATCACCCTGGAGCCCATGTCTGAAAGCGGCGACCGCCAGGTGGTTCACACCGGGCATGAATTCGTGTACTGCCTGCGCGGCCTGGTTGAATATATTATCGACGGCGTGGTTTATCACCTGGAAGCCGGCGACTTCCTGCTCTTTGAAGCGCACCTGCCGCATGTCTGGCGCAATACCAGCGATGATCCAGCCGAATTTCTGCTGGTCCTGCAAACGCCTAACGAATCGAACGAGCCCATCGAGCGCCATTTTTCCAGCTACCCATCCATGGCCCATCTGGGCAAATAAACGCTGGCTTTGCCTGCCTACCTGGGTTGGTAAGTGGCCATCACAACGCCCGATCCACTGGCCTTACAATCGATCAGCTTGAAGCGCTTCAATTCATCACTATCTTTGAAGAACCGCTTCCCCTGCCCTACGACAACCGGGTGAACCAACAATGTCAGCTCATCCAGCAGATCGTTCTCGATTAAGAAACGCTGGACAGTGATGCTGCCCTGTACGCCAATATCCTTACCCGGTAGCCGTTTGAGCTCGTTGACTTTCTCCACAAGTGAGCTTTTGACCAGCGTGGTATTCTGCCAATCGACGCGATCCAGCGTTTTCGAAAAGACAAATTTTGGAATATTGTTGATAAAGCTGGCATACGGCTCATCCTGTGAGGTTGGCCAGAACGGCTGCCATTCCTGGTAGGTCACCCGCCCCATTAGTGCGGTATCCATATTGGCGATCGCAGCTCCCATAGCCTGCATCATATCCTGGTCGAAAAGATCGCCCTGCCACCTGTCTGGTGATTCTGCTACGCCATCCAGTGAAACAAACATACCTGAGGTTACTTTACGCATTGGATTATCTCCTGTCAGATCATATGGGGCAGATCAGCGCTCAATCCGCCGGTGGGATATTCTGATTCAGGCGGAAAAGATTGTCTGGATCGTAGCGCTGCTTGACGCGCGCGAGGCGCTCCCAGGTCGCACCCGGGTAAGCCGCCCGAACGCGCTCGCCAGGCTCGTCGCCCATAAAATTGGTGTACACCGCCGGATCACCCTGGTCGATGGCCTCTGCGAATTCTTCTATCCAGCGCTGGCGGGAGGCTTTCTCGGCGGGTGTGCTGTAAAACGCCGCCAGGTGCACCATGATGGGCGACTTGCGGTGGGCGTAAGCGG
>CAYXDC010000042.1:0-5671 GCA_964463505.1 uncultured Anaerolineaceae bacterium
GTAGTGTCCGTAGCGTAGGAGATATCCTCGTGCAGCAGTTGGGCGGCATGGATACGCTCCCCACGCACCTCCCGGCAACGGACACATTGGCAGGCGGCGCCACGTTTGGCTAGCTCTTGCTGAACATCCTGCCGCAAACTGGTGCGCTTGTTCCCTTCAACCACATTGGTCGAAGGGATATCGCGGATAATGCGATTGATACGGCAGTAACGAGGAATCGTGGGCTTAATATCGGCTATTAGCTCCACCAGCTGCTCGGTGGTGTAAGGCTGGAATTCTCCCCGCAGCCAATATTCATATAATTCCGCATTGGCTAATAGCTGGTTGGGATAGATCTTGATTTCGTCCGGACAGAGACCCTCCCACAGACGCGCAAAATCCTGCTTATCCGAGTCGGGTGTGGCTCCTAAGAGGTTAGGCATCCAATGCAAAACCAGCTTAAAACCTGCTGCACGCAATAGACTTACTGCCCGATTTGTCTCTGCAACAGAATGTCCACGCCGGTTCAGGTCTAGAATCTTATCGTCCAGGCTTTGCACACCTAGCTGGACTTTCGTTACCCCCAAGTAGCGCAACCAGGCAAGTTCTTTTTGATTAATGTGGTCGGGTCTGGTTTCAATAACCAACCCAACATTGCGATGATCCGCGGTTTCATTGTATAACTGGGCTTCAACCAGGGATGTCGCCTCCAGGCCATTCATAGCCTCAAAGCAACGCCGGATGAACCATTCTTGATAATCACGCCGATAGGCGCTCCAGGTACCGCCCAGGATCAGCAACTCTACTTTATTGGTTGGGTGCCCCACAGCATGCAGCGCTTCAAGGCGATGGTACACCTGATCATAGGGATCGAATTCATGCTGTAATGCCCGGCGTGCTCCCGGTTCATCAGGCAGGTAGCTCTTGGGCATGCGCACATCGGTGGGGCAAAAGATACACTGTCCAGGGCAAGGGTAAGGCTTGGTAAGCACCGTAACCGTCGTCACACCCGAGAGCGTACGCACGGGTTTCATGCGGATACGTTCAAGTAGCTGGGGATCAGGCTTGAGCGCCCCACTCTCCGTAAGCTGGTGGTATGCTGCTACCAGCATATGTTTACCCAGATAACCGCCGCCTGGTAATGGAAAGCGCCGCACTGCAGTCGTTACGTCTTTGCCAGCGCGTACTAATTCGAGCGCCTGGTGTGCCAGCGCCAATTTTTCAGGTGTGTACTGGCGGGCGGCCTGCCAGGCTAAATCACTCTTAGGACTCAATCGCAAACCTGCTCTTTCACTGCTCCAGGAATACCTGGGGGTCTGTCAGTTATTTTGGATGGGCTCACCATCTTGTATAATACCATCATGGATCCAGAAGTCAGCCAACGCCTCCTCCAACTCAATCGTCAATTTTACCAGACCTTTGCTGTCCAATTTTCAGCTACCCGCCAGCGCCTGCAGCCCGGTGTGCACAGGATCATTTATAGCCTCCCCAACCCGGCGCGCATTCTGGACATTGGGTGTGGTAACGGTGAATTCGCCCGCGTATTGGCTGAACGAGGCCGGCGTGGAACATACATTGGCCTGGATAGTAGTGCAGAACTCCTGCAAATCGCTACGCCTGCTTCCCCGGCTGAAGATTTCGAGATCCACTTCTACCAGGCAGATTTATCGACGCCCGGGTGGGAATCTGCCATCGCCGGACAAACCTTTGATGTAATCTGTGCGTTTGCCGTTTTGCATCACATACCGGGAGATACACTACGCCAACAGCTCATCACCCAGATGGCTGCCAGGCTCGCGCCAAATGGATTGTTCATCCACTCTGAATGGCAGTTTCTAAACAGCCCGCGCCTGCGGGCGCGCATTCAAGACTGGCAGACTGTTGGCCTCTCAGAGACCCAGGTAGATGCAGACGATTATCTGTTAGACTGGCGCAGTGGTGGAAGCGGATTACGTTATGTACATCATTTCTCCAGCGCAGAATTGAAGCAGCTGGCTGAGCGAACCGGATTCCAAATACAAACTGAGTTCAGTTCGGATGGGGAAGGAAATCAGTTGGGTTTCTATCAGATCTGGAAAGCAATGCAATAACTGGACAATGACGAATCCTTGCAGAAGGAGTATAATTATATTGCATCTTGTTAGATATGCCATTCATTTCCAGACAGGTATTAATAATTCACAATGCGCATTTTAATCATTTCAGATATCCATGCTAACTTTACAGCACTCAAGACTGTCCTGGAAATGGCTGGTAAGTTCGATGCGGTATGGTGCTTAGGCGATCTAGTTGGTTATGGTCCAGACCCGAACGCCTGTGTGGAGACAATTCGTAATTTACCAGGCCTGGCATGTATACTGGGCAATCATGACGCGGCTACATTAAATCATATTGATACCAACAACTTCAATCCCGAAGCCCGCATAGCTATCCAATGGACTCAAAATGAACTGAGTGAACCAAATCGGGCTTTCTTGAGAAGCTTGCCAGAGAAACTCGAGCTCGATGGCGTCACCCTGGCGCATGGCAGCCCGCGCCACCCGGTTTGGGAATACCTGCTGGATAACCGCACTGCGAGACAAAGCTTTGATCATTTTCAGACTGATTATTGTCTGGTAGGCCACACTCATTTGCCAGTACTCTATACATTAGAAGATAAAAACTATCCCGCCCGTTTGATGGTTCCTGAACCCAATACAGACCTGATATTAAATCCACGCGCCATCCTAAACCCTGGATCTGTCGGCCAACCGCGCGACCGCGATCCGCGGGCGGCGTTTGCTATTTTCGACACTCAAAATGCCATTTGGGAGTACCGGCGAGTCGCTTACGATGTCAATGATGTACAACAACGCATGGCCGCAGCTGGGCTTCCTGATCGACATATTGCTCGCCTGGCAGCTGGCTGGTAAGCTTAATAGATCAACCTACGACAACAAAAAATCGAAAGTGAGTACCCAAACACCCTGGCTTGAGGAACAAAATCAACCAGGGTTCCGTCTGTAAGATAGTCCAAACCAGCAATTATCAGGAGGCCACCATGAACGGGATTCATCCCCAGCAAGCAAATCGGGTAAGACAATCACATCGTCCACTGACTACTCTATTAAGCACCTTCGTTTTATTGGCCTTGTTATTGGGCGCCTGTGCATCTGCCGCGCCTACCCCTGACCTTTACTCAGAAGAAATGCCCGCTGCCGCGCCGATGGAGCCAAGCCTCGAAGCCGGCCGAGAATTTACAGACTACAGTACAAACTCCCAATCCGCTGACCAATCTATTGAGCGTATGGTGATTAAAAACGCCAACCTGAGTATCGTTGTGGATGATCCGTCTGTATCATTGGACGAGATCAGCGCTATGGCTGAAGAAATGGGTGGCTTTGTAGTAAACGCCAATCTCTACACCAGCCAGACAGAAAGCGGCGTTGAAGTGCCCCGCGGTGCGATTACTATCCGCGTGCCTGCAGAACGGTTGAATGAAGCGTTAGAGCGTATCCAGGCCCAGAGTGATCGCGAGCCACTCAGTAAAAATTTGGACAGCCAGGATGTCACACGCGACTACACTGACCTGCAGTCTCGACTACGCAACCTGGAAAATGCCGAAGCACAACTCACCGAAATCATGGGGAGCGCTACCAAGACGGAAGATGTTCTCTCGGTTTATAACCGCCTAGTCGAGGTTCGCGAACAAATTGAGGTGATCAAAGGCCAGATCCAGTATTATGAACAATCCGCAGCCCTTTCTGCGATAAGCGTTGATCTACTGGCGAATGAAGCCGTGCAACCTCTGACCATCGGTGGCTGGGAACCAGTGGGAGTTGCTAAAAGCGCCATCCAGGGTTTGATCGATGTGGTGAAATTCCTGATTACCGCCCTGATCTGGATCGTTATCCTGGTGGTCCCGGTGCTGGCAATTCTTTATCTGGTCTTCTTCCTGCCCCTGCGGTTTGTGTGGCGTAAAATCCGCAAACCCAGAGCACAGTTAGCCCCCAAGTCTCCAGCCGATCCCAATCCCCCGACCTCGGCTTGATCTGAAAACTGACTCGAAGCTATCTCAAAACAGGGTGATACGACCCACCTTTCTTGAGACAAGTTATCGTCAAAAAAGGGACCGGTTTGCACCCGGTCCTTTTTGATTAGCGTGGAAGAAGATGATTGTACGGGAGCAGCCTGCTAAGTCGGATGGCGTTAGACTCGTAACCCGGTGATATAAATGCCCGCTGCAAACCATTGATTAGCAGTGTAGGGGAGGTCGCTGGACGTACCTGGACATCCTGCAAGATTGTTGAAAGATAAACCCGATTGGTTAGCTCGTCCGGGTTCAAAAAACGAACTGTAACCGCCATATTTCCCAGTACCTGCCAGGATTTAAGAAAAGTATCCAGTGGATAGCGCTTTGCTCGTCCGGTATAAGCGTCAATAGCTTCCACCTTCTTCTGATTGTATCCCACCAGGATCATGGTATGCTCATAGTTGGCAACCTGCACCCTGTGACCGTCGCGAGCGCTATAGTTGGTTGCTTTTCCAGGCCACATTTCACCAATAATCCAGACAATGACTGGACGTCCAGCAGCGATCTCTAATTGCAGATCGGCCCAGGTTAAGCCCGTATGCGCCTTGGCTGGGACACCATAATCCTTCAACAGCTCAGCGACCGGATTGGCATGCACTCCATAAGAATATGGCGGAATGTAACCCCAAACACCGTTCGGGTCACCCACAAAACCAACCTCAGGGTTATCAGAACGGGGTAAACGTTTCTGAAATTCACGTTCGCGGATTTCTATCCCCCAGAATGCAGCCAGATCGACTGCTGAGCGTGCTTCACAAGAGAGAGCATAGGATTGAGGAAAGCCTTTCACAGCCTTGCCGGCGATATCAACGACAAAGGCCGTCGCTGGAGGAGAACTACCTGCCGCAGTTGTTGATAGGGCCGCTGAGAGCAACCAGATGGAGAACACAATGATCATTAAAACCCGCCTGATCAACATGCTCCGATTTTAGCCAAAATCTTTGAAATCGACAAGCGCATTACCCATACCAGTTTTGGCAGGACCAACCGCTCAATACCACCAACAGGTATAATCGAACGTATGAGTGAATTAGCCCACCATGCCTTGAGTTTATTTGGGCTGCGTCTGAGCGCTGCTCAGAGGCGTTTATTTCAGATATATGAAAATGAATTAATAACCTGGAACCAACAAGTCAATTTAACAGCCATCAACACCACTGAACAAATACGCACAAAACATTTTTTGGATTCGCTATCTACCATCTGTGTGCTGCGCGGGTCCCCAATGAACAGCCTGGTAGACATTGGCACCGGGGCGGGATTCCCTGGCATCCCCCTAAAAATCCTGTTCCCTGAGATGCGCCTGACTTTAATTGAATCGGTGGGCAAGAAAGCAGCTTTTTGCCAGCATCTTATAGATTGTTTGGGGTTAAGTGGTGTTGAGATTTACACTGAGCGGGCAGAGAGTCTGGGCCAAAACCCCAATCATCGCGAGCGCTATGATTGGGCTATAGCCCGTGCTGTAGCAATTTTGCCCGTCCTGGCAGAATATCTGTTGCCTTTTGTCCGTGTGGGTGGCGCCATGTTGGCGATGAAAGGTGAACAAGCTCCTGCCGAAGTCCACCGCGCCGAGCACGCCATTAAGGTGCTTGGTGGGCATGTGCGCAAATTAACCCCGAT
>CAYXDC010000042.1:5771-26178 GCA_964463505.1 uncultured Anaerolineaceae bacterium
ATAACGATGTTTTCTCCAAACGCGCCAGGAAAGGTGGGATGACCCTCAGCTTGCAGCTGTAGAAGTCGCTCCAGTGAATAGAGACACAAAGCTCGATCTGGCCCACCATGTACCTTCAGGTTCGTTTGTCGGTCGCCTGCGACCCCTTGCTCGGTCACATCAGCCTGGGGGATAGCGAACTTGGGCACACCTCCTGGCGAGATATTGATCTGGAATATGCGTCCCGCTTGAGAATCATTTTTCACACTTCACCTCCTGTAATCGTCCCATCTGCACATTCCAAAGATGAGCCTGGCTGATAAATTGCTTGTTAAACAAGTCAAGATCGGTGGTAGTCAAGAAAGATTGCTCGCTATGCATTAGCCGGCTGAGTAAATCCTCCCTGCGTTGATCATCCAGTTCAGCCAGGACCTCATCCAGTAACAATACGGGCCATTCGTGAGTCTTTTCTTTCATCCACACCACTTCAGCGAGCTTCATGGACAACATGCAGGTACGCACCTGACCACGCGAGCCATAGACTCCCAGGTCTATACCATTCGAGTGGAAACGGAACTCATCACGGTGAGGTCCTGTAGTAGTCAGGCCTCGCCCAATATCTTCAGAACGCTTACGGACAAGATGCTCCTGGAATCCATGGCGAATTTTATCCAACGTCAGCATTGAATAATCCGCAGGAGCATCCAGTGGTAAGCGGTATTGGTTGGGTTGTACAGGCAATGGATCATAAGATGGTTGATAAGCCAGGTGAAGCACCTCCTGGCCGCGGGTTAATTCACGGTGGATGCCAATGGCTACTTGTTCCAGTTCTTGCAGCGCATGCGCACGTGCCAGGATGATTGAACCCCCCGTAAATGCCAAGCGCTCATCCCAAAAATTTAGTTGGTTCGGATCGCTGTTTCGTTCAGCCAACTGCTTAAGCAATGCATTCCGCTGAGTCAGAACCTGGTTAAATTCCATTAATGCTTGAGCATACTGTGGATAGATTTGGGCAATTGCCAGGTTTAAATACCGGCGGCGTTCCTCCGGGCTACCTTCCACCACACGTAGCATCTGTGGCAGGAAAAGCACTGCATTGAATACCCCGACCACATCGCTAATTTTTTGCTTAACCCCATCCAAAAGAACTTCCTTACGGACGCGTGGGCCATTATTGCCATTGGTCTCTTGAATCACGCGCACTTCGATGCGCCGTTGCGCCGCGCCACGCTGGAAATCAGCTACAATGCGGGTCACAGCCAGAGGCTCGCGCCCTACCAGAAAATTAATCAATTCTCGATCCGACCCGGCATGGAAAGAAATAAACGTGGCCAGATAATAAATGGCTTCCAGTAGGCTGGTCTTGCCCTGAGCATTGCTGCCAACTAATAGAAGAGGTCCGCGTGGCATGTCAATATCCAGGCGAGTAAAATTTCGAAAGTTAGTCAGGGATAGATGCGTCAGATACATGTTCGAAGAAATGCCACGGAGTTTTTCCCCGTGGCATCCACGCTTGGTATAAGTTCAATCACAATACACAAACAGGTCAATCCAGCGGGATTGGCATGGTTGGTTCATCTTCTATCTTCCAGACACGTTCCGCTCGATCGGTAAAAAGCACCCCATCCAGATGGTCAAGCTCGTGTTGAAAGATACGCGCCAGCCACCCATCCGCCTTTATGCGCATGGGTTGGCCATGCCGGTTTTGCCCCCGCAGGGTAACCGCATCAAAGCGGTCCACTTCCCCCGCGTACCCGGGAATTGACAAGCAACCTTCTGGAGCAACAACCGTCTCCTGGGATGTACGCGTAATCTCCGGATTAAGCAGCACAAACAATTTAGGAGGCACGGCCTCATCTTCTTCATCCCCAAACTCGACAACGATCGCCCGCAAGGGAATACCTACCTGAGGCGCAGCCAGGCCAACTCCAGGGGCGTCACGCATGGTATCCACCATATCATCCAGCAGTTTCTGCAATTCAGGTCCGAAGTCTGTAACTTTGCGAGCCTTGCGGCGCAAGACCGGATCGGGGATTGTCACAATCGTACGCAATGCCATTTCAACCTCAAAATAAAAATATCAAGTACCAACACTTTTGGTCGGCTAATTTTACCCTTAAAGTTGGTCAGACTGGTCAAGATTTTCAAATATGCTTGGGTCAGAAGTCTGATCATAATAGGTGACCAGCCAATTAATCATCCGCTCGCGCTCTTTGGCCGCTTCAGCTTCGCGCTTCTTGCGGAATAAGACCTCCCGATAGTCCGAAATATCCTGGTGGACCTGGTCTGGATTATAAACCCCGCGAAAGATGAATTTTGTCTGCCCGATGTTTATTGTCACATAGCCAAAATTTAACAAGTTTTGAATAATATTTTCACGCTCATGTTCAATGCTGAGGATTGATTCCAGTGGCGCGCTTTTTTTCATCTCCTCACCAAGGGGTTTGCGTTCAATATCCAGGATCTGTGTGGGAGTCAAGCGATATATATCATTTACCCAATCCCAGAAATGATAAACCAACCACATTAACACCAACCAATATGCAAAACCGCCTATCAGGTATATCCAAAATCCAGTGATTAGCGCCTCTTCTTGAGAAAACTCCAGCCACATAAGACCAAGGGTGCTGCCAATCAGCAGTGTGAGGGTTAAAATCGGCGCCCATGCTTTTTGAAGTAGTAACAGCCAATGCTTTCGATAGGTGATCACCCCATTGCGCTCATAGCGCACTTTCAGAAAAGTGGTCAGAAAATCACCTAGGGAACCTTCTTTTTGTTCTACTGGACGAGTTATTGGCTTAGGTGGGCGCAGTACAGGCTCTACAACTGGCATTTCAAAAGGATTAGCTGCTTTTCGACGAATTGCCTGTTCCAGCTCGCGCTCCATGGTGCGCTTTTCCTCTTCTGCAGAAAGCACCAATACTCGCTTTTGATAGCCTCTGACAATGTCTTCAAAAGCAGAGGGATGGCTCATCTTCCGCATCAGGATACCACCTGTAAAGGTACGCACCATCACGTCTCCATAACCGAACGTGCGTCCCAATAAACTAGAATTTACATTTACCGACAGGATGGTATCCAGGGGCGCTTCGCGGCGGCTATCATACAAGCCAACCAACTTCTCGACCCATACTACGCGCTGGCTGGTGACAACATAAAAATCATTACTCCAATCAATCCAATTCCAAATCAACCAGGCCAGACCAAAGATAAACATCCCAAAGCCGAGGGATAAGAAGAGCAAATTAGAGGTAGGGGAGCCAGAAAAATATAAGCCAAAAGCCAACACCGGAAAGGAAGCGATAAAGACCAGGATCGGCAAGACCAACGATAAATATAAGAAAAATGGGTTCTTGCGGGTGATGAAATAGACGACTTCATCCATTCCCAACCACTTTAAATTTTGAGAGTAGGCCAGATTGCGGCTTTCAGCCGAGAGCAGCAGGCGTTCATAAAGCAGCGGGTAATCCTGCATGAGTGCCACAAATTCTTCAGGGAGCAAGCGCAACAGGAGACAACTCTCTCGGGTGATCACCGTATACTTGCGCGGCTGGTTAAGTAATAACCCCTGTTCTCCAAAATAATCTCCGGTGGTCATCACATTCAAGAGGCTTTCACGCCCATTGACAGAGCGCATCACTCGGATGTGCCCATGAAAAATTATGTAAAACATATCGGACGGCGCGCCCTGGCTGAATACGACGGTGTTACGAGGCAAACGAACCGGGTGAAAACGAGCTGCGATATCTGCCAATTGCTGATCATCGAAACCCATGAACAACGGCTCGCGCTCAAATAAGGCTATCGTTTGGAGAGTTTGCTCATCCATTGAAATTATTTTAACACGACTATATCGAAGATGTAATCGAGGGTCTTTACTGGCAGCACGAACGAAACCTTCCCATTGATCGTGCAGGAATTATGCCAAAGGATAGCCTTTCTTATCACAAGTAGCAGAGAAGCTCCCATAGGTTAATAATTTATCCCAAATGTAGGATCGTACTGAATGATGATAGAATCGCTTCACATTTCAATTGACCGAGGATAATCAATGCCTATACACTTTGGAACTGATGGCTGGAGAGCCGTCATCTCAGACACATTTACATTTCACAATTTACGCCTGGTCACGCAGGCTATAGCTGATGCGCTGCGTTCAGAATCATGGAACAACGGCATGCTGCTCAACCATCCGATCGATCCAGACAAGATGGTGGTTGGTTTTGATACACGCTTTCTCTCAGACCGCTACGCATCTGAGGTAGCCAGGGTGCTGGCTGCAAATGGCTATACGGTTTACCTGGCGCAAGCGGATGCGCCGACCCCTGTTATCTCCCATGCAGTGCGGAACTTGGGAGCAGCCGGTGGGGTGATGATCACCGCCTCCCATAATGCGCCGCGTTATAACGGCGTTAAGCTGAAGGCTGCGTATGGGGGTTCAGCTTCGAGCGAGCAGAGCCGGCGTGTAGAAGTGTATCTGAATGATAATGAAAACCGGGGACGTGGCCCGAACCTGATGGATTTTGACCTGGCGCGCAAGCAAGGCCTCATTCAACGCTTCAATCCGATTCCTGACTATTACCAACATATACGCCAATTAATCAACTTCGATGTAATAGCTGAAAACCCCCAGCGAGTGGTTGTTGACTCGATGTATGGCTCTGGCCGAGGGGTTATCAAAGGTATCTTACAGGGGACTGGCTGTGAGGTCCAGGAGATTCGTGGTGAGATGAATCCCGGCTTTGGCGGCGTGCACCCGGAACCAATCGCTCAACATCTAAGTGTCCTGGCAGGGGCAGTCAGCACACATATGGGGAATTTTGGCCTGGCGTTAGATGGTGACGCAGACCGAATTGGCGCCATGGATGAGCGCTGTAATTTCGTAGACCCGCATAAGATTATGGCCCTGGCCATGCGTTATCTCATCGAAACACGTGGGTGTCGTGGTCCTGTGGTACGCACTGTATCAACTACACGGATGATCGATCGCCTGGCAAAGAAATATGATGTTCCAGTTTATGAGACCCCGGTTGGGTTTAATCACATCGCTGATTATATGTTGAAAGAAGATATCCTCATCGGTGGTGAAGAATCGGGGGGCATCTCTTTCTGTGGGCACATCCCAGAGGGCGATGGGGTGCTGATGGGTCTTTTATTGGTTGAAATCGTTTCCAGCGCTGGAACAACACTGCACGAACTAGTAAATGATCTGTTAGCCGAGGTCGGGCCAGCATACTACCGTCGCAGCGACATGCGCTTAAGCCGTCCGGTAGCCAAAAAGACTATGACTGACTATATGGTAAACCACGCTCCACAGTCCATAGGAGGTGAGACAATCTCGGCCATTAGCACCCTGGATGGAATTAAATATCTACTGGCTGATGACTCCTGGCTGCTCATACGCCCGTCGGGCACTGAACCTGTGCTGCGTGTATATGCAGAAGGTCGGACCCCGGAAATGGTAGACGCTTTACTGGGGTATGGAAAACAGGTAGCAGAAGAAGTGACATAACAAAATTACCAGAAATCGCCTGGAAATAAAGAAGGCGGAAGATCCCAGAAAGCAACCCAAAAAGGCTGCAATCTGGCTTCTTCCGCCGATTTTATTAATGAATCTGTCGACTATGTAGCTGAGCGCAAGCGGCGAGCGACAAAAATCACCGCTACTAACAGGACCGCCATCCCCATCATGACTGGCAGACCAACCTCATCAGCAAAGCCAGTATCCGGCAGATTTGTGGCAGTGGGCACTACTGTTTGCGTTGTCTGAGCTGCCTGGGTCAGCAATGCCGCAACTGTTGCTGTACGCGGATCCGGTCCTGCCGAGGTGCTGGTAGCGACAACCACTACAGAGGTCGGCGTAGCCGTTGCAGTACTGGGTGGCGGCGGCTTGGTCGGAGTAAGTGTCGGAGCAGCCATAGCGGCAGATGTCTGCGTAATGGCCAAGGCTACCTGAGTGTTCTGCGCATTCAGTGTAGCTACTTGCTGTTCCTGAGCCGTACGTTGCCGCGGGAGGAGCACCAGCGCATAAACTGCGATACAAATGAGCGCCAGAACCGTAATTCCGCCCAAAATACCTGCCGCGATAAGGAAAGTGCGGTTTCCCGACTCCTCTTTTGGTGGAGCATCCTGGGGCTCTAATTCATTGTCCATATCCATATTATCGAAAGCCATTTTTCTCCTCCTGCTAAGGGAAAGAATTACTCGATCACTTCGAGATTTGCAATAGGTAACAGCACGTTCTCACCATTTTCCAGGTTAATCTCTGCTGCTTTTGCTCGTAAACCACTAGGAAAAACCTGTAAGCCAGGCTCGAGGCTATTAATTTTTCCCGTCATACCTGCATAAGGCGCTTTGACTACTCGTACGGTTTGGTCAACTCTAAAAAACAAAGCCACGCGCGGCTCTGGAGGTTCACCTGTGGCTGGAAGCTGGATCACTACTTCTGGACGCGCTCCGGTGTAGGGATCCCACGGCTCAGCATTAATAGAAACCTCACGTCGCTCATTGGTTGAAAGGAGGCGAAAAGCGGCCTGAGACATGCTTCGATGACCAAAACCATCCATTAAGATAACCGGGAATGGAACCCGCAGGGCAGTCGGGATAAGCTCAGGATTCATACTCCCTAAGATCAAACCCCGCAACGGCAAATCCGCCGCGGTATTTAGTACCTCAACATCACCCACGTGACCACCCAGGATCACCGCGCCGCGCATGCTGACATCTAATTGGGAGACAGTCAAAATCTGGTCCGGCATTTTGGAAAGCACATACATCAGACCAAAATCGATTAAACCATTACCCCAAACACCCTGGATAAGTGCACCAGCCGTTTCAATAATTGCTCCTCGGTCGCTCAACAATTCCACGACCAGTCCTGGCATTCCAGCTTTCAACTCAAAGGGAGCAGTCTGCAAAGCTAAGAGTGCCTGACCTTCTCCTACCAGTACCACACGCCCGCGCTTGGGGGCGCGTACCACGCGGCGTGCCAGACCTACCGGGCCTGCTATAATATCTCCTTCAGCCAGCAGATCGCCAATGCGGCACTGAACTGTCTCATCAACCGCATCCGCAGAGATCCCTAAACCTCGTCCAAGGTCAAGCAGCAAATGTTCAGGGGTTAAATCCACCTCCGCCAGAGTTTCGCTGGCGCTGACTTTCTGACCTTTACGGACAACAACTTTTCCAGGCACAGGAAGCAAACGCTCGCGGCGGATTGTCGTAAGCGGCAAAATATGAGTGATCGGCGCTAAGGTCGGTACAGGCACAATGGTTTTTCCTTATCCAATTGGTGCAAGATCAATGCCCGGTTAACCACCGAGCGTCCACAACCACTTGCGGTAGAGTTCTCTGCGTCTGCCTAGATCACTTGGAGGCTGCAATGGTCGGCCACGGGCATCAATAATCACGCCTAAACTGCCACCATGGACGGTCAACCTTCCCCCGCGCCCGGGCCCTCCCATGCCGACATCGTAGCGGTGCAAGGGCTGTAGATGCAGAGTGGCTGTTTTACCGCTCTGAAGGGGTAATACTTCGAGAGAACCCTGTTTTACTTCCAGGGTCGAGTCATTACCACCTTCACGTTGTAATTTGACGCGCAGAACCGTTGTTCCCACCGGTGAACTGCCTACCGGAGAGATGACCGAGCCGAGGTATTGGAATGTTCCCGAATCCAGTACCTGTACAGTCAAAACAGGATTGATCCCCGCAGCAGCCCCTAAAGCAGGCGCTAAATGATTGGTATCCAAACCCAGCGTGGCTGTACCAACAGGCTGGAGACCATCCAATAGCATAAGCAAGGCCTGACCTAAGGATGGTGCTTTGGTCAGAACCGAACCTGAAGCGACAATAATTTTAAACCAGGGCAAGAGGCCATCAAAGCTACTCTTCAAGCCTGCCGGGAAGCCTGCCACAGAATGTTTCAATGAGGCTTGCAGCAGCTGGCGAGCCAAAGCTTGCTCAATCGCCATATCCTCGGCACTGGCAGGAACTGAAAGGGGATATAGAGCTTTGTTTTGAATATATTCACGTACGTAACTTTCAGAGGTATCCGTCAGTACCCAGCGAGTTATCTGTCCTAATGGGATATATTTCAGCAGGTTGGCTAAACCTCGCCCCAAGCCATACTGTGGATATACACCCAAACGCAGTTCGTCCTCAAATGCGGCAGCAATTGTGGTTGCAGCAGCGCCGATATCCACACCAAGCACACCTTTTGAGGAAGCATAAGAACGGCTCAGAAACTGAACAATCCGCCCAAACGCAGCTGCTGAGGGCATCAGCCGCCCGCCAGCCCATTTATCTAACTCTTCAACTCCTTGGATCTGGCGCGCCCTGACCCGCCGGTAGATATTCCCTAACTCTACTTGCGCAGAGCCAAGCCGCTCCATTTCTAATGAGGGGCGTGCATTTGGCGCAAAATGCAAATTAACAATATTTTTAAGAGAAACCTGTACTTCATCCCGCAAGGCTTCATTCCCTATATATAGCACCTCGGGGCGCTGTTTTTCTGGCATCAAATAACAGGCTAATCCGACGGGTTCTAAAAGTTTTAGCACGGATTGGCTAGCGCCTCCCTCGGTGCCACCAGCAACCAATATCATGTCCGGGCGCAAACGCATAATTAAATCGATACGTGCTTCTGTTCTACGACGATCATTCAGGCTAATCGACTCCACAACACCTGAATAGGCTGTATCAGCCAGCCGGCGTGCACTTTCCAAAGAAACATCTTCCAGAAGCCCCACCACTACCATTTTCAGTGGTGCGCCAGCCGACATGACCACTGCACAAGTATCTACTCCTGTACCATCTGGTGCACTGGGAATGATCAAATTCTCATCCGAGCCCACAAACACCCGGCTGGTGATCAATTGAAGCTGGTCGAGCGCCTGGCGAACACCTTCCCTTATATCGCGATAAGGCGCAATATCCGTGGTTGGTCCTGTCCCCATAGCCAAAAAGCGATAGCGGCCATCAACCACATCGAACAATATAGCCCGTGTAGCAGCGGTGCCAATATCTATAACCAGGAGGGAATCTGCATCGATCAATGAAGTCGTCATAGCTGCCTATCCTGGAATCACCAGGCTAAATATAAAGTCTACTAAAAAACCCAGGCGCTCCACTAAAGCGCTCAGTGTTGCCAGGTAAACACCAGCAAACAATGCCCCAAAAGTGATGGCAATAAAAACTTCACCCACCCAGGCTGTTACCTGCAATGGCGCACCATGCTGAGCAGGCTGATCATTGATCTTACGCGTCCCAAACTGGAAATAGGCAAGCGTCGTAACCGTACCAAAGACGATGAAAGCGCTTTCGGCCAGTTGGATCAAAATATCAGTGCCACCACTACCCACCCGTGTATCCCCAAATAGATTTATGGAAGCTAAAGCCTGGGGGAAAAGCGTACCCAAGATTGCACCACCGATCGCTGTGGCAGCTCCAACGCCAACCAAAAAGGCAACTGCCAGTCGACCCCACCCTCCCAACCGGGGAGAAATTTTCGTCAATAGCAACCCACTCAGCACTAGCGGAATCAGGAGGTAAAACCTTTCAATCTCGCTCCCGAACAACAATGGCTGGATCATCTGCGGCCAAAGGATATTGTAAAAGGCAATCACAACTGCCAGTCCACTGGCGACACCAACAAAAAGATGCAGAGCGACTCGGAATAAGGGATTATCCCCAATAATATAGCTCAAGATCAAAAGCGTGAGTATAAAAGCCACGCCGGCGCCAATTAGATCAGCCATGCTCATAGACGTGATACTCATAGCTGGTCATCCCCTCCTGGGTTAGTCTTCTGCATGCGTGCCCCTATAATTGGAAACGCATTAATTATGCCGCCCAGTAATATCAGTATGCAAGCCGCTAATACACCTAAGGAAAAAGCACCCCACTGGCTGCGTGCTATCCCCACACGACCCAGCAAGTTTTCATATGCCGCTGCACCCGACATACCGCTCACGATCCCTTGCACTTGTTGTGGCGAGCCTGCATAGTAGGGACGAATAATGGGCGCAGCCTGCGCGCTCAAAACCATAATCAAGGGTTTACTTTCTAACTCAGGTTGGAATTGTTCGATCCACATACGCGCAGTATCAGCATTCTCGGTAATGACCATCGTCAGGGCAAAATCTGAAGCTTTACTCACCCCCCGAAGTGATCCACTATCCCATGGATTGTTTTCGCTATCAAACGTTAATGGGGCTAATTGGCGTGGTGTTGATGCAAAAGCAAGTATACCGGCGCGCCCACCCGAGATGTATCCCAGGTTTGTTATCTGCTCTCCAGCATATGAATGGTCATATCGCTGGTTAACGATATTGACCAGGCGTTCCGCCTGCAGAGGCCCGCTTGGATTGGTTGAGATAAATGCAATTTGCGCCCCCCGCAACATCAAATGATCCAGGACGGTGGCGCCAATGGCTTCCATCTCACCGGAGAAAGCGGGTTGGAAATCTAAAGCAACCAGGACGCGATCCGAACTGCTCAGATTGTTAATTAATTCGCTAACAGCCCCCGTTTCTATCGGAAAACCAGGCACTTTGGCGATGGGAGTATCAATAATCAAGGTGGACAGGATGGCTAAGATCAGTGTCACTGCAATGACAACTTGTAATATGCGTTGTGATGAGATAGCCGGCTTACGTGGCAGCGGTTTAGCCAGAGCTTCATTCTGCACCAACTCCTGGAGCATATCTGCACGGGTGCGCTGCATATCACTAACTTGTAGTTTTAACCCAAACGAATCCGGTTTGTGGGCCAGGGTGACATCTGGCTCAGCAGGTAAAACTCCCTTTAAACCCACCAGTGGGCCAGCCTTCTCAATACTCTGATCGTGTTCGTCCATTATGTCTGCTGCTGCCGCCGCGACCGCTTCAACCGGACGCATAGCCTCTAACCACGTTGGAAGATCGGCTTGCACCAACCCATTCTCAGAATCTCTTTCGAAGGACTGACTTATTTCTAACGGTTCGCTATCCCCCGTGATATGCTCAATCGCCTCCTGAGCATGAACATCAATCAGCCAATCTGGAATCGCCTGTCCTGCCATGGCTTCTGCTGGCAATTCATGTTCGATATCTTCTGAGAATGGCGATACTTTAAGAAGCCCTTGATCTTCAACGCTATCGCCCATTTTTTGTCGTAATTCCACCAGCCAAAGTGGATCATCGACTGCTTGTAAGTCATCTCCCTCTGGCGTAGTTACTAAAGCCTGTTCCAACTCTCCGTCTGGAAAGAGTTTTTTTTCTAATAATGCGAAATCATCATCCAGATCTGCTTTATCTTCATCGTAATGAAGTTCAGCATCGGTCAGCTGGGTTTCCGGTATTTTCTCAAACTGTGAAGAAGATAGTCCTTCATCTATGGATACGGGCTCACTTTCAATAGATAATTCTTCAAGTTTAGGCGTTAGGCTTTGGGTAACAAGGTCCTCTTTATCAGCTTTTAACCAATCCGGGATCTCTTCTGCGGGGATTGGCTCCGATGAGTCTGGCCCGCTCGCTTCTAAGCGCAGCCATTGCGAAAGCTGATCAGTAGGTTTAAAGGGTCTTCCAGGAGCTGTAGCATACCAGGGAGGCGAATCATCGGGAAGCTGTTCCGAGTCTTTTCTAATTTCCGGTTCACCTGGCTCGGCGTTTGGTCCAGGTTGGTGTGAACCATCCTTAAGCCAGTCTGGTAGATCGCCCTCCGGTATCAGTAACTCGTCCTCTGTTGACTTGAGCTCATTGAGATCAGTCACTAAATCAGCACTATCGCCTTCCTTCTCGAAATACGATGTCCAGGTAGGCACTTCTTCTTCGGGCGCAGATTCAAAAGATTGATCAACAGCCGCGCTTCCTAAATTCTGTCCATCAGCTTTCAACCAATCTGGTATTTCGTCTTTATCAGCAGAAGGCTCAGGCACTTGCCCAACACCCTCTGTGGGATGGACAGATCGTAACCGTGCCAGCCATTCTGGTTCAGCGTCCGTATCTGGTTGAGATAGTTCCGGTACAGCCGGCTCATTCACAGTGTCATTGTCAAAGCGCGCGTTGGATAACCAGTCAGGAATTTCAGCGTCAGTTGTATCGGGTACATCGAGTGGCGCCAACTTTTCTTCCTCAATTTCCTGCTGGACAGGTTCAGTCTCTGTGGGCTCTTCATCTGATTGGCGCGACCGAAAGTCTGCTAGCCAGTCCGAATCGTTCGATTCTCGGCGTTGTGCGCTTAAAAGATCCGGGGCATCCACGCCAGCACGCAGCCAATCAGGAGGGTCACCCATACTTTGATCTTCACTTAGATCATCATGGGAAATTTCACGCGAGCGTAAAGACCGCAGCCAATCCGGAGCAACAGGCTGGTTTACGCCAGTTGAATCATCGAGATTCTCATCATCCTCGGTTTGATTGAGCCAATCGGGTGTGGGTTCATTAGGCTTGGCGATAAGGGGTTTCAGACGCGCCTGGCAAAACTGGCAGATTTCCAGTTCGTCAGGGTTAAGTCTACTGCACATCGGGCAACGTATTTCAGCCATGCTCAACCCCCATAAGGCCGGTCAGCGCCCATCAGGAGCCGGAACCCGGTTGCTACTGTGCCCAAGGCCACGCCTAATAGGATACCGCGTGCACCCGCAGTTGTGGGAACACGATCTATCCAATCTCGCAACTCAGCCAAAACTGGAAAATCTACAAAGCTGAGGGAAATGCTTCCCGCCAAGACAAATAGCGCAGTCAAGATGAAGATGATCGAGAAAGCATTAAACCGACGTCCTAACAAACGTGCTCCTGCGAAGGCCATGACTACAGCCAACACAGCCATTAAACTACTTTCAATCGGCACATGGATATAATTGAAAATCCACATTGACCAGAAGGAAGTTGGTCCCAGGAAACCAACGATCAGCACTGTTGCGATCAAGGCTATTAACAGGATCAGGCTATATGGGCTGCCTTTTTGGCCAGTATTAATTTTTCGCAGATGCACATTGAACAAGTTAAATACCCCCACGATCAATGCAACCGCACCCAATAAGGCCGCCCAGCGCAAAAAGACAATTTGCAGGGTGTTCAGCATAGGTATATCAAGAAAATACCCGCCCAGGACAATTAGCCCAACAGAGATGACGATCGCAACCGATAGAGAAGTTCGCAGACGACTCATTCGATCACCCCGATTAACTTGAGCAGGCCTCCCAGTAAAATGCCTGCAATAACTACCCATCGCATCACATCTTGAGTTCGAACGCTGGCCTGATGCATTAATCCCGCATTCAGGTAAGCACCACTGGCATATAACTCTTCACCAATCAAAGGGTCTTGTGAGCTGACATAGAGAACAGCTTGGGCTTCTAAGTTATCGCTGCCTGCCATTGTTTGACTTCCAACGCGTTCATTTGCATCAGTGATCAGAGCAACTTCACTACCGAAGTGCCCAGCGAGCACAGTCGTTGAGACTTGCTGATCCATGATTATGGGCAGTGTGCCAGCTGCATAAGAGAAAGGCGTCAGACCACTGATCTGCCCATAGATTGGATCATATAGATTTTCTGAACGGATCGCTTGATATGAACTCTTAAGAGTATCCTGTGAGAGGATACCCAGCGTACCTTCTCCACTGCTGGCTATAGGTGGGCGATCACTGATAGATGCGGCGCGCGCTATTCTTTGAAGCATCGTCAGACCAACCAGACCAGACGCACCTTGAACATCGTTCACGCCGCCGTAACCGAGGGCGATGTGCAGTCTTTTACCGGCTTCCACTGCCAAACCAACTGAACGCCCCAGATGCGCAAATGCAGGAATCTCTCGCAAGCGCTTCTCAGGACGCTTGCGGATTACAAGGGCAAACAAAATAAGTAAAACAAAAAATAGCCCGGCAAATGAAAGCTCAAACAGATGAATCTGACTCACTGGAAGGTACCTCCCGTAACAATGAAACAAACGCACGTTGCTGTTGACTATCTTCCAGCAAAGCGGTCAGTGCGTCCAAATGTTCTCCAGCGATAGCCAGCCTGAGCAGAGGTTGGCCAATATAAACAGCTTGAGCCCCCAGAACAGTTAAAGGGCCTGTGGCTTCCAGTAGGGTTGCCACCCAGTGATTTACCCCCCACCGGTGCAAGTTTCTTGCCCAATTCTGCCAGATATGCTGGTCAAAATTCATATATACAGTATAGCACAAATCCAATTTGCATGGAATCTAGAATTACAATTATGCATGATTCGTGCCTAAAGCAATAACTAATTTGTAAGTTGCTATTTTGGTCTTAAAGACCTCCTTTTATACAATCTAACCATGATTTGTCTGAAATATGACAGTTAACAGGTAAATTTCATGCCATATATAACTATCTCATAATGCCCTTGCAAGCTAAACTATGCTATTGGAGAATTAATCCGCAGGTTATTATATACAAGAAAACAATATCCCTGCTAAGTCAAAATCACTTCTTAAGCGGAGTACAAGAAAAATGTCTAGAAACCTGGTAACTCTCGAAGGCAACGAAGCGACTGCCTACGTTGCTCACAAATTAAGTGAAGTCATCGCAATCTACCCTATTACCCCGTCTTCTTCTATGGGCGAGTACGCCGATGAATGGTCGGCTCGCCAACACCCCAACATTTGGGGGTCGGTCCCGATGGTGGTAGAAATGCAATCCGAAGGCGGTGCAGCAGGCGCAGTACATGGTGCACTGCAAACTGGGTCGCTGACCACGACTTTCACAGCATCGCAAGGCTTGCTATTAATGATTCCGAATATGTACAAAATAGCCGGTGAACTGACCTCCACAGTGTTTCACGTCTCCGCTCGTTCGCTGGCAGCACAGGGACTTTCGATTTTCGGTGATCACTCGGACGTTATGGCGACGCGCGGCACTGGCTTTGCTATGCTGGCCTCCAATTCAGTCTTAGAAGCTCAGGACATGGCCCTAATAGCCCACGCTGCCACGTTGGAAACGCGCGTACCTTTTATGCACTTCTTTGATGGTTTCCGGACATCTTCCGAAGTTAATAAAATTGAACAACTGTCCGAAGAAGACCTGCGCTCAATGATTGATGATCGACTGGTGCAGGCTCACCGGGCGCGCGGATTGACTCCCGATCGTCCTGTTCTGCGTGGAACTGCTCAGAACCCAGATGTGTATTTCCAGGGCCGCGAGACCGTCAATCCCTTCTACCTGGCATGCCCAGAGATCGTCCAAAAAACCATGGACCGGTTTGCCGCCCTGGTAGGCCGCCAGTATAAGCTGTTTGATTATGTTGGTAACCCTCAGGCTGATCGGGTTATAGTTATTATGGGTTCAGGCGCTGAAACCGCTGGAGAGACGGCTCACTTCCTGAATAAAACTGATGAAAAAGTCGGTGTCGTAGTAGTCCATCTTTACCGCCCCTTCTCTATAAAACACTTTATTGAGGCGCTTCCAGCCACTGTCAAATCTATCGCCGTACTGGATCGCACCAAGGAACCCGGTGGAGCCGGTGAACCGCTCTATCAAGATGTTCTGACTGCCCTGGCCGAAGGCTGGACAGGAGACATGCCTGCCGTAATTGGCGGACGTTATGGACTATCTTCCAAGGAATTTACGCCAGCGATGGTCAAGGCTGTTTACGATGAGCTGAGTAAGGCTGTACCGAAGAACCATTTCACGATCGGCATCATCGATGATGTCACCTTTACCAGCCTAGATTTCGATCCCACATTCTTCATCGAATCACCTGAGACCGTGCGCTGCATGTTCTGGGGTTTGGGCTCGGATGGTACCGTCGGCGCCAACAAGAACTCGATCAAGATTATCGGTGAAGAAACCGATAATCATGCACAGGGCTACTTTGTTTACGACTCCAAAAAATCCGGCTCGGTAACAATTTCGTATCTGCGCTTTGGCCCAAAGCCGATCCGAGCGCCTTATCTGATCGATCAAGCCCAATTCGTTGCCTGCCACCAGTTCTCCTTCCTGGAGCGCTTCGACATACTCAAGAATGCTCAGCCAGGTGGAGTTTTTCTCTTGAACAGCACCTTTGGTCCTGATGAGATTTGGGAGAATTTGCCGGTTGAAACCCAGCAATCGATCATTGACAAAAAGCTGCGCTTTTATATTATTGATGCCTATGACGTTGCCAACAAAACCGGTATGGGAGGGCGCATCAATACCATCATGCAGACTTGCTTCTTCGCCATTAGCGGTGTTCTACCCCGCGAGCTAGCGATTGCCGAGATCAAAAAAGCGATCAAGAAAACCTACGGTAAGCGCGGGGAGGCTGTAGTTCAAAAGAACTATGAAGCTGTAGACAGCACCCTGGAACATCTTATTGAAGTCAAAGTACCTGCCCAGGTAAGCGGCACGATTAGCCGCCGGCCTGCCGTACCTGCGAACGCCCCTGCTTTCGTCAAGGATGTGCTCGGCTCGATGATCTCGCGCGATGGCGACCTGCTGCCGGTAAGCGCTATGCCAGTCGATGGCACCTTCCCAACGGGTACAACTAAATGGGAAAAACGCAATATCACCCTGGAGATCCCGGTTTGGGAACCAGATCTTTGTATCCAATGCGGCAAATGCTCGTTTGTCTGCCCACATGCCGTAATCCGCGAGAAAGTGTACGATCCAAAATATTTAGAAAACGCACCCGAGGCATGGCATTCTTCGGAAGCACGCTGGAAAGAGTTCCCCGGCATGAAATATACCCTGGCAGTAGCTCCTGAAGACTGCACGGGCTGTGGGCTGTGCATCGAAGTTTGCCCTGCCAAGGATAAAAGCCAGGTTGGACGGAAAGCAATCAACATGGCGCCTCAGCCTCCCATCCGTGAGGTCGAAGCAGTCAAATGGGATTACTTCCTGACAATTCCCGAAGCTGACCGGACTCAGATGAGCCTTAGAACGGTCAAGAACTCTCAATTGCTTGAACCGCTATTTGAGTTCTCGGGGGCATGTGCTGGCTGCGGTGAAACCCCTTACCTGAAGCTGCTAAGTCAGCTTTACGGTGACCGTATCCTAATCGCAAATGCCACGGGCTGCTCATCCATCTATGGTGGAAATTTACCCACCACACCCTGGTCTAAAAACGCTGCAGGCCGAGGTCCAGCCTGGTCCAATTCCTTGTTTGAAGACAATGCTGAATTCGGTCTGGGGATGCGCTTGACCCTGGACAAACGTGAAGAATACGCCCGAGAGCTCCTGCCTCAATTTGCTGGACAGGTGGGCGAGCAGCTGATCAACGAACTCCTTCAGGCAGACCAAACCAGCGAATCTGGCATCCAGGCTCAACGTGAGCGCGTTGCACTGCTCAAACAACACCTGCAAGGACTTGATAACCCTATCGCCCGCGATATGCTTAGCATTGCAGATGTATTGGTTCGCAAGAGTGTTTGGATTGTAGGCGGCGATGGCTGGGCATATGATATCGGCTATGGCGGTCTGGATCATGTGCTGGCCTCCGGACGAAATGTCAATGTCCTGGTACTCGACACAGAGGTTTACTCAAACACTGGCGGCCAGGCATCTAAATCCACGCCACGTGCTGCGGTTGCCAAGTTTGCCGCTCAAGGAAAGGCGACTCCTAAGAAAGACCTGGGCATGATCGCTATGGCCTATGGTTATGTCTACGTCGCTCGAATTGCGTTCGGCGCCAGCGACCAACAGACGCTGAATGCCTTTATCGAGGCAGATGCTTACGATGGGCCTTCCCTGATTATCGCTTATAGCCACTGTATCGCCCACGGCTATGATCTACGCATGGGTCTGAATCAACAAAAATTGGCCGTCCAATCCGGCATCTGGCCCATCTACCGTTACAATCCAGCCCTGGCAATGGAAGGTAAAAACCCACTCACCATCGACAGCAAAGATCCAACTGTATCGATAGAGGAATATGCATATAATGAAACCCGCTATCGTATGCTGCTGCAAACCGATGAAACCCGGGCTGAAGAATTGATGAAGAAAGCCAAGCAAGATGCCTCTGGTCGCTGGGAACTATATCGCCAGATGGCTGCTTTGCATTACACCCCCCAGAATGGCAATGAAATTAGCGAGGGCGCTGAATAGAACTTCTCATCTAGCAGGAGGCAAGTATTAAAACTGGCCTCCTGCTAATATCAATTAACCAGACGAATTATTTATAAAGGGAGTATGCCATGGTTGACCTGACGACAACATACCTGGGCCTGAGATTAAAAAATCCCCTGGTAGCTTCTGCATCACCACTTACCAAAAAAATCGAGACTACCAAGCAGTTAGAAGATGCCGGGGTCTCAGCAATTGTCATGTACTCACTGTTCGAAGAACAGATTATACAAGAGAGCATTAAGCTGCACCAGGATCTAATCCGAGGCGCCGAATCACATAGCGAAGCGATGACTTATATCCCCGAATATGGCCTGTACAGCATTGGCCCACAAACCTATCTGGAACAGCTGGCAAAAATCAAAGCTGCAGTTTCTGTTCCCGTTATCGGTAGTTTAAATGGCGTCACCAGCGGTGGGTGGGTGGAATATGCACGCAAGATTCAAGACGCCGGTGCAGATGCACTGGAATTGAATCTGTATTATCTGGCGACCGACCCTAACGTCACATCCAGTGAATTGGAAGACATGTATGTCGGATTGGTCAAAGACGTCGCTACACAGATCAGCATCCCCCTGGCAGTCAAACTTAGCCCCTTCATCACCGCTCTGCCCCATTTTGCCCGCCGCCTGGCCGAAGCGGGTGCGCGCGGCCTGGTCCTATTTAACCGCTTCTATCAGCCAGATTTTGATCTGGAAGAACTTGAAGTCATACCCAACCTGGTCTTAAGCAACTCGCACGAACTGCGCCTTCCTTTACGCTGGATCGCTATTCTTTATGGACGTGTCCCGGTTGATTTCGCTCTGACCAGCGGCGTCCACAACTCGAATGACATGGTCAAAGCGATGATGGCAGGCGCCAGTGTGGCGATGACCACTTCGGAATTGCTCCAAAATGGCGTGCAGCGTGCTGAAGATTTGCTAAATGGGTTTCAAACCTGGCTGGAAGAACATGAGTACGAATCAGTTGAGCAAATGAAGGGCAGCATGAGCCAACAAGCTGTTGCAGAACCAGCGGCCTTTGAACGGGCGAATTACATGAAAGTACTCAGCTCTTACTGAGATACCAGGCAACAAGCTCTCAAACTGAACAACCATCAGCCGAGTTAAATGAAACGGGCCCTTGCAGAACTCTGCAGGGCCCGAATTGTTTAAAACAAAGCATGGATAAATCCGAGACGAATGGCAAACACCAGACGCGGAAATTTAGAGCGAAGTTTCAGGTACCGATGCGTGCTTCTTATGCCGGTAAACAATCCGCCCACGCGTCAGGTCGTATGGAGACATCTCCACCCGCACCCGATCGCCAAGCAGGATTCGAATATAATACTTGCGCATCTTGCCAGAAAGGTACGCCAGCACCTCATGTCCATTGTCCAGGCGGACCTTGAACTGGGTTGCGGGTAGCGCCTCAATTACCAGGCCTTCTACCTGAATCTTGTCTTCATCCTTAGCCATTCACACCTCCAAAGACAGGGTCATACTCTGTCAAAACCTGCTAATCCAATTATTCAAAATCTGTCGTTTGGCGCCGCTTAAGCCGGCGGATCGCCTTCTTCTTAGAAATACGACGCAATTCACTCTTCGAAACAAACCAACGTTTACGGCGCACTGTGCTGAGAATCCCACTCTTCGCTACCTTCTTGCGGAAGCGGCGGAGCAATTGATCCTGAGACTCATTCGGACGTAGATTTACCGCTGTCAACTTGTTCACCTCCTTTCGGCATGAGGAGTATTTCTCATAAGCGGACGGTTAAAAAGAACCGCCCGGCGTGCGATCACGGTCTATGCAGCCGAGCTGGTACAAAGCTCATAACGGAATGACGACATTCACAGTACCCCGATCGGCTCTCTCCTTTTCAAGTAAATAGTACCAAAAATAGAGCAGGCCCGCGATGCACAATAATTATAGCGGAAGACATATAAAATGTCAAATTTGTTAAATTAGAAAAAGTCTCTTGGCAATGACCTACTCTCCCAGGGGGTCGCCCCCCAAGTACCATCAGCGCTAACGGACTTAACGACCGGGTTCGGTATGGGACCGGGTGTACCTCCGTCGCTCCAATCACCAAGAGACTTTTATCTACGATGTTAATGACCAATTGAATAGGATGATCTAGAAAAGTTTCGAGTTCTCCGCACCACGTTAAGCCCTCGGCCATTAGTACAGCTTAGCTGAACACATTACTGCGCTTACACATGCTGCCTATCAAGCAGGTGGTCTTCCTGCGGCCTTACTCCCTTACGGGACGAGGGATCTAGTCTTGAGGCGAGTTTCCCACTTAGATGCTTTCAGCGGTTATCTCTGCCAGACATGGCTACCCAGCGATGCCGTTGGCACGACAACTGGCACACCAGAGGTCTGTCCACCCCGGTCCTCTCG
>CAYXDC010000043.1:0-25897 GCA_964463505.1 uncultured Anaerolineaceae bacterium
GTGAAGGCGGTCTTACCGTCGGCGCTGGCGTTATCACGAAGATCTTGGACTAAGGTGTATTATGGCAAAGCAAAAGATCCGCATCCGCCTCAAGGCGTACGATCATCGTGTACTCGACCAGTCTGCCAAACGCATTGTAGAGACTGCTGAGCGCACTGGTGCCAGAGTAGTTGGTCCAGTACCCTTGCCAACTCGGATAGAACGGTTTACAATACGGCGCTCGACTTTTATTGATAAAGACTCGCACGAGCACTTTGAAATTCGTACACACAACCGCTTAATCGATGTCCTGGAGCCAGACTCCAAGACCATCGACATGCTCATGCGCTTAAACTTACCAGCGGGCGTGGACATCGAAATTAAAATCTAGCTAGTAAGGAACGCACGCGTAGGGCTCTGGAAGAGTTCCAAGTCCTGCGCGTTCTAGGCTGCGTAAGAGCAGCACTGGTGGCAAACCCCAAATTGTGAAGCTTTGCCCCAGGCTGACTGACTGCGCTGCGTTCAGGGATGATGCAACCAAGCCCTGGTTGACAGTCCCGAATAAATTTGGATAGGAGAAAACCGAGATGTTGAAAGGGCTCATTGGCAAGAAAGTCGGCATGACCCAGATTTTCGATGCTGCCGGATCTGCTGTACCGGTTACGCTAATCGAAGCTGGGCCTTGCTATGTCACCCAGGTGCGCACTGTGGAATCAGAAGGATATTCTGCTGTGCAATTGGGTTTCGCGGAAGTCAAGCCGAAACGCCTCACTGGTGGTCAGCTAGGGCACCTCAAGCGCAATAATCTCCCTCCATTGCGCTTTTTGCGCGAATTCCGGGAGAAAGACCCTGGCGTCAAAGAAGGTGATGTACTCAACGTTGGCGAGGTCTTTGCCGTTGGCGAGCACATTGATGTTATTGGCACCAGTAAAGGTAAGGGATTTGCGGGTGCGATGAAGCGCTATCATTTCCGCGGTGGTCCTGCGACGCATGGTCAGTCAGATCGCCAGCGTTCACCAGGCTCCCGTGGCTCCGGCACCACCCCCGGACGCGTTTATAAAGGTGCGCGAGGCCCGGGTCATATGGGCCATGATCGTGTGACCACGCAGAATCTGGTCGTTGCGCTGGTTGATGCGGAGCGCAACCTTTTAGGCGTGCGCGGTTCCGTGCCGGGTCCCAAAGGTGGACTGGTCGTAATCAAGGGTGCACGGAAGCAGTAGATGGGTGCGATCTGCTGGACCAGCCAGCGCCGGATACGGCCAGGGTTGGACGGCAGCTCAAATGGAGAGAAGCTACCATGGAAGTTGATGTTCTAAATATGGAGGGCGAAAAGGTCAGCACGCTGGAACTCCCTGCGGCGATCTTTGAAGCCCCAATCAATGTAGATTTGATGCACCAGGCTTACGTTCGCCAGATGGCAAATGCCCGCCTGGGCACCCACAAAACCAAAACCCGAAGCGAAGTATCGGGTGGTGGACGCAAACCGTGGCGCCAAAAAGGCACGGGACGAGCACGTCAGGGTTCGATACGCTCTGCACAGTGGGTAGGTGGTGGAAAAATTCATACACCTCGACCACGCGATTACACCCAGGACATGCCGCGCCAGATGCGCCGTGCAGCCCTGCGCTCAGCTTTGAGTGTCAAGGCAGCCGCGAATGAGATCGTACTGGTAGATGCGCTGGCATTGGCGGAAGGTAAGACCAAGCTGATGGCGAAAGTACTGGATACCCTGGTGGGTAAAAATAGCGCCTTGGTCCTGATCCCCAATAAAAGCGCCGAATTCGAGCTGGTGACGCGTGCTTCGAATAATCTGCCGGAAGCGAAAACACTCCTGGCGACATATCTGAATATCCGCGATCTGCTGGGTTTCGACCGGCTCGTCCTGCCCGTCCAGGCTGTGGATGTGCTCGTTTCTTACTTGGGATAGGTGGAGGAAGCCATGACGACTATTTATGACGTGCTTCGCCGCCCACTGGTGACAGAAAAATCGAACTATCAGAATAGCGATTTGCACCAGTATGTATTTGAGGTGGCCGGTAATGCAACCAAAAGCATGGTTAAGGATGCTGTTGAGACTTTATTCGATGTGAATGTGCTGCGGGTAAATGTCATGAACATGCCCGCTAAGCGCACTCGGCGTGCTCGGAGCCGCCGGGTGATGGTTCGCCGCAGTAGCTTTAAAAAGGCTATTGTTACTCTGTCTCCTGGCGATACCATTGACGTGTTTGAAGGAGTTAAGTAATGGCCGTCAAGAAATATAAACCAACCACTCCCGGTCACCGGGGGATGACGGGTTACACCTTCGAAGAGATTACGAAGTCCACCCCCGAGCGGGCTTTGATCCGCCCACTGCGCAAAACGGGTGGACGCAACGCTCAGGGTAAAATCACCGTCCGTCATCATGGCGGTGGGGCGCGCCGGTTTGTACGCCTGGTGGATTTCAAGCGCGAGAAATTCGGTATCCCTGCACGCGTGGCTGCGATTGAATATGATCCTAATCGCACAGCTCGCCTGGCATTGCTCTTCTATGCGGATGGCGAGAAGCGCTATATCGTTGCACCCCTGGATCTGCGTGTGGGAGATAACGTTGTTTCTGGCCCGCAAGCCGAAGTGCGACCCGGTAATAACTTGCCGATTGCCAATATTCCAGTGGGTACATTGGTTCACAATGTTGAGCTGAAAGAGGGCAAGGGTGGGCAACTGGTGCGTGCTGCGGGCGCTGCTGCACAGCTCATGGCAAAAGAAGGCGACTACGCTCAGGTGCGTATGCCATCGGGTGAGGTTCGCCTGGTGCGGCAGACGTGCTACGCCACCATTGGCCAGGTGGGTAACCTGGATCACAGTAATATCAAACTTGGCAAAGCCGGACGCAAGCGCCATATGGGCGTTCGCCCGACCGTGCGCGGTACGGCAATGAGCCCCCGCGATCATCCTCACGGTGGTGGTGAAGGCCGCCAACCGATAGGTATGCCGGGCCCGAAGAGCCCGTGGGGTAAGCCTACCCTGGGCAAGAAGACCCGCCACAATAAAGCGACGGACCAGTACATCGTCCGTCGCCGCGGGAAGAAGCGCCGCTAAAACTGGAAATGAGGGATGCTCCAGGGCTGTTTGTACAGTACAGAGCTCCCAGTTGACGAGTTGGAGAGTACAAAATGGGACGATCTTTGAAAAAAGGGCCCTTTATTTCGCCGAAACTGATGAAGAAAGTTGAAGCGATGAATGAGCGTGGCGATAAAAAGGTAGTGCGCACCTGGAGCCGTACCAGCACAATCTTTCCCGAGATGGTGGGGCACACGATCGCCGTGCATGATGGTCGGCGGCATGTGCCGATCTATATCACCGAGAATATGGTCGGTCATAAATTGGGAGAGTTTGCTCCCACCCGTACCTTCCGCGGCCACGTCTCTGAGAAGAAAACTGCCAGGAAAGGGAAGTAAGCCATGGAGACAGATATCCGTGCTTACGCTCGTAATGTTCCGATTTCCGCTCAGAAAGTGCGCCTGGTCATAGATCTGGTGCGGGGCAAAGATATTGTTGATGCGCTCAATCTGCTGAAATTCACCCCCAATCGTGCAGCCCATCCTGTCTCCAAAGTGCTGGCTTCAGCGATGGCGAATGGCGAAGAGAACTTTGGGGTGAGCCGCGATGACATGTACGTTTACCGGGTATTTGCTGATGAAGCCCCCACCCGGAAATGGCGGCGCTTTGGTGCACGCGGCCGATTCAAACCCTGGCTGCGACGGACCTCGCACATCACAGTGATCCTACGGGAGCGGGAAGGCTAGTTTTGGTGAGCACAACCAGCCTACTTGAAGCAGGTAGACTTGTGCTCGCAAGGAGATACTATGGGTCGTAAAGTCCATCCAATCGGTTTTCGTCTCAAGATTAACAAGACCTGGGAAGGTCGCTGGTTCGCTGAAGGCAAAGAGTACGTAAACAACCTGCACCAGGATTTTAAGTTGCGCGATCTGGTTCGTAAAGAAGCAGACCGGGCGGGTGTATCCCGCATTGAAATTGAACGCTTCCCTGGAAAGGCGAAGATCATTGTTCACACCGCCAAGCCTGGTATTTTGATCGGGCGCAAAGGCGAGAACGTAAAGAAATTACGTCTGAGTCTTGAAGCTCTGTTGGGCAAGAAGATTGATTTGGAGATCAAAGAAATCAAATCGCCTGATCTGGATGCTTACCTGGTAGCGCGCAATATTGCCGATCAACTTGAGCGACGTATCAGCTACCAGCGTGCCATGAAACGCTCTCTCCAACAGGCTATGCGTCAAGGTGGACAGGGCATTCGTGTCGAAGTATCTGGCCGGCTGAGTGGCGCAGAAATGGCTCGTACCGTGAATATGCGTGATGGGCGTGTCCCACGCCAGACTTTACGGGCGGATATCGATTATGCACAGTCCGAAGCCCTAACGACTTA
This sequence comes from uncultured Anaerolineaceae bacterium, assembly GCA_964463505.1. Taxonomy (GTDB): domain Bacteria; phylum Chloroflexota; class Anaerolineae; order Anaerolineales; family UBA4823; genus JAJZSS01. The sequence continues at coordinate 4,403 of CAYXDC010000043.1, forward strand.
TGGTCGGATCGGTGTAAAGGTCTGGGTGTATAAAGGCGAAAAACTGGCCGAGGTGGAAGAGCGTATCGAATCCACTGATGGCGTTTACGTCAGCGAATAAAAGGTTGACTACTCGCAAGTTGGTGTTGGGTGAGGCTAGATAGTGTAGCAGCCCAGGCAGAACAGCGAGTGAGATCCGAGCGAGGTTGTCATCATGTTAATGCCAAAACGTGTCAAATGGCGCAAGCAGATGCGCGGACGCATGAAGGGCAAGGCTCAACGAGGCGCAGAAATCGCATTTGGCGATTATGCACTCCAGGCACTGGAACCCGGTTGGGTTTCGGCACGCCAGATTGAAGCTGCCCGGCGAGCGATTGTGCGCGGCATGCGCCGGCGTGGGAAATTTTGGATCCGCATCTTTCCGGATAAACCCATCACCCAAAAACCTGCCGAAACCCGTATGGGCAAAGGTAAAGGTAATGTTGAATATTGGGCGGCGGTTGTGAAACCGGGTCGGATCATGTTTGAAGTGGGTGGTGGTTTGCCCGAGGATATATCCAGAGAAGCACTACGGCTTGCCCAGTACAAATTATCGATCAAAACTCGGATCGTCAGCCGTGAAGCGGGAGGCGAATAATGGCGAAGTTAAATCTTCCTTCCCTGACGACAGATGAGTTGAATACTCGGCTGAATGATGCGCGCGAAGAACTGATGAAACTGCGTTTTCAGCAAGCTACAGGTGAGCTGAGTGACACGACACGCTTGCGAGTAACGCGCCGCTTGATCGCTCGCTTGTTGACAGAGCTGAACCAGCGTAATCGGGCAGCCCAAATGGAGAGTGAGTCATGAACCAGCGTCGCCGTCTGACTGGTGTTGTTATCAGCAATAAGATGGAAAAAACGGTTGTGGTGGAAATTTCGCGGACATACCGCCACCGTTTGTATAAGAAAGTCGTCCATATCCGCAAGCGCCTGATGGCCCATGACGAACTTGGTTGCGAGCCAGGAGACTGGGTGCAGGTTGTGGAGAGCCAGCCAATTTCGAAGAATAAGAAATGGATGGTCGAATCAATTTTGCGCCGGGACGCCGCAACAGGTGAGGCAATTGCCGAGAAGGAGTCGGGGGCATGATCCAGCAGGAATCTCGCATAAAAGTTGCCGATAATACCGGCGCGCGCGAGCTGTTGGTCATCCATGTAATGGGTGGTTCACGCCGCCGTTATGGCCGGGTTGGAGATGTGGTTGTGGCTACAGTTAAATTAGCTACACCTCAAGGCTCGGTTAAGAAGAGCGATATTGTGCGGGCTGTGATTGTGCGCTGCTCTAAAGAATGGCAGCGCGAAGATGGCTCGACCATCCGCTTTGACGACAATGCCGCAGTCATCCTGGATCAAGATGGCAAGAACCCGAAAGGGACGCGCATCTTTGGGCCGGTGGCACGCGAACTGCGTGAAAAAGGTTTTATGAAGATCGTATCGCTGGCGCCGGAAGTCCTCTAGCCCAGCGGTAGGATGCAGGAGCTAAGACCGTGAAAGTGAAGATTCGCAAAGGTGATACCGTTGAGGTGATCAGCGGGCGCTTAGAAGATAAAGGTAAGCGTGGCGAGGTCATCAAGGTTCTACCAGATGAAAGCCGGGTAGTTGTGCAGGGTGTTAACATTCGTAAGAAGCACAAACGGCAGATGCAAACCCAGGGCAGAACGATTAATCCTGGCATCGTAGAGTTTGAAGCACCACTGCATATCTCGAATGTAATGCTGGTATGCCCTAAGTGCAATAAACCCGTACGGGTTGCTATCCAGCGCGACGCAGAAAATGTGCAGCGCGTGTGTAAAAACTGTGAAGCTATCATTGAGTGATGGCCGGTTGGAGTTAGGACATGAGCCATATTCTAAAAGATCGATACACGAGTGAGGTCGCGCCGGCCCTGAAGAAAGCGCTCAATCTCGACAATCCGATGGAAGTGCCACGCATACAGAAGGTTGTGGTCAACATCGGAGTAGGCGAGGCTTTGGATAATGCCAAAGCGCTAGATGCTGCAGTGGGCGATCTAACTCAGATCACTGGTCAAAAGCCGGTGATTACCAAGGCGCGCAAGAGCATTGCGAACTTTAAGCTGCGCGAAGGTCGAGCTATTGGCGTGAAGGTGACTTTACGCGGTGAGCGCATGTGGTCATTTTTGGACCGTTTGATGAATGTTGCTCTGCCACGCGTGCGAGACTTTCGGGGTATCTCGCCGGATGCTTTCGATGGACGGGGAAACTATACCCTGGGCTTGCGCGAGCAACTGGTATTTCCTGAAATTGAGTACGATAAGATCGATAAACTGCGTGGCCTGGAGATAACAGTTGTGACAACTGCTCGCAATGACCACGCCGGCCGGCAGTTATTACAGTTGCTCGGCATGCCATTTACAAAGGAAGGTTAATCAATGGCGAAGAAGTGCATGACAATACGCGAAACACGGCGGAAATTCGATGTCCGCGTTCGCAACCGCTGCAAAGTCTGCGGTCGCCCGCGTGGCTATATCCGTCGCTTTGGATTGTGCCGGATTTGCTTTCGCGAGCTTGCCCTGGAAGGCAAAATTCCAGGTGTCACGAAATCTTCCTGGTAGCCGGGCGGAGGGATTATAGATGAGTACTACTGATCCGATCAGCGATATGTTGACCCGTGTACGCAATGCGGTGATGGCTGGCCATACTTTGGTTGCCCTGCCCAGCTCGAAAATTAAGGTTGCAATCGCAAAAATTATGAAGGAAGAAGGCTATATCACCAGCTTTGAAGTGGTGGATGGCAAAATTCCAGCTCAAAAAGTATTGCGTATTCGCCTGAAGTATGTAGGCGAACGCCGCGAGCGCCGGCCTGTGATCACCGGCCTGGAGCGCATCAGCCGTCCTGGACGGCGGGTGTATACAGGCAAACAGGAGATCCCCTGGGTACTGTCTGGGATGGGGATTGCGATCATTTCCACGCCTAAGGGCGTGATGACCGGTCAGCGCGCACGCCAGATGGGCGTGGGAGGCGAGGTCCTCTGCAAGGTCTGGTAATCCATTTATTGCAGGTGAATGGCGTTATCTGGTGTGAAGGATTCACCCACATAATGCCGAACCATGCAGGAGGTTGATCAAAGTGTCTAGAATTGGTCGCATGCCGGTAGTTATACCCAAAGGCGTGGAAGTGGATATCCAGGGATCTCACGTGCGCGTCAAAGGCCCGAATGGCGAACTCAGCCGTGTATTTCCGGCGGCTGTATCGATTGTCCTGGAAGAAGGTAATATCGAAGTCCGCCGTTCCTCTGAGGACCGCACTTCCCGAGCACTGCACGGGATGACACGTGCCCTGATCAATAACATGGTTGTGGGCGTGAGTTCTGGGTTTGAGAAGCTTCTGGAAGTCAATGGCGTGGGTTACCGCGCCGAAATGAGTGGCACAAACTTAATGCTGCATGTGGGTTATTCCCACCCGGTGACTTTTGAACCGCCGGAAGGGATTCGTTTCGAAACGGATGCCCGCACGCGTCAGATCAAAGTGATCGGGCGCAATAAAGAGCAGGTTGGGCAGATTGCCGCAGATATCCGCAAGGTCCGCCCGCCCGAGCCTTATAAAGGCAAAGGTATCAAATACTTAGACGAGAAAATCCGCCGCAAGGCTGGTAAGTCTGGTAAGGTGTAGTCTTATGGCTAATAAAAAATCTCGTTCCGCGGCTCGTGAACGTCGCCATATCCGGGTGCGCAAGAACCTGGCTGGTACGATTGAACGACCACGTTTGAATGTATATCGCAGTACTGCGGAGATTTATGCGCAGGTTATCGATGACAAAGCGGGCAGTACGCTGGTCTCGGCTTCCTCGATCGATCACGAGCTGCGTCCCCGGATGGCTGGGCTAAAAAAGAGTGAACAAGCCCGCCTGGTAGGTGAAGCGATCGCTGAGCGTGCTCTGGCGAAGGGAATCAAGGCGGTTGTATTTGACCGGGGTGGTTTCCGCTACCAGGGACGTGTTAAAGAGTTGGCTGATGCAGCTCGCAAAGGCGGCCTGGAGTTCTAAGTAAGGACTAATCGGCCATTCGCGCTGATGAAGCCCTTACCAGGAGAGAAATATGTCAGACTACGAGTTTTCGGAATTTCAACAACCTGAATTAGACGAGCGCGTTGTGGATATTGCCCGGGTTGCTAAAGTTGTTAAGGGCGGTCGCCGCTTTTCCTTCCGGGTAACCGTTGTGGTGGGTGATAATCACGGCAGCGTTGGGATTGGAATGGGTAAAGCCAATGCCGTCCCCGACGCAATGCGCAAGGCTTCTGAACAAGCTCGCCGTAATATTCACAAAGTCGCCCTTTTCAAGACCACGGTGCCGCACGAAGTGATCGGTAAGGTTTCTGGCGCTCGGGTACTACTCAAACCTGCTTCGGCTGGTACGGGTGTTATCGCTGGCGGTGGTGTGCGCGCCGTGCTTGAGGCAGCTGGTGTTACGGATATTTTGACCAAATCCTTGGGTAGCAGTAATATCTTGAATGTTGTCCTCGCCACGATGGATGCGTTGGACCAACTCAAATCACCGCAAGATGAAGCTGCCCGGCGTGGTAAGCCTGTCAAGGATTTGATGCCTTTCTGGGAGCGCAAGTAAGATGTCGAAAGCGTCAACTAACACTGTAAAAGTTGTCCGGGTAACGCTTGTCAAGAGCGCTATCGGCTATTCCAAGCAACAGAAAGCCACCGTGCGCGCCCTGGGGCTGACCAAGATGCACCAGACTGTGCAGCACGCCGATACCGCCACGCTCCGCGGAATGCTGGCAAAGGTCACCCATCTGGTGGCAGTGGAAGAAGAGTAGGTAAGCACATGAAACTGCATGATCTTAAACCAGAAGAAGGATCGAAGAAAAACCGCAAACGGGTTGGGCGTGGGATTTCTGCTGGCCAGGGCAAGACAGCCGGTCGGGGTACCAAAGGCCAGGGTGCACGCTCAGGTGGACAAGCCCGTCTGTATCACCAGGGTGGTAACCTGCCGTTTTTCCGGCGCTTGCCATTCAGGCGTGGTGAAGGTTTTACCCCGATCCATCGTATTGAGTACAACGAAGTCAATCTGGATCAGCTCAATGATTTCAAAGCTGGTCAGGAAGTCAGCCCGATAAGTATGGCAGGCGCGCGTTTGCTGCGCGATCCCCGCAACCCGGTAGCTATCCTGGGGCGTGGTGATGTTAATGTAGCGCTTTCGGTAAGCGCTCATCGTGTGACCAAGGCTGCTCAGGCCAAGATTGAAGCTGCCGGCGGCAGCGTCGAAATCTTGGAACTGGGTTAGACCTGACAAGGAGCTGATGATATGAAGCGGTCTGCATGGCGCTACCTGTGGTCGGCACAGGATATTCGCCGGAAGCTGCTCATCACGCTGGGGATCCTGGCGATCTACCGTCTGGCGGCGCATGTCCCGGTGCCGGGCGCTGATCGAGACGTTATTGCCGGAATTCTGCAAGGCGGTGGGGCGCAGGGCACGTTGGTAGGAATCCTGGATTTACTCTCCGGTGGCACGGTATCCAATTTCTCCGTGCTGGCGATGGGGGTGTATCCGTACATCACTGCCCAGATTATTCTCCAATTGCTGGTGCCAATTATTCCAGCTCTGCAGAAACGCATGGAGGATGATCCACGTGAAGGCCGTAAATGGATGGAGAAATGGACCTATTACCTGGCAGTGCCCATGGCATTGCTGCAGGCAATTGGCCAGATCAATATCTTTTCATCCTTTGCGGGCCAGCCAATCATCGAGAACTTTGGCTTTAGTGGGGCAAATCTGATCCCCTCGGTGACCATCGTTCTGTCGATGACTGCAGGAACCATGTTCGCGATCTGGTTGGGTGAGCTGATCTCGGAATTCGGCATCCGTAATCAGGGCTTGTCTCTGATCATCTTCGCCGGTATCGTGACGCAAATTCCGAGTAGTCTGGTCACGCTGTGGGCAGATGAACAGCGCCGGTTGATCACGATCCCAACATTGTTGATCCTCATGGCATTAATCATCTTTGCCATTGTGTTTGTACAGCAAGGACGGCGCAATGTGCCCGTAATGTATCCCGGGCGCCGCATGGGCAATCGCATGTCAATGCCGGTCAAAGGCACCCTGCCCTTGATGGTTAACATGGCGGGTATGATCCCCTTGATCTTTGCCCAGTCGTTATTGACCTTTCCGGCGATCATTGCCAGCTTTTTTACCCAATCTTCGGTTGAATGGGTGAGAAACGGGGCAACGACGATGCAGAACATGTTTGGCGGCCAGGGCTCTTTTTACTGGATTATGTATTTCCTGATGGTGGTTGGGTTTACGTTCTTCTATACGAACGTGCTTTTCACCCAACAAAACTATGGAGAAAACTTGAAGCGTGTTGGTGCACAAATCCCAGGCGTCAGCCGGGGAGCGCCAACCCAAAAGTATCTCACACGTGTGTTAAGCCGCATCACCTTGCCAGGCGCCTTGTTCCTGGGCTTAATCGCGGTACTGCCGTGGCTAATTGGCCTGATTGTTCCCGGCCTGGGACAGAACAGCACATTGCTGGTCTCATCGGCTGGCTTACTGATCGTGGTCGGCGTCGTAAGGGATACATTCTTCAATATCGAAGCCGAGTTGAAGTTACACGGCTACGATGACGCCTTACTTGTGCGCTAAGGAAAGAACAGTGCCAGTGTATATCGTCTTGATTGGTCCTCCAGGTGCTGGTAAGGGCACCCAGGCCCAGGCAATCTCCGAAAAATTGGGTTTGCCTCACATTTCGTCGGGAGATATCTTCCGGGAGAACTTGAAACAACAAACTGAGCTGGGCCAGCAAGCTTCAGCTTACATGAATCGTGGCGAACTGGTTCCAGACGATCTGACGATCGCCATGATACGGGAGCGCCTTTCTCGCCCCGACTGTGCTCCAGGAGCGTTGTTGGATGGCTTTCCGCGAACACCTGCTCAGGCGCAGGCGCTCAACGAAATGTTGGAGAATTTCAACGGCACTGTAAATGCAGTGCCCTACATCAAAGTGCCTGAAGATGTTTTGGTGGAGCGCTTGACAGGCCGGTGGACCTGTCGGGCAGCAGGGCACGTATATCATGAGAAATTTAACCTTCCCCAAGTTCCTGGTATCTGTGATTTAGATGGATCGGAACTGTACCAGCGGGAGGATGATAAAGCCGAGACGGTAACCAGGCGTATCCGCGTCTATCTGGAGCAAACTGCACCCTTGATCGCTTACTACCAGGAAGCAGGAGTTCTGATGGAAGTGGATGGCACCCAATCGATCGGACAGGTGACTGTGAGCTTGCTTGCGGCCATTGAACAAGGGCGCAAGGCTTAAGAGTACTTTGACATGATGAGTTGGGAACGTAGTATCACCCTGAAAACCGCCCATGAAATTGAAATTATGCGGGCGGCAGGCAAGATCAATGCCCAGGCGTTAGCCGCAGCCAGGCACGCCATCCGCCCTGGTATTACAACGGCAGATTTGGATGCGGCGGCTGCCGAAGTTTTGCGCAAGCATGGTGCAAAGCCAGCCTTTCTGGGAGTTCCGGGTGCATTTCCGTACCCGGCGACAACTACGATCAGCGTGAACGACGAGATGGTCCATGGCATCCCCAGTAAACGCAAATTAGTTGAAGGGGATATTGTTTCGATTGATTGTGGAACCATCCTGGAAGGTTTTGTGGCCGATTCGGCCATTTCCTGTGGTGTTGGGGAGATTTCTGAACAGGCTCAGCGTCTGCTGGCTGTAACGGAGAAATCGCTCTACGTCGGTATCAAAAAATGCCATCCAGGAAATCGTACCGGAGATATAGGTCACGCCATCCAAACTTACGTGGAAGGTGAAGGATACTACCTGACGCGTGAGTACACCGGACATGGCGTAGGCCGTAGTATGTGGGAAGGTCCGCAAGTCCCAAACTATGGTACTGCTGGTCGCGGGGTACCCTTGCGAACAGGTATGACCCTGGCGATCGAGCCAATGGTGTTGATCGGCACACCGCGTACTGTAGTGCTACAGGATCAATGGTGTGTTGCCTCAGCGGACGGATCGCTCACCTGCCATTTTGAGCACTCATTGGCGATCACAGAGGCAGGACCAGTTATCCTGACCTTGTTGGAAGACGACAGTGAGTCTGGACGGAACTGAGCGGAGCTAGTATAATAATAACTTTGGCTGAACCGACTGGTGCGTAGTGGGTTGGATCAGCCGGTGGTAAAGGAGAACGACAGCATGAAGGTTACTGCATCAATTAAGAAACGCTGTGCTAAATGTAAAATTGTTAAGCGCAAAGGCATTTTATTTGTCATTTGTGAGAATCCAAAGCATAAGCAGCGACAAGGATAATTAATATGGCACGTATTGAAGGCGTTGATTTACCGCGGAATAAGCGGGTAGAAGTTGGTCTGACTTACATCTTTGGGATTGGGTTACCGCGCGCGCATCAAATCCTGGCGGAAACCAAAGTAAATCCGGACACCCGGATCAAAGATCTAACGGATGCAGAAGTTGCTGCCCTGCGCGATTATATCGGCCAAGGTTTTAAGGTCGAGGGTGATCTGCGACGTGAGGTGCAGCTTAACATCAAGCGCTTGATCGAAATTGGTAGCTATCGAGGCCTGCGCCACCGGCGCAATTTGCCAGTCCGGGGACAGCGTACTCGCACCAATTCGCGTACTCGTAAGGGCCCGAAGAAGACCGTGGCTGGACGCGGTCGCCGACGTGGCTCCAAGAAATAGTAGACTGCTGGCGGTTGATGCTGGCTGGCTTGGGTACCTTCCTCCCAGCGGCTAGCTGGTCAGTAACCAACTCGTCAGTTGTGAGTGAGCAGAGCAGTTTTTGACTGCGAATTCATTCGATAAGTGAGGTTGTATGGCTCAAAGTGTACGTGCGACGCGCCGCAAGGGCGGCGTAAAGAAAGTAAAACGAACCCTATCGTCAGGGCAGGTGCATGTATTTGCTACCTTCAACAATACCATTGTGACGATTACGGACGACCAGGGCAACACCGTTGCCTGGGGCAGCGCCGGATCGGCTGGTTTCAAAGGTTCCCGGAAAAGCACACCCTTTGCTGCACGTCTTGCCGCCGAACAGGCAATCAAGGCAGCGATGGCAATGGGTTTGCAGGAAGTCGCCTTAATCGTAAAAGGCCCTGGCCCAGGGCGTGAGTCGGCGATTCGTGCTGTCCAATCCCAAGGCCTGCGCGTTACCTCGATTTCCGACATCACCCCGGTTCCGCACAATGGCTGCCGCCCGCCCAAGAAGCGCCGCGTCTAGGCAGAAGAACCCAGGAAGGAATAGGATAAGAAGACATGGCTAAGTATAGAGGGCCAGTATGTAAACTGTGCCGGCGCGAAGGCGAGAAATTGTTTCTCAAGGGCGAGCGTTGTTTTACCCCTAAATGTGCCTTCGAGCGCCGTGATTATGCACCCGGTGAGCACGGTAAGAGCGGTCAATTCCGCCGCCGTCGCGATTCGGACTATAATCGTCAGCTGCGCGCCAAGCAAAAAGCGCGCCGAGTGTATGGCGTTTTTGAACGCCAATTCCACCGGTATTATGTGGTCTCCTTAGGCCGCCGTGGTCTGACAGGTATGAACCTGCTCCAGATCCTGGAATCCCGGTTGGATAACGTAATCTATCGGCTAGGTTATGCCAGCAGCCGCTCTCAGGCGCGCTTGTTGGTTACCCATGGCCATTTCTCAGTCAACGGCCGGCGTACCGATATTCCGTCGATGCTGATGCAGCCTGGCGATGTAGTGTCTGTCCGGGATGGCTCGCGGAAACGTGAATTCTTCAAAACTTTGCCAGATTTTGCGGAAACCCGCAATGCACCAATGTGGCTCAGCCGGGACTTGAAAGCGCTCTCAGGGACAGTTATTCGTTTACCTGAACGTGCCGAGATTGATGGCAATCTGCAAGAACAGTTGATCGTTGAGTACTACTCACGCTAAACCAGACTACTGCAGGCCTGAATAGGAACCCCAGCGACCAGTCGTTATGATTGCCGCTGGTTATGGAAATTGGAACAGGGGAAGAGGTGAACCGTGATTGGTTTGTCAAACATGGTAGCGCCGAAAATTGAGCGCAAAGCAGAAGCGCGCAATTACGGCAAATTCATCATCAGCCCGCTGGAACGTGGATATGGTGTGACGTTAGGCAATGCCTTACGTCGGGTGCTGTTATCCTCACTGGAAGGCGCGGCGGTCACCTCGATTCGCATCGCGGATGTGCAGCACGAGTTCAGTGATATTCCGGGTGTGCGCGAAGATGTGATCCGGGTAATGTTGCAGATCAAACTACTGCGAATGAAGTTATACGATGTGGATAGCACCCGTTTGCACCTGGAGGTGCGCGGGAGTGGTGTAGTTACGGCAGCCGATATCATTGCGCCTCCCGAAGTGGAGATTATCAATCCGGACCTGTATCTATTCACAGTGGACGATAAAAGCGCTCACTTGGAAATTGAGATGACGGTCGAACGCGGCCGAGGTTACTCGCCCGCCGATGATCGCACAGGTCGTTTGCCTATTGGTGATCTTCCCGTAGATGCGATCTACGGCCCGGTACGCCGGGTTAACTGGGATGTTGCTTATGCTCGTGTAGGGCAGAGCACGAACTATGACCGCTTGGTGATGGAAATCTGGACGGATGGAACGGTTGGACCAGAGCAGGCTTTGAGCACCAGCGCCAAGATCTTGATTGATCACTTACGGCATCTAGCTGGAATTAGCGAAGAAACTCTGGCTGCAATCACGACCGAAGAAGAAGAAACCAGTCGTCTGACCAGTGAGATGATTGAAACACCGATTGAAAATCTAGACCTTTCAGTACGTGTGTTCAACTCTCTCAAGCGCACCGGAATAACCACGGTGGGTGAGGTGCTGGAACTCCTTGAAAAAGGGGATGAAGCGGTAATGTCCATCCGCAACTTTGGTGAAAAGAGCCTGGATGAACTGCGTCAAAAAATGCGTGAAAAAGGGTACCTCCAGGATGGTAACGAGAATGAAGCGGAGTAATGAGAAATGCGACATAGAGTAGCTGGATACAAATTGAGTCGCACCAAAGACCAACGGATCGCGTTGCGGCGCAATCTGGTGAAGCAGCTATTTGAGCACGAACGCATTCGCACGACGCGTGCCAAGGCTGAAGCTGTGCGCGGTCAGGCAGAACGCCTGATTACACTGGCAAAGCGTGGCAACCTGGCTGGCGATGCACAGATGGTGCATGCTCGTCGTTTGGCCGCTGCCCGTTTAGCGGATGCCGACGCAGTGCGTAAGCTCTTCGATGATATCGCCCCACGTTTTGAATCTCGGCCTGGCGGTTACACCCGCATAATCAAGCTGGGGTTGCGCAGCGGCGATGCAGCGGAGATGGTGCTCTTGGAGCTGGTTGAAGGTTAATACGCAGGTACAGTCAGGTCCGATGGATTTGGCAGTTAGCTGCGCTGGAAATGGCACGTTACCAGGTTAATCTCGTCTACGACGGAACGCTGTTCAGCGGATTCCAGCGGCAGGCGCAGGGACGCACCATACAGGGTGAGGTCGAAGATGCTCTCTACCAGCTTGGCTGGCAGGGAGCCTCGCTCCTGGCGGCAGGACGTACGGATCGTGGTGTACACGCTCGTGGGCAGGTGATAGCCTTCGATTTTGAGTGGAGCCACTCTGAGGTGGCGTTGCAGCATGCTCTGAATGCTTGCTTGCCCCCAGATGTGGCTGTCCACCAGGTGAGACTGGCGCGTGATGATTTTCACCCTCGCTACGATGCCCTTGCCCGCCGCTACTGCTACCGGATATTGCTTTCACCGGTGCGTGACCCTCTGTGGGAACGCTATGCCTGGCGAGTTTGGCCGGCGCCGGAGCTAAACGGATTAGAACAAGCTGCCAGCCTGCTGATAGGCACGCATGATTTTGCTGCATTTGGAACGCCGCCCCAAGTGGGACGCAGTACAAACCGGCATATTTATCAGGCGAGCTGGTGGGAAGACAGTGATGAACTGTTTTTTGAAATCATCGGTAATGCGTTCTTGTATCGCATGGTGCGCCGCTTGGTTGGCGTCCAGGTGCATATCGCGCAAGGCAAGCTTTCAATGCAGGCGCTGAGTGATTACTTGGGACAACCGGATGAACGCCGGGTGTTGATATTAGCACCTCCTCAAGGGCTTACTTTGATGGAGGTCTACTACAGCCCGGTTGATAAGTTGTAGACTGGATCAACCCGCAAATATGGACGAGGTTGGTTATCTCGTAATCGTGGAGATGATGAGCGTGGAAAAGACATATGTACCAAAAGCGGCTGAGATTTCCCAGCAATGGGTTCTGGTAGATGCCAACGATCAGATTTTAGGTCGGGTTGCTACTCAAATCGCCAGCATTCTGCTGGGTAAGAATAAGCCGAGTTACATGCCGGGCATGGATACCGGCGATTTTGTAATTGTGGTGAACTGTGAGCGTGTACGTGTGACAGGCAAGCGGTTAGACGATAAAATCTATTATCACCACTCTCAATACCCAAGCGGGATCAAGTCCGTCAGCTTGCGTGCGCAGTTGAAGAAACACCCCGAGCGCGTAATTCGCGCTGCAGTTTGGGGTATGCTGCCGAAAAATAAGTTAGGCCGCCAGCTGATTAGAAAATTGAAAATCTATGCTGGCCCTGAACACCCACACGCGGCACAGCAGCCCACCCTTTGGGTGCAGTCGTAAGGAGTAGGAATTATGGCAGTACAGTATTATGAGGGTATCGGACGCCGAAAAGAAAGCACAGCCCGCGTACGGGTGATGTCTGGTTCCGGTAAGTTTGTAGTCAATGACAAGCCGGGTGAGCAATATTTCACCCGTGATGGGGATGTCACCCAGATCATGGCTCCCTTCCTGGCAGCTGGCAGTGCGCCGGAGCAGATGGATATTACGGTCGTGGTTAAGGGTGGCGGTGTGACGGGTCAAACTGTCGCAGTGCAGCTAGGCGTTGCCCGAGCTTTGATCAAAATGAATCCCGACTGGCAACCCATCATGCGCAAAGGTGGCTTTCTGACTCGCGATTCGAGGGTGAAAGAACGCAAGAAACCTGGTCTCAAGCGGGCGCGCAAGGCTCCTACTTACACCAAGCGTTAGTTTCGATATCACTACGCAATGCATAACCACGGTTCCGTGCCATCTATTCAGGCGGCACGGACCGTTTTGCGCATTGCGTTTTTCGTTTAATGAGGTGTGTTCATGACAGATTTTGAGCTGAGTAACTTAGAGCTGGTTTTTAAAGCTCTGGACCTGCACATGGATTCGCAGGTTACTTTAATAGATGCCAGTATACTGGCTGCCCAGCATGTGCCTTCATATCCGCCCAGCTTCCCTGCTATAGTCGTGAGCCTGGATTCCGCCGAATTAGCCGGTAAGGTGAAACATACTTTGCTGGCGCTCTACCCTGCCTCACATCCTGTTAGCCTGGTGCGTATCACAGCACCGGGTGCTTTGGGTGTCGAGAATCTGGCCTTGTCTGAGATTGATCTTCCCTCAGCAATGGGACCTCAGACGGTGCTGTATGTATCGGCGTTGGGCGCCAGTTATTCCTTTGAAGCGTTCCAGAACGTCATTGCCCGATTGCGCGCCCCCGATGGCTGCCCCTGGGACAAGAAGCAGACCCATCAATCTATGCGCTCCGACTTGCTGGAAGAGACTTACGAAGTCCTCGCAGCCCTGGACGCGGATAATCCATTGGCTATGCGCGAAGAATTCGGCGATCTGCTGTTGCATATCGTCATGCAGGCCCAGATAGCTGTGGAGTATGGTGAATTTACGATGGCCGACGTTCTACACGGCATCCACACCAAAATTGTGCGCCGCCACCCGCATGTCTTTGGTGGTTTGGAGATTGAGGGTGAGCAAGATATCCTGGCAAATTGGGAACAGATGAAGGCCGAGGAACGCGCTGAGAATGGGAAGGCTGAAGCCGGTCTGCTGGATAGCCTGAACTTGGCCTTGCCAGCGCTGGTGCAAGCAGAACAATTCCAGGCGCGCGCGGCGCGCATGAAATTTGATTGGCCAGAAATAACCGGTGTGTTGGCCAAGGTGTTTGAGGAAATCCAGGAAGTTCAAATGGCCAAAACTGAGGCTGAGCTTCATGCAGAAATTGGTGATCTACTTTTTGCAGTCGTAAATTTGGCGCGCTGGTACGAGGTGGATGCTGAGAGTGCTCTGCGGCAGGCAAATCAACGCTTTCGCCAGCGCTTCAAGTATATTGAACAGGCTGCCCGCACCCACAGTAAGCAGGTCAGTGATTTCTCTTTAGATGAGATGGATCAATTGTGGGAAGCTGCTAAACGCACGCACAATAGTCCGGACAATCTGTAATATGGGTATTACGTTAATCTGATCTCGGGCGGCGTATGATCAAATAAACATACCCGGCAGTCAGCAAGGCAAACAGACCGCTCAGTAGCCAGCCAGCCCATGTATTCCACACACTGGCTTGCTGGGTTAGCGCCACGATTGTTGCCAGCAGGCTGCTGAGCAGCAATGCCGAGACAACCCCCCGCTGGCTTTCTGCGGACAGCTCACCTTTGGCAATTGGCGCACGTAAGGCAAACAAAACCAACCCCAAACTGAACAGAACTGCGCCAAACAGGCGCGCGAAGGAGGCAATATTCCAATACAATACTGCCTCCTGGCTTGGGATATCTGCGATACCGAAAAAAGCCAGCATCAGGGGACCATATAGGGCGAAGGCGATTCCCAGGGCCATTCCCAAAATGGCGTGCAGGGTGATGAAACGGGGTAATGTCAGCATGTTTTCTCCAAAGATTAGCGATTAGCAGACCAGCGTGTATACAGCGCCATGGACAGGAGTCGCCCGGCGCTTTTTTCAATCAGGGCCAGTTCGCCAGTTTCGAGGCTGCCATTGAGCTTACGGGTGATCGTTTCCAGCGCATAATAAACGGATAAGGCAGAAATTTGCACCGCATAGGCGGTAATCACCACAAAGCGTGGAGAATCTGATAACAATTTCTGGCAGTCTGCCAGTAACTCTGGCAAGGACTTGAAAAATTCCCACACTTGCCCGCTGGGACCGCGTCCGAATTTGGGTGGATCAAGGATCAATCCATCGTAGCGCGCACCTCGTCGCACCTCACGCCGTACAAATTTAAAGGCATCGTCTACAATCCAGCGGATGGGGCGGTCGTCCAGACCTGACAGTGACTGGTTCTCCCGGGCTGTTGTAATGGCGCGTTTAGCAGCATCCACATGCGTGACGTGCGCTCCGGCCTGCGCGGCTGCCAGGCTGGCCAGGCCAGTATATCCGAATAAATTCAGCACACGCAGCGGGCGCTGGGCGCGCTGCGTTTGTTGGGCAATCCAATCCCATTGGAGCGTCTGTTCCGGGAAAAAACCCATATGGCGGGATTTCGTGGCTTGCGCCTGAAAGCGCAGTCCGCCGTAGCTGAGTGTCCAGTTAGCCTCTACAGGCTGGCTGTATTCCCATTCTCCACCGCTCTCGGCGCCGGATGGGTGAAATCGGGCGTGGGCCAGCTTCCAGGTTTGTTCAGGTAAGGCCGGCTGCCATACTGCGCGGTAATCTGGACGTACGAAAGTATACTTTCCATAGCGTTCCAGTTTTAATCCATCACCGCTATCCAGCAATTCATAATCTGTCCAACCACGGACAGCCAGGATTTTCAAGTTTGGGAGTTGGGACATGTTTTAACCAATCTGGGGAGATGTTTCCACCCCCGCTATTGTAAAGCATGCTTGTTAGATGTCAAGCGCACGAAAATTTAACATTTAACTGGCTTGACCGCCTGTCCGGTCTTTTACCAACAGTTCCTGCACAACTTTTGGATTTTTCGACCTGGCGAGCCCTGGACAGCCTGAAAAGAAGACTTGCAGGGGAGGTAGGTATTATGTTTTAATAAGTTTCCACAAGATATTCGGACTTACCCGCACCTGGGGTTTAAGGAGTAAATATGTCCAAACGATTGATCGTCGTAGCTGGGAATATCGGTGCAGGAAAGACTTCGTTGACTGAGCGAATCGGGGGACGCCTGGGATGGAAGACGGCATTTGAATCAGTATCTGATAATCCCTACCTGCCTGATTTTTATGCCGATATGCATACTTGGTCATTTCATTTGCAGGTGTTCTTTCTTGGACACCGCGCACAGCAATACCTGGATCTGGTTGCTTTACCGCAATCAGCAATCCTCGATCGCAGCATATATGAGGATGCTTATATCTTTGCGCGTGCTTTAGCCCATATGGGTAATCTGAGTGAGCGTGATTTCCTGTCCTACCGGCGGGTCTTCGACCTGGTTATGCGTACCTTGCCACCACCGGATTTATTGATCCACCTGCGCGCCCCGGTGCCACTACTTCTCGAACGCATCCAACGCAGAGCGCGCAGCATGGAAAGCGGTATTGACGCGGATTATTTACAACTACTGGAAACCTTCTATGATGATTGGATGAATTCGTTTGACTTGTGCCCTGTGCTGACTATTCGCACAGATGACCTGGACTTTGTCCACAAAGCGCACCACCTGGACCAGGTGGTGCGGATTATTCAAGATAAATTAACCGGACGCGAGGAGGTTGTCTTTCCTCCCAATCCATAAATCTCCTTCAGGATGTTTATTTCTACGCCTATAATACAACCTCCCCATGCTGCGTATCACCGTGCATGGGGAGGTTTCAGCTCAAGTGAATAGACCAATTTAGATCAAAGCTTTCAGGAGGCTTTCCAGGATTAAGCCTAATAAGTAGAGCATCCCGAATTCTCGGTTGTGTACAAACGCAGCGGCGACAAAGTAGTTTGGCCATACATCAGGGTAATCGGCCGGTTTTTCTGCGGGTCTGGGTGCGCGGAAGATCGGTAGAACCCGGAAAAAGGAGCGCAAGGCAAATACAACCACTAAGAGGGCGGGGCTGAAGAACCCGGTTAAAACCAGGTAACCGACCGATAGATACTGCAAGATGAACATACCAACTGTTGCGAAGCGTGAGGCGCGTTCTCCTAACAGCACAGGCAGGGTGTGGATGCGCCGGGATTTGTCCATATCAATCTTGTCGATATGTTTGCCAAAAATAACCGTGGTGACTCCCAGGGCATAAGGCAGTGCAGCAATCACCACCTGCCAGTCCCAAACGCCGGTGATGACATAATACCCACCACCGATCATCAGGGGCCCCCACACGATCAGCACAGCGATCTCGCCCAGGGCGATATATTTCAGTGGGTAGGTGTAAAACAGAACAAAGAAAACACCCAAAGCCAGTAGCATTAAGCTGTACCCGCCCTGCAGGTAAACCAGGGCTGCTCCAGCGATCAGGGCCATCAAACCGGTGACAGCAGCATACACCAATAACTGGCGCTTGGTCAGCAAGCCATGCACTAACGGTTGAGGTCCATACTGGCTGCGATAATAATTATCCTGGTCCACCCCTTTGATGTAGTCTGTGAAATCATTCAGCAGATTGTTGGTGGCATGGGCTAAAATTAATCCGAGCACCAGCAATACCCAGCGGCCCAGATCGAACATGCCTTGCTGGAAAGCCAGGATTCCGGCGATAGCTGCTGATAAAAAGGTCATAATCAGGACAGCCGCGCGGGTAGAGATCAGCCAGCGCGATAAAATATCCAATCGATCCCACTCGTCTTTGCTGATGCGTGGTATCACCCGCAGTGCTTTGAGCCACATAGCAGGATTCATATTACCTCCTCTGGTGATATAAATTATCTTTAGTTATACCACCAATATTATCCAATTACCAGCACTGCAGGGAGGCTCGGTAGAGAGCGCGTTCGAAATAATCTCCATCTATCTTGAGATTGTCGTAGCCTTTTTCGAGCAATAACTTCATTAAGGGTTCCAACTGCTGCCCATAGTGACGCATACTTGCTTCAGGATGAATACCAGGCCAGGAATAACTGGTGACGGTGATACGCCGGTGCGTGCTTGGGATGGATGATGGCACAGTCTTTTCCCAATTCGGGTCGTCAGGATAGAAGACATATTGGTCCAGGCTGCCCTGAGGAATCCCCTCGATTCCGCGCACGACCGGGGGATCAGTATCTAAGGTATAAGGATCGACCGATAAATCGACCACTACAGCATGTTCTGGGAGCATCCCGATCCAATCATTTGGGATCACAGGGCGTGAAGCATCTCGCCGTTGGGTTGAGTCGACCAGGATATCTGCCTGGCGTAACAGTTTCTCCATGATGATTGGGTTACTGGCGACATTGCGGCCCACAACCCAGGCTACAGAGCCTGGCCCTCCTGCTTGCATATGGTCGTTGTTGCGCTCAATGTTGCCCAGTTTGGTGGCTGCATCCACCGCGTGTTTACCGACCATGCCTGTGCCTAAGATCAAAACCTTAATCGGTGCGCCATCACCGCGGTCCAGGTTTGGCAAGTGTTTTTCTAGCACATCGAAAGCAACTTCCAATCCATTCCAGGCTACGGCTTTCATATCTTCTACGAGGCGGATATTCGCATCATTAACAATGCTATCGAGGGATATTGCTTTAATACCTAATTCGTTTAGTAAAGCGATCCGTTTTTGGCGAGTTGGATAATGTAACATGGAGATCAAAACTGAGCCGCGTTTTAGCAGGCGCATCTCTTCCGGGCTTGGTGAACGGAGAACCATCACAATATCCTGTTGATAAGCCTCCTCCCGTGTGCAGCGGTGTACATTAAGGCGCGCAGCTTTATAGTCCTCCAGTGTAAAGCCAGAGCGGGAGCCGTAGCCTTCCTCCAGATATATGCTTGCGCCTTGATTTGCCAGGAACCCAATAAATTCTGGTAGAAAGACTCTTTTTTCCCCAGCTTCTTTCTTCATGCGTGGGAAGCCAATACTAATTTTAACCATCCTTATTCCTTTCTTTTGAAGTTTCAGGCAGTTTGCCAGTTGGAGAGCTTGGCGCGGGCTAAAGCTCTTTCGAAAAATCGCCCTTGTGGGCGGATATTTGTGTACCCGCCACGTTCGAGCAGGGTGCGCAGCAGGGGACGCAATTGTTTGCCATACACCTGCATACATTCTTTCGGATGGATGCCAGGCCAGGAATAGCAGGATACTGCAAACCGGCGGTGTTTTGCCGATACACACTCCGGTAAAGTGTCGTAGGCTGGATCTTCTGGAGAGAAGATGTACTGATCTAAATTTCCCTGAGGGATGCCTTCAATTCCTTTTACCGACACAATCTCTTTCTCGCACTGGTAGGGATCTACAGATAAATCTAGTAATACAGCATGAGCGGGCATGACTGAAATCCAGTCATTTGGCACAACCACGTGACTGGGATTGGGCCGTTGCGTGGCATCCACCAGAATGTCTGTCTGCTGCAACAGATCTAACATGATATCTTTGTGACCGGTGGTATCAAAATCGACAACCTTCACCTGCACCCCAGGGACACCCGCCTCAGCCATGTTATTCCAAACTACCGGGTTAGCATAGCGGATAGCAGCCTGAACTACGTGGATAGCGACTGCACCTGAGCCTAATAGGGTGATGCGTATGGGGGCACGTAGTGGAGAATTAAACCCAGGCGCGGGATAATGCGCCTGCAGTGCCTGGAAGCTGACTTCCGTGCCGTTCCAGGCTACGGCGCGTAAATTCTCAACCAGGCGACGCCCACTGTCGTCCTTCAGTTCATCCAATGAAATGGCTTCAATGCCCAATGAACGAAGAAAATCGACGCGTTGAGGTCGCGTTGGGTAATGCAGCATGGAGATCAGGCATGCCCCTGGTTTAAGCAGGCGAAGATCTTCATCGGCTGGGCAGCGCAAGACAACCACATAATCTTGAGCGTAGGCATCTGCGTGGGATGCAAAGGTGATCTCGGGAGCTGCTGCCTGGTATTTGGCTTTGTCCAGGCCCATCCCGCCGCCATAGTTTTCTTCAAGCACGACTCTGGCGCCATATTTGGTGAGGTGAGCCATCAACTCGGGTGTAAACGCCCGCCTCTCACCAGCCTCATGTCTCATACCTGGAAAGCCAAAGCTCAGATGAACGCGCTCAGTTGTTGAATGGTTCATTGTTCCCCTTCTTTGGTGCTGATGTTCAGGTCTGCAATACTAACCAGCAAGTTAAAATAGTATACCAAAGATGGGGAGAGCAAAAACTATGTCAGTGCTTTATGCAAGGCCAGGCACACTTGCTCTACCTGCGCCTCGCTCATCACGCTGGAAAACGGCACTGCCAGACTGCGCCGGCCCAGGTCGACTGTGACTGGGAAGTCTTCTGCGCGGTAACCAAATCGGTCCACCATATATGGCTGGAGATGGATGGGGACAAAATAAGGCCGAGCGGGGATGCCCATTGAGTGCAGATGGCGGGCGACGGCATCCCTGTCGATCCCCTGCGCGAAACGGATGACGTAAACGAACCAACTCATGCGCGTGGTTGTGGATACAACCTGAGGAGTTTCTATGCCAGGTATCTCGCTCAAGCGCTCGCTGTACCATTCAGCCACTTTTTGGCGCTGGGAGATAAAGTCTTCCAGACGTCCCATCTGGATGTGTCCGAGTGCGGCACTCATCTCATCCAGACGATAGTTGTAGCCCAAATAGGTGTGGTCCAACCAGGTATCTCCTGGGGCGCGGCCCTGGTTTCGCAGGGCGCGCATATAAGCCGCAGCCTGGGGATCATCGGTAACAATGATCCCGCCTTCACCGGTAGTGATTTGTTTGTTAGGATAAAAGGCGAATACACCCATATTACCCAGCGTGCCAGCCGGTCGATTTTTGTAGCTTGCGCCAAGGGCTTCACAGGAATCTTCGATCACTTTCAATCCATATTGGTGGGCGATCTGGACCAGCGGATCCATATCAGCAGGCTGTCCAAACACATCTACCGGCAGGATGGCTTTCAAGTTTGCGCCAGCCTGCCAGCCCTTTCGTGGCAGCCACTTGCGCGCTGCAGAACCACCCGTAGATAGATCCTGAATCGCCTGTGCTGCCTGCACGGGGTCAATATTTCCGGTGATGGGGTCTACATCGACGAAGACCGGCACGCCCTGTTCAAACAGGATTACATTGGCCGAAGCCACAAATGAGAAAGGGGTGGTAATTACCAGGTCACCTGCCTGGCCATCGTTCACACCAACTCCTGCCGCGCGGATGCACAGATGCAAACCGGCCGTGCCAGAATTGACTGCTATGGCATGCCGCCAGCCTGTATAAGCCTGGAAAGCTGCTTCAAAGGTCTGGATTTCCTGGCCCATGGAGAGGTTTGGTGTGTTCAGCACCGCGGCGACAGCCTGGCGTTCGGCGTCGCTCAGGTCAGGAGAAGACATGGGTACGGGTAGGATGGGTCCGTTATTTTGCAGTGATTGAGTCAATGTGGTTTTCTCCAACTTTAGCTTATTACCCAGGCCAGATCGTGCCGGCGCGGACTATTCCTCCGGCGGGTACATCGGTTTTGACCGTAGCGCCGTTACCTATGCGCGCTCCAGCGCCCACCTGCACTTGTAGATTTACCGTAGCACCCATCCCGATTAATGCCCCATTGCCAACCTTTACCTGACCTGCCAGGATT
>CAYXDC010000044.1:0-19645 GCA_964463505.1 uncultured Anaerolineaceae bacterium
CCTTCCATGATCTCGATCCCTTTCGCTACCGGTGTGCGGAAGTGCCCGGCGCCTTCGACCAGATCGCACTGGTAAAGGTAATAAGGCCGCACGCGCATACGCACCAGGTCCTGAACCAGTTGGCGCTGAATATGAACGTTGTCGTTCACACCCGCCAGGAGTACCGCCTGGTTGCCCAGGGGTATACCGGCGCGGGTCAAGCGATCGGCTGCCTGGGCCAGTTCCTGGCTGATCTCATTAAAATGGTTTACATGAATATTCATCCATAAGGGATGATATTTTTGGAGCATGTCACACAATTCATCGGTGACGCGCATGGGCAAGAAGACGGGCACACGCGAGCCGATGCGCACGATCTCGATATGTGGGATCTCACGCAGGCGCTGTAAAATTTCTTCTAGAATGCGCGGCGCCAGCACAAGTGGATCCCCACCAGACAGCAGCACATCTCGCACCTGGGGAGTGCGTTTCAGATATTCAATCTGCATCTCAAATTCTGTGCGCGAGAAAGTCGCCGAGGGATCACCCACAATGCGCGAGCGCGTGCAATAGCGGCAGTATGATGCGCATTGGGTGGTCACCAGCATCAAAACTCGGTCTGGATAGCGATGCACCAACCCGGGCACCGGCGAATGGCGGTCTTCCGCCAGCGAATCTTCCATCATCGCCGTAAATGGCACCATTTCAGCAGCGGTTGGCACCACCTGTTTGCGGATTGGGTCATTAGGGTCGTTTGGATCAATCAGGGAAATATAATAGGGTGTAATATCCACGCGGAACAAATTGGCCGACGAGAGTGCTTTGCGCTCGCTCTCCGTTAGAGGGAGGATTTTCTCAAATTCCTCAACGGTATTAATGCGGTTACTGAGCTGCCAGCGCCAGTTGTTCCATTTCTCGTCCGGGATATCGGCATAATTGGGCGCACGTTTCGAAACAAAGGGACGGTTCGCCATCTCAAACTCCTTGGGCTAACACTAAATGATCTAAGGGGTTAAATTAAGGCCGGGGTGACAGCCAACACAAGTTACGGCAAATTTCTTGCGCAACTCAAGTAAGCCGCGCCAAGAGGCGAGGAATTTTATGAGTGAGCCGGCGGGTCGTGGTCGGTGCGGTAAAAGCCGGCGCACAGCAACTGCATGCGCACACGGGCCATAGGGATATTGTAAAAGGAATTACCAATTTTGGTCAATCAGAAGTTCTCGGCTTCAAGGCCCCAGTACAACTTCCAGGCTGGCCAGATAGCGTATGGGCGAGATGGGCAAGCCAATTTCATAGATTGTTACCCGGACCAGGGTCAGGGCTCGCACATCATAAGGCACCTCAACCGCAAACTCAGCATAGCCATTGGCAAGCCGCTCACCCACTCCCACTACCCGCTGGCCTACCACGCGGCCATCCTCGGCGATCAGATGCACCACCAGGGGCTGGTCGGTAAATGGCCGCGCCAAACCACTGACCAGCACACTGCCCCCTTGTACCAGGCTTTTCAAAGTGGGTTGCTTGATATAGATAAATTCTTGCAGCGCATCGGATGGATTGATGTCCGCCTCGCCCAATGAGAGCAAGATCAGATCAATAGAGTTTAAGGCAATCGTGCGATTCGCCTCATCCGCCATGCTGATCACCAGCCGGCCGACTTCGGCTGCAGCAGAGATTTGATAAGGCACCATCTCCGCCAGATTCACCCGCGCCCCTGGCGTTACATCATAAACTCTAATCTGCCTTACCAGTAAACGTCCATCTTCACCAAACAGCTCGATGGTCACCCGCCCCCCCGCCCCCGGGCGCAGATAAGCGCTAACCTCTATTGGCGAAACCACCTTCGACAGATCCCCCGGCTTAAAAATCTGAATTCCGGCAATAGGCAGTTCAGGGAAAGGTGTCAGCGTAGGTGTCGCAGTAGTCGCCTCGCTGGCCAATGTAGCGGGGGTCTGGCTGCCTGTGGGTTGTGTAAGAATGGACTGAGGGGTCGGAGACGGCTCCGGCGTAGCGCTGGGCGGTGGCATAATCTCCTCGGTCTCTTCTGGAAGAGGCGCGGGAACCAGTGAACCCTGTAAAGATGCCTCATGGGCAGCCATCGTCGCGGCAATGACCGTTGGCAGCGCCTCCGCTGGCAGAGGCGTAGGTAGCCTAGAATTGCTCGGTAGGTTGCAGCCGCCCAGGCCAGCCGCCAGCAACAAAATACCCACTCCAGCCAACCAACACAGCCTGGCAAGGGAGCCAGTTTGTTGGGTTGACCGGATTAGCCGAGAAAAGCTGGGGTTATTCAAAGTGTTTCTGGATTATATCCAATAAGGTTTGCAGTCGGATCGGCTTTGTGAGGTAGGCTAAAGCGCCAACATCCAGAGTTTGCTCGCCCATATCCCGCTCCGCTGCCGCTGACAACATATACATGGGTATCTGCTGTGCGCCAGGAGAGTTTTTCAACCGTTTCAAAACCTGCAAACCATCCATGTCTGGCAGCATCAGGTCAATAAAGATCAAGTCAGGCATCTCACACGCCACAAATCGCAGCGCTTCATCACCGCTGCCCGCCAGTACAGCCTGGTGTCCAAACAGTTCGACTGCCTTGGTCAGGGTTTCGAGGGTATAGGGATCATCATCCACGAACAAAATGCGCGCCATTGACTTAGTCTCCACCGTCCAGTGGGCGGCCCAATGGGCCGCCCATGGTTGGATAAAATTCTACCATAGTGAACCGGGCAAACCCGCAGGCTGCGCTTCAACCCAGCTATCAAGAATGTGAGGTAAATAAAAATCCCCGGCCTGGATCGAGTTGATCCACTCCGGGGATTGACTGGTAAACCGATGAACTAGAGACCGTAAACCTGGCTGAATTTCCCATTCAAGTAGCGTACATACGGCGCCGGGTCGATCTTGGAACCGGTCACGCGTTGTACCAGCTCCTGGGGCTCATATTTCGAGCCATAACGGTGGATCTTGGTGCGTAGCCAGCCCAATAGACTGCTGAACTCACCGCCACGGATCTGTTCTTCGAGATTGGGAATATCCTGATTGATACACTCCCACAACTGGGCAGAGATCAGGTTGCCAAGTGCGTAGGTAGAGAAATAACCTACCATCCCGCCTGACCAGTGGATGTCCTGCAAGACACCTTCCCGATCATTCGATGGTGTAACACCCAGGTATTCCTGCATTCTGGCATTCCAGGCTTGCGGTAAATCCTTGACTAGCAGAGATCCTTCCATTAAAGCAATCTCCAGCTCCAGCCGTAGCATGATATGTAGATTGTAGGTCGCCTCATCCGCTTCCACACGAATCAGAGATGGCTCAACCTTGTTGATCCCTTTATAGAAGCGATCCAGGCTTACATTCCCAAGCTGGGCAGGGAAATATTCCTGCAGGCGCGGGTAAAAATGCTGCCAAAACGGATACGAACGCCCCACCATATTTTCCCACATGCGTGATTGGGATTCGTGGAGTCCCAATGAAGCGCCGCCGGCCAGGGGCGTGCGCGCAAGCGCATGATCAACACCCTGCTCGTACAAAGCATGCCCCGTCTCATGCATGGTGCCGAAAAGTGCCGAGTTGATGAAGTCAGGCAGGAAGCGCGTGGTGATGCGCACATCATCGATGCCAAAATTGGTTGTAAAAGGATGTACCGAACGATCCTGGCGGCCGCGTTTCCAGTCGTAACCGAATTTGGTGATGACCTCAACCCCGAAGTCCCATTGCTTCTGCTCATCATAATGCAGATGCAGGAACGAATCATCCACCTGAGGACGGTCAGCAATTGCTTTGATCAGCTCAACCTGCAGCGGGCGCAGCTTGCCAAAAATCTCCTTGACTTCCGCAGTTTTCAAGCCTGGCTCGAAATCATCCAGGAGCGCGTCATAAACGTGATCATATGGCGCAAAGATTTCAGCGTATTGGCGGCGCAATTCGATAATCTTTTCCAAATAAGGCTGGAATTTGGCAAAGTCATTCTCGGCCCTGGCTTCCTGCCACACTTGCTGCGCCATGGTCGTCACTCGGGCAAATTCCGCCACCCATTCGGTGGGTACTTTGGTGTTTTTATCGTACTCACGCCGGGTTACTTTAATCAACCGTGCATCGTCGGAATCTGGATCGAGTTGTCCGGCTTGCGGCTCCAGCTCATCCAGCAGGCGCCCCACCTCATCTGAGGTGAACTTGATGTGGGCGATCTGACCCAGTGTGGCCAGCTGGTTGCCACGTCCCTCTGCCGCGCCAGACGGCATATAGGTTTGCTGATCCCAGCCCAGCAAGGCGCCGGCCGCACCCAGATCAGCCACTTCGTTCAAGATAGTCTTCAGTTGATTGAGCTTGTTTTCCATTGATTGATAACCTCCATATAGGATTACTACGTGCCTTTCAAATCCGTTTGATTGATGCGCAAGTTCGGGCTTAGACGATTCTCCAGCGCAGGGGGGCGCCCCGCAGGGCTGCCAATACCTCCTGAGCAATATCATCAGCCGCCCGTGATTGGGCTTCTATAGTCTGAGCGGCGATATGCGGGGTCGCAATCACATTCGGATGCGACACCAAACCGGTGAGACCCGGAGGCTCACTGGCAAACACATCTAAGGCTGCGCCAGCTACCTGTCCAGTCTCCAATGCACCCAGGAGGGTTGTTTCATCCATTATGTGGCCGCGCGCCGTGCAAACCAAACGCACCCCACGTTTCATTTGAGCAAAAGACTGCCCGGTTAGCAGACCTTTCGTTTCAGGGGTCAACGGCACATGCACACTGATAAAATCTGACCTTTGGTATAACTCTGCCAGGCTGACCGGTTCCGCACCGCGATGGGCAATTTCGTCGCCTGGGATTAGCGGGTCATAGCCCACAATCTGCATCCCCATTGCGGCTGCTCTGCGAGAAACAGCACTGCCGATCTGTCCCATTCCAATCACGCCCAGGATTTTACTGTGAACTTCTATGCCCTGAAATTCCTTCTTTAACCACAGGCCCGCTTTCATCGTCGCGTCCGCGCGCGGCAAGGAACGCGCAAGAGCCAGGATCAATCCCAATGTATATTCAGCCACTGCCAGGGTAGTCGCCATCGGAGAATTGACCACGGTTACGTGCTGGCGGGTAGCAGCAGCCAGGTCGATATTGTCCACACCCACACCAGCCCGCCCAACTACACGCAGCTTATTCCCCGCCTGCAGCACTTGCGCAGTTACTTTGGTGCGCCCGCGCACAATTATCGCGTCATACTGATCGATAACGTCTAGCAAGTCAGCCGCTGAGATTCCTTCCCGGTTATCCACCTGGCAGTCGCGACGCAACAGCTCTTGACCTATCTGCTCGAGTCCGTCCGTAAGCAGGATTCTCCAGTCTTGCATAGTAAATCTCCTGGCACAAGGAGTATAAAGTTTTTAGAGCGCCCCAACACAATGATCGATTCTACCTCAGATTATAGGGATTAATGACCATCGCTGAAACCTCCTTCAAAGGGCTCATAGGCTTCCCATATTTTCCGTTAGCCAGGGATTTTAAAAGCGCTCAGAGTCAGTAGGATGCTCAACCGATGCAGGCTCAGGTAAAATCAATCCAACTTCACCGGTTTCGCTTAATGCATGGAGTGTAAACGCCTTATGAACGCTGATAGGATCATTGTATTGATCACAACACCCGATCTGGAAAGTGCACAACGAATTGCCAACCATCTGGTTGAAAAGCAACTGGCTGCTTGCGTCAATATTCTGGCGCAAGTCCAATCGATCTTTCGCTGGCAAGAGGCTGTGCAACAAGAGCATGAAGTCTTGTTGATCGTCAAGACCCGCGTTGAGTTGCTCGATCAGCAAGTCATTCCGGCAGTAAAAGCTATCCATCCCTACCAGGTGCCTGAAATCATCGCCCTGCCCATCCTGGGCGGTGCAGCCGATTATTTAGACTGGCTCGACCAATCCGTACAGGAAAAATAAACGCTGCGCCCTAATTTCCTGAGAGCGCAGCGTGTTCTACTCACCAGCTAACTGCCGGAGCGGTCTATTCGTAGCGTAGAGCTTCAACAGGTTCCAGGCCGGCGGCGCGATTGGCCGGATAAAGCCCAAAGAATAAACCCACCGCAGTGGAGAACAAGGTCGCCAGGAGCACGATATCCAGGCCTATCGTCGGCTCGATCGGAGTATTACTGGCAGCCGCAATCCGCCCCACGCCAAACGAGAGCGCCCAGCCTAGAATTATCCCGATGATCCCGCCGATCAGGCTGAGCACTGAGGATTCGGTGAGGAATTGCACCAGAATATCCAATCGTCGCGCTCCCAGCGCTTTGCGCAGGCCAATTTCGCGCGTGCGCTCAGTGACCGAAACCAGCATAATATTCATAATGCCAATTCCACCCACCAGCAAGGAAATTGCTGCTACGCCGCCCAGGAAAATCGTCAGCACATTGGTGATCGTGCTGGCAGTATCCAGAAAATCCTGCTGGCTCAGGATCGTGAAGTCATCCTCGCCGACTGCTGTGCGATGGCGGGTGCGCAGGATTTGCGCGATCTCTTCCATTGCCTGCGGAACTGCCTGAGCACTGACCACCTGCACCATCAACATATCCACATTCTCACGTGATGAGCGGCGTAACAAACGCTGTTGGGCGGTGCTAAACGGGACTACTCCCCGGTCATCTTCGTTGGAAAATGCCGAGCCGCCTTTCGACTCCAATACGCCGATCACCCTGAAAGGATGCCCGTCAATGCGGATCGTCTCGCCGGTCACCCCTTGTGACCTTCCGAACAACTTCTCCGCCAGGTCTGGCCCTAACACAACGACCGATGCCCGGCCCAGGATATGCTCCTCGGTAATAAACTCGCCTTCCGTCACTGCGTTATTGCGCACCGGACCATAGGCAGGTGTAACTGCTTCAATCGTTGAATTCGAGGTCTCTCCACCAAACGAATAGAGGCCACTACCCTGCAAAAGCGGTGCAACCATTTCCACCGAGGGCGCCTGAAATGGATCACCGATTGCTTCAGCATCGCCCGTGGTGATGGGCTGTGGGTTGCGCACATCCTCTGAGCCGCCCCGAAACACAAAGATCAGGTTGGTGCCAATACCCTGGATCGAGCCGGTGATCGTACTCTCCGCGCCGCGCCCGATGGAGATCATGGCAATAACTGCCGCTACCCCGATCACGATCCCCAACACGGTGAGAATCGAGCGCATTTTGTTCGCAGCCAAGCTTTCCAACGCTTCCACAAGTGGTTGCCAGAGGTTCATGACTGTCCCTCCACGATTCCATCCCGGATATGAATCACACGCTGGGTTTGAGCAGCCACTTCAGGGTCGTGCGTAACGATAATCAGCGTAGTACCACTCTCTTTGTTTAACGATAGCAAAATGTGCATAATTTCCTTGCCAGAAGTCGAGTCCAGATTTCCAGTCGGTTCATCCGCCAGGATAATCGCGGGATTATTCACCAACGCCCGGGCAATAGCCACACGCTGTTGCTGGCCCCCGGAGAGTTCATTGGGACGATGGTGGATGCGATCTCCCAGACCAACTGATTCCAGCGCAGCCTTTGCCAGGTCTCGCCTCCCGGACGCCATCCCGGCATAACGCAAGGGCAATTCCACATTCGCCAGGGCGCTCGTCCGCGACAGCAAATTGAAGCTCTGAAACACGAAACCCACCTTCCGGTTGCGGATAATGGCTAATTCATCGTCTTTCAAGTTCGAGACATCCTCTCCATCGAGAATATATTCACCCGAGGTCGGGTGGTCCAGGCAGCCGATGATGTTCATCAGCGTTGATTTGCCTGAGCCCGACGGACCCATGATCGCCACTGCTTCACCCCGGTCGATAGTGGTGGAAAGCCCACGCAAAGCGTGCACTTCCACCTCGCCCATCTTGTAAACTTTGGTCAGGCTGGTCGCCTGAATAACA
This sequence comes from uncultured Anaerolineaceae bacterium, assembly GCA_964463505.1. Lineage (GTDB taxonomy): Bacteria > Chloroflexota > Anaerolineae > Anaerolineales > UBA4823 > JAJZSS01. The sequence goes on from CAYXDC010000044.1 coordinate 7,868, forward strand.
TGCTCGCTCATTAGCGGTTCCTTACAAACGGAGGTGGTCCACTGGTATCAAAGACCGTAGGCGGATTCAACACGATCACATCCCCTACCTGCAGGTCGCCATCCAGCACCTGGCTGTACGCTTCAGACGAGGCCCCCAAAGTGATCGCAACCGGGGCCAACGCGCCATTGTTCAGGATGTACACCACGCGCTCGCCTTCCAGACTGCGTACAGCACGGTTCGGTACCAGGAGTACATTTTCCAATTGTTCAAAAACGATATTGACCGCCGCGGTCATACCAGTCTTAACCGCCTCATCAGCATTCGTCAATTCAACCGTCACATTGAAATCCACCACGCCTTGATTGATGGAACCGACCAGGTCAACTTCAACCACCTTCCCGTTATATACCTGATCCTGAATGGCATCGAAAGTCAAGGTTGCATCCTGTCCAACCCGGATGCTGTTGATATCTACTTCTGAAACCTGTACATCAATCAACAAATGCGATAGATCATCCAGCCGAAAACCCGCCGTGCCTGGAGATACTTGATCGCCCGGCTTGCTATCTACAACCGTGATGGTGCCGCTGAAGGGCGCTTTCAGGCGCGCCATATCCAGGGTCGCCTGGATTGCCGCAACCCGGGCTTGAGCTGCCAGGATATCATCTGGGTCAGGACCATCCTTCAGGCGTTCCCACTCGCGCCGCGCATCATCCAATTGGGCTTCTAACAAGGCGACATCCGCCGTGTTCGGACCATCTTTGATACGCTCGTAATCACGTTTGGCTTGTTCCAATTGCGCCTGCGCCGAGACCAAATTGGCTTCTGCAACTGCCTGGTCCGTAGCACTCGCGGTCCCTTGCATACTGTTCAAACGCCGCACCGCGGCATCATACACCTGCTGAGCAGCTGATAGCTCGCTTTGCAACTGCGCGCGGATCAGGTTATCCTCCGGACGTCCGGCATAAGGCTCAAAGCGCTCTTGAGCACGATCCAGGCTATCCTTGGTAATGGTGACCTGCGCTTGCGCCTCATCAATCATGCTCTGACTGGCCGGAGTCTGGCTGTAGCGATAAGTCCGTTCGGCATTTTCCACCACTTTTTGAGCAGTTGCGATGGCCTCTAAAGCACGCGCCTGGATTAACTCTGGATTCTGAGCATCCTCCAGGGCTTGCTCAGCCTGCTCAACCGCCTGTAAAGCCCGGGCTTGTTGTATTTGTGAATTCATCAGGTCATCTAATGCCCGCTGGGCTGTTACCAGCTCTGCCTGCGCCAGGATCACCTGCTGAGATAGCGAAGTCAGAGCCAGCTCCGCCAGCATATCATCCTTCGCCACCGCATCACCCACTCTTGCCTGCACATCTGCAACGGTCCCGGTGGTTTGCCACACCAGGTAAGCGGTCTGGTTAGCGCGCACCACCCCGGTTGCCCCCACCGTGGCTGTCAGGCTGCCTGTTTCCGCGCTTACGGTTTCAAAATTAGCTGCTTGCGCAGCCTGCTGTTGGGCGCGGTAAGGACCTAGAAAATAAAACCCTGCCGCAACTGCAGCTACAACCAAACCAGCTATGATCCATTTTTTCATCTACGTCTTCCAACCTTTCTAAATAAATCCGAGAAACTCTTTCATCTCGGCCAAATGATCCAATACTATCGGACCTACCCACTCGGTGGGAGGATCCTGAATTGCGTAAATTCTATTTAATTGCCTGTCTCATCCAAGAGCCACTCCGGCGGATCGATCACCACTCGGTCGCCAGGTAGCAAATCCCCCGCAAGCAACTGGCTAAATTGGGCTGAGACCGTTCCGAGTTCCACTTCCACCGGCGTGGGTTGCCCCAGCCCAGCCACAAATACAATCCGCCGCGTGCCCTGGAAGCGTACTGCTTGATTCGGCACCTGCACCACATCCTGAAATTCATTGACCAGGATCATGGCATCCGCACTCACCCCCGGGCGGATCTGTTCATCTGGATGATCGATTTCAATCGTAACTTTGTACTGTACGACATCATTTTGTGGGATTCCAACCCGTGCCACTTCGACAACCTGACCGGTATATTCAGGTATAGTAGACAAGCCCGCACTGTTTTCAGCGTCATCGACCGCATCAGGCAGAGCTTGCACAGACTCAAAAGTCAGACCTGCCGGCTGCCCAACTCGAATTTGATTAATGTCAATTTCCGAAACCAGCACGTCTACATAAAGGTGGGATAAATCGTCCATCCGCAAGGCAACTGTTCCTGAGCGCACCTGGTCGCCAACGCGTGTATCCAGGCGTGTGACAACGCCGCTGAATGGTGCGCTGACTTGAACCTGGTTCAAGACAGCCTGAGCGGCTGCCACCCGGGCTTCAGCCGCCAGGATATCCTCGGGATCTGGCCCGTCTATCCAGCGCTTCCAGGTACGTTCAGCGTCCTTTAACTGGGCCTCCAAAACTGCCAGCTCTCCCGGGCTATAACCATCCTGAATGCGCTCCCAATGCTGCTGAGCATCCTCCAGGCGCGCCTGGGCTGCTACCACATTGGCCTCCGCCACGGCCAGGTCCAGCGGATCAACCGGCTCTAAAAGACGCTGATAATTTTCCTGTGCTTTTTCGTAGGAACGCCGGTCGCGGATCTCTTTTTGCTCCAGGCCGTCTAAAATCCGTTTGTATAATTGGCGGCTCTCAAAAAACATGTACGCGCTTTCGGGCTTATCGAGCTTTTTTTGGATGCGTTCCAAATCGCTAAGCGTGCGATTGTAGACATTTTCAGCCAACAAGAAATTTGCATATGCCTGGCTGATTGCATCTTCCGATGGAGGGGTCGCCGTGATCGCCAGCAGCCGCTCAGCTTCATCCAATTCTTTTTGGGCCAATGCCACCTTATTAAGTGCGTCGGCCTGCGCCATCTGCGGATTTTGGGCATCCTCTAATGCCTGGCGCGCCTCATCAAGCGCTTTCATCGCTTGCGCCTGCTGAAGCTGGGAAGCCTTCAGATCACTTAGAGCCCTCTCAGCGCTCACCAGGTCGGCCTGGGCCAGGATGACGCTTCCCGGCAGGGAAGATCTCTCGATGGCCACCAGAACCTGTCCAGCCTCAACTTGCTGGCCCGCTTCAACCGCGGTGGAGCCCACCGTGCCCGAAGTTTTCCATACCAATTCTGCGCTCTGCTGGGCGCGCACCTGACCTGAGGCTTCCACCCATTGCGTCAAATCGCCGCGCACAATTGTTTCATACTGCAAATCTGCACTGGCGCCGCGCGCCTGCAAGAGACTCACCGCCAAAACCGCAATCGCTAACACAGCGACCGCGATCAAGGACATCGAAGTTTTGCGTCTGGAGAATAATTGTTTCAAACCTGTTACGTTAATCATTCAACACCGAAAGATCCCAGGCTCGCCCACTCCCAAATTGCGAGGTTAATACCACACCAACACTCAGCGAGGTAATAACCAGTCTGGCAAATAATCCCAGGTAGGGAATCTCGCTGAGCCCAAATAAAATCAACAAACCCAAAAGGAACGCCCAAACAGGCGATAAATATTCCCATCCAGCGCGCTGCAGCAGCCAGCGGCCCAGTGTAAAAGCCAGTGTAGTCATCCCAAAGACAACAGCCAGAAATAAAATCGCCGCCACAAAAAAGGTCAACGGCAAAGTGAGCATTCTGATCGATGCCGTTACTCCCAGTATGGCTGCCAGGAGCAGCGCCAGAAGGCCCAACGCAGCCAATCGCAGCCACTGCACTGGTTGTTGCAGGAGTGCCAGATGCATGCGTTTGATCTGTCGTGGGAAACTGACCAATAACATGATCCCAGCCAGGGACAGTGAAAGCAGCCCTCCGATAGTAGCCGCAGCAGAAAATGACCCTGACCCAGGCCTTAACCGCTCCCACAACCGATCTGAAGGGTGTAATTGCTCAGAAGGGAATTTCAGCCAATTACTGCTCTGCCAATCAAAGACGAAATTGCCGGCCAGGATAACAGTCGAAACAATCACCAATAGAACGATCACAAATTGCCAACGCTTCACAACACACTCCCTTAACTTGATTTCCAACGATCTAACTCATTGTGTGGCAACAGAGCGCCCAGCGTCATTGCGCAACCACTGGCCAGGCTGGCCAGGCCCATCCAGGCCAACAGGTCAAGGTTTCCGTAGAATGCTGCCTGAAGACCGCTCAGCTCGTGGTTCATGGAACCGAACCAGATTTCGATTCCAGCCAGCGCCTGATTGAGCATGGTTAATGTCACTGTCAGTCCCGATTCAGGTGGAGAAAATTCAGTCAGCAAGCCGGGCAGGATCGGGTAAACCATGATCGCTCCAGCAGTGGTAAGGATCGAACCCAGACCCAGGCGCACTCGTTCGCGCTTCCGGCGCTGATGCTCGATCACCTTCAGGATCGCCGGCACCAGAAATGGCGGCATTTCATCACCCGGCAAATTAGCCAGCATTCGATCCAGGTTATCTACCTGCGGTTTTTCAGTTCCTTGGTTCACTCGCCAACCTCCTTTGCTACCAAAACCTGGCGAAGCTGAGCCTTGGCCCGGCGCAAGTGCGTGCGCACCGTATTCACCGGCAGCCCCAGGGTTTTAGCGATTTCATCATAGCTGTATCCTGCATCATAGCGCAAGACAATTACCGCCCGATATCCGGCTGGCAGCTTGGCTACAGCTTGCGCCAGAGATTGCTTAAGTTCGCTTTGCTGGAACTGCATTTCCGGGCCAGCCTCGCTGTCTGGCAGCACATCCTCCAGATCATCCAACCCGGTAAATTCCAGCACTTGCTCTCTGCGCCACTGATCACGCGCCAGATTTACCGCCACCTTGACCAGATAAGCAAAAAATGGACGATCCTCATCTGGACGGTTGGCCATCCTCCAACTGCGTAAGGCAATCCAGGTGCGCACATAGCTTTCTTGAACGATGGCTTGTGCTGCATCCGGGTTCCCCGTAATCCTCCGGGCGACGCCATACAGGCGCGGCGCCGTGATCTCAACCAGTTGAGCAAAGGCAGTATCGTCGCCACGACGAGCACGTTGGTAGAGCAGTTGTTCAAGATCGTGATCTGCCATCGCTCACTTAAGTACACGAACCAGGTCTAAAATAGTTTCAGGACGCAGCTTAAGAAATTCTTACTTTCATCAGTGACAACCGTCACAAGAAGATGTGACGTTTGAGACTTAAATTAAACCACTTTTATCATTATTATCTACTCATACGAGTAGGACACTGCTCACGGAGGTAATTTTATGCAAACCGTCCCCAGCGAAGCTCTGGCCATCGACCGTAAAGCACGTATGAAAATCCCTTCAGCAGACTTGAAGATCCGTCCGGCTGAGGTGCGTGTCTGCGATTTTGATGATGTCGTGATTTCCATGGATGCACAGCAGGCTATGCTCGAAGCCTCGCGCTGCATTCATTGTCCCGACCCTGCCCCTTGTGTGCAAGCCTGCCCGGTGCACAACGACATACCTTCTGCCATGTGGTTGATCGAACAGGGGCAATTCCTTGAAGCGGCTAAATTGTACCGCCAAACTAGCTCAATGCCCGAAATATGTGGGCGAGTCTGTCCGCATGAGCAGCTTTGCCAGGGCTCTTGTGTGCGCAACAAGCTGCACGCGCCGGTGATGACTGGCGCACTGGAAGCCTTCGTGGCGGATTATGAACGCCAACAAGGTCATACTCATATACCGGTCGGAACGCCCAGCGGTAAGCGTGTGGCAATTGTAGGCGCTGGACCAGCGGGGATGGCATGCGCGGAGCAGCTTGTCCAGCAGGGGCACGCCATCACGATCTATGAATCCAAGCCAGCTCCGGGCGGATTATTACTGTATGGCATCCCCAACTTCAAACTGCCCAAGAATGTGGTATTTGCCCGTGTGTGCGATCTGCAGGAAGCGGGCGTGGATTTCCAACCCGAGACCTATATCGGCAAGCACAAGACGATTGACGATTTGTTTGGTGAAGGCTTTGAGGCTGTTTTTGTCGGCGTGGGCTCCGAGGTGGATGCGCCTATGGAAGTACCTGGTGAAGACCTGCCGGGCGTATACAAAGCAACTGAATTCCTGATGCGCGGCAATGTGGATCGCGAGTATCTGCCCGCTGAGCTGGCCGCGCGTCCCGAGCTTGGCAAAAAAGTGGCGGTAATTGGCGGTGGCGACACCGCCTCCGACTGCCTGCGTACTGCGCTGCGCCTGGGTGCTGATGAGGTTACTTGTCTGTATCGGCGCACCGAAAATGAAATGCCCGGTGGTAAGAAAGATCGCAATCTTGCTCGTGAAGAAGGCGCTAACTACCAGTTTCTCACCCAACCTATCCGCTTCATCGCCGGTGAGAATGGACACCTGGCGCAGATCGAATGTATCCGCATGGAGCTGGGTGAGCCAGATGCCAAAGGCAGGCGGAAGCCGTTCCCAGTCGAAGGCTCCAATTTTATCCTAGAGGCCGATACGGCTGTCCTGGCTCTAGGTTACTGGCCTGATCCGATCATCGGAGAAACCACCCCCGATCTGAAAACCCAAAAATGGGGACTGATTGTTGCCGACTCACAAACCGGTGCTACCACCCGTCCCGGTGTGTTTGCGGGTGGCGATGATGTCACCGGCCCGGACCTGGTTGTAACGGCAGTGGCTGCCGGGCGCCGGTCTGCCGCTGCCATCCACCAGTATTTGCAGGCCAAATAAATCTGCTTCCCCAACAAATATTTCTTTCCTTCCGTCAGTGATCAGGCGGCCTGTTCAGCAGACCGCCTGATCCTCATTAACCCGAACCCACTCACCCCTGCGGTCCGCTGATCTCATATCTCTGTTCAGCGTTTAAAACCTCAGGAGTTACACAGTTCAGCGGAAATCAGCTAAGTGCGTTAGTCCTAAACCTATAAATGAAGCTTACCGCACCTGCTGCGGCATTCCCTCGTTTCGCGGGGTATAATAGAAGAGGATGCGTCCACACAGCTGGCGCATTTTTTATGCACAAGGTGAAGGACATTCTATGGACATCGGTTCAATTCAATCAGTCAATATCGACGAGCAAATGCGTTCGGCCTACCTGGATTATGCCATGTCGGTCATTGTTTCGCGCGCCCTGCCAGACGCTCGAGATGGTCTTAAACCTGTTCACCGGCGCATCTTATTCGGCATGCACGAAATGGGTATCCGTGCCAATAGCTCCTATAAGAAATCCGCCCGTATCGTGGGGGATGTGTTGGGTAAATACCACCCGCATGGCGATTCAGCCGTATACGAAGCCATGGCGCGCCTGGCGCAGGATTTTTCCATGCGCTATATGCTGGTCGAGGGACAGGGCAACTTTGGCTCGATCGATGGGGATGCGCCGGCAGCCATGCGTTATACTGAGGCGCGCCTCTCCCGCATGGCCGAGGAAATGTTAACGGATATTGACCGGAATACCGTTGACTTCACCGATAACTTTGACGGTTCGCTGCAAGAACCGGTCGTTTTACCAGCTCGCTTGCCCAATCTGCTGCTTAATGGCTCTTCGGGGATTGCAGTGGGTATGGCCACAAACATCCCCCCCCATAATTTAGGCGAATTGGGGCGCGCGATCCAATATATCATCGACCAGTATGATCGCATTGACGATATTTCGGTTGAAGAACTGCTCAAGCTGGTTCCCGGGCCAGACTTCCCAACGGGAGGCATCATCGTTGGGTCAGAGGGTATCTTACAGGCCTACAGCACCGGTCGCGGCCGCATCGTGCTGCGCGGCGCCGCCCATATTGAAGAATTAACCCGCGAACGTTTCCGGATTGTCATCACTGAAATCCCCTACCAGATCAATAAAACCACACTGATCGAGCGCATTGCCGAGCTGGCGCGTAGTGGTCGCCTGGATGATATATCAGATCTGCGTGACGAGTCGGACCGGCGCGGAATGAGCATTGTGATTGAGTTACGCCGCGGCGCCCAACCTCATAAAATCATAAACCAGCTTTACAAATATACTCCCCTGCAATCCACCTTTGGGGTTCAAATGCTGGCCCTGATCGATGGCGAACCACGCCTGCTGACCCTGAAACGCGCATTGCAGATTTTCATTGAGCACCGCCGGGTGGTGATTGTGCGCCGCTCGGAATATGAACTCGCACGCGCTCGCGAACGCGCCCATATCCTGGCCGGATTATTGATCGCTCTGGCCAACCTGGACGATGTTATCGCTACCATTCGCCAATCGCCCGATGCCGATATCGCCAAGGAACGCCTGGTAACTCGCTTTAACTTATCTGAGCGCCAGGCTCAGGCCATTCTGGATATGCAGCTACGCCGCCTGGCAGCCCTGGAACGCCAAAAAATCGAGGATGAACAGCGCCTGACTTTAGAGCGAATTGCTTTCCTGGAAGAAATTCTAAACAGCCCTGCCAAAGTACTGGAGCTCATCAAAACGGACCTAGATGATGTCATCGAAAAATACGATGACGAACGCCGCACACAAATTGCCCATGGCGCATCAGATGTTTTCAATGAAGCTGAGCTGGTGCGTGATGAGGCCGTTTTGGTCAGCCTGACCCAGCGTGGCTACATTAAACGCGTACAGGCCAAAGCTTTTCGTGCCCAGGGGCGGGGTGGGCGGGGTGTTACCGGGCACCAGACGAAGGAAGAAGATGAGGTTTTGATCATCCTACCGGCCAATACCCTCAACACCGTGTTGTTCTTCTCCGACAAAGGCAAGGTTTACTCCGTCAAAGCCTACCAAATCCCGGAGGCCGATCGCACGGGGCGAGGTGTACCGGTTGTCAATATCCTCGCTTTGGGTCCCGCCGAAACCATTACTGCAGCAGTCGCCGTTCCTCAATTTGGACAGACTGATTTTTGTATTATGGCTACCCGCCGCGGGCGGATCAAACGTCTGCCCCTATCCGAGCTGGAGTCAGTACGCCCGTCGGGACTGATTGCGATTAATTTAGATGAAAATGATCAGCTTGGTTGGGCGCGCCTGACTCATGGCAACGATGACATCATCCTGGTCACAGAACTGGGCCAGGCACTGCGCTACTCTGAACGGCAGGTGCGCCCCATGGGCCGCACCGCGGCTGGGGTAACCGCCATTCGCCTGGATGATGATGATGAACTCACCAGCATGGAGGTGGTTGAGCAGGATGGTTACCTGCTGGTGGTGACAACCGGCGGATACGGTAAACGCACTCCACTCGATGAATATCCCGTCAAAGGGCGCGCCACGCGCGGCGTACAAACCATTGATAAGAAAGCGCTGGACATCATAGGGAATATTGCCGCGGCACGCGTGGTACAGTCTGCCGATGATGTGACCATGATCTCTGCCAATGGGATTGTACTGCGCACCAAAGTTCAGGCGATCAGCCAGTCTGGGCGTTCAGCGCGCGGCGTGCGTTTGATGGATGTAGGTGAAGGCAACAGCGTGGCTTCCCTGGCCCGCATCGCAGATGCAGACCTGCGCCAGGTGGGAGCCAGCGAAGAGTAAACCGGTAATCGAAACAGGGCGGTCAATCAGGATCGCCCTGTTTGCCTCAGCAACAATTCCTCAGCCGGGAAAAGTCACTTTGCCGGTTACCAGCAAGCAAAACGTGCTCAACAGCAACGTGATCAGCAATAGCATGATGGCAATCACAAAACGCTGAACGGGGGTCATGCCCAGGAATTCACGCCGCGTCTGAGTCTCGTAGTTCTCATAATCCGGCTGGGCGTCTTCATCAAAAAAAGGTGTGTCGGCCTGGCTGCGAAAATCATCTAGCATGTGGTACCTCCACAAAAACCTGGTATCGGATGGCCGTTCGTGTCACAAATTCGATCAGAGTGGTCGAAGATGAATTTCTGCTGATAATAACTGCCGCACAACGCCGGATTCACTCTCTACCCGCAAGCTGCCATCCATTTCTAAATCCAGAATCCGGTATTTCTCTCCTCTTGGAGATGCGTCCGCCTGAGGCAAGCCAACTTGGATCTGCGCCGGCACAATCCATATCCATTCGCCACGCAGAGCCAATCGCGCACGCCAGGCTTGCATAAATTCTACACTCGAAATATTCTTTCGCCAGAACAAGATTTGCTCCAGGATATCTCTCAGCAGGCTCAGCCGGTCCACCTCTTCCAGTGGATCTGTCAGACAGTCAGCCAGGCTCGTCGCTGGAAAGAGCAGATCAGATAAAGGAGGTACTGCAACCGGTGCAATATTCAAACCAATCCCCAGGATCGCAGCGTGGAACTGATCACCTTCCCAGGATGTTTCCACCAGCACACCTGCCAGCTTGCGCTGGTTTACCAGTACATCATTCGGCCATTTAATTTGGGCCGCCAGATCATAGCGATCCTGTAAAACCTGGCAGACTGCCAGCGCCCCCAGCGCCGTCAGGCGCGGCAAGATCGCTTCATTCGCCTGTGCATCTGCCTGTAACCAGCCAGGTTGCGGTTTCAGCACCAGGCTAAAGGCCAGCGCGGCCCCCGGTAGAGTGAACCAGCGCCGGTTCATGCGCCCGCGCCCCGCCGTTTGCTCATCGGCAATAATCAAAGATAAATCAGGGCAGCCAGCCTGTACCAGTCGCGCTGCCTCATCATTGGTTGACCCGATTTGTGGGTGATACTGAAGCAAGCCCATGGGCAGTCCCGCCAGTGCGTGTGTCAGTGATGCCTGATCCATAGCAGGATTTTACCGCACAAAATATCCTCTGGACGAAACTATAAGGCGCATGATATACTACTGTCCGCTCCCGCCCCAGGCGGGAGACATTGCGCCTCGCCTGAGGCCAATATCTTACACGCCTCTCGACCTGCCTTGCGTGCCGTGGCCGCGGCCTCCGGCAGGGATGAAGGGGGCGGAAGTATAACGCAAAGGAGAATATCTGATGGCCATTATCCCTATGAAAGCGCTTCTTGAAAGCGGTGTACATTTTGGGCATCGCACCCACAAATGGCACCCGAAGATGAAACCCTACATCTTCACCGAACGCAACGGCATCCACATCATTGATCTGCAAAAAACGGTCAAAGGCCTTGAACAGGCTTATGCCTTGGTGCGCGATACCGTTTCTGAAGGTGGAACAATCCTGTTTGTGGGCACCAAACGCCAGGCACAGGAAACTATCCAGGCCGAGGCCATGCGCTGTGGGATGCCCTATGTCACTCAGCGTTGGCTGGGTGGCATGCTCACCAATTGGCGCACCATCCGCCAGCGGATCAATGAGCTGGAGCGCCTGGAAAAAATGCGCGACCACGGAGACTTTGAGCGCATCACCAAAAAGGAAGCCCTGATCTTGACTCGCAAGATTGAGCGCCTGGAGACGCGTCTGGGCGGTATCCGCCAACTCGCCCGGTTGCCTGAAATGCTATTCATCGTCGATATCCACCGCGAAGTAACTGCAATCCACGAAGCCAACTTATTAAAGCTGCCCATCGTGGCCATGGTGGATACCAACTGCGATCCCACTCCGATTGACTATGTCATTCCCTCCAATGATGACGCTATCCGCGCCATCAAACTTCTGGTGGGCAAGATGGCTGACGCCGTTTTGGAAGGCAAAGCCATGCGTAAGGACCTGGCTGAAGAGGAACGCCTTGTAGAGGTTCCGCTGCCTGGGCTGCCTGCGATAGAAGAAGACGAACTGTCTGATGAAGAGCTGCTCGGCGCCGCCACCCTGGCAAAAATCACTTCACGTCCGGCTCCCCGCACCGAAATCGAGAGCGAAGATGAAGTAGATCTCGATGTCGATAGTGTGGTTGGGCTTGAGCTCGATATTCCTGAGCTCCTTGTCGATGAAGAAATCGAAGACGACGATAATGACGATGAAGACGATGACGAAGAGAACGACGAAGATGACGACGAAGA
>CAYXDC010000044.1:19745-25874 GCA_964463505.1 uncultured Anaerolineaceae bacterium
GACGAAGAGAACGACGAAGATGACGACGAAGATGACGACGAAGAGGCAGAAGAATAATCATGGCGATCACTACCGAACAGATCAAAGAATTACGTGAAGCAACTGCAGCCGGCATCTTGGATTGCCGCAAAGCGTTGGAGCAAGCGGGCGGAGATTTCGATAAAGCAGTCGATTATCTGCGCGAAAAAGGCCTGGCAACCGCAGCCAAGCGCGCTGACCGGGACGCTTCCGAAGGTATGCTAGAGTTGTATTCCCATGGCAATGGGCGCGTGGGAGTGATGGTGGAAGTCAACTGCGAGACCGATTTTGTGGCTCGCTCTGAAGCCTTCCGCACCTTTGCTCACGAAATCGCCCTGCAAATTGCCGCCGCCGCCCCGCGCTACATCCGCGCCGAAGACATTCCCGAAAGTGAATTGGAACGCGAGCGCGAAATTGCCCGCAACCGGGCGATCGAGGAAGGTAAACCCGCTGCCATCCATGACCGGATCATCGATGGACGGCTGGAGAAATTCAAAGACGAGGTTGTCTTGCTGCGCCAGTCCTATATCCGTGACGAAGGTGTAAAAATTGAGCAGCTCTTGATGCAAAACGTCGCCGCCATCGGCGAAAACATCATCATCCGGCGTTTCACCCGCTGGGAACTGGGTGAAAGCACCAAGTAATCGTAACTATATTCGGACCAACCCCAACGGGTTGGTCCTTTTTCTAACCCCCGACCTTACTCGGGAAAGGAGCTGCTCAATGGAAAATGGATTGAAATACAAACGTATCTTGCTAAAACTGAGCGGGGAGTCTCTGGCTGGGGATGGAAATTTTGGCATAGATCCTCTGCGCGCAGAAGATGTTGCCGAGCGCGTTCACGAGGTCCACGATATGGGGATTGACGTCGCCATTGTGATCGGTGCTGGCAATCTGTGGCGCGGGAAGCGCGGCCTGGACCGCGGAATGGACCGCGCCACCGCCGACTATATGGGTATGCTGGGCACGGTGATGAACGCCCTGGCGCTGATGGATGCCATGGAACGCAGAGGGCTGGTAACTCGCGTGCAATCGGCGATTGAGATGCACGCCGTCGCCGAACCTTATATTCGCCGCCGAGCCATCCGCCATCTAGAGAAAGGCCGCGTGGTTATTTTAGGTGGAGGCACCGGTAACCCATTTTTCTCCACCGATACCGCAGCCGCCTTGCGGGCCATGGAAATTGGCGCTGAAGTGGTAATCAAAGCTACGAAAGTCGATGGGGTATACGACTCCGATCCCAAGACCAACCCGAATGCAGTCCGCTTTGAGCATCTGACCTATATGGATACCATCAACCGCCGTCTGGAAGTGATGGATACCACTGCCATCACGCTGTGTATGGAACACAACCTGCCCATCCTGGTCTTAAATCTATGGAATCCCGAGTCTTTGCGTCTGGCGCTGCATGGTGAAAAGACCGGCACATTAATTAACTAAAACAAAGTGGCGCAGTAGATACTCGTCACAGATTGCCCCGGTTCACAGGCTGAGCCGGGGCTGTTTTTCCCCCTTTTCGCTCAATCAATTTTCGAGTATCCTATATAGGATAAGCGTATTTTTGGGGCCGGGTGGGGCATCCCCACGCCGACCACAGCGTTGTGGAGGCATTCATGCTCAAAGAAGTACACCAGGAAGCCGAAAACCGCATGAAAGGCGCAATCCAGTCGCTTGAGGAAGACCTATCAGGCATCCGTACAGGCCGAGCAAACCCGGCCTTAGTAGAACGTATGTTGGTTGAATACTACGGAAATCCAACACCCCTCATTCAGCTTGCCACGATCAGCGTACCAGAAGCGCGCCAGCTATTGATTCGCCCATTTGACGCAGCCTCATTAAAAACAATCGAGCGGGCGATCCTGGCTTCTGATCTGGGGTTGAATCCCAATAACGACGGAAAGGCTATCCGCCTGATTTTGCCGCCTCTGACAGAAGATAGGCGGCGCGAGCTGGTAAAAGTGGTCCATGCTCGGGTAGAAGAAGCCCGGGTTGCCGCCCGCAATGTTCGCCGGGATTGCATCAAAGACCTGCGTGAGTTTGAGCAGGAAAAAATGATCTCCGAAGATGACCTCGAGCGTGGCGAAGAAGATTTACAAAAATTGACCGACAAATATATCTCAGATATCACCCTCATTGGCGAGCGCAAAGAGAGGGAGATCCTCGAAGTCTAAAGTGGTAAACACAACTACGATGAATTCGCAGGACGAGCACGATCTACCCGAAAAAGTTCCTACGCATATCGCCATCATTATGGATGGTAATGGTCGGTGGGCATTGGGGCGTGGTTTGCCGCGCTTGGCTGGACATCGCGCTGGCACAGAGAATTTGCGCCGGATCATCGAAGCTTCCATCGAATTTGGCATCCAGTACCTGACCATTTATGCCTTTTCCACCGAGAATTGGGGGCGGCCCACCGAAGAGGTTCAGGGCTTATTGCACATCCTGGAGGATGTGATCGACAAAGAGCTGCAGGAACTCTATGATCAGGGAGTCCAGCTCAGGCATATCGGCCGTCTGGACCGGCTGGACCCTATGTTGCGCGACAAAGTGCTCCATGCGGTTGAATATACACACGGAAATGACCGCCTGGTACTGAATGTCGCCTTTAATTACGGCGGGCGAGATGAAATCATCTGCGCCATCCAGCGCATCATTCAGGATGGCGTTCAGCCAGATGAAGTGACCGATGAGATGGTCAGCCAATACTTATTTACCGCCGGAGTCCCCGATCCCGATTTGATCATCCGTACCTCAGGTGAATTGCGCGGCAGTAATTTCTTGATCTGGCAAGGCGCTTACTGCGAGTGGTATTTCACACCCACCTACTGGCCCGATTTTGACAAAGAACAGTTGCGCCTGGCCTTATCCGAATTCAGCCACCGTGAACGGCGTTTTGGGCGTGTATCTCAAGCAGAAAGAGACCTGACCCAACATGCTGGTTAAACGCGCCCTGGTAACAGCGGTGCTGCTGCCAGTGGGCCTGGCTGTCATCGTGCTGGGAGGACTCTGGTATTTTGCTCTCATCGCCTTGATGCTCGGTCTGGCAGCGCCGGAATTTGCCCGGCTATTTCGAGCCGGCGGGTATCACCCCGCGGGCTTTTTAATTACTGCCGGAACTCTGCTCCTGGTGACAGTGCGCTACATTTTTGGTCCGGCAGACTCTGGCTGGGCAATTAGCCTGATAATTCTGGGGGCTATGGCTTTTCATCTGGTGGATTTCGAACGCGGCCGCTCCCAGGCTGGCACCGATTTCAGCATCACGCTTGCAGGTGCGCTGTACCTGGGTTGGATCGGCAGTTATTTAATCTTGCTGCGCGAGCTGCCCGGAGGTATGTGGTGGGTATTGACCGTACTCCCAGCCGTGTGGCTTGCGGATACGGGGGCGTATTTTATTGGCAAACGCTTTGGCAAGCACAAACTCAGCCCGCGCCTGAGCCCAGCTAAGACTTGGGAAGGCTACCTGGGAGGCATCCTGGCTTCCATTCCTGGCACGGCCCTACTGGTCTGGCTCTACCTGTCTTGGGGAGCATCCGTGCCTGAGCTGACCCCCCTGAACGGCGCGCTCATGGGTCTGGTGCTCAGTTTGCTCACCCCATTGGGCGATCTCGGCGAGAGCATGATCAAACGCCAGGTAGGCGCCAAAGACTCCGGGAATCTACTGCCCGGTCACGGCGGTATCTTCGATCGCATCGACTCCTGGTTGTGGGCAGCGGTCATTGGTTATTACCTGATCGTCTGGATATTTCAAGCCTGACAGTTTCAGCACCAAACGCGCCATGATTTGACAGCCTTTGTCAATCATGGTATCATCCCCGCCACAATTCAATAGCCCCTAACGGCACTCTTATCCAGAGAGGTGGAGGGACCGGCCCTATGAAACCTCGGCAACCACGCTAACTGTTCTTACAGCGTACGGTGCTAATTCCGACAGACGGAGGTTCTGGGAGATGAGAGGGCGACCGTACCGTAATTTGCGTATTGCCCTTTCGAGTATTGATGGGGCGATATTTTTTATGGAGGTACTCTATGAATACAACCTTTATGAATGCAGATAGCTTGATGTTTACTTCAGAGTCAGTGACAGAAGGCCATCCCGACAAGATTTGCGATCAGATCAGTGACGCAATCCTGGATGCGTGCCTGAAGCAGGACCCGTTCTCGCGCGTCGCTTGCGAAACAGCCACCAAGACCGGCTTCGTGGTGTTGCTGGGAGAGATCACCACCAATGCATTGATCAACTATGATGAGCTGGTACGCAAGGTGCTTAATGAGATCGGCTACGACAGCAGCGATAAAGGCATGGACGGCAATACCTGTGGTGTGCTGGTCGCCATTGCCCGCCAGTCGGCAGATATCGCGCTGGGCGTCAACAAATCAATGGAAGCTAAAGCTGGCGATATGAGCGAAGCAGAAGTAGATGCCATTGGGGCTGGTGATCAGGGCATGATGTTCGGATATGCCTGTAATGAAACCGAGCAGTTGATGCCTATGCCGATCTACCTGGCCCATAAGATCACCCGCCGGCTCAGTGAGGTGCGTAAAAACGGCAAGCTGCCCTGGCTGCGCCCAGATGGCAAATCGCAGGTGACGGTTGAATACCGTTATGGGCTGCCTGCCCGGGTGGATACCGTCCTGGTGAGCACCCAGCACGCTCCAGAAATCAGCCAGGAAGATATTCGCAAGGCTGTGATCGAGCATGTAATCCTGCCCGTCCTGCCTCCTGAAATGGTCGATGATGAGATCAAATATTATGTCAACCCCACCGGGCGCTTCGTGATTGGCGGCCCACTGGGCGACTCAGGACTGACCGGGCGTAAGATAATCGTGGACACCTACGGCGGCATGGGCCGTCACGGCGGCGGCGCCTTTAGTGGTAAGGACCCGACCAAGGTAGACCGCTCGGCAGCTTATGCAGCTCGCTGGGCTGCTAAAAACGTGGTTGCGTCTGGCCTGGCTGATCGCTGTGAGATCCAGGTGGCCTATGCCATTGGTGTGGCCCATCCGCTGAGCATCAATGTCGAAACCTTTGGCACCGGGCGCATTTCAGATGAAAACATCGCCCGTTTGATCAATGAAACCTTCGACCTGCGCCCCGGCGCCATCATCCGCGACCTGAAGCTGCGCCGCCCGCTCTACCAGCAGACCGCTGCCTACGGGCACTTTGGCCGCGACGACCTGGACCTGCCCTGGGAGAAGACTGATAAAACCGATCTGCTGCGTCAGGCAGCCGGGCTGGAAAAAGAAGCTCTTCCCGCAGACTAGCTCTCAACAATCGCCCAAAACAATACCGTGCTGCCCCAGATCAGGAACAGCACGGTTCTTTATTTAGGTAAACCTGTCGTTCAAGGCCGCTCCAGGCCATGAGCTAACAGCAACGCTTCGTCTTTTAATAGATCATCCGTCAGCCCATCCGCCACAATACACCCACCGTCCATGATCACCATGCGCGGGAACAATTCTTTCACCATGTGCAGGTCATGGGTGGAGACAAGCATGGTAAGCGGCAGCTCATCCAGCAAACGGATCAGGCTGCGGCGGGCGCGCGGGTCCAGCCCGGCGGTCGGCTCATCCAGCACCAACACTTCCGGCTGCATGGAGAGCACCGTGGCAATCGCAATGCGCTTCTTCTCGCCCATACTCAGATGGTGGGAAACGCGCCTGGTATACTCCTGCATCTGCACTGCTGCCAGCGCTTCCTGCACGCGTTGCCTGACTTCAGCCACAGCCAGACCCTGGTAGAGCGGCCCAAAAGCCACATCATCATACACTGTGGGTGAAAAAAGTTGATCGTCCGGGTTCTGAAAGACCAACCCAACCATTCCCCGAATGCGGCCCAGGGTTTTGCCATTCACCGGCAAGCTGCATACCTGCACCTGCCCTTGCCCCTGCAAGATACCATTTAGGTGCAGGATTAGAGTCGATTTTCCAGCTCCATTTGGCCCCACCAGAGCGACCTTCTCACAAGGCTCAATTTTCAGGGAGACACGATCCAGCGCTGGATGCCCGTCCGGGTATGCAAACGAGAGTTGCTCGACTTCAATCGAATGATGCATAGGATCACCAATTTAGGACTTACGCACTTGGTTGGAGGATGGGGGTTGTTGGGCGTGC
>CAYXDC010000045.1:0-18820 GCA_964463505.1 uncultured Anaerolineaceae bacterium
CCTCCGGGTCCAGTCCGGTTAGGTCCAATGCGTACTTGCAAGCGAGCCAGGACCCGGCGTTCGTAGAAGGTCAGGTAAGCAAAACCTGCCAGCATAATCACGATCAAGATGAGTGATTTAATGATCCATTCCCAGATCAAAGCAGCTTCCATGGTTTCCTCATCGTCATTTTAGGCAGCCATCTTTTCAGCTACCTGGATCGTCACTACCGCAGGCCCATTGAGCGGTATACCCAGGCTGCGTGGCACCAGCACTACACCAATGGGAACTGTATCATTCAGTTGCACTGTTACCAGCACATGTGCTCCACCTGTTGAGACTTCCACCGATGTCCCCTGATTAACTTTCAATTTCCGGGCATCATCGGGATGCAGGAGCACATGTGGCACAGCGATACGCTGGTGCAGCAACTCGGATGGCAGTAAAGTTGTTCCCCGGTCATACAGCAAAGTAATGGGGACGCCGACCAACCCGTCCGGCAAGGTTTGGTCAGGAAGCTTAACCCATTCCATGGAGATTGGTTGTCCCTTTTGGGCAGCTGGCGCCAACTGCACGCCCAACCCCTGTTTATTTTCGTAGGTTGTCCCGCCATAATACAAATCACCGCGCCCCACGATTGGCCATTGTTCAACCACTTCGGCCAGACGGCCATAATTGACATCCGAATAGGCTGGTATATGAGCGGCAATCTTATCCATCACGCGCGCTGCTGAACGCCCTTCCAGGGCAATATCCAGACGCTGCCCTATGCGGGCAACAACGGCAAAATCAGGCATGCTAGCTTGCCGCTCCGGAATTGCGGGATAGTAACATTGAACGCGCCGCTCACCGCTGGTGAAGCTTCCCTGGCGCTCGATATACGATTGGACAGGCAGGACCACATCTGCCAGCATCCCAGTCTGGGTCAAGAAAAGGTCTTGTACCACTGTAAATTGTGCCTGCATTGCCCCTGCTAAAGCCGGGTCATCGCCCGCTGGATCAGCCGCAACGACATACAAGAACTGGGTATCCTGAAGAGCCTTCGCCAGATCTGCTTCAGGACGGAAACCCATATCCCATGCACCCTGGTCGTTGGCTCTCGGCCAAACACCGAGTAACCCATTATTAGGTTTACCAACATGACCAGTCGCCAAGAGTAAGTTAGTGCAAGCTTGCGCCAGCGCCTGGCTGGTTTCAAAGCTGGTGCCTTCACTTCCAAAGACTACTATCCCATTTTCGGCCTGAGCAAAAGCCTGTGCAGCCGCCTTGAGTTGTTCATCACGAAGCAGGGACTTGACCGCGTCGGGTAGTTCTGGTCGTTTGGCTGATAAACTATTAAGCATTGCCAGCACAAACGAAGCTTCGCTGCCATAAGGATAACGCAAGCTATATTTTGCAACGCGATCCAATTTAGTAGGGCGTGGGTTAGCCACAATTATGGTCGCTCCACGATCAGCGGCTTGTTTCACTCTCAACCACCAGATCGGGGCTTCTTCTTCCAGGTCGCTGGCTACGACAAGAATGGCGCTGCCCGGTCCAAGGTCAGCGAAATTCGTCCCCGCTCCCAGGCCAACCTGGGCGGTCAAATCGCCGCCCGCCATATGAGTATAGAGCACCGATTTGCCATCCAGAGCGGATGTTAGCTGATGTAAGTTAAACAAGTCTTCGTTTGCCAGCCGTCCACCTGCCAGAGTCATCAGCCCATGGTCAGCCTGGCGTAAGCGTGTGGCGACCAGGTCTAAGGCTTCATCCCAGGAGGCCGGAGTCAGGGTTCCGTTTTTGCGAATCAGGGGTTGCTCGAGACGTTCAGCATGTTGAGCATAATGGTAACCAAAGCGACCCTTATCACAAATCCAGATCTCATTGACCATTTCATTCTGGCGCGGCATAACCCGCTTGACCACGAAATTGCCGCCGGATACTGCCTCGCGACGAGTATTTAACGTGGTATTACAACCTACAGGGCACTGAGTACATAGCGAGGCAGCATGATTCAGCTCCCAAGGTCGCGCCTGGAAACGAAAATCTGCCGTGGTTAACGCCCCTACCGGGCAAATATCGCTGGTATTGCCTGAGAAATACGAGTCAAAACCAGGCTCAGAAAAGGAGACAATCTCCAGGGATCGCCCCCGATGGTAAAAACCGATCACAGGATCATCAACAATCTCAGATTGGAAGCGCACGCAACGCCCACACTGGATACAGCGTTCTCGGTCAAGGTAGATCAATTCGCCCAGTGGGACATGTTTTGCCAGGTGCATCTTTTCAGCATAGAGATAGCGCGACTCACCGGGACCGAATCCCATAGTCAGATTCTGCAGCGGGCATTCGCCACCTTTGTCACAGATTGGACAATCTAACGGGTGCGAGGTCAGCAAGAACTCCAGGATATCCTCGCGCCCCAAACGCGCTTGTTCGCTGGTACCCAGTACGACCATTCCATCAGAGACTGACGTGGTACAGGCCGTTTCCAGTTTAGGGCCAAACGAAAGTTTCGGCGTGCCATCGGATTCATGTTGGACTTCGCCGGTAGCACGATCTACTACCGGTCGGCCAATCTCTACCAGACACATCCGGCACATACCGACAGGCTCCATTTTCGGGTGATAACAAAATACTGGAATATCAATGCCGGCTTTTTTAGCAGCATTGACAATCAAAGTGCCTTCTGGAACCGTGACCTGGACACCATCAATTGTCAGATTTACCAACTTTGCCATGGGCTACTCCGTGATCACAAGGCGAGATGCACTGTTTACCTCAACGCGCCCTGCGGTATCTCACAATATCAGTCTGTCGGCGATAGCGCTTCCAACTGTTCCTTTGCTATCACTCGCTGCTCAAAATCAGCGCGGAAACGTTCAATCCCCGTTGATACAGCTTCGGTCGAGAAATCACCCAATGCACACAGGCATTTGCCTTTGACCTGATTGGCGACCTCATGTAATAGATCGACATCTTCCATGCTCGCCTGCCCCGCCTGGATGCGATCGGTCAGATGCATCATCCAAAAAGTGCCTTCACGACAGGGTGTGCACTTGCCGCAAGATTCGTGACGGAAGAAATGCATTGTTTTGTTGATCAACCAGGGGATGCTGATTGAGTCGTCTACCACGATCACTGAGGCCGAGCCCAGCGATCCACCTACACTCGGCACACTTTCGTAATCCATTGGGGTATCCAAGGCTTTATCATCAGCCACAATCAATGATGAGGAGGCTCCTGCCGCCATAATGGCCTTGATTTGTCGCCCTCCCGGGATCCCACCACCATACTCAAAGATCAGATCGCGGAATGTGGTCCCCAAAGGAAGCTCATAATTACCAGGTCGGTTTACACAACCTGACAATGAAAAAATCTTGGTTCCGGTGCTCTTCTCTGTACCAAACGAGCGGTACCAGTTAACACCTTTCGCAATAATCATGGGCACGTTGGATAACGTCTCCACGTTATTCACCACAGTGGGCTTGCCAAACAAGCCGTAACTGGGTGGGAATGGTGGGCGTAAGCGGGGTTGACCCAGCTTTCCTTCAATAGATTCCAACATAGCGGTTTCTTCACCGCAGATATAAGCACCTGCGCCCAGATGGGTGTAAATACGCAGTGAATAATTGCTACCAAATAGATTGTCGCCCAACAAACCAGCGGAATGCAGTTCTGCAATTTTCCGATCCAGACTGGCTGCAACTTGCCAGAATTCTCCACGCAAGTAAATATACGCCGCCTGTGCCCCGATGGCATACGCACATAATGCTACACCCTCCAAGAACTGGAAGGGATTGCGTTCCATAATTTCCCGGTCTTTGAATGTACCCGGTTCAGACTCATCAGCATTGGCGACTACATAGTGCGGCCAATTGCGGGCATCGATGAACGACCACTTCAAACCGGTCGGAAAGCCGGCCCCACCGCGCCCGCGCAACCCGGAAGCCTTGACCATTTCAGTCACTTCCTGCGGTTGCATGGAGCTGACTGCTTTTTGAAAAGCCTCGTATCCACCATGCTGGCGATAAACTTCTAATTGATCAATGTCCGGTATTTCTCGATGGCGCAGCAGGATATATTCAGCCATAATGCTATTTCTTTCCTTCCCGTGCACGCAGCCCATTAATCAATTCGAGGGCGCTTTCAACTGTCTGATTTTCGTGATAGGTCAAGCCATTGCCATCCTGAACCTGGAACATCGGCGCACGATCACAACCTGCCAGACACATAACCTCTTCCACTGTTACCAGCCCATCAGGAGTGGTCTCACCAACCCGAATACCCAGGTTTTCACACAGCTTATGCAGAAATTCCTCTGCTCCGCGCATTGCACAGGGTAGATCTGTGCAAACCTGCACCCGGTATTTGCCAGATGACTGATCGTAATACAGACTATAGAAACCGACGATCGAGGCGACTTCAGTGGCAGTAATCTCCAGAAGTTCGCCAATCTCTTCCATATCCTGCTTGGTCACAAAATTCCCATCCCGTTGAGCGAGGTATAGCAGCGGCATCACTGCAGCGCGTTTATGCTCCGGGGGGTACTTAGCCAGGATTTGTTCAATCTCGCGAGGATATTTTTCTGCCAGGTTGTTCACCGATCCACATCTCCTAGAACGATGTCAACAGTACCAATCAACGCAACCAGGTCAGCCACCAGGACGCCTTTTGAAATCAGCGGCAGCACCTGAAGGTTACTAAATGAGGGTGTGCGCACATGCACTCGCAATGGCTTTGGCCCACCGTCACTTTCCATATATACCCCCAGTTCACCACGCGGCGATTCAACCGCCACATAGGCGCCCCCCTTGGGCACAGAAAATCCCTCTGTCCAGAGTTTGAAATGGTGAATCACTGCTTCCATACTGGTTCCCAGCTCAGAACGCGGCGGAGGTACATATTTGCGATTATTGCTGCGCACCGGGCCATAGGGCAATTTATCCAGCGCTTGCTGAACGATGCGCACAGATTGGCGCATCTCTTCCATGCGGACCAGATAGCGATCGTAAGTATCACCACCGTTCAAAACCGGCACTTCAAAATCGTACTGCTCGTATCCCGAGTACGGCTGGGTTTTACGTAAATCCTGGTTTACCCCAGAAGCGCGCAACGGCGGACCCGTCACACCCCAGCGCAAGGCATCTTCTTTTGAAAGCACACCAATACCGATCGTACGATTTTTAAACAGTATGTTCTTGGTCAGCAAGGCATCATATTCAGCAATGTGTTTGGGAAATACTTTTAGGAAATCCCGCACCGCGGCCTCAAACTCTGCTGGAACGTCCCGCCACAGACCACCAGGGCGAATATAACTGGTCATCATGCGCTGCCCGGAGACCAGTTCGTTGATTGCCATGATCATTTCACGCTCGCGAAAGCAGTACAAAAAGACCGACATAGCGCCAAGATCAAGGGCGTGGGTTCCCAACCAAACCAGATGTGATGCGATGCGTTGCAATTCAACCAGAATGACACGGATCCCTTGAGCTCGCTCAGGGACATCCAGATCTGTCAACTTTTCAATTGCCATAGAGTACACCAGGTTATTGCCCAAGGTGTTCAGGTAATCCATGCGATCCGTCATCACCAGAGCCTTCATGTACGTCTTGGCTTCCATATTTTTTTCAATCCCGGTATGCAGATAGCCAATATCCGGGATACAGTTGACCACTAACTCACCATCCAATTCCAACAGTAGGCGCAACACGCCGTGCGTGCTGGGATGTTGAGGCCCCATATTCAAAAGCACGGTCTCGCCTTTTATCGCCCGGTCTGAAACAAGATGCCTGATCTCGTCCAAACTCACAGATGGGACTGACACATTCATTTGCGACATAGCGATCTCTACCCTTCACCCAACTGAATACCAGTTAAGCCGTGCAGGATACGAACGACCCAGCCACTAATCCTTGGCATAGGGTTTACGTTGGTTAATTTCATCGAAATTGAAACTATACTGTACTTCTTCGTAGCCAAGCGGGTAATCCTTGCGCAGTGGGTGCCCCTCCCAGTCATGTGGCATAATGATCCGGCGCAGATCAGAGTGGCCCTCGCACCGGATACCGAACATATCCCATAATTCTCGTTCAAACCAGTTAGCATTGGAGTAAACGACCTCGAGAGTAGGCAAGGAGGGGGCGTTACCATCCAATGCAACACGCAAACCAATTATCAGGTTATGTTGAATGGAACGCAAACGATAAACCACGTGGAAGCGGGGCGACTGTTCCGGCCAGTAATCCACAGCAGTCTCAACCACCAGCATCTCAAAACCAAACTCATCACGCAGGATATAAGCGGCTTCCTGGATCTTTTCCGGGTCAATCATGACCGTAATCTGGTCGCTAAATTCAAGCACCTGCCCCCCGAGGCGCTCTTGCAAAGCTGTTACCGCAGGTTGAAGAAGCTCATTCATCGGCTATGCCCAATCCTTAATCGATTCACTCTTGACTTTCTCGTGCAGGGTCAGGATACCGTGGATCAACGCCTCTGGGCGGGGTGGGCAGCCCGCAATATAAATATCCACAGGCACAACCTCATCAACCCCATGGACCAAGGCATAGTTATTAAACACACCACCACACGAAGCGCAATCCCCCATTGAAATAACCCACTTGGGATCTGGCATTTGGTCATAAAGCCGGCGCAAAACCGGGGCCATTTTGCGTGAAACGCGGCCAGCTACAATCATCAAATCTGACTGGCGTGGGCTGGCGCGCATTAACTCCATCCCAAACCGGCTCATATCGAAGTTCGCAGCCTGCGCTGACATCATTTCAATCGCACAGCAGGCCAGGCCAAATAACATCGGCCACATGGCGCCGGTGCGAGACCAATTCACAACTTGTTCCAGTTTCAGGGTGACGACACCCATCTCTCCTAATTTTTGTTCTACTCCCATTCCAATGCTCCTTTCTTCCACACATACACATAACCTACCAATAAAACAGCTATGAAGAGGAACATTTCAATTAACCCAAACAGACCAAGCTGGCGAAACACCACGGCCCAGGGCAAAAAGAAGATTACTTCGATATCAAATAGAATGAATAAGACGGCTACCAAATAAAAACGGATTGGGATACGCGGGGTTGCAGGGCCAATCGGAATCATGCCCGATTCATATGGCAAAGATTTACGTTCAGTTGGGCGGCGAGGGCCGAAAAGATGCCCTAAAACAATAACCAGGATAGCTACCCCAGTTGCAAGGATTAATAAGATTGCGATGGGGATGTAAGGTAAGAACATATATTGCCTCTTGGTTTTGAGTGGATATTAATTCTTTACCATAACAGTAAACAACTTACACCTAATCAAGTTTATCATAACCCATATAAGGTGTCAAATTTCACAAATAAACTCAACCTAGCCCAAATAATCGCGCAGATGGCGGCTGCGTGTAGGATGGCGTAGTTTACGCAGGGCTTTGGCCTCAATCTGACGGATGCGCTCACGGGTTACATTAAAGTACTGGCCTACTTCTTCCAAAGTATGATCTTTCCCATCTACTAAACCGAAGCGCAGTTCTAATACTTCACGCTCACGATCTGAGAGCACAGCCAGAGCATTTTTCACGGATTCACGCAGCATCTCACGCGCGGCAGCATCCATCGGCTCCAATGCTTCTTCATCTTCGATAAAATCCCCCAATTGGCTATTATCTTCATTACCGACGGGGCTATCCAGCGACATCGGCTCTTCCATGGCGCGCAAGATACGGTTAACCTTGGCAGCAGCACGCGTCCAACGCCTGCGCACATCTTCTGGAAGAGGCGCATTTTCTACACGCGTATTGTGAATGGTCTGGATATCCTTCGGATCCAGATAACCGGCTTCTAGAGCCAGATCGTCGCTGGTGGGTTCACGCCCCAGAGTTTGCACCAGGCTGCGTTGGATGCGCAGCAAGCGGTTGATAGACTCAAATATATGCACTGGAATGCGGATCGTGCGTGCCTGATCAGCAATTGATCGACTGATCGATTGTCGAATCCACCAGGTAGCATAGGTACTGAATTTGTAGCCGCGTGTCGGATCAAACTTCGAAACCGCCCGCAACAATCCCAAATTACCTTCCTGAATTAAATCTAAGAATGAACTACCGCGACCAATGTAGCGTTTTGCCACACTGACCACCAGGCGCAGATTGGCGCGAATGATGGCTTGATGCGCTTCTTCGGCGCGCAACTTGATTTGCTCCAATTCATCATTCAAACAGTCTTCGTCTGGCAGATGATGGGTGAAGGCATGTTGGGTTGGCAGTTTATGGTGTTGTGCTAAATAATGGCTCACATAATTGGCCAGCATCTCGGGAAGCATATATAAATAAACAAAAACAGCAAACGCATTGCGGGCCACGCCATCCCAGAGGCTATCAGTTCCCCACAATCCATTATCCAGATACGCCCGCAAATAAGATGGCATCTCCTGATCCCAGGCAATTTGTAACCGCTGAGCTTCTTCCAGAATTGATAGAAGATCAGGGCAATCCTTATGCTGACGAACGGTATCGACTATCAGGCGTTCCCATGCGGTCGCCATATCTTCAAAAAGTGCTCGATAAATGCTGCGCGCCGGTGAACTACCGCGCCGTGCAATCGGATGCTGACGACTCAGCAAGTCAATCCGCCGGTCGGCTTCCAGGCGCGTGGCTAGCCAAAATTCATGGTCGGGATGCAGCAACTCAATCCCACCAATTTCCTTAAGGTAGAGACGCACCGGGTCCTCGCTCAACTCCATAATCAATTTGGGATCATGGAGCAGCTCCACGCTATCTTCATTCACAACATTATTCCAATCTTCACTCTCAGCTGTCAGTACCTCGGGGGATGGCTCATCAATTAACTCGACTTCATCGACCAGCAAATCATCGGCGTCGTCAATTGGCAACCCAAAATCATCCTGTGGATCGAGAAAATCCTCATCTTTCTGGTCCGGTTCTGATCCGGCATTTATCTCAGCAGGTTCCGAGTACAAATCCATCAAAGCATCCCCAAATTAAGGGCGTGGTACAGCCGGGCGGCTTGTAAAACGCTCTCGAGCTTGATTCAGGCGTTGGAGTGCATGAGTATGTTGTACCATAGCTTGTTGGTACTGTGAGGCTTTCGGATCACCTTTTTCCTGATCTTCTTCCATCAAATAACGCAAGTAGTCTATGCTCTGCTTTAAACCGCGCATCCGCATATCAATTACCCCCCGCAGCAGATCCTCCAGGACGCGTTCATCACGCGGGTTAAACTTGTCGGTGCGCTCCAACAAGTCATCCGCCAGATCCATCAAATCCAATGTCAGATTACCCAACACAAAATTCAACGGCTCTGCCATGTCCTGATCCACAGACTCATGGATAAGGCTAAAGATGGTTTGGTGACCAACCTGTTGAAAATCATCTGGCTGGAGACGAGGCAAACCTTCCTGTTGCAACTCCCGATCCATTTTATACAGGAGGTCAGGACGGCGCAACAAAATCCCCAAACAGTGGGTCTCTAAAGCTTGTGCGCTCAGAAAAACTGGCGATTGGGCTGCAGAGACTTTGGCGGGCTGTGATGATTCGGGGCGACGCCTGAAATCAGGCCTCGGACGAGCATGTTTGCCAGCCCCCAACAATGTGCGTTCATCCACGCGCAGCAGGCGCGCCAATTGTTGGCGGTAAGTATCGCGCTCGATCGAGTCCGCTACATCTTCGATCAAGGGCAGCACCTGGGCTGCAATTTCGCTTTTCACTTTAGGATCTTGCAAATCGCGCCCAGCCGCCAGACTCTCCATCACGTGGATCACAATTGGATTGGCTCGCTCCAGAATATTCACCCAGGCTTGTCGGTCCTGGTTGACAACATCATCCGGGTCCATGCCTTCCGGCAAGGTTGTCACCCGGATATCGGCTTGCAAACGAGCCTCATAACCCAACAAACCGCGCGCGTCGAAGGAAAGCTCCTGAGTATGATCCATTGCCTGACGGGCAAGCTGCAGCCCACGCAGGGTAGCTTTATCACCAGCAGCATCCGAATCGAGCGCCAGGACAATCCGGCGAGTGAAACGTTTGATCAAAAATAGTTGATCTTCCGTTAAAGCAGTGCCCATGGGAGAAACCACATTCGTGAACCCATGCTGGTGCAAGGCTATCACATCCAGATAACCTTCAACGATCACAACCTGGTCCTGTTCACGAATCGCCTTACGCGCCTGGTCTAACCCATATAGCAAGTGACCTTTATCAAACAGATCGGTTTGGGGAGAATTCAGAAATTTGGGTACGTCTTGTGGATCGAGAATACGCGCCCCAAATCCAGCCATTTGACCGCGCTCATTGCGAATGGGAAACATCAAGCGATTGCGAAACCGGTCATATACCCCGGCATCCGCGCCCTGCTCGCGCTCGGTAACCAAACCAGTATCCAATAAGTCCTGGATGCTGTGACCTCGGCTCTGAAAATACCTCAGGCTGGCATCCCAGGATTGGGGTGCATAGCCCAGACCAAAGGCCTCGATAATTTCATCGTTTAACCCACGTTTGTGGCGCAAATATTCGAGCGCCTGTTGTCCTGCCGGGGTACTGAGCAAATTATGCCGGTAGAATGTGACCGCTTCTTCTAACAGCTCGCGCAGGGCTGCATGTTCTTCGGCGGCTTGTTGAGCTTCGGGTGATGGGGGTTTTAACTGCACGCCGGCTTTATCAGCCAGGATGCGCAATGCCTCACTGAAATCAACCCCCTCTTTCTTCATCACGTACTTGAAGATATCTCCGCCCTCGTTGCACTGCCCAAAGCAACGCCAGGTACCGGTTTCTTGAAAAACAACAAATGCAGGTGTGCGGGTATTACTGTGAAAAGGACAAAATCCAGTGTAATTTTTCCCGGAACGGCGGAGCTGCACGGTTGCCGAAACCAGGTCTACAATATCAATGCGCGCCTTGATTTCATCAATGGCTGTCATATTTTGAAATTATACCAGTGTGGGTGAATTGGTCCTTAATCAGTCCATTTTAGCTAAACGGGACAACAAATCCTGGATTTCCTGCGCGGCTTTGGGATCCAGCTTATCCAAATCAGGCTCGCGTTCACCTATCAGGATGCTGCAGAGCACCTCTCCAAGCTGGCTTTCGGCGCCAGGAACGCCAGGGTGTTTAGCCATCTGCTGAAATTGATGGAAGAGCTGCACCAACAAACGCCGATCACCGGTCAGCGCCTGCTCAACATAAACCAATACTTGCTGGAGGCTTATACCTTGTTGCTCATTTTCCGCCATCACCACCTGTGCAATTTAGGGCATTCCTGGCAGATCCATATTCTGGGGGTATTCCACACTGAAATCGAAGCGCACCACACGTTTCTCAGCCGGCTCTAACTCAAGTTCCCATTCGAGGATATTCATCTCGCTGTGGCGGGTCGGGCGTGGGTCAGAAGCCTCAAGACGTACTTTGATCTCCTCGTGACCAGCTACCGGCAACTGGTCCTGCAAGGTTATTTTTGATCGGATGGTCAGGTGGGATTCCAGTTCAACTGTAAATCCACTCGTCACTCTGCGCCGGTTACCGATCAGGCGTTTATCAACTTCCAGACGTTTTGCCTCTCGCTCTACCCGCAGACGGTCCTCAACACCCAGATACAGCTCAAGTTGGCCTTGCGGAGGCACCAGTTCCAGTCGAGCTGCGCCAAGGAGTTCATCGTTATCGAACAAGTTGACGACACCTGGCAGCAGGGTATATGCACTCTGATTACGGATCTTCGCCCTTCGATAAACGGCCTGTATCAGGCGCGGTGCGCTGACATAATCGATTTCAGGTTCCAGGTCAATACGCGCCACGGTCACTTTTTGAGGTGAACCATCGGCAGGGATACTCACTGGCTGCTGGATCCGGTAAACAAGCGCCGTTCCAGCAGTCTCCACCTGAGCAACGAGCTCCTCTACCGGTGCGACTTCGGCTGCCATTAAATGCGCTGTTTCAGCTTGAGCCGGCCTGGCTTTACGGACGGACATAGGAGAGGGGGCAGCTACATCCGCATGAATTGTGGGCGGACGCGGGTGCAGGATCCAGGGTTTAAGCTCGGGCACCCTGCCTGCCAGTGCTGGTCTGGCGGTAGAAAGCGTCAGGTTGACCTCAGACCAGTCCTCCCCACTGTGTTGGATGACTTGACCTAAATAGGCGATTTCAACCACAGATTTTTCATCGACCGTTGAGAATCTTAAATCATACAGTGGCTTCCAGCCAGCCTCCGGTATGAGGTAGCTCAATTCTACGGCCAGCTCGCCAGCAGAAAAAACATCCAGCTCGATCCTGGCGTTCATCAGCACCCGTTTGGGGACGGTGCGATACTTTTCCAGCTCGGCGACTAACTGCTGTTCGCGGCGTTCCAACAAACGCTTATCCACCAGTAGCGCTTGAATCTCACTATC
Organism: uncultured Anaerolineaceae bacterium; assembly: GCA_964463505.1. Classification (GTDB taxonomy): domain Bacteria; phylum Chloroflexota; class Anaerolineae; order Anaerolineales; family UBA4823; genus JAJZSS01. Next base: position 12,355 of record CAYXDC010000045.1, read on the forward strand.
CAACTGTCCCGCCCGTGCTTGCAGTGCATCCAGCGTCGCCAGTCCTTTTTCGACCGGCAGCTCCCCGGCGGCTATGGCTGTGGCAAAGATCTGAGTTTCAGCCAGTAACTTCACCAAGGCTGAGCGGTTATGTGAGCTTAATTCGATACGACCTTCCAGGGCGCGTCGTTGATCCTGTATTTCTTCCAAGGCTTTTTCCAGGTTGCGCACTGTTTCCTGGGGCGCTTCGAGTGGGTGTTGGCGCTGAGCTTGAACGCCCAACAGGCGCGCCCGCGCAGTACCACGCGCTGTCGCGCGCAAGGAATCAGGATTCAGCTTGGCAGGCAATCCTGAAATGTCCAGGACCAGTGCGCCTGGTTCTACCGCAACAACGCCGTGACGGGTGATCTTTGCCCGGTCCACATAAACGACCACCTCGCTGATCCGCGTATCTAAAATGGGCATTTTTCTAGAATCCTTCCAACCGGGACAGGTCAGCAACGCCATCCGCCAGGGCAGCAATTCGCTGGAGCATTCCTAAGCGGTTTTTACGCCATTCCTGATTTTCATCCATCACCAGCACTTCATCGAAGAACTGGTTGATCTGAACCATCATAGGCACAAAGGCATTGAGAAAGTCGTCCACAGAACCTTCTCGCCGCGGGTAAGCTTCAGCCTTCTGCAGGGATTCATACAAGGTTACTTCAGCCGGCATAGTGAAATGGCGTGTTTCGACTGCAAAACGCTCCTTCAAATCCCGCGTGATGCGCACACAACGTGCATATGCAGGCAGGATGGCGCTCCATTCGGGACGCTCGACCCAGAGTCCCAATTCTTGTACCGCACGAGCAGCACGCGCCGGATTATGGCCTTGTGCTGCCAGGACAGCATCCACCGCGTCGTAGCGGCTGCCTCGCTCCAAAAGAATATTGCGCAGACGTTCTAGGATGAATTCCTGAACCGCTACCAGGCTTTGTGGATTAACATCCACAGGCTGATGCCCAACCGAGGCCTGCAACACGGGACGAAGATCCAAATCCAGATCCCAGGCAATTAGATTCTGGACTAAACCTAGAGCAGCGCGGCGCTGCGCAAAGGGATCCTTATTGGCGGTGGGGGCCAGTCCCACTGCGAACAAACCCACCAGGGTATCCACTCGATCCGCAATGCCGACGATTAACCCGGGTTTGCTAAGAGGTAGGTGGTCCCCGGTATAGCGGGGCAAGTAATGCTCAAATAACGCATCGGCAACCTCTTTTGGCTCGCCCGAGCCTAGAGCATAATCACGTCCCATCACGCCCTGCAGGGAAGTCATTTCCACGACCATCTGAGTAGCCAGGTCGGCTTTACATAATTCCGCTGCACGCAGGGTGGTCTTCACGCCTGCCTCATCCAGATTGAAGGCTGATAGAAAATCTTGCACCAAAGCCTGTATACGGCGGGTCTTATCCAGCATCGAGCCAAGTTTTAATTGAAAGGTCAGTTTTTCCAGGCGTGGCAGGTATGCAGCCAGAGGTTGGCGCACATCTTCTCGAATAAAATATGCCGCGTCAGCAAAACGCGCCCGAATCACATGTTCGTTGCCTTCCGTAACCCGCTCCAACCAGCGCTCATCCCCATTGCGCACAGCAATAAAATAGGGCAGCAAACGCCCATTCTGCTCAATCGGGAAATAACGCTGATGTTTTTTCATTACTGAGACCAGCACTTCGCGAGGCAAATCGAGATAGGAAGCATCAAAAGTCCCACGCAATGCTGTAGGCGCTTCGACCAAATTGGTGACTTCGGCAAGCAAACCTGGATCATGTGGGATGGAGCCGCCAACCTCAGCAGCCATACGGTCTACCTGTTGGCGCACACGCTGTTTGCGTTCTGCAGGATCAAGCAGAATACCCTGGGCTTCCAGTGCAGTGAAATAGGTGTGTGAGTCTGATACAGCGAGTTCTTGAGGTTCCACATTACGTAAACCGAAGGTCGTATTGCCTGCCTGCAAACCGGCAAATTCAAAAGGCACCACCTGACCACCGTAAAGCGCCAAAATCCAGCGTATTGGACGCGAGAAAGTCGCGTTGGAGCTGTTCCAGCGCATGGATTTGTCGAATTTCAAACCTGCAATCAAACCTGGAAGCAGGTCTTTCAGGACGGTGGGCGTTGGTTTTCCTACCTGGTGGACCAGAGCAGTGACATAACGGCCGCCTTCTATCTCACGCACCTCCAGAGCCTCAACAGGAACACCTTTGCTGCGGGCGAAGCCTTGCGCGGCTGGCGTGGGTTGACCAGTCGCATCGAATGCCCGCTCGGCAGGTGGGCCTTTCACAATCTGCTCCAGATCAGGCTGGCGCGCGCTTAGTGCCTGAACAGCGATTATCAGGCGGCGTGGGGTACCTAAGACCTGCAGTGTGTCATACTCCAGACGCAATTCCTTCAAGAGCATTGGAAGGCGCCCACGCAATTGATCCAGCGCAGCGTCCAGATCCCCGGCCGGCAATTCTTCGGTACCGATCTCCAGCAGGAGATCCGCTGAGGCGTTGCTTCCTGACATCGGCTGGACAGTAGACTTTTTTACATCGGTAGAGGCAGACTGCGGATGGTCATCATCTAACCAGGGGTATTCCAGCCGTTGGCGCTGTTCCAGATATGCCTCAGAGACACGCCGGGAGAGGTCGCGCATCCGTCCAAAAAGCGCCTGACGCTCGGTTACACCAACCACCCCGCGTGTATCCAGCACATTAAAGGTATGCGAGCATTTGAGAACATAATCATGGGCAGGTAAAACCAGTCCGGAAGCCAGGCAGGCGTTAGCCTCCGCCTCGTACAACTCATACATTTTACGCAGGCGTTCGATATCGGCAATCTCGAAATAATATTTACTGTGCTCTTGCTCTGCCTGCAGGTTTACATCGCCATCCGTACGGCTCGGACTCCATTGAATATCCCGGAAGCTGTTGACGTTTTGCAGAGCGATCGCAATTCGTTCCAAGCCGTAAGTGATCTCTACCGAGACCGGATCAAGAATCTGCCCCCCAGACTGCTGGAAATATGTATATTGAGTGATCTCCTGCCCGTCTAACCAGACTTCCCAACCCAACCCCCAGGCGCCCAAAGCAGGTGATTCCCAGTTATCTTCAACAAAACGAATATCATGCTGGCGCGCATCGATGCCCAGAGCTTCCAGGGACCGCAAATACAGTTCGATGGGGTTACCTGGATCTGGCTTCAGGATCACCTGAAATTGGTAGTGCATCTGCATCCGGTTAGGATTTTCACCGTAGCGCCCATCGTCCGGACGAATGGAAGGCTCCACATATGCCACGCGCCAGGGTTCTGGCCCCAAAACACGCAAGAAGGTAGCCGGGTTGTAAGTGCCTGCCCCAACCTGAGAATAGTAAGGCTGCCAGATCAGGCAGCCTTGATCGGCCCAATATTTTTGCAGGGCCATGATGATGGATTGAAAATCGAGGGGTTTGTCCATATCTCTCATACAAACGGGGAAGATTGCAAAGCCCGGTCGGGGCGTATTGCTCTGTCGGTTAAATGATTTAAGGGATCTCGCCTGCCAGCTCGCGGCGCACAACCTCATCAAAAAACTCGAATGGCTGAGCGCCTACGATCGGGATACCGTTCAGGAAGAAAGTTGGTGTGGAGGAGACGCCCAACCCTGCCGCGTATTCAAAGTCCGCCGCAACTTCCTGCTGGTAAGTACGGTTTTCAACGCACTCCTGGAATTGATCCATGTCCAATCCCAGATCGACCGCGATTTGTTCATATAAGGCTGCGCTTAAACCTTGTGTTGTATTAAACATCTGGTCATGGAATTCCCAGAATTTATCTTGTTCGCGCGCACAATTAGCTGCCTCAGCCGCGGGGGCAGCGTTGGGATGGCTGGGCAGAGGAAAATCGCGATAGACAAAGCGCACCTGATCCGGGTATTTTTCCAGGAGAGGAAGAAAAACTTCGGCATGCCAGCGGCTGCAGAATGGGCATTCATAATCGCTAAATTCGATCAGGGTGATGGCGGCATCTTCTAGACCCAGTGCAGGATCGTCATCCACTGGCACGTCATAACGCCGGACTGTGGTTGGCTCCGTCGGCTGCGGCCCAACGGGGTCAGCAGATTGTGCAGTTGTGTTGTCTGCAACGGGAGTGGTTGTTTGAACAGCAGCCGCAACTGGGGCAGGGGCGCGCCCCCAAATCAGGTACCCTACTCCGACTCCTAACGCGAAAAACAACGGAATCAGATACAGGGCGATCTGACTGGTCCTGGCAGCGGGGGGTCTTACCTCCGCAGTCTGTATCGTTTCAGGTGACGGTTGGTTAGTATCCATGGCGGCGATTATATCATGCCCGCCTGTAGCAGGCTCGCAGGCAGTTATATAGTTATCCGTCCCCTATTAATTCACTCTACATCTATTGCAATTGCACTACTCAGGAAATGTTCGCACCAAAGGTGTTCCAGAGCATGAACAAAATCCATAGGATGACAAACAGCAGGAGCGTACCGATCAATGCCCCCAGAATCATTTTGACCACGTCCTGTGGCTTTTCGCCGCCCACTTTTCCGGTCTGTCCATTGACGATGATTGTGTACTGTTTACCTCGATAAGTATAAGACCCGCTCCAGACAGGAAACAAGATATGTTTGAAGGTCATCCCGCTCCAACCGCTGCCACGGGTTTGCAGATTGCGTTTCTCACGACCTGGCTCAACCCGATAATCCAGCTCAGGGCGTAATGTTTTGGTTACCTGTTCGCGTGCCAGGAGCGATGCGTCCGACAACGAACGGTTATAAATCAAGGTTGGCCAACCGACCAGAAATTCCGGCTTAAATTCGACCACATTTTTTAGATCAAAAGGAGTAATCAACGCCAATTGCTTTTGACTCAGGGCACGCACGCCTGAGATCAGAATATCATCAAAAAAGCGCGCGACCAATCCACTGCGCGGCTCCCAATGGGCATAACGCCCACTACCTTCCTTAACATCGCAAGACCACCTGACTTCCAGGGTGCCATCAAAAGTCCAACCGGAGTAATAAGCAGGGCGCATTTTTAGCCGCGCAAGCACGGAGCGTAAATCATCCGGAGCAAAAAGCCCTTTGCCCAACCATAGCTTAATCGTATGCAGCACCTTGCGCTCATCGATGCGCATGAGCATTATTAACTGGGGATCAATTAATTCTTCATCCTTAGGGGCCTCTACGAATTGGCGCGCGCCACAATATGGACATGCGATTGATTTTTCCTCGGCAGGCAGCAACACAACCGCCCCACATCGCTCACAGGCCAATTGTTGCTGAGATGCTGCCCAAGAATGGCCTGAGGATGTGGGAAGAACAAAATCCAACACCTGCTCAGCGTGATCAGCCAGATAGGTTTGGTCCTGTGCTGCCTCACCCTCCTGGATATAACCGCAATAGCTACAGACCAGTTCACCGTCTTGCAAAGAGAAGGCGACCTGTCCCCCACATTGAGGACATAAGAAAACCTGAGCCTGAACTTCCGTCACCTGCCCCGATGAAGGTGTGACGCCAGTCCCTTGCGGTAAAATCTGAGCCTCACTCAACTTTCCATTCAACAGGGCCAAACCCCGCCGGGCAGCTGTATGGGTTGGATCGATCACCACCGCCTGCTCCAAATACTGGCGGCGCTCGACCAGGTCATCGGTTATAGCCGACAGCCATACATAAGGCCGCGCATCCGCTCCATTAAGTTGGATAGCCTGATTTAAAAGCGAACGCGCCAGGGCGCGGTTATCAACCTTGGCAGCCGAAATGCCCTCATATAACAGGCGTTCATATTGACGAACGGTGCGCGACTCTTCTGGCAAGCCCATAGTGCATAAATTTTACCCCCTGGGCTCAACCAGAGTAATTTTGCTAACACAGCTGATAGGTCAGGAAAGGCTCAGATTTTCACCTGGGCGGAGAGTTCTACTATCGATGATCTGAAGAACGATATGCTTGCCAGCGTTCGAGTAAATAAGCCTCTTTGGCGCGCTCCAATCCTGCTCGCCAGACGGTATCGGACGGACGTGTCTTTAACCAGGTCAGGGTATCGCGCACAGTTTCCGATACCGGCCGAAAACTTAAACCGGCCGCAATCGCCTTGCGCGTATCTACCCGCGCAAAACCCGCATTTTCAGGATCAGAACCGGGTACCCACAGAGGTAATTCGGACCATGGAGCAACCCCCTCCTGCAAGATAAAATCCTCACTCACCCACACCAGGTTTGCTGCGCTATTCCCCAGCTGTCTGCACAGGTCCAATAAGCCTCCCATCATGATCGGATCACCCGGACCATCTGCATTATATACTCCCACCGCCTTCTGCTCGGCCATGTCCACGATCCAGGCAGCCAGATCGCGAACGTCACTGAAGCTGATCCTCTGCTGTGGGTCGCCAGGCGCCAGAACAGCGCCACCCTGGACAATACGATCCAGCCAATACGCAAAGCGATCGCTCAAGTCGTATGGCCCGACAATTAACCC
>CAYXDC010000045.1:18920-25655 GCA_964463505.1 uncultured Anaerolineaceae bacterium
ACTTTGCCGCACCTGACGCGGGATATACCCACAAGTATCAATGACTACGTCCCAGCTGCCTCCAGCCAGTTTATTGAGATCGCTTTCTCGGTCGCCGATCACAGTTTCTAGATCCGGGAATAAATCCGGGGTAGAGCGATTACGGTTAAAGAGCGTGACGCGATGCCCGGCTGTGCGAGCGGCGTTTACCAGCGCCCGGCCCAAAAAGCGCGTGCCACCGATGATTAACACTTCCATTATGCACCTCAGCTTTGTTCTATACGGCTCAGGTCGTGATCATAGCACAAAAAATGCGCCCTGCATCTGGCGATACATGGCGCATAATTTTTCGACCGGCAAACTGCCGGGTTTAGCGTGAAACCCCTCAAGTACTACCCGTGCTACAAGATGATGAAGCAGCGCTGCCCAGTGAAAAACCGGACTTTCCAGATACTTTGGATGCAAAAGTAGATAATTTCTTGCGTATATTTTCACTGCCACAGTTCGGGCAAGTCAATTCAGCGATTGCCGTCGAGCTGAACACGAGCTCTTCAAATGGATTCCCACATTCCTGACATTGGAATTCGAATATCGGCATACTAATTTCCTCCGGTTTAATTTATCAGCTCATCCAGTCCGAGCTGGAAATTCTTCCAAAGTTTTTAGATGCACAATATCGCCAAAAGTTACATCAATCCCCGGAACTCCAATTAATCATTCAGGCCAGGTGCACTCGTTGCTGCGTCTGATAAGCTTTGCTTCAGCTCTGTCCCGCCTTCTTCTGCCTGAACTGCATCGGGAAGATCATCTTCCACGTGGTAAACGCGAGAGTTGAGGTATCCACCAGCTGCAACCAGGACATTACATAAGCCCAGGATAATAAACATCAACCCTACCCCGCGACCAGGGCCCACGCCGATCACCTGGCCAACGCTATTCGCTAACGCGCCACCTTCCATAAGCAAGGGTTTAAATACCTGGTCTGCTAATGGCCCTGCCAGGGCAAACGCGACCGGGGTGGTAGACCAGGCGATCATACGCCGCACAGAAAATACCCGACCCTGGACATCTAAAGCGACTTTACTCTGCCAGATGGCCTGGCTGGAACCATTCACAACGGGAAAGGTCATCATCATCAAGAAACCACTCACGGTCATCAAGGGGATCGATGGCCTCAAGCCAAGCATGGTGGTAAAGAGACCACCCAACATCAGGAATCCCAAGACGCCGTGCACCTTGCGCTTCGGGCCACCCCAGGCGCTCATGATCAGGGTCCCGAGCAGCATCCCAATCCCAATCACCGAGCCAAGATAACCCAGCATATCGGCGCTGGTCATATCCAGCACCAGCGGCGCCAGCAGAGGTTGCATTAACCCAGAGAAGAAGTTTGTTGCTGCAAAAACCAATAACAAGCCCAGCAGCCCGGGGCGAGCGACGATGTATTTCCAACCATAAGTGGCTTCTTTCCAAAGCGAGCCTTTGCTCTGTTCTCCTTCAGCACTGACTTTTGGTCGTGGGATGCGCACAAACAATAACGAGCCAACAGCGAAAGCAAAGGTCAGAAAATCGATGAGGACCACTCCATACAGACCGGTGGTCACATACAAAGCCCCGGCAACCGCTGGTGCGATGATTTGAGAAATGGCTTCCCCAATCTGGACCATCCCACCCGCTCTGCCAAGTTGCTCTTTTGGCACCAGAGTACTGGTCGCTGCAGAGTAAGCTGGCCATTGAAAGGTGCTAAAGGCAGCACTAATCGCAGAAATCAAATAAACATGCCAGATCTCGAGGCGGTTGGTGAACAGCAACAGAAACACCACCAGCGTGCTAAGCCCTGCTCCCGTATCTGACAGGATCATCACCCAGCGCCGGTCCCAGCGATCAACCAGGGCCCCGGCCAGCGGAGAAATCAGCAGGTTTGGTACAGCAACCGCTAGCATATTCATCGCAAAGAGGGTTGCCGAACCTGTTTCCTGATAGATCCACACCCCCAGTGCAAAACCCGTCAGGCCAGAGCCAAGCGTTGAGATTAACTGGCCAAACCAAATCACCAGGAAGGTGCGCATTCCGGTGGATGTTTTCAATTTATGCATACAAGTATAGTTGCATCCAATATGCCATGAATTTTCCCCAGATCAATCACCCTGATGTACCGGCTGGCTGGCAGCAGATAAAGTTACAGACATCTCTTGAGCAGGCCGGTTTTTCTCTTCCAGGTTCATGATAGCAGGAATGAAAAAGCCGCTCACACCCATCAAAAAGGTGGAAATACCGCCTATTATGAACCACGATTGTACCCCTAACCAGTCCGATAATGGACCGGCAATGACCAGCCCCACAGGCGTCATCGCCGCAGCCATGCTGCCGATCAAGCCAAGCACCCTGCCCTGCATTTCTGGGGCAACGACATCTTGCACCACGGCGAATAAGGGTCCATTGGTAATCGGGCTGCCTACGCCAATCACAAACATCATTCCAACTGCCAGCAAGAATAGACTGGCTGGCGCCATCCCCACGCCGATCATTCCAACCCCCAGGAACATTAAGCCCAGCATGGAGGTCATGACTCGCCGCCGAAAACCACCCCACACACTCAAAATCAACCCGCCAGTTAACATACCAATACCGAAGGCTGATTCCAGTCCAGCCAATTGGATTGCTTCGCCGCCAAAATGTTTCGTCACCAGCAAAGGCAGCAGGGCAATCGCAGGCGCGGAGAGCAGGTTGATCACCGTTGCCATGCCCAGGATCATGACCAGACCCGGCCAGGACCAGACATAACGAAATCCAGCCCGTAAATCTTGCCAATAGGTCGGCTGTTCCGTCGACTGGATATCCACCAACAAACGCTGTGGTTGGGGAATGGTAACCAGCAACAAAGGCAGGATCGCCAGCAAGGCAGTAAAAATATCGATGGCCAGAACACTGTGCATCGGCAAAACACTCAGCAGGAGCGCACCGAGAGGCGCCGAACCGATATTTAACAAACCCTGTAAAGTCTGGTTAATGCCCTGCACGCGAGAAAGCTGCTCTTTTGGCACCATCAACGAAGTCGAGGCCTGCATGGCAGGCCAATGGAAGCCGCCAGCAGCGGAGCGGAAAAATAGCAAGATGTAGATATGCCAGACTTCGACAGCACCCGTCCAAAACAGGCCGACCAACGCCAGGGTCGCCAGCGCGATCAGTCCATCCGCAACGATCATCGTCCAGCGCCGGTTCCAGCGGTCCACCAGTGCGCCGGCGAATGGCCCCAGGATGATTTGTGGAACGAAACCCACCAGGGAAGCCGTGGCAAGTACAGTGGCAGAGCCAGTTGTCTTGGTGAGCCACCAGATGAGTGCAAATTGCACCAGTGCGCTTCCCAAAAGCGAAAAAGCCTGTCCAGTCCAGATACTGAAGAAACGGACTTTCCAGTTGTCAGCCAGTATAATTTCAGCTTGCTGCTGCATAAAACGCTCCATACATAGTGATCAGTTTTTGAAATATTTATAATTATATAGAAATATCAATAAATGTCAATAGATTATATTAATATTTCTTATTTTTATTTCATTATTTCTAATATATAGATTTAACTTGTATCGAAAGCAAGAAGACGCTGCGGTAGGCTATCTTAAATTACCTCCCGGCAAGCGATAGAGTTCATAAAAGGTATGTAAGCTGCAACAGGGTAGCCCGTGGATCCCCGTTATTCCTCCCCCTGGAGATACACCTTTTTCAATTAACCCCCAACAAACTTGGTCTTATAACCCAAAGCCTTGAGGCGCTCTGCTATTTGCGCCCGGTGATCACCCTGAATTTCAATCACGCCATCTTTTATCGTCCCCCCCGTGCCGCAAGCCTGCTTGAGCTGCTTTGCTAAGGTTTTCAGGTCGTCTGGGGTGATCTGCAAATCGCGGATCAGAGTAACGGTTTTTCCGCCTCGCCCCTTGCGGTCGCGCGAGATAGCCGCTACTTGTTGCTGAGGTGGCAGGCTTTTCGGTTTTGGGCAACGGCAAGGGTCGCTTTTGCAACGTGGACAGCGGCGAGAAAACTCCGGATCGGTTGAGTAAACCGTGGGTCGCTCATCAGTAGGCATTATTTTTTTCTCACAGATTTCGGTTACGCGATAGGTCCTATAACCAGTTTTACCGGTAGACCGCCATTCACAAGAGCCAGGCGGCGCATTTCTGGCAAGCGCGCTTGCGCAAGAAGCCTGTCGTCGTTGGATAAAATAGCATAATTCCAGCCGGAGCACTGCTGGCGAAGCACATCTCCCAGACGGGCATATAAATTTCGGATGTCGTGGGAGTCACTGATGCGCACACCGTAGGGCGGATTTGTGATTACCCAACCCTGCCCCGTTGCTTGAATGGCAGAAAAGGCCTGCTGTTTAAAATCAATCCAATCCCCAACCCCGGCCCGAGCAGCGTTTTCCTGAGCCATTTTGATAGCGCCAGCGTCTCGATCTGACGCCTGAATATAAGGTTGGTTGGGTTGAGGATTAGGTGCACCAACCTGACGCACGCTTTGCCAATCTTCCTCGGCATAACCTGGCCAGTTCATAAAGGCAAACTTACGCTGCAATCCAGGAGGTGTTGAACTAGCCAGCAGAGCAGCCTCTATCGCAATCGTACCCGATCCGCAAAAAGGGTCTAGCAATGGCCTGGTTGGGTCCCAGCCAGCTGCCAGCAACATCCCAGCAGCCAGGGTCTCACGCAACGGGGCTTTTGCCACGGCCAGGCGGTAGCCACGCCGGTGCAAACCAGCGCCTGAAGAATCAACACTGATCGTGCATAGATCGTGCATTATGCGCACGACCACCAGCTGAAGCTCGCCACCAGCAGCATCCTCTACATAGGGCTGCATCTGCGATTGTTGGCCTAACCGGTCGCTAATCGCTCCACTCACGCGTTGTGCAACTGCATCAGAATGATAGAGGCGCGATTTTCGGCAGGTGACGCGCAAGCTTACCGGCTGGCCCGGAACAAGATAGCGTTCCCAAGGCAGTCGAGCGGCCTTCTTACGCAGCTCATAAAATGCCACGGCTCGAAATTCACCCAACCGCACCAGTACCCGGCTAGCGGTACGCAGGTGCAAATTCGCCCGGTAAAGCGTATGAAGATCGCCAGCGAAGGGTACGCCACCGTCAAATTCGTCTCGGCCAGCTGATACAGCGGCTCCCTCTGTTTTTGATTCTGTCAGACAACCTAACTGGCGTAGCTCCCCGGCGGCGATACTTTCCAGCCCCGGGCTTGTAACCGCAAAGAGCTGCAACTGACCTGAAGCCAGGGCAATAGCAGGATCACTCATTTGAATACGACGCTGTGATCTGAGCTATAAACTCATCCGGAGCCTGTACGCACACCACTTCTCCACGCGCGCAGACCTCTCCATTCGCCAGAAGAGAAGAGGAGATCACTACCTTGCGACCTTTGATCTCTTTGACCGTGGCCCGCACCTCCAGGACGACGCCCAAGGGGGTAGGCCGGAGATAATCCACCTGCAGGGCAGCGGTCAAGAATCGATAGGAGGGATCTGTATCCATGGAACGGCCGGCAGCCCGATAAGCAGCTGCCGAAGCGGTGCCGGTGCTGTGGCAATCAATCAAGGAGGCTATCAGGCCGCCGTAAACGTACCCCGGTACCGCAGTATGGTATGGGCGCGGTTGGAAATGGCAAACCGCTTCATCACCCTGCCAGTAGCTTTTGATTTGTAGCCCATGCTCATTCAGTCGCCCGCAGCCATAACAAAGGCCGAGAGGGTCCGGGTAATAATCCTGAAAAGCCTTCTCTGTCATGCTTCCATCCTTGTGGTTTTTTCTAATATTTTCAAATTGTTCTAGAACTGATCAACAAAATTCACGCTCTATTCAGTGATGCTATTATATCTCTCACAGGCCACCACATTCTCTTTACCTACCCATGATAATCATCGACTAACCGAGATTGGTTGCGGTATACTGCTGGTGGAGGCCAAAATGCTAAATATCGGGATTTACCGCCAATGTTTGCAGGAAATTGTCCAGGAGGCCATCGCCCATAGCGATGGCTCAAATGCTGGGATAGCTGAGTACCTCAGATCAGTGAAAGTAGGCGGCTGGTTCACGCGCAATAAAACAGAAAAGCGTAAAGCCTTAGAGGAAGCCCGCAAGGCTTTCGATGAGCATCGCCATTGGCCTCTAGAAATTGTAATCTCGCACCTGGGTTTAGATCTAACAATCATGCGTCTGCGCACCAAAGAGTAATAGCCTTCTAGAAATTTCTTCATGGCCAACTGCGTTTAGCTCCCGACCCCTTAATCAAATCAACGCCCTGGTCACCATGCTGTCTCTCTTACCGGTTAGCGCACTGGCTGCCACTGTCCAGCTCGCTTACGAAGGGGGCAACCTGACAGTTACTTTTCCTGATAGTTATACTTCCTGCACTCCTGATTATTGGAAGAATCATCTCCCAAGCTGGCCCCCCACTGGCTTTGCCCCGTCTGATATCTTTGATACGGTATTCGACACCAGCTATTTCAGCTCAAGTTATACCCTCGATGATGCCATCAACCAGGATGGTGGAGTCAACCGGCTAGCCCGGCATGGACCAGCTGCTCTATTGAGCGCTGCTCATCCAGATGTTGATTACCCCTACTCAGTCGTCCAGGTGATTGAATGGGTTCAAGATGGAATGGCAGACCCGTTGGCGCAAGCTAAAAAGCTTGGCTGCCCGATTAACTAGGCACACCATACAGGTTGTTTTAACGCAGAGCGATGGAGGCAGACACCTCCAT
>CAYXDC010000046.1:0-7311 GCA_964463505.1 uncultured Anaerolineaceae bacterium
ACTATAATCGGGTATCATAAAATCCGCATTGACTTAAGTCAAAATATCAATTTTCACAGTACTTTTTTCATTCGATGTACCAAATTATTTACAGAGGCACCCTTTGCTAACGCTCTCCCAGATGCTCGCCAAAGATGTGATTTTCCAAATGCTACCATCCAGAGAAATCGAGTCTCTTGCTGAGCAAGCGATCCTTCGTAAAATCCAACGCGGTGAATTCGTTTGTCACCAGGGTGAAGAATGGCCATATGCTGCTTTCATCTCCCGTGGTGAGTTGCGATGGGCAATCCTTTCGCTGAGTGGGCGTGAACAAGTCTTGTTCCGCGTCAGGCACGGCGAATCATTTTGGGCACACACCTTGTTTGACAAACAGCCCATGCCCGGCTTCTTGACGGCAACCATGCCTACTCAGATCTATCTCTGGTCCCAGGCTGTCCTTACACCTATCCTTAACCGCAATCCATCTGTCTTATGGGCGCTCCTGGGACGACAGACCAGTACTATGCGCAAAGCACGTGAAGTCATCTATGGCCTGGCTTTCAGTCCTGTTGCTGGGCGATTGGCCCGCTTACTACTTGATCAATCTGGCGGACAGGAGAACGAACCTGTTCAACGCGAGATGACTTTAGGCGAGATCGCAGCGACCGTGGCTTCGTCCCAGGAAGTCGTTTGCCGGGTGCTTTACCAGTTCCACAGCGATGAACTGATCGAGCTCAATCGGGCAAATTTCAAGATTATCGATCGAGTAGCCCTTGAAAATCTAACTGAGAAACTATAATTTCAAGGGCATATACTTAAATCAGGTCTTTGGCCGCAGGATATCCCGGGTAAAGCCCCAGGTAAACGCCAGAGCCATCAACAGCAGGAGCGGTGCAAGGATCATCAGTACAAAATCCTGGCTGAAGAACAACAACTGACGCCCCATCGTCAAGAACGCCAGGGCGATGCCCCCCAAACCGATCAAAACACCACCAATCCCCACCCAATAAAATCCACTGGCTCCCTTTTTAGTTATGAATGGGCCTAAGAAAATAATCAACCCTGCCACACCATGGAATAGGGGCACGGCCACTTTTTTCAGGGAATCCATGCCTCCGATGCTGGTGATCGCAATCGCCAGCAGTCCTAGCGTAGCGAACCATAAGTAGGGGCGTGTCCATTGGGGGAAGTATTGACGCACAAGCCCGACAGAGATCCCGAAGGGGATCAGGCTAGCGACAGTCAGGACCAACGGCGAGGCTAATATACCAAAGCCCAGGAAGATCAATAGCAAACCCGAGACTAACAGCACCGTGAAACCCAACATGTAGTAGAGGTCATAAAGACCTTTTTTTGCTGAGTAACGTTGGCTAAATCGCCAGAGTAAATAGATGGCTACTAAACCCGTCAATAATAAGACCAGATTATCAAAAGAAAACAGGTTCATGATCTAGCTCCTCATTTCAAGAATGATTCCAACCTTAGCAGATCATCGATCTGGTCGGTGGGAAGATCCATAGTTATTTAATTATGGGCTCCTTTTCATCAAATTCAAGCTGAATCGTGCGCGAGGGAGATGGTGCACCGGGCGCCTGGATACGGTTTACCACGCCTCGCACGCCATTTACACTACTGACGATTTGCTCAACTGCTTCCCACGCTGCTCGAGATGAAGCATCACCGGCAAGATGAACAATCCCATCCAGAACTCCAACCCGCAAACCAGATACATCCAGCAAGCCTTTGGATTGCAGTGCATTCAGAACCTCTTGTCTTAATTGTTCATCCTGGCTCAAGTCTGCCATGCGCGGTTTCAGGACCTCCCTCATCTCTTCCATTGATTAATTTACACAAAAAGGCATCTTGTGTATATGACTAAAGTCTTATTCAACGCCCAGCCAGCCTTACCAGACCAGCCTGGTCAGACAAATAGAATTCTGTACGTGTCACCTCGATCAATTTTTCATCCGCCAGCCTGTATAGGATACGGCAAACCATCTCACGTGTCGTCCCGATGTAAGCCGCCATTTCATCAAGCGTTAGATTACGAGCCAGACATCCATCCGGGCTTTCTTTAAAATTATCCAACAACAAGCGTGCCAGGCGACTGGCCACCGGTTGGAAAGCAAGCTCTTCAACCATTGTGCTGGCTTTGTGCATACGAGCGATTAATAGATTGCACAAACCCCAGGCAACCTCCCCATTATTTATTAAGTAAGGCAACAGGCTATCACGGTCCCAGAGCACGAGCTGGCTATCTTCGGCTGCCATTAATGTGACCGGTGAGCTAAGTTCCGGCTTGAAGAAACTCATCCCCCAAAATACATCTCCCTTTGAGAATTTCCCCATTACCAGGCTACGTCCTTCGACAGACTCTTTGACTGCCGAAAGCACACCATTCTCTACAAGAAATAAATACGGCCAAATCTCCCCCTGGTAAAAGATGAACTGGCCACGCGGGTAATTACGCCTGATCGTCAGGCACTCGATCTGCTTAAGCTGATCCGGTTTTAAGCCGACAAAAATGGAATTTAGCAAAGTTGTTTCCATCAGATGGTTCGCCTCAGATCTGGATTTATCTTAACGCAAAGACAACCAGTTCCACAAATGCTATATATAACACAGTATTATAGTAACTAATCTATAAACATAACATTATATAGGACACAAGGAGGATCTGCCATGAAAGAGTCTTCAAACAATGCCCGCACCTGGATGGCAATTCTGGCAATATTAGTAGGGGTCTTTTGTGTGATTATTGCACCTGTCATCACCCAAACATCCTTAGAGAGGGTGCTCACCGAGCTCATGGTAGTAGCCAAGGAAAAACCACAATACTCCAGCGGACTACCAATCTTTGGATTGTTCTACCCTGTTTGGCGTGCGATAATTTTTATCGCAGGCATCGCCCTACTAGCTATAGCAGCCAAGATCTATCAGGGTGAAGAATGGACTTATCCGGTCGCACTGACAGCCTATGCAATGCCTTCGATCGGCGGGATGTTCATGTTCCTTCCGTATATCAGTTGGGTCGGAGGTTTTCCATTGCCCATGGTCATCTCCTGGGTAGGACTGGTGGGCTTTGCTGCAACCATTTTATTACGCACTGGAAAACGATCCGAGAAATTTATCGAACTCGGCACCATGGTTTTCATCGGCATGTTAGCAACACACAGTTTTACACTTGGCATCGGCAGCCAAAGAATGCTCATGGTGCGCCCCGGAAAACCTTTGTTCGAAGGGCTGGAATACTGGATCCTCACCTGGGTCGGCGAAGTAGATTGGATTGCCACATTGATGTTAATCATTGCCATCCCACTTCTGGCGCTGCGTAAACCCAGTGGTTGGTGGTTGGCATTGATAGCCACACTGGCAATTCTGGCTATCGACACCCCCACCCAGGTGATCCGCACAGCGACCTTTGATTATCTTTACGGAGCGCTGTTAGCATTAGGCGCCTTGTTCTTCCTTTTCCTACCCTCCATACTTGAACGTTATAGCAAGAAAACACCGGAGATAACTCAAAACCTGGCAGATCCAACAGGCACAAACTAAAAGCTTACTATTGTCACGATAAAAAACAGCCTGTATTTATAAAGAATACAGGCTGTCACAATTTTTGTATACGACTCAAGTCCTGTCGACTATCGATTGGCACGCACTTCCAGCTCTTCTGGTTTTAGGATAATAATCCCCTGGCGCTCGACATGCAATATTCCATCCTGCTCCAGGGATCGCAGTACTCTGCCCAGGACATCTCTGACTGTCCCAAGCCGTGTTGACATTTCATCAAACGTCGTCCATGGCCGGCGTGGCACAATCATTTTTCCATCCTGCTCTTCTGCATGCTGAAGCAGTGTACGTGCCAGGCGCGCCTCAACACTGCGCAAAGATAAATCTTCTACCAGACTGACATAATACAATATTCGTTCGCTCAACCGACGGATGATAGCAACTGAAAGTTCGTTATGTTGCTTGATTAATCGCATAATCTCAATCTTGGAGATGCTCCATAACTTGACTGGCTCAAGTGCTAAAACAGTACCCGGATAAGGGACGCCTGTAAAAACGGCAACATCTCCGAATACTTCCCCAGGATGCAAAAAGAGCAAGGCTTGTTCGCGCCCATCCGGTGACATACGCACAGATTTTACCCAGCCCGATTCCAAGATATACAGCCTGTCGGCGGGTTCACCTTGCAAAAATATCACCTGCCCGGCCGGGTAGCTTCTGCACACAGCCACCTGAAGGATATCAGCCTGAACATGCTCAGGCAGCTCGGCAAAGTGCCTGACCAGATTTAATGTGTGGGCGGCGTTTCCTGCATCCATTGCATTTAGAGGTGATTAATCAGACGATTATGTGCAGGCTCATTTTACACTACCCTGGAAAGAACTCCCAAATCACATTACTACTCGCTGTTATAATCGGGCTTGAGATCAATTTCACCGGGAGATAACAGGATTGATCGGGATGATTCATCTGTACCTGATAGAATTGAAATATCCAATTCAAAGTTTTTAAACTGGATCACTAGTGTAGGTCTCCATGAAGATCACTCTTGGAATATATGCAATTCTTGTGGTTACTTTATTATTCTTTACACCCATCTTTATCGTGCAGGCAAGCCTCTATAATAGCCAGCCAGAACACGAACAATCAGCTCCAGAGACCCTGCCAGATACCTGGATCTATCTTCCATTAATGAATTCGCCTGTAATCACTGAATACGCGGCTGCGGACGGCGGGGTCACGATACATGTACCTGAGACCGGTCGCTATATTATGATCGGTGATAGTATAAGTTACGGCAGCCAATTTCTAGGTGCCAACACTTTTGAAGATATTTGCGTTGACCGCTGGCCTTTCAGTGAACAATTATCCATCGATACAGGCATCCTTACCTCAGCCGACCTCGACCGAGGCCACAGCATTCTCTCGCCATTTTTGGTACAGGTCGTCGACGGTATTACGGTAGAATACTGCAATCCTGGCGCAGATGACCCCATGATGAACACATCTGTACCAAGCTCCACGACCACAGAATGGCTGGAAGAACTCCGTTTCTTTCCTGTAGTGCAGCAAGAACTGAACAACCCTGCCAATCCCGTGGTGCTTATGTTGATCGGCGCAGATGTCTTCGCAGAAAAGAACGATAAGCCTCCAGTGAATATCGATGAATACACACAAAATCTCGGAAAACTAATCGCCTACTTTACCACTTTTAACAAAGTTACTTATATTGCGCATTTTCCGCATGTACGCCTGGGATCATTCATTCCAGCCGGTGATCTTCAAGCAACGAACGATCTGATCGATGCCATTAACTTGCGCATTGACGAGCTGGTCTCTTCGAATGGTTATCTGGATACCGAAACAGGTCTGTTTGTCGAGTTCGGGCAACTAATCATCGAACAAGACGGCTTACGCTTATGGATCAATTTTGCCCAGTCAGGACCCGCGCTCGCGCAACTGTCAGACACTTTTCCAGATAATTACTATGCGGAAGACGGCTTGCATTATCATGCTGATGGATATAATGCCATGGGCACTGCGTGGGCAGATTCATTGAAGGCTCGCATCAAAGTGCTTCAAGCGGAGTGGTTACCGTAAGTCATCTCATAAAAGTTCAGCCATTGTCCCATATATAGCACCTCTCTTAAGAGTAATAGATAGACACTCTCACCAGCCCAGACCAGGCTGGTGTTTTTACATTTGCGTATTTAATCTCTCTCGCCGGAGATTTAAGCAACCCATAAACAATTTGTAAGGAATTTAGCGATCCTCACCTGCTAAAATCAATCATAACAATAAACATAATGGTTTGCACAAACTAATATATATACAGAGATATTTACTGCTCTAAATAAACACAAAGGTACCCATGAAAATTTCTCTCAGAAGCCTGCTGCTTCTATTTGTCGGAGTACTCCTTGTCAATCCCCTGCAGATTGTGCTGGCGGATTTCCAACAAGATCAGCCTTTACCTGAGCAATCTTCTTCAGAAACTGCCGAGGATGCATGGGTCTATCTACCGCTCCTGAACACCCCGACCGGTAGCAGTCCGATCCCCGATGTTCGCCGAGTCAATGCGCCTTTTGTCGATCCCAATTTGTCCGATGATCCAGAGCGAGATTCGACCATTTTCTGGTTCGGCAAAGTGACACCGGATGAAAACTACACAGATGTGCGTGTGCGGTACGAGAACAATCGTGTGGTTTTCCATGTAGAAGTGTTTGACCGTTTGCTCTGGTATGATAAAACTACTGCTCCAAACCCCGCAACTTTTTCCAGCTGGGACTCAGTAACTTTGTTGTTCAAGCTGGATACATCCACAGCATCAGCGCCAACTCGCAATAGTTATCGGATTGACGCCATGGTCAATCACTGGGAACCCAGGCTTAATTATCAAAAGTTTTACCGCGGGAATGGAACCGACTGGGAAGCAGTTGATCTGGGATTAACTACTATTTCCGGTTGGTCCGGAGATGCCTTCAACAACACAATCGAAGATCGAGGCTGGCTGATGCGATTCAGCCTGCCCTATAGCAATCTGGGGCTTTCCGGAACTCCTCCAGCCGGCACACTCTGGCAGGTTGGATTAATTGTGTATGACAGAGATGATACGCTCGGTAGCCCCATTGCCCCCGGCAGCTGGCCTGAAAATATTCAGGTGAATGAGCCGCGCACATGGGGCGAGCTGCATTTCGGAATTCCCAAACACCAGCCCCCCTCCCTACCAGCCACAGGCACAGTCATGATTCGCCAGGGGCTTGAGAATACAATCGTTCCTGATGCAGCCATCGGTGGGACTATAGACAACCTATGCCCTGGCGATCCCTATTTCATCTGGAATCTGTGGGGCAATATGAATTTTGGCGATGCAGATTCCTTGAATGTCCAAAATCAAGCCAATGTAGCGGATTGGCCTTGTTTCGCGAAATATTTTGTTACCTTTCCTCTCGATCAGATTCCACCGGGAAAAACAATCCTTTCAGCCTCTTTGATCCTGCATCACTGGGGTAATAACGGTCCGACGGAATTAGCCGAGTATTCGGTTGTACACGTTTTTTCTATTAATGATGAATGGAATGAATCTTCTTTAACCTGGAACAATGCCCCCATGGCATTTGAGAATCTCGATCATATTGTAGTGCCACTGGTTGATTGCAGTAATGGCACAACCCAGTATCTCTGGCCGTGCGCGCCTCGCACCTGGGATGTCAGCCGAGCTGTAGACCAGGCTTATCGCAGCCAACAACCTGCCCGGTTGGCTCTGTATTCCAGCGATACAGCCATGCACAGTGGCAAACTCTTCACGACATCCGAGAC
>CAYXDC010000046.1:7411-25615 GCA_964463505.1 uncultured Anaerolineaceae bacterium
TCCGGCGCTTATTTTGGAGTCGCCTGCTTTTCTGCAGGGAGAGCCCGCTTCTTGGTGGATGGCTTTCGAGCCGGTTCCCGGTGAGCGCCATCGGGTTGGTCGAAATACGCCGAACGATAATAACTTGTGTAATAGGTGCTGCTCTCTGCTATCCCGTTAACAACTACACCGGCAATGCGCGCCCCTGTACGCGAAACTTGCTCTTTCATTGCTTTAATATGCGAGCGGCGAGTATGCCCTATCCGTACAACCCACAAGATGGCATCAACTTTCGCTGCCAGAATTGCTGCATCTGCGACAATAAACGGTGAGCAGTCTATCACCACCAGATCGGTGGCTGTTTTTATTTCATCCAGGAATCGATCCATTTTTTCAGATGCCAGCAATTCGGTCGGGTTCGGCGGCAATGTGCCAGTTGTCAAAACAGTCAGATTCCCTTCTTTGGTGTCGCGCACCAAATCCGAGATTTTTGTGCTATCCCTAAAAACATCGCTCAATCCCAACCGGTTATTGATGCCTAACAGGCTGTGCACGTTTGGCCGGTGAAAATCAGCATCAATCAAAACGACCTTCTTATCGGTTTGTGCCATCACAAAAGCCAGATTCACTGCCACGGTCGTTTTGCCAGCTTCCGGGTCTGCACTGGTAACAAGGATTGTTTTGATCGGTAAAGCCGCATCTGCAAAGGCAATATTGGTACGAAGATATCGAAATGCGGGCCCAAAACGTGAATGAGGGTCGGTTACGATCTCGGCGCGATTTTGCTCCTTTGGAATATCGCCAATATACCCGATTACGGGCAGTTGAATGAGATCATTTACCTCCTCAGGGGATTTCAACGTGTCATCAAGGTATTCAATGACATAAGCTGCGGTTGTAGCCAAAACCACCCCTAAGGCTGTTGCTAACAATACAGAAGAGAACCGATTAGGTCCTTGCGGTTGGGTCGGAAGATTTGCCTCATCGATAATCGTGATTGTGTTGACCGCGCCACCGGAGGTGGTTGAGAGAAGCGAGGCATAGTTGGATTGCAAATCTCGGCTTTTATTTTGTAAAGCGGCAATCTGCGCCTGAGTATCTGAGATTTCTCGCGCACTGTCTAAATCCCCCAACAATGCCTGCATGCGGTCAATCTCATCAGATGTTTCATTGATCTGTACCTGCAAATTGTCGAGCTGCTCCTGGATAAATAGCTGTCGTTCTATATCTTCAGAGTTTTCACTGGTGGGGCTGCGCAGGATAAGCTGGTTGGCCAGCTCCGAGGCTACAGCTTGAGCTCTCTCTGGCACCGTATCCGTCACGGTGATCTCAATTACCTGACTGTTGGGCAGGGCGGCCGCAGAATATGACGGTAGCCAGGGCAATCCCAAAGCTTGCCTGGTAGCATTGCGCACCGGTTCACGCATCGCAATATCAGCATAGGTTGCCGCTAACTGTTGTGTCAGATAAAACTCATTACTGGACGGGTTCGGATCATTTATCGTCCCCCCGATCATCAGAGTTGTCGTAGCCATATACGTTGGAGGTTGCCGGAGAGTTGCCAGAAAACTGGCTGCAGCAGCCACAAGTCCTGCCCCTAAAATCAACCACCACCAGCGCTTTAATGGCGCGATAAGTTCTTTAATTTCCATGATAATTTTCTCTCAAATATAACCATTAGCAATCTCTGATTATCCCACAATAATTGCACGAGTAAGGCTATTTTATCAGCTATCACCACAACTATAATCAGAAATCTTTAATTTATGCCATCCACAATTGCAGAGCGATAGATTTCAGCTAACTGCGTGACAATATTCTGCCAATCGTGACAACGCTGGACATATTGCAGACCGGCTTTACCAATTCGCTCACGCCGGTCAAGATCATTTAACAAAGATATGGCCTTCCCAGCAAAGTCCTGAGGCTGGTCAGCAACTTCGATATCAACACCCACTTGCGCGGTCAGGGCTGAAATTGCCTGGGGGCTGGAGATGACGGGAGTCGCACAAGCCATCGCTTCCAGGACTTTGTTTTGGATACCCGCGCCATATTGAACTGGTGCCACTGCCAGGGTTGCTTTGTATAAATACGGGCGTATATCTGGGACGGTCCCTGTCACTTCAATTCGTGGATCACCTGCCAGC
Source organism: uncultured Anaerolineaceae bacterium (assembly GCA_964463505.1). Taxonomy (GTDB): domain Bacteria; phylum Chloroflexota; class Anaerolineae; order Anaerolineales; family UBA4823; genus JAJZSS01. Next base: position 9,538 of record CAYXDC010000046.1, read on the forward strand.
GATTGGATTTGCGGAGGAGGATCTTTTCCAACCACGAGCAGGCGTACTTCGGGAAGATGCTGCCAGATACGCGGCATAATTTCATGCGCCAGTACCAGCGCCATCGTAATGTTGGCGTGGTAACTCATTTTGCCACTGACCACAAGGGTTGCCGGTTCCCGTTCTATCTGGGGTGCTGGAGTGAAATATTCCAAATCTACCCCATTCGGCAAGACTTTGATTTTTTCGTGACCATCTCGCCCTGGACGAAGATCGATAAAAGCCTGCCGGTCGTTCGGCGAGGTAACCAAAACACGCTGGAACTGGTCCACCAACCAGCTCTCGTAATGAGCAGTGCGCGCCAATTCGAAACGCGTGATCCAACGGTTTATCCATCGTTTAGATTGGACAGAAGACTGTTTGAACAAATGGGTGATGTTGTCGACGCTATCCCAAACTACCGGAACCCTAATACCACTATGCGCATTGTTGATCTGAAGTCCATAGCGGGCTCCACGCAAATGCTCTACATGAACAACATCAAAATGCTGCCCGCCATCAGCCAACAGGCGAGAAATATTCTGGGATAGCTCGGTCTGCCAACAATAATCTGCTTGCAAGGGTGTCCGCCCTGGTAGTGCTGCAACACTGTTCCAAAGCGAACGCCAGAGCGGCAACGGATAGGCTACTACCTGATGTACTTCGCCTTTCAGTTGTTCTAAATCCTTCTGCTCCTGCGTATTGGAATACAAAGTTGCAACTGTAACTTCGTGACCCTGACGCGCCAGATGGCGGATTAAATTATATGGACGTACGCGCACCAGATTAGGCGCGTAAGGCACAATAAACAGGATTTTCATGCGTTTGACTTCGAAATCAGCATGACTGAATAATTTCCGGCTGGTTTTTATGAAAAAACCTTTGCCCCAAGTCTATCAGCGCTGCTCCAGCAAAAACGATCATCACCGCGTCGACAGGCAAACGGTAACGCACTAAAGTCCAGGTCAGGATATGGATAACGGTATAGAGCACACAAAAAGAAATAAGCAGGAACAGAGGATGAGTGAGCGAAAACTGTGCCTGGGGTATGCGGCCGTGCATCCATAAGTACAGGCCATACAGCATAAATGGCAAGAAGAGCCCATAGCTCCCGACGCGTGTCAGGTTACTTACAATGCCCGACGCCCTGGAAGGCCAGAACATGAAATAAGAAGGAATACGGCTCAGAGATAATAAGGCATAACGTACTGGATCATCCAAAACAAACCCGATACCTCGGCTTAACAAGGCTTGATCCAGAGAAGCCTCATCTAGTCCGCGCAATTCTTCTGGGATGACACTGAAGTAAGTTCCCGTTTCTGAGGTCATGATGGATTCAAACTCAGTCCCATACTGGGGCAAATTTCCCCAAAAAAAGGCGAAGCCGGCGTTGGTGTTTAACAAAACAAACCGATCAAAACGCTGGTAGTTGTAAATCGTAAACGGCAGGATCACCAGGCCTATGACCAGCACGCTGGTTGCCAGCCCCATAAATACAGGTTGATTGGCGCGCCATTTCATCCACCAAACCCAAAGCAAGATAAATGGGATGATCAACAAAAATAGCTGTCTGAGCAGGATCGTCCCCACTGCCAGCAAGCCAAACAACAAGCCGTAGCGTAGTTGGCTTGCGTTTGGTTTCTGAGCCCAGAGTATAGCAACATACAGTATTGCCAGAATACCTGTGATATAAAAAGGCTCTGTCATCAACGTGGCAGCATAATAAATAAAATAGCCGTAGATCGCCGTGATGAATGCACCTGCCAGGCCAACTTTCTCCCCACTCGCCCGCGTTCCTAGCAGATAGATTAGCAATGGCTGCAGGGCGCCCACCAAAACAGCCTGTATCAGGCGCGCAGCCAGAGGATGAACCCCGAAGATTCCATACACCAGGGTTAAGAAGAAGGTGTAGAGATAACTCCAGTGAGCCGTAGGAGCATTGGCAGCTGTGAGCGGCCACCATGGTTCGCCAAAGCTGAAACCGTGACCCTGCATCACTCTGATAGCCAGATTATGATAAGAGAGCTGGTCCTCTGTTCCCGGTAAGGAGACTACCTGATCTCCAAGATAAAATGCTGCTATAACGCGCAATCCTACCGCAAGCAGCATGATAAGACCCAGCAATGTTCGAGCGTTAAACCTGGTCACGCCCCCACTCCTCCCTGCAAATTGCGCCTCTCGATCTGGTCATAGACCCCATCTAGAGTTTTCAATGCAGCCTGCCAATCATACCTGTCAACCGCCAGCCGGCGTCCTGCTTCGGCAAGCTGTGCTTGTCGTTCAGGATGCCTTAGCAGATCTACCACCGCCTGGGCAAAACTAACCGGATCATCTCTGACAATAACTTCCTGTCCGTCCTGGGCGTCAATGCCTTCCAGGCCCACTGTGGTGGTTACCACCGGCATTCCGCGTGCAAAGGCTTCCAGGATGCGCACACGCATCCCCCCGCCTGCCCGGACGGGCACGACCATAATCGCCGCTTCAGCCAGATACGGGTCCAGCTCTTCCACGTACCCAGTCACCCGGAGATGCTGCGCATCCTGCTCAGCCTGTTCCAGGAAATCAGCCGGCGGGTTTTTACCGATGATGGTGAGATGCGCTCCAGGCTCTTCAGCTAACACGTGTGGGAAAACTTCATTAACAAACCAACGAATCCCATCTGCATTGGGCGGATAATGCAAGGTACCCAGTGTGACGATGCGTTTCGATTGCTCTTGTCGTTGCAGCGGTTGTAGTTGCTGGGTATCGACTGCAATCGGAATGACGCTGATCTTAGCCTCAATCCTGGCGCGCCCATCCTGAGATCCAAGTGCACTCAATAAAGCCGCTCGATCTGGCTCGCTGACCGCCAGGGTATGCTCAAAATCCCGCACAGTGTTCGTTTCAAAGCGCAACACTCTGCCTGCTTCGATCCGGACCAGTGGGCGCAGCAACCACGGAAGATTTTCCGCCATACGCTGCACAATTGTCCAGACTGCGTTGTGTGCGTCAAAGATGCGCGCCGGCTGGTAACCACTTTGATGCACAGTAGCAAATTGCGCCATCGTCAACTGATCTGCGTGGATCACACCAACCTTGTCCTGCGCAACTTGCTCCTGAACAACTCTGCGGAATTCTGAAAGATTATCCCGGGCGATTAAGAATGACTCACCCGTGATCAGAGTGCGTGCAAGATAGCCTATATCCTTGATCCGTGAGCGATGCATTGGCACCGATATGACTTCCAAGCCCTGGGCGCGTAATGCAGGGATATGCTGCTCTTCTTCCGGGCGCACAAATGAGACGAGTGTTACTCGATCACCCCGACCAAGCAGGTAACGCAACACATGCCAGGTTTTCACCTTTGGACCAGAGTCGGGAGGATACGGGATGATCTGTGTGAGAAACAGGATATGCATGCGTGTCCTAATACCCCGGTAAAGCTGCCAGGAGCTGGCGATAATTATGAGCAATAGCCTGCGTCTCTGAGCGTTTTCCCGGTTTGAGCAGCCAGGCAAGAGGGCTTAATCCAATTCGAAAAACTGCGGCACTGAATAAGATAGCTTTGTAAAAAAATGCGACGAGATTGCCATATTGTTTACGAAAGAAAAGAGTTTTGCTTTCATATAACTTGATAAACATGAGTTCCGCTGCCTGGTGGGTGGATTGCCCGCCATAATGAACGACACGCACATCTGGTAGCCAGAAGATCTGCCAACCACCTTTTTTCAAACGATAGCACAGGTCAACTTCTTCAGTATACATATAATAATCAGCATCCAAAAAGCCGCAGGCATCCAAGGCAGCCCGCCGCAGGAGCAAACAAGCGCCCTGAATAACATCTACTTCGCGCGGGGTAGATGTGTCCCACTGCTCAACCGGGTATACACCATATGCTCGAAGGCTGTCTAGATGAAATAATCGCCAGAACTCTCGAGATAAAGTTGGAAAGGGATAACAGCCCATCTGGCGCGTGCCATCCGGGTTTCTGAGATCAGGTCCAACAGCTCCAACCTGCGGATGCTCTTGCATGAAACTGTATAAGCGATCCAGAGCGCCGGTTTCAAGTGCCGTGTCCGGGTTTAGCAATAAAATATTATTGCCATTGCTGTGCTCATATGCCTGAATATTACCCAGGGCAAAACCAACATTACTTTTATTTTGGATCAGCTGCACCTGGGGATACAGCTCCTGGAGCATCTCTACACTTCCATCTGTCGAAGCATTGTCTACGACCCAGACTTCGAAGCTAAAGGAGTGCTCTTCACGGTATAGAGAATCCAGGCAAAGCGCCAGAAGATCGCGCACATTCCAGTTGACGATCAGAATTGACACATCCATCCCAAAAAGTCCAGATAACCTTTCTGAACTTACGTCACCGAGGAGATCTCTTCCAGATCAAGCATCGGCATTCGTAAATATTCAGTAGTGCGCTGCTTGCGTGTGAAATCTGCATAAGCACGCTGAGCTTGAACAGGCTCCATGTCCATTACCTGGGCAGCTTCTTCTGCGGAAATCCCATGCTCCTGAGCATACCAGAGCAAATCCATGGTGTGGAAGGGTAGGCGAAAGAAGAATTCTTCTTGAGTGCTATGGGCGGAATAGGTGTCTGAGGTTGGCGGGCGACGGCGGATATCTTCCGGTATGCCCAAATACTCGGCTAATTGATAAACCTGAGTTTTATAGAGGTGGACCAGTGGGCGAATATCCGTTCCTCCATCGCCATACTTGACAAAGAACCCCTGGTCATGTTCGTTTTTATTGCCAGTCCCGATAACAGCATAATTATGCAGCTCAGCATGATAATAAAGCATCGCCATGCGCGTGCGTTGCTTGAAGTTAGAAGCAGCTACGATCTGGTTAAAATCGCGTGGCGCCAACCGGTGCGATTTCTCTTCGCCATCTGGAGTGACGATCACGACCTTGAAGACATTCAGGGTATCCCCTTCCAGGAGATTATTGGGCAAGACAATCTTTGCTTTGTACCCCAGGATGGCATCATACTCTGGGAAGACACGCTTGATCGCCTCATCACGGCGGGGATAACAACCAAACCCGTCCAGGACCGGTGTTATCACTTCCAGGACAGGTTTGACCCCAAAATGAGCCGCCAGTCTTTCGGCAAGCTGCACGCTCTCGGGATCCGAGTCTTTTTCTGGAAGCATAAGTGGAAGGACGCGCTCTGGACCGAAGGCACGCACACATAAGCCAAGCACCACGGATGAGTCAATCCCGCCACTGATACCCAGCACACCGCCTTGTTTGCGCATCGTCTGGTGGACCTGAGTGCGCAAAAAAATTACAATACGCTCCACCTCGGCGGCTGCGTCAATGTCCAGGATATTTTTATTAAAGCGCATATTTGGCTCCTTGCCCAATTTTCTTGTAACAGACTTTCACATCATCCGGGGCTGCCAATGGGGCAGCCTTCTGGTATTGCTCAACGAAGCGATAGTAAACGAGCTGAGTGGATAGAATACCGGCCAGCGCCATATCATCCGTTTCGCCCAGGCGTGTCCCCCGGCGCACTTTTTCTACCAGCTGCTGGACTGCATCTGCTTTAAAGAATCCAGTTTTGTTGATCCAGGCCGGTGACAACAACTCGTCCACATAATCTTGCGTGTCTTCATTGAAGAAACTGCGATGGATCGGCGCCCGGTAGGGCTGCTTATGGCGTTTCCAAATCTCATCCGGCAGCCATTCTCGCGCCAGCTTCTTGAGAAGATACTTCTCGGTCAGGCCTTGCAGCTTAAGGTGAGCCGGCAAACGGTTACAAAATTCCATTAAACGCATGTCCAGGAACGGGAAACGACCCTCGACAGAATGCGCCATACCCACACGATCGCCCTGGGAAGACAGTAAATAAGTCGACATGAAAGTCGTAATTTCGATATACTGCGCCTGAGCCAATGGGTGCCAGCTGGCAAACCCGGCGGGTAGATCTAATCGAAAGCGCTGTTTTTGCTGGATTTGTTCCACCAGACCCGTAGAAAAGAAACGCTTGGTTCGTTGAGTCGTTTTCCAGCGAATGTCATGCGAGTAAAAAGGATTCGCCAGATCGGTGAGCCCTTCTTTGAAAAACGCTGCCAGGTAAGCCCCGCCTCCACTGGAAAGATCCTTGATGTGGGGGTGCAATTTTTGAAGTAACAACTGGCGGGCTTGCGAGTCGGGCTGGCGCGCCCAGAAACGCCGAATTTTGGCTTCCTTGAAGATATCGTATCCGCCCAGGAACTCATCTGCACCCTCACCAGTCAGCACTACTTTGAAATTATGATCGCGCACCAACCCTGAGAGCAAGTACATCGGAGCGGGGGAGGTCCGTGTAACCGGGGTTTCTGTATGCCAGATGACATCCGGGAAAATTCGCCCAATGTCGGCGTGGGTGGCGTAAACCACCTGGTGGTCCGTCCCCAGATGCTGCGCCATCCTGCGTTGGTAGTCGCTCTCATCGAACTCAGCATCGGCAAAGCTGATTGAAAAAGTATCCAGGCGGTTACCGGTGTATTTGCGGATGATGGCGGTGATCGTAGAAGAATCCAGACCACCGCTTAAATATGCTCCAACCGGTACATCCGCCCGTAAGCGGATCTGCGTGGCATCAATCAATAAATCCCTGAATTCAGCCAGATAGTCCTGCTCGGGTCGTTGGAGGCTTTCCAGGTATTCCTGGCTGGTTGTGTCTGGATACTGCAGGCGCCAATACTGCTGGATGTGTTTCTCGCCATTCCGCACCAACATATAGGAGCCGGGTGGAACTTCGTAGATGCCTTTGAAAGCAGTGCGGGGAGATTGGGGACTCCAATATGAAAAAATATCATCCAATGCAGCCGGATCGAGCTCAGCCTGCATACCCGGATAAGCCAGGATAGCTTTAATCTCTGAGCCAAAAACCAGGGCATTCTCGGTTTCGGTATAAAAAATGGGCCGGATCCCGACGCGGTCGCGGGCGAGAAAGAGGCTCTGCCGGCGAGTATCCCAGATGGCAATGGCAAACTGCCCATTGAGATGGCTCAGGCAGTCTGGTCCATAATCCTCGTAAAGATGCAGGATGACTTCAGTGTCGCTGTTTGTGGCGAAGTGATGTCCGCGCGCTTCCAAAGCGGGACGCAGCTCCACATAATTGAATATTTCACCATTAAAGACTATCCACAAGGTTTCGTCTTCATTGGAGATGGGCTGCTGCCCGCTGCTCAAGTCGATAATGCTCAAACGAGCGCTGCCCAGACCTACCTGCTCATCCACATAGATACCGAATTGATCAGGGCCGCGATGACGAAGCATGGCCAACATTTGACGGAGGAGGCCTTCTTCAACCTGCTGACCTGGACGATGATTTATTACACCGGTAATCCCACACATCTCACACCACCTGTTAGCTCAATCCCGTCTTCTTAATCTTCCCAGAGGAGGTTTTGGGGAGTTCAGCGCGAAACTCAATCAACTTCGGAACCATGAAGTCTTCCAGGTTAGCCCGGCAATGCGCCAGAACCTGCGCTTCTGTGAGCTGGACGCCATCCAAAACCAAAAAAGCTTTCACTGCCTCGCCCAGAATCGGGTCGGGTACGCCGACTACGGCGACCTCCGCCACCCCGGGAATCGCATAAAGTACTGTCTCAACTTCTTTAGGTGCAACTTTTTCACCCCGGCTTTTGATAATGTCATCTTTGCGACTGACAAAGTAAAAAAAGCCTTCGTCATCCATGCGGAAAAGATCGCCGGTATAACACAGGCGCTCGCCGGGGATTAGCCCAGGGCGGTAGCGCTCGGCTGTTGCCCCTGTATTGCCCCAATAGCCGCGCATCACATGGCGGCCGCGCACTACCAGCTCCCCCGTCTCCCCGGAACCCAGACGTTTGCCAGATTCATCTTCAATCCATACCTCTGTGCCGGGAATGGCGATTCCCACCGAGCCAGGGCGCCGGTCGAGCTGTTCGGGCGGAAGGTAAAGTGTGCGCTTGGTCTCAGTTAATCCGTACATCGAGTAAATAGTCGTCCCTGGGAACTTTTGACGCAGGTGTTCGATATGACTGGGCGGCAAGGCTGCCGCAGTGTTGCTTAGATAACGCAATGCTGATAAATCATAAGGGCTAAGATCGAGCTGCAATAGCATCACGAACACCGTCGGCACACCGGGAAAGCCGGTAACCCGCTCCTCAACCATGCGATTCAAAATAGCTGCCGGATATGCAAATGATCGTTCCAGGATTAAGGTGCCTCCAAATTTAAAGACCATCAAAAGTTGGTATAAACCATAATCGAAGGAGAGCGGCAGTACATTGATAACAATATCGTCCTCGGTGTTTTGGATATACGAAATAATGGAGCTGGCAGCAAAGATCATATTGCTGTGATCCGACATGACCCCTTTTGGATCGCCCGTGCTGCCAGAGGTATAGATCAGACACGCCAGGTCCAGATCAATATTTTGACGTGTTGGACGTGCATATGAATATTCCGTCACAGCCTGATCGTAGTTCAACCTTTGTGCTGATTCCGCCCTATTCTCCACCACGATAACCTCAGCAGGCGTGCCCGTCAGCACACACAGTTTCAGGCTGGGAACCGCACCCACCAATTCATCAACCAACGTGGTTTTCCGACCATCCATCAACAGCGCAGCTGCCTGGCAGTTGTTCAGGATGTAAGCCAGCTTATCTTGCTTAGTGGTGTGATTGACGACCACAAACACAGCGCCGGCTTTGAGGATTGCAAAAATGCCAATCACCACAGGGATGGAATTGGGCAGGTAGATCACCACCCGGTCGCCGCGTTGCACACCTCCCGCGCCCAGCGCGTTCGCCAGGCGATTTGCCATCTGGTCAATTTCCTGATAGGTCAAACGCTTGCCATCACAGACCAGCGCGATCTTATCGGGCAAGCGCCCAGCGCTATGCTCGAGAAAATCCTGCACTAAATAGGGAAAGTTCGCCGTCGTCATCGTTTTCTCGTTCTGAGCATCAAAAGCACGTCTTGAGGTTAGCTACCATTCAGTTTTCGCTGCACATAAGCAGAAAGTTTCGTCACAGAATCAAAATTATCAGGGGTGATATCCTGATCAGCTACTTTAACGCCGAATTTATCTTCCACGAAAGAAACCAGCTCCATCACTCCTAAAGAATCGACAATGCCTTCTTCAAGAAAGGATGCGTGGTCAGGATAATTGAATTCATCGCCGCTGAAAATTAAATTCTTAGCGATATAGGACTTAATTTGCTGCTCGATCTCCATCATTCCTCCAAAAAAATATATGAGTTTGATAATACAACCGGCTGATGTTGATCAGGCTGCCAGTCTATCCGATGCTGCTGGTTGGCGATAGTATTGTTCATAAACAACCAGACCGCCCAGGAATAACCAGAAAAACACACTGGAGCGAAACCCAACAAGACCAACATTATAGACAAAGGGTAGAAACCAGTCACCCAACATGCCGGCGAATAGCGTTCCGACCAAACCACCCAGAGCCCCGATCACGTAGGCTTTATCAAAGCCTTCCGGCACTTTGCCGAGCAAGTTCCATCCCAACCGGGCATTCTGAGCGGCAAACCAGAAAAAGACCAGAATACCAATGATTCCGGTTTGGGCAAGTAGATCAAGGTAGTTATTATGTGAATTAAATTTTACCCGATATCCCATGATCACATATAAGGGCGTAAACCAATAGTAATTGGCAAAACCTAAACCGGTGATTGGATTAACCATGGCGATATCAAACACAATGCGCCAGGCTTCCGTACGCGTGGAGAGACTATAATCCTCTTGCCCGGTTAATATTGATGAAATACTGCTGAAATTCATCAGTATCACCATTAGAGCACCCAATACAGCCAGAATCCGGTAGCGCGGTGCCCCAACCCAGATTACAACCATTAATCCGACTAAGGCAGGCATCCAGCCAGACTTCCAGTCATAGGCCTGAATCAAGCTGACATAAATTGCAGCAAGTACTAGAACACCCAACAGCAATCTTATGATGCGCGATAACTGGTTGTTAAACAGAGCCTGGGCGCCAGCCATGGAAAGCAGCCAGACCCAGAACAAGCTGGCATCCGAGCCATTTGGGAAAAAACGGCGGATCATAAACTCGTATTGCGGAGGCAGCAATCGTGCGAAGATGTATACTCCAGCGATGCCGAAGAACAACCAGGTCATCCACGCTAAATAATGGGGCTGTTTGATTACATGCGGAACAATAAAAAAAGCTGCAGCAGAGAGCAAAAAAATGGCCAGGCCACCCAGTTGGGACATGATCGGTGCGCCTTGTACTGCCGGGAACCAATTTACCTGACCTGAGATGAACGCCATAAAGGAGACAACCACAAAGGCCAATAAGGGCATGGTGATCGTTGACTTGACCAGCTTGATCTCTTTTTGGATCACAACCATGTCAACAATCCACGCCGCAATAATCAAACCCAGTAGCAAAATAGTAGCATTAATGCTCGTGCCAGTGCCAGTGCCTATCGTGAACGGGACCAGCATACTGGCCACAATCAACATAACGACACCCAAGGACATGTGCCGCAACAATATGATCAACCCACCAACTCCCACACATGCCCCGATTAAACCTAGTATCATCGTACGGGGTGAACCAAATGCCAGGAGAGCAACAATTACCAACAGTATAGGTGGAATCACGAATCGCAGCCAGGAAGGATGGTTCCTGTTGCGGTCAAACCGGGCGAAAACATTGCTAAACTGTTGTCGAATCATAGTCGTATGTTCAACTACCTGACCGGATTATAATCCAACTTCGCGCTTATTTGTAGTAATTTGGTCCAATATATTTAATATTTTCGGAGCTTGCTGCGCCCAATCATACTTTTCAGCCACGCGTTGATAGGCTTTGGCGACTAGCTGCACTCGCAGGTTCGGATCACCCAGCAAGCAGCAGACAGCACTGGCAAATTCCTGAGGATTATCACCCACCAGTAAGTGTTCGCCAGCCTGAAGGTCTAATCCCTCCGCGCCTTTGGAGGTAGAAACCACAGCCGACTTCAAGCCCATCGCTTCAAGGATCTTTAGCCGAGTCCCTCCCCCCGAGTGGATTGGCGCAAGACTGAGCCAGGACCGGGCTACCCACGGGCGGATATCGTCTACCATACCCGTTTGTGTGACGTTGGGGATTACTGAAAAGTCCTTACCTGCTGGATCCCCGGTGATAATCAATTGTACATCTGGAAAAGTAGATAAGACAGCCGGAAATACCTGGTCTACAAACCAACGCATGGCCTGGTAATTGGGCTCATAGCGAAATGAGCCGCTAAAAATCATCTGTTGGGGAACAGGGATTGTGTGAAAACTTTCATATTCCGCCAGATCTACAGAATTGGGAATGATATTTATGCTATTACTCTGCGGATAGGACCTGCGCACCAAGGCGGCTTCGTGCTCTGAAACGATTGTGGCAGACTGATAGGAACTTAACAACTGACCTAAATAATGGCGGTGTTTCAGCCAGGTCAGTTGGTTCCGGAAACGCTGTTTCAGAGAATTAGAATCTTGCACCCGCTGGTTGAAAATCCCAATCTCAATCTCTTCGTAAAGTGCTGGAAGATGCTGGAACAATGGGCGATACATGGCCATATCAAACTGGGAAGCAATCACCAGGTCGATCTTTGATGTTTGCAGCACCTTTCGAATAGCTGTTTCCATCTCTGATGAATAGGTGTCGATGACCATGCGTGGTCGCAGGCTGAAAAAACCCAGGCGTGAGCGCCAGTTAGCAGGCTCAAACGGTTTATATAGAATGGTCTGCACATCAACCAAATTATCGAAGTAAGAACCTGGGTCCGGGTTTTGATCAGCCGGTTCACGAAAGCTCAGTAAGGTTATCTGATGGACCTGGCAGATAATCTTTAATAGATTATATATACGCAGTTTTGATCCGTTATTGGGGGGAAATGGCTGCCAGCGAGAAAGAAACAGGATATGCATCGATAAGAAATTTGAGCTATTCTGAGAAAAACTCAGCCCATGGAGTACCTTGAAAGCGTTCTTTCAACTCGGCGTAGTTCTCTATCGCAACAGAAAGTGGTTGATCCGATTGTTTAAATGTCTCAGGATTGAGCGCTTCACGTCTGACACCTAGAAAATCTTGGACCCCAGCCATCACCCGCTCGTGATCGGCAGCCAATTCTTCGTAGAAAACATCCAGAATTGTATGCCGATCAAAATATCTGGATGTCTCAATTTCCCATTGACGGGTCTGGACAAAATCCTGCAAGCATTCTTCATACTTCAAAGTAACCGGCCTGGGCTTTTCCTTCACACCCGTCAGATTGAACCACTGGTCGGTGAGGACCGCCCGTTGGCGTGAGAGATGCGTCTCAAGGATATTCCCGCGCTTAATGTGTATGATTTTCAGACCTTCCTGGGCTTTGAGATATTCCCAAACCGGCAACCAGGTTTCATCGCGAGCGTGATAATAAAAGATCTTAAAACCCACAGCATGGATGCGGCGTGGAAATTTATGAAAAACACGCTGGTCCAGGAAATCTACGGCATGATCACGGAATTCCTGTAAGGTGCGCAGGTCTTGCGGATATCCATCCATTGCCCAACCAACCTGATCCTTATTTTGGAAGATTTCCCCAAAAACATGGATCTGGCTGTGCGAATTCATCAATCCACGCAAAAAGTTCGAGCCGCTACGCGAGCGACCCAGAATGATAAACTTTTGATAATTCGTATGACCGTTCATCAAACCCCAATTTCGAGCCAGGTTGTGCATCTTTGATAGCCAATATGGTGATTCTATGTTTCTATCAGCCATGGTTAACTTCTATGAAGGGCGCATTCCCCAACGTTTACGCAGAAAATCGCCCATCCCCTGCCACAAAGCATCACGGTGCAGTCGCATTTCGCGCCACTTGGGTTTCACAGTCCAGGAGATCAATCTGCGCAGGAGCTCAAACCAGGTTGAAAGTTGTACCTGAACTGGAGCATGATGCTTGGATAGTATTAATAAGCGATTTCGTGTGCTGTAGTAGGTTACATTTGGACCGGGTCGATAATCACGTTGCACGCCTTTATGCCATAAATGCGCCTGTGGGACATGAAGAATTTTCCATCCCGCCCGTCGCGCCCTCAAGCACCATTCGGTTTCTTCCCAATAGTAGAAGAAACGCTCGTCAAGCATGCCAACCTGTTCAATGACAGTCCGGCGTACCATGATGGCACATCCCGAGATCCAATCCACTGCATGTGGCTCCCTGTATTCCCCATGGTCAACTTCGTTTTGGGCAATATGCCAGGCATCCCAGGTAGCGTTCATTTTCCCACCTGCGGATTGGATCACCGAGGGTTCGTTGTGGTGATACACCATGGGACCAACAATCCCTGTCTGAACCTCACGCTCACCTACTTCTACCAGACGAGTTATGCAGTCTGGAGCCAGGATTGTATCTTCATTTAAAACCAATACCCAATCCGCGCCTGCATCGAGTGCGGCTTGAATCCCAAAATTATTATTACCTGCATAACCCAGATTCTGCTCCAGCTCGATTACCTGCACATCCGAGAATCTCTGGTGAATGGCCAATATCGAACCATCCGTTGAAGCGTTATCCAGGACAATCACTCGCTGCTTCGGATAATTATTCTCGCTCAGGGATTGCAGTGCAGCTAGTGTATCCTCCTTGCGGTTGGTATTTAAAATGACCGTAACAACCAATGGGGAGGAAGACTCCATGAAACTATTTAACTCCCTAATCTGTTCAACCAAGTTTTCTAATCCAGCCATGCCAGCGGGAAATTTTTCTGTACTTCGATATTCTGGAATTTTTCACTCTGCCGAGCTCCGTGCGCCTTGACCCATTCTGCCATGCACGCCAGCCCCTCGTCCAAAGTGTGCAGCTTTCGGCTGCCAAACACACGCTCAACCTTTGCATGCGTTGAGTAAGCGTTCAAGACTTCATTGCGAGCCGGTAGATGTTTGATCTGTGGTTCGACCCCCATCGCCCTGGCAACCGCGATGGCCAGATCATTGACACTGTAGGGCATATCTGCACCAATATTAAAAACCTGGTTGTAGGCCTGTGGTTCATCCAACGCATCCGCCATGATGGGAGCAATATCGCCAATATAGCTAAAGGCACGCGTCTGAGACCCATCACCAAAGACTGACATGGCTTTGCCTTGCAAGATCTGGTTCATGAAGATCCCCACCACATTGCGATATTTATCGCCAATATTCTGGCGCTCGCCATAGACATTATGCGGGCGAAAGACGACATAATCCAGACCGAACATTTCCTTACAGGCAGCCAGCTCCTGTTCAACCGCCAGCTTGGCGATCCCATAGGAATCTTCCGGGTGGGCCGGGGTTTCTTCGGTCATCGGCAGGACCGGGCTGGCGCCATAGACCGCAATCGATGAGGTGAAAACAAATAACTTCACACCCGTATTTACCGCAGCATTGATCAGGTTGACACTGCCAATCAAATTATTATTGTAGTTAAAACGTTTGATGAAGTGGCTCAAGCCCTCAGCGGCGTAAGCCGCCAGATGATAAACGGCAGTGAATTTTTCGGCCTCGAATAGTTGGTTAACTAATTCGACATCATTGATGCTGCCGTGAATGAAATGGGCTCCATTTGGAATATTGTCCTCAAACCCACCACTGAGGTCGTCCAAAACCACCACCCGGTTGCTCCGGGATAACAATTGTTCAGCGACATGGGCGCCAATAAAACCTGCGCCGCCTGTGACCAAGATATTGCGCATTATGTCCTCACTTATGAATAGTAAAAAAGGCTAGCCAAACAGGTAACCATAATATTTTCTGGCAGGAGAACGATTTACGATTGCCATCAAAAGGAGTGGGATACCCAATCCAAGAGCAAACAAAACCGGTTGCAGTAAAAACTGGGAGGCCAGCAGCCAGGGGGAAAAATGATAAATCAGCCGGGCGCTATACTCCAATACGGGTGAATGAACCAGGTAAACCCCAAACGAACGCGCCCCTAACTGACTTAGTTGCCCAGACTGGGGAATCTTGCTGCGGTCAAAAGCAATGAAAGCGCCGAGGAATGTTATTGCGTAAAAATTATCAATAATTGTCTCGCGCGCCGCGATCCATTCCTGTCCGGAAGCACGCAGAAGAATTTCCCATTCGACCATACCCAGCACAAAGAAAACCACTACACCAACCAGCAGAACCCACCGCACTTGGTAGAGGAACGGTTTGATCTTATCCAGATGCAATCCGGTCACAATTCCCAGGCAGAACCAAAATACAAAGCCAAACAATAGGAAACTACGCGTAAGGAAGAGCATGGGGTTCAACCAGGGTACATCTATGGGCAAGATTAGTGCATAACGCATGGTAACCACTGCTGATTGAATAATAAAAGTGACTACTAAAAGAAGCTTCCAATGTTGGCGAGCCAGAGGCACCAGGAAAGGCGCGATCAAGTAAAGCTGCACCAAAACAGGCACAAAATAAAACGGGGCGCCGGTCCGACCGAGGATAATCGTGGTAATAAAACTGATAGGTGTGTAACGCTCTCCTTGTAGAATTTGGGCAATTAATATCAGAACCGACCAGAGTACAAAGGGGATAACCAACGTCAGTATACGGGAGCGGACGATATTCCAACCGATCGTTTTTTGGCTGCGACCTGCAGCTACGGCCACGAAGTATCCTGAGACAAATAGAAAAGCCGGGATACTGAAGATCACCAACTGTTCGATAAAGCGCAAGAAATAATAGCCTGCCCCACCCAGCTGGGTGAAATCAGGCACTTGCACGGGCAGGTACTGGTCGGTCCACCAGAACATGGCAGTAAAACCCCATCCAGTAGTGTGGTATAAAACTGCGCCCAGGATTGCAATGCCATTTAAGATCAGTAAGCGCTTAACCATTCAGATCACCTAACCAAATAAATAGGTATAGAGCTTTGGGTATGGCAGTTTAGATACCAATCCCATCAGGATGAGCGGTCCAGCCAAGCCCACTGCGATCAAGATTGGTTGGAGGATAAGCTGGTTTCCCAGCACTTGTGGCAAGTAACGATAAATAATTTTAGCCGTGTATTCAATGAAAATAGCGTGGGTGAGAAAAATGCCATAGGAA
>CAYXDC010000047.1:0-24693 GCA_964463505.1 uncultured Anaerolineaceae bacterium
TCTCGTTGCTATACAACCTGAATACCAAACTCCACCATCTGGATAACGACAATAGGAGAGATCGTAACTTGAACTGCTGTAAACGTATGTGTCAAATACCGTAGCTCCGTCCGTCCCCAGCAAATATACATCGTCACCATCGTTATTGAGATAACTCGAAACATCAATCACATAATAATCGTATGGCAAAAGATATGTTCCTAATGGTATCTGCTCAGGTACTTGACCCCCACCAATCAAGTCATCTATCCACATCCCACCGATGTCTAATTCCACTCCGGTTGTATTGTAGATTTCTATCCACTCGCTCGTGAAAAGGGTCTGTGGCGCTGGTAAGAACTCATTGATCACCACTTGACCTATTACCGGCTTGCTTGGGGTTGTGCTGGGTTCAGGGTCCGTCGCCACATACACATCTCCAGAGACTGTGTACGTCAATCCTTGTGTAACGATAATTTCCACGTTCCCATTGACAATTACAGCATCATAATAATCCCGATCAGGATCCCCTTCCTGTGTGAAGTATTGCTTGGTGCCATTCGCATGAAGTCTGTCAAGTACATCTTGATCGGGATGGCCATAGGTATTGGTGCTGCCCACGCTGTAAACTGCCGCAACTGGATCGAGTGTATTGACATAATTAACATTCGTCGAATGCGATGACCCGTGGTGATTGACCCGAATGGCTTCTACTGCCTGGTCGATACGCTCAGCTACAATCGTTTCAACATCATTGTAAACATAATCAAAACCGCTGGTTTCATACTCTCCATCCGTGTCCCCGCCGGTTACATAATCAAATTTTCCCCATTGCAGCCAGATGGTGATGGAGTAATCGTTTTCTGAAGGTGGCAGCGTTTCATCCGTATGATCTCCAGCAACGGGTGTTGTGCCATCCTTCATCATAACGCCATCCGCATCCACCTGCACGATTGTCACGGTCACACCTTCAGCGAGTCCCAGATCAATTTGAGTGCTGGATCCAAGTTGAGCTATTTCTCGAATTTGACCGCCACGGCTGTTGGGATCGGTCGCCCAACAAACCCACTTTTCAGCAGTACCTGACGTCGTCCCTGCGTTATGCCACACAATTTCTGTAATAGGATCGCATATTCCGTCACCATTGCCGTCATTCCAGACACCCCCATCTCGATCGATCAGCACATCCGCTGTGATGCCTTGCTGTTCGAGCAGTGACCAGATTCCCCCTTCACCAGCGTAGCCGATATGATCCAGATGCCAATGGGTTCCCATCACATAATCCAGATGTGATCCTCCGGTTAGCCTTCGGATTTCGCTGGCCACCCAAGTCGCGCCTGAATTGGTGTTCCAACTGGGTTCCATTATGTCGATTAGAAGTGTTTTCCCCGTTGGACCGATGAGTAGCTGAGAATCCCCCTGTCCAACATTTAACACATGGATTTTCATTTCACCCTCTAGACCGGGGACTGTGCTACCTTTTGTCACAACTGGGAGAAATATATTGTAATCATTTGCAGTTTCGGTGTTTATCACTCTTGCATAGCCTGATTGAATATCCAGGCTACTAAAAGGAGCGGCAATAAAAATCACCAAAATACATACTTGGATTATATTCTTAACTCGGATCATGGCAGCCCTTCTCTTTACACACATTACCTTTGGAAATATCTCCCCCCACTATGCCAACCTGCTGAATGCTACTTTCACTTAGAATAGCGCAATTTGAATTACAACACAAGGGAAGCCGCTAATCTATAGACCCAAAACCTATGGGTAACAAGTTTTGTCAATAATCACGCCCTCTCCATCCCTCAAGATCGCACAATCACCGTTATTTCCCCAAATAGCAGATTTGGATTTATAGTTGAAGCCGCACCAATCAGGCTGTTCTTCATTAGTATATATCCGGCAAGTCTGCCCTGGTTCAATTTTGAAAATAGGGAACATAAAGATATGGTCGGATTCATCGCTCAGTGTCCATCCTTTTAGCTGAATTGCTTCCACATCATCATTCCGAATCTCTACATACTCATCTGGTTCGTGAGTACCCATTTCCCCATCATAAAAAACCTTTGTAATTTCAATATGGTAAATTTCATCGTTAACCTCGTTATAATAGCCTGCCGGCGGTGTATCAGAAAAAGGATCGCCATAGATTTCCGCTTTCATGCCGCTGAAGCCCACATCACTTTCAAACGCTGCCTCCATAATAGCTATAAAATCGTCCATGCAAGAACCATTGCCATCCGCTTGTGCATATCCACTTTGTATCAGATGGCGATTGACGAAAGTATCATCCACAAAGACAAACCTTAATAGAACGCCATCAGCATCCCTTCCGCCTTCATCTTCAACTAAGGTGACAGTTTTACCCAGAACAAGTTCCTTATTGATTTCTACGGCTTGTTTAAACAATGGCTGGCCTTCAACAATGGTATTTAGTCCAAGATACCGTACCCGAACGATGGATCCATCTCCCAGTTCTACCTCAATTGTTCTTCCATCGATAACCCCTTCTACCACGCCAATTACACGGGGAGTGTCTCGCGGAATGCATTCAAGATCATCATCCACTGGCAGTGTCGGTGTAAGAATTTTGGCTGCCTCTGGGCTGGGTTGTACAACTGCACCTTCTGGCGTCATAATTAAATCGATTGACGAATCAATCATTATCCCTTCTGCATTTCTCAGGGTGGCCATGTCCCCCCCAGTATTATCCCAAACCCCCGAACCACCATTCCGAAAATTGAACCCACACCATTCCGAATGATCTTCATTCGTGAATATCCGACATTCCTCATTAGGTTGCATCTCATATCTGGGGAAAGTATAAACATGGTTGGATTGACTGTCGTGCAATATCCATCCTTCCAGTTGAACTGCTCTCATATCCTCATTGCGAATGACCACATACTCATCCCCTTCTTGATCCTTCGTCCCATCGTAGAAAATACCTACAATAATGATTTCTTCTGGATCAGTCACCCATCTTACGTAAAAAATCCCTACCACCGCTGACACAAACAATATACCGACAAGTAGCCATTTGTCTCTTACTCTTTCTTTTGATACAAACGTAAATATGGTTGTGATGCCACCAAGGATCCCTATTAAAGCCTCATAACTGGGATCGTTATAAAACCCGATAGAAGACACCAGAACAACAAGCAGCCCTATAACAATGCCGGGTTCAATTTGTTGCCTTGCCTTATGTTCTAATTTTTCTTCTTTTATTTCTCTTTGCTCTTGGCTTTGGTCAATGTCTGTCATTTTTACCTTATGGTTTTCATTTGCCCACAGCTACATACGGTAAAGCCGCCCACGTTTCCTTTCGCGTGAGCGGCTTTCTAATTGTCATCATCATTGTTGCCACGCACCCGTCTGCGTGTGCCATAACGGGCATGCAAACACCATGACCCGTTTATTTTCTGTTGTTAGTCAAAGTATAGATGACATTTCCATTCCCCACAAGTGACATCTCTCCTAAACCGTAGCCATTCAGATTATCACATCCCCATCTATCGGTTCCTCCCATCCTCATCCCACGTCTGCTGCACTGGTAGCAGCCACAATCGTTCTGTGCTAGTATCTCAATGGCTGCATATTCGGCTGGTCAACTACATTCAGGGAAATCAGCACCATTCCTCCCCGAATTAGAGTCCGTTCATTTTCTCAGTTGAATCTACCAGTATCAGCTGTACTGGCCCATCCAAATATTTTGCTGCCTTGGGTCGCACTACCATTTCCCAATCATGATTTCCAGTGGCTTCCACAAGTAGCTCCGCCTCAGCACCTACAGGTATTTCTGCCCTGTATTCACCAATATTGTCGGCATAAAATTCAATAATTGGTTAATCTTCTCTAACAATCCTGATTGTAAGATTATTCGTCCTTACTGGGTCCCCTGTGAGCTTATCCACGACTTCCGTTATCTTGAATACAAACGGCTTTGGTGTTGTCACGGGGATTGAAGTCGTCTGAATAGGGCTGCGGCTCATAAGGCGCACAACCAGAGCCATTACTATTAGAAGTGAATTTTTATTAAGAAACACGATGATCATCTTCGAACCCAACAATTTATGTATCACACACCCGACAATGGTCAGGAGGAGCTTTCTCAGTGGCTTCCCTATCGGAGGCCATAACTTCTTTCAACTCAAGCCGCCGGCCATGTTTCTCACACAAAGGTGAACCATCTTTGCCTGGTTTTGGATACTCATACAGCGAAAACATTCGGTTGGGGGTGATGTCTAAATACCAGGAAAATTCCCCGCCAGACTGTTCAGTCATAGTATTTTGTATATATCAGCTTCTACCAAAATCAAAGAAATTCTCGGGTTTCGAGAACAAAGAGATAATGCTCTGAAGCGACGACGACACCATCTATGAGCGGTCTATTTGGCTTCAAGGTATTGATTTGACATGATTATGGGATACGCCAAGTGTGGTCGTTCCGAATGCTCCAGTAATACCAATGAGATGTGACAAATGTTACCTGACAAGATAGCGATATTTTTGTTTAATGGACTAGGGGGAAGGGAGGCATGATGAGTCGAATAAAGAAAGTTGCAATAGGTGTTCTGAGCCTAATCGTTCTTTGTTGTGTCTGCGTTGGTAGTGTGATTGTGGCAGATAGGGTGGGGCTGATACCTGAGTCATCAATCCAAATTCCACCAGATGAAACGTCATTAACCACTTTAGCACCAATTACTGTAACCGCAGAAGCTCTACTCAATACGAGTACGGTTGAACCTTTCCCTACAATACCACCAACAGACGTACCTACAAGCGCGCCAAAAGCTATAGCTACAATTGGTTCAACTGTAATCGCTTTACATTTACCGGTTGTTATTAGGCCGCCAATTCCAGACATTGCATCGGCTTCTTGCATACCGAGAAACACTCAAATTCAAAAAGGATTAGTTGTGAATATCGTGGATGGCGACACAATCGATGTGCAACTGGAGGATGGGAATACCTCCCGTGTTCGGTATATTGGCATTGATACACCCGAACAAGATAGGCCGCTATATGACGAGGCGAAACAAGCAAATTCAGAGCTTGTTTTTCAGAAAAATGTCCTACTCATTCAGGACGTGTCGGATGTAGACGGTTTTGACCGATTGCTTAGATATGTGATTGCTGATGACATTTTTGTAAACCAAGAATTGGTGAGGTTGGGATTGGCAAATGCCGAATCCTACCCTCCCGATCTCGCCTGTGATGCTGCTTTTTCATCTGCTCTGATGGAAGCCCGAGCAGCTGCTGCTGGATTGTGGGTGCCGACACTTACACCTGCACCATCGACCCCAATTGTTGAGATCATTAGTGTAAACAAACAAGATGAATATGTTGACATCGAAAATAATGGAAATATCGATGTAAATTTATCGGGCTGGTTATTGGTATCAGAAAAGGGAAATCAGTCTTGTCCTTTATCAGGTATTCTGAATGTTGGTGAGACTTTAAGAATTTGGGCAATGAATTCCCAAAATGGGGGGTTTAGTTGTGGTTACGACACAAATATCTGGAACAATTCAGACCCTGACCCTGCTGTACTTTACAATCCTCAAGGAATAGAGGTGAGTAGAAAGTAAGCAAGCGAGATGTATATAGTGGGTCCATGAAGTTGGTCTGTACGCGTAATACTTGATTATTGGGGGTGAGAGGCAAATAAAACCCCCGTGCAAATATTCTGCACGGAATCACAAGAATTCACGGTCTTTTTGTCCAGCAGTATCTAAAACTGGACTATTCCTAATCCTCGATAGTGATCGTCCGTTCGCTCATGCCAGGCATGCAGGCCGAAGCAGCTGAATTGATTGATAACCTGATCACGCCAGTCGCAGTGCAACTTGATACGACCGATGTCAAATCCTGATTACGGTTACAAAATGGTTGCAAATGAAACCAGCCCTGAAACAACTATCAACCAAAACACTCCCATATATGGCTATCCACAAACAGAAACCCCCTTACTGTATAAATTGTATGCGGTGGGTACAGGATGCTTAAAATGCACCCCCACATATGGCGCAAGCGCAGAAATTTCACATTCGGTGGCTATATGTGGATAGTGCTCTATCAAGCCAAGATACTAAAAAGACATTCAGGGACAGAAACCCCCATGTCTGGGGGTAAAAAGGTGGGCGGAATAGGGCTCGAACCTACGACCTCTTCTGTGTAAGAGAAGCGCTCTGACCGACTGAGCTACCCGCCCGCGCCGCGAATTATACCGCAAAATATCTATCTTCGGTTGCATTGTCTCGATTAAGCCAAAAAATCTATCCCCGCTCCCACACTACGAGTAAAATAAAATAGATATCAATTCCTGCGGAGGAAGTATGTCTGCACCTATCCTATCGATCATTGGTAAATCAAGGTCCGGAAAAACCACTCTCCTGGAAAAATTGATCCCCCTGGTGAAGGCTAAAGGCTACAGAGTAGGCACCATCAAGCATCACTCCCATCCAGGGTTCGAGATTGATTTTCCCGGTAAAGACACCTGGCGACATGCACAGGCCGGAAGTGATCACGTGGTTATTGCTGCCCCCGACAAGATTGCTTCGATCCGCTCCCTTGAACATGCTCTGACGATCGACCAGATTGCATCAATAATGGATGATGTAGATATAATTTTGACCGATGGCTTTAAGCGTGCGGGTAAACCTGCCATCGAAGTTGTGCGCGCCGAAGAGGGGCTGGATATTATCGGCGACCCGCATCAATTGTTAGCAATCGCCACAGACACACACTTGGATACCCCAATTCTCCAGCTCGATTTAAATGACCTCCAGGCTATTCTCCAAATCATAGAAAAACAACTCCTCAGCTAATATTCAAGTGTACTCATTCATGCAATAGATTTTTATCATCTATGATCTGGAGAAAATTTGCTGTCATGACCACATATAACACTTTGGATTGCATTTGCAATCTAAATATGATAAACTGTATAAAACTGGAAACACTGGTGTGATTTGGTAGCCCTGGTTCACCACACACCGTTTGCGTCTTAAACAGGCAATTAAGCAGGAGGAAAATCATGTCTTACGAAGAACGCATCCGCCACGAACGACCGAATATGTCAAAGAGTTTTGCCAAGTTAGGAGATTTTCTTCTCGATTCTTATGTCGAAGCCGCTTTTATGACCGCCAGTGAACTAGCCCAGACTCTTAACCTGGATGCTGCTACGGTTGTTCGATTTTCTCAACACCTGGGTTATTCTGGTTTTCCCAAACTCCAGCGCGAGATTCGCCAACGCGTGAAAAATGATCTCCTGATCCGCCCCAAGCAAGCTGCCGAACCTCAAAGTGTAACGGGGATTGTATCGAATGCGATGACCGAGGTCATCCTGGGGATGGATCAAACTCGCATTTCATTAGACAATGAGGCTCTGGACAAATTAGTAGATGCCCTGGGGCAGGCCAGGCGGATCGTGGTGCTGGCTGAAGGCCCAGCCCAACCCACAGCATATAGTTTAGTACTCTTCCTGGAACAGGGTGGTTTCCCAATCTACATTGCACGCGCGGGTATCGCTGATCTGGCAAGAACGGTTAACATTGCTCACTCCCAGGATCTACTCCTGGCATTAGAAGTTGCCGGGCAAGCGCCTTATATCGCTCGGGCAATGGGTGAAGCACAACAACGAGGAATTCCCACAGCAGCCATTGTGGGCTCAGCATCGCTGGCATCCGCCCGCTATGCGGATATTGTGTTAGCCGCACAGGCTCACCCATCCCTGGGAGTGCGGCTGGTGGCTATCGAGGCCATAGTTTATGCTTTAGCCCAGGTTCTGCACTGGAAATTTGCGGATCGTTTTATGGGCACCGAACAGGCGATTGTGGAGCTCTCCGAGAAGATCCAACAGCCACTAGACTGATTAACTGGAACATTTCAGCCAGCATTGAGCCAGGTGTTCTATGCGTATTATTCGCTATCGCTATCAGCAAGAACCAGCGCGCTTCGGCTGGGTCTATGAAGACAGGGTGGGCCCAATCGAAGGTTCAATTTTCGGAAATTTTCGACGCACAGAGGCTACCCTGCCACTTAGCAGTGTGCGCTTGCTAGCACCAGTGGAACCTTCCAAGATCATTTGTATCGGACGCAATTATGTGGCGCATGCCAAAGAGCAGAATGCGGACGTGCCTGAAGTTCCGCTACTCTTTCTCAAACCCCCCAGCTCGATCATTGGACCTGGGGACAAAATCTTACTCCCCCCCCAATCAAAACAGGTGGATCACGAGGCAGAGTTAGTCGTTGTTATCGGCCGGCGAGGACGCTGGATTCAGCCAGAAGATGCTTATGGATACGTGCTGGGATGTAGTGCTGGAAATGATGTAACCGCTCGCGATCTGCAAAGAAAAGATGGTCAATGGACCCGCGGTAAAGGTTTTGATACTTTTTGTCCGCTGGGTCCCTGGATTGAGACAGATTTCGCTGACGCAGATGCGATAGTCTCCTGTCATGTAAATGGGGAGATGCGCCAGATGGCTTCCACTCGCGATATGGTCTTCTCCGTCAAACAGCTCATCGCTTATATTTCGTCTGTGATGACTCTCGAACCGGGAGATTTAATCTACACCGGAACTCCCGCAGGGATCAGCCCATTACAAGACGGAGATATCGTCACGGTGACGATTGAGGGTATTGGTGAATTGACGAACTCGGTCGCCAAAGAATTTTCATCCTAAAATCAGCAATCAATACATTACGTAATATTTTCCGAAAAACAATTAGAAAGCAGTTTCCATCCCCCAGGCAAGTCCCAGTGGAATCATAACCAGGCCTAAAATTGGTTAAGCATCCACTGGGCCTTACTTATAAGTAAGCTCCGCAATGTATGTTGATAAACGATGGAATAACGAATTTTGTTATAATGAATTCATCCGGGCGGTAGCCTTCGGCGATGCTGGAATAATCAAACGATGCAACTCGATATAAACACCGCCATACAGACTGCAACAATTATCGCTCTGGTTGCAGCTGCCTTCAGCTTGTGGCAAGGAATTCGCAATATCCAGAAGGCCCGCCAATTACCTTTCTTCCGGATGCGCCGCGAAACCAGCCTGCGCGGGTGGCGTCTGCTGGTCTGGGCTATCTTTTTGCCTGTTCTGGCTTTCTTGCTAAACAACCAGCTAGAATCTGTGATCTATCGTTTCTATCCGCCGACTGCTACAGTCACCATTACACCCACCATCACCCTTACCCCAACCATTTCTCTCACACCCACCATCACCCTCACCCCAACCATCACGCTGACCCCTTCTGTCTCGGATACGCCTACGATCACGCCAACGCCATTTGTCCCGCTATCTATCCAATCAAATTTCGAAAGCACGGTTACCCCCAATCCCCAGGCAGTTTTCAGTGAATTGCAATTCACCGATGGCTTGGATTCACTGTACCGCCCGATCAACCCGGGGGTCGAATTTCAAAATCCAATTGATCATATGTATGCTGTATTCAGTTATGACGGCATGGTAGCAAATTCACAATGGTCTGCGCTGTGGTACCGCAACGGTGAATTAGTGCATTATGAGACCAAACCCTGGGACGGAGGTACCGGCGGATTGGGCTATACTGACTGGCAACCTGATCCTTCTGAATGGCATCCAGGCACCTACGAAGTGCAAATATTCACTGGATTGGAGTTCAAACGTTCTGGATTCTTCACGGTAATCGGAGATCCACCAACCCCACAACCCACCAATACCCCTACACCGACCGCCACCGCCACGCGCACCCCGACACCGACGCGTACGCTGCGACCCACATTCACATTGACGCCTACACGCACATTGCGAGCTACAGCCACCATTACCCCGGTCCCATCCCCGACTCTGACCCGCACGCCATATATTTCGCCCACGCCAACCCCCAGCCGCACACCCTGGCCAACAGCAACCCCCAATACACCGCTGCCTACGATCACACCCCAACCTACCCGTACTTATACACCGGTCACCCCTTCCATTACTCCACAGCCAACCATTAATCGCACACCCTCACCTACTCCACGCTAACCAATCCAAAACTGCATTTTGCTCCACACAAATCCCATTCACACAGAACCCTATTGGAGATGACAATAAAAACGACATAAATCTTGCTATCACTGGTGTTGTGCTCAATGCTGCTGCTAAACAGTGAAAGCTCATCTGCACATGGTGGTATCACCATCGATGGCGATTGCTCAACTGATTGGGGGTCCTCGGTTCCTGCGCAAATCCATACCAGCCAGTTATTCTCAGAAGGCGGCGGAACCGAATGGGTCTATCGAGGCGCCAGTGGAGATGCTCGCATCGATCCCGATGGGCAAGGCACAGAATCCAATAATGATATCGTGGAAGTTCGCTTCACCGGAGATCCCACTTATTTGTACTTCTGCGTGAAGATGGCGGATATCACCGATTGGAGCATACCCAATATCAATATTGCTGTAGATACCGACAATTTAGTTACCGATGATTCCGTAGGCTGTATCGGTGATGATACCTGTACAACACCTTCTTTGTGCAACGGATTGCCTAGTTATGCCATAGACAGCCCGATAAATTATGTCGAGAGGCAATTTAATGCACATTATAACGGGGTGGACGCGAATCCATTTAACTCAGAATTCGGAGAGAATTTCCAAGTACTATTCGATACAGATCCTTCCAGTTGGGGTTGCGGGGAGGTAAATACTGCAATAGCCAATGAAGACACAAGCATCGTGGAAGGTAAATTAGCATGGGTATTTCTAGGTTGTGGAGGTGTTCCGTGTAGTGAGCAAAAAATTAACCTCACGACTTATCGGAATAGCCCAAATTACAATGATAGCGGCGACACCACCGTAAATCGAAATGATCATGATGGCGTCGATTTAATGGGTGGAACACCTGGATCAAGTCAGGATGCCTGGGATAGAAATTTTTCCGACGGGGCTCTCTCAAGTTTCCACCTGCTAAGATTTGACCCACCCACTGCAGTTGTACTCCAGGATGCCCACGCTTCTGCACAGCCCTCCAGCGAACCGGTCTTGATTGGGTTACTCTTGCTCAGCTTACTTGTCTTCATCGGCTTGAAATTTTTCCGCAAACACCAGATTGCCTGAAGGTCTATCTGTGCTAGAAATAAAACCCCCTGCTTACCGTATATCCATCGAGTAAGCAGGGGAAATATCTGATTAACGTTTTTCTTCAGGGAGTCTGGCTGGCCATATGTTCTAGCAATGCTCGCGCCAGCAGGGTATCATCCTTAGCCCGATGGGTGTTAAGCAAATCAATCCGGCATTGTCTGGCAGCATCCTCAAGGCGCTGCCAGCGAAATTCTCCCCGGTAACCAACCTGTCCATAGTAGGCAGCATAAAGCTTCATCAAGCAAAACCGGTCCCACTGGGAGGAATCCATCAACAAACGATGGACCCGGTTGGATTGCTGCATCATTTTTAGATCAAATTCAGCATTATAAATCCCCACCAGCCTGCCTGATAAAACAGAAAGAACTGTTGGCCATACTTCGGGCCAGGTTGGTGCATCTTTAACCATCTGGTTGGTGATGTTATGCACGCGTATCACATCTGCCGGGATTGGGCGTGTTGAACGCACCAGGGTGTCCACAAGTACGGTCCCATTATGATCAACAACACAAATCTCCACAATCTCGTCCAGGGGACCCAACCCGGTAGTTTCCGTATCTAAATAAAGAGGCTGGAGGCGCAAGTACTCCTGTGCTTTCAGGATGGCTGTCCGCCGAGCCTGGATTGAAGTAACCATTGTTCCTCCCAGTGCAAGTGCTGTTTATAGATTAGGAGTTACACAGTTCCGGGGAAAACCCAAGTGCGTAAGTCTTATCTTATCATTATCCGCGCCATGAGATAACAGCATTTTCTCAGGCAGTAAACCGCCACGATATCACCTGGCATAAAAAATGTAGAGCTGTTACGAGTTGGTTAAGTGGACTAATTAAGGGTAAAATAGGCCAATGTCTTTGAAACAATTGGCACAATCCTGGATTTACGACCATAAGCTTTGGGTACTCCCCCTCCTGGCTTTTTTTGTTACCTGGCTTTTGAGCTGGTTTGGCCTGGTGGGTGTTTTCGGAGCTACGAGCGCCAGGGTAATTCTCATCACTACATCCTCTGGATTAATCGCTTGGCTGGTTTATCTGCTGATCTTGCTAAGACAGAATAAGCAAGCAAGCCAGCTAGAGATCCTCCGCCTTTCCAACCTGACTGAACAAGCAAATGCTCGCATGGCAGGGGTATTTCAATTAAGCTCCGTGTATGCACACGCAGCCAGTGAAAACGAGGTCATCGAAACATTATTGAAGCTATGCCTGGAGCTTACCGGCGCCCAGGGTGCATCATTTGTCCCCCTGGATGATCGTGGCCAACCTATGGCCGCGCTGGCACGCGGCGAGTTCCCTTTTCCGGCATTGAACGCCTGGATTGAATACCTGGCTACTCCGGCGGTGCGCCAGCGCTGCCAGCAGTGCCAAAACATGGCGCAATTAAATACCAGCTGCCCCCTGCTCAAAGGACCATTCGCGGATGTAAATGGGCTGTTCTGTCTGCCAGTCAGCACCGGCAATCGCGAATGGGGGGTGATGAACCTGTACATGCCCGACCTAAAACAGATGGATGCTGACACCGAGGCATTCTTAAAGACTTTGCTTCAGGAGACGGCTCTGGCTTTAGAGTCCACCCGCCTACGTCAGCGCGAGTTTGAAGCCCTGCGACAGATACGCGCGCTCCAACAAAAGGCTGATCTCTCGGGAGTGTTGGCTGCGTTATTGGAAAATATTCAATCTGCCTTTGAAGCCGACCTGGCACAGATCGAGATACAGACAGACAGAGGCCAACGCCAGGTCACCATCGGCATGCCGCCACCCGGCAGCAATGCACTGGTTTCCCAAACGATAGATAGCATCCTGCGCACAGGGGAAGCAGTACAAGTGCGCGAGACACCCCCCGACACGCGCATTAGTGAGGGTGGGTACATATTGCTGGCAGTGCCACTTCTCTCCATGCAAAAGCAAGTTATGGGCGCCCTGGTCGTGGTTACCAAACATTCAGCCAAGCACGAAATGCATCAACTAAGCCTATTGCACGCCTTTGCAGCTCAGGTGGAATTGGTTGTGGAAAATGCCAATCTTCTGGCAGAGATTGAGTACCGCACAGTGATCCAGGAGCGCACTCGTCTGGCACGCGAAATTCACGATGGGTTGGCTCAGACACTGGGTTTCCTAAAACTACAAGCTGCCCAATCGATGAATTACTTAAATAAATCGGATGTTGAAAGGGTACGTACCACCCTGAGCATGGTTTACAACACGATCAGCGAAGCCTATCAGGATGTACGCGCCGCGATCGATGGTTTACGGATGGACACAGGTCACCAGGGTAATCTAGCCTGGATTGATCCTACCCTACTTGAATTCGAAGATTTGGCAGGGGTATCCGCGCATTTTGAGATGGATAGCCGGCCTGAGGCCGTGCCCGCTGAAATCGAGACGCAGTTAATCCGCATAGTGCAGGAAGCGCTGAACAATATCCGCAAACACGCCCAGGCGAAAAACGTGTGGCTACGCAGCGCGGTAAAATCAGGCGATTGGTGGCTTGAAATTCAGGATGATGGCACTGGCTTTATGCCCGAAGACATTCCTACAACTTCGCGTTATGGACTGCACGGGATGCGAGAACGGGCTGAGCTAATTGGTGCGGATTTCCAGGTGGTGAGCAAACCCAATCAAGGCACGCTCATTCGTCTGCGTGTACCAGCTAATTTGCTGCTGAATTGGTCCACACTGCACCTAAGAGGAGTAAGCTCGTGAGTAAACTACGCTTAGCCGTGGTGGATGACCATGCTCTGTTTCGGGCTGGCTTGATCAACCTGCTACAAGAGTCGCCAGATTTCGAGGTTGTCGGAGATGCCGGGGATGGTCGCGCGGCGCTTGAAATGATTGAGCGTACACACCCAGCAGTGATCTTACTGGATGTCAATATGCCTGGAATGGGCGGGGTTGAAACCGTGCGCGCGTTGCGCAGCCAACCATCAACCCGGGATTGCAAGATCTTGATGTTGACCATCTCCAAGAGCGAAGAAGATTTATTTGGGGCCATTCAAGCCGGTGCAGATGGGTATTTATTGAAAAACGCTGAACCCGATGAACTGCAGCGTGCCATCCATAACATCCACCAGGGATTATCCGTTCTATCTCCGCAGGTCACCCGTCAGGTATTGGGTGCGCTTCACTCGGGCACCAATGTGCGCGAGCCGATTCTAAGCGAGCGCGAGATGGAAGTCTTACGCTGCCTGGCTCAGGGCAACACAACCCTTCAGACAGCCAAAACCCTGGTCATTTCCGAAAATACTGTTAAAACCCATGTCCGGCATATATTGGAAAAATTGAACGCTGCTAACCGAGCTGAAGCAGTCAGTAAAGCCCTCCAGATGGGACTTCTTACGACAAAAGAATAAAAAAGCAACTGCAATTTTGGGCTTTGCAGTTGCTTTGCCTGGCTCCAACCGCCTATTTAACCAGTACCAAACTGGCGATCCCCAGCATCCCCCAGACCTGGCAAAATATATCCAACTTCATTAAGTCGTTCATCGATCGCTGCCAGGTAGATAGGCACTTCCGGGTGATGCGCTTGCATCAGCGCAATTCCCTCCGGAGCGCCAATAATTCCAACAAACTTAATTTTTTTTACTCCCCAGCGTTTGAGCACATCCACAGTCGCCACAGCTGATCCGCCCGTCGCCAGCATAGGATCCAGGATCAGGCATACAGACACCGTGGGTTCAACCGGCAATTTGTTGTAGTATTCGACCGGCTTAAGGGTTTTTTCATCGCGATAAAGGCCAATATGCCAGACTTCAGAGGTTGGCATTAAATCCCATACTCCTTCGACCATACCCAAACCAGCCCTCAAGATCGGGACAAGCCCAATTTTTTCCTGCAATTCCGATCCAATAGTGCTCGCCAGAGGCGTGGTGACTTTTTTGGGATTGGTCGATAGATCGATGGTCGCTTCATAGGCTAACAATGCTGCAATCTCACGGATCAATTCTCGGAATTTTTTGGGCTCAGTGTTTTGGTCGCGCAAACGCGTCAACTTATGGTGAACTAATGGGTGAGAGGATGGGAAGACATTTTCCATTGCCAGACTCCTGAAAGGGGATAAGCATATTATAGCTTTATTCCGGGTTATAATCAGCGCCATGAATGATGCTTCTCCGCGGGTAATCAACCCTCAACCCCAACCTGAAGATCGTTTAGATCAAAGCATCCGCCCGCGCACCCTCCAGGATTTGATTGGACAGGAGCGCGTCAAGGAAAACCTGGATATATTGATCCAGGCTGCCCGCCAGCGTGGTGAAGCCCTGGATCATGTACTTTTTTATGGTCCTCCAGGGCTGGGCAAAACCACCCTGGCGCATGTATTAGCCAACGAGATGGGTGTAAATATCAAAATCACGGCTGGACCAGCCATAGAGCGGGCTGGCGACCTGGCAGCGATTCTAACCAATCTACGCGCTGGAGATGTGCTCTTTATCGACGAAGTACACCGCCTGGGAAAAGCCATCGAAGAAGTGTTATATCCTGCAATGGAAGACTTCGCCCTGGATATCATTATTGGTAAAGGCCCTGCAGCACGTTCAATCCGATTAAAATTGCCTCGCTTCAGCGTCATCGGCGCCACCACCCGGCTGGCATTGCTCACTGCGCCGTTGCGTGCACGTTTCGGAGCTATTTACCGTCTGGATTTCTACGACCAGGCAGCCATGGAAGCCATTGTGCGCCGGGCAGCAGGCGTTTTAGGCGTCCAGGCGGATGCTGGGGGTGTGATCGAGATTGCCCATCGCGGGCGCGGGACACCTCGGGTAGCACTACGCTTACTGCGCAGGGTGCGTGACTATGCGGATGTGCGCGGTGATGGGATCATCAACCAGCAAATTGCCCGCCAGGCCTTGGATTTGCTCGAAGTCGATCCTCTGGGTCTGGATGATCTCGACCGGCGCGTGCTAAAAACCATTATTGAAAAATACTCTGGCGGCCCAGTGGGATTAAATACCATCGGCGCTTCGATTAGCGAAGAGCCGGACACCATCATGGATGTGGTTGAGCCATACCTGTTACAGCTAGGTTTTCTTGAGCGCACACCACAGGGGCGCACCGCCACGCGCAGCGCCTACGAACACTTACATATTCCTTATCCCAAGGACGACCAGGTGCGTTTGTTCTGAGAATATGGAGAACATCGCCCGTTACCTGATCATCACTGGCTTGATCCTGGTCGGCCTGGGTGGGTTGGTTTTTCTCCTGGCTCGCAGCGGATTGCCCATAGGACGTCTTCCTGGTGATATTCGTATCCAGACGAGTAATGTAACCTGTGTCTTCCCCATCGTCACAGGGCTATTATTATCCATCGTGCTGACAATCCTGTTAAATATTATCATTCGTTTGATAAACCGGTAACAGCTTCATACTCACCCACTTCGAGCTGATGAAAACAACCGATTTTGATTATTACCTACCCCCTGAATCCATCGCGCAGACGCCTATCGAGCCACGCGATGCCTCACGCTTGCTGGTGCTGGACCGCTTCAACGGGACAATACAACACCAGCGTTTTACACAGATCGGCGAGCATCTTCAGCGTGGGGATGTATTGGTCTTAAACCAAACCCGCGTTATTTCAGCACGGCTGGCAGTGCATAAAATACCCACCGGGGGCAAAGGCGAATTATTACTGCTAAAACAACTCGACCACCAGACCTGGGAAGCCCTGGTGGGTGGAAAGGGATTTATAACGGGACGATTGATCCAGGTTGAGAATGGACCACAAGCGACGATTACTGCCAATTTAGGCGGTTCCCAGCGCTTAGTCACCTTTCACAGGCCGATCGATGAATTGCTACCAGTGATCGGACAGGTGCCCCTGCCTCCTTATATTCATACCCCACTCAGCAATCCAGAGCGCTATCAAACTGTTTACGCCACTGATCGTGGCTCAGCGGCCGCGCCTACTGCCGGACTGCATTTCACACCTGACTTGATTGAGGAATTGGGCGCAGCAGGTATCCAGTTTGCTAAAGTGACCCTGCATGTTGGTTTGGATACCTTTGCTCCTGTGACTGAGGAGGATCCCGCAGACCACGCAATTCATAGTGAATGGTGCCATCTCAGCCAGGATGCAGCGATTAAAATCAATCAGGCCAGGCGATCGGGAAAACGCGTTATTGCAGTTGGAACAACCGCAGTTAGAACGATCGAGTCGGCTGCTCAAACAGCGGGGCCGGGCGAAGACATCCCAGAGTATCTCGGTCCTACCAATTTATTTATATTGCCAGGCTACACGTTTCGTGCTGTCGACGCGATGATAACCAACTTTCATCTTCCCCGCTCCACTTTGATCATGCTGGTTTCAGCTTTCGCCGGGCGCAAGCATATCCTAAACGCCTACCAAACCGCGATCCAAGACGGTTATCGCTTCTATTCATTTGGCGACGCCATGTTTATTCATTGACCGTCAAATAGTCTGGCTATCCCCCAATCAAGCCTATCCAACTGTAATACGCATCGTGGCTAGCCGACATCAACCCGATTGCGTCCCCCATTCTTGGCCAGGTAGAGGGCATGATCGGCGCGCACTAATAAAGCATCCAGATTGGGCATTTCGGGCATAATTTTTGCGACACCAACACTGATGGTCGCCAGGACGATTTCATCTCCAACGATGAAGGGGGCTTCTTCCATCTTCTTACGCAGGCGTTCAGCGACATTTACGGCTGAGAAGATATCCAGCTCAGGCAACAAAATCCCAAACTCGTCGCCCCCGTATCTACCGACAATATCCACCTTGCGCACATTGTTATGGATGCGAGCAGAAATTTGCTGTAAGACTTGATCACCCACAGCGTGACCAAAATTATCATTAATCAGCTTGAAATGATCAACATCCACCATCATCGCCACCAAAGGACGCACAAAACGGTGGCTACGCTCAATCTCATGCTCGCCTATCTCAAAAAAGCCGCGCCGATTATATAATTCGGTCAGGGGGTCGGTGATCGCCTGGCGCTGCACTTCAGTGTGTAATTGGGCATTACGAATCGCAGCGGTCACCGTAGCGGCAAAACTGGCGATCAAGTCCAGATCCGCCTGATTAAAGGCTTTCTCCAGAGGCGATTCCAATGATAGCGCACCTAAGACTTCATCGCCCAAAATAAGCGGTGCAACCAAAGCCGAGCGAATTATTTCTGCATCTTCAACCGCTTCCAAATGGCCAGTTTCGCTAAAAGAGCCAATGTTTTGAATCAGGAGGGGGCGGCGTTCACGGACGGAAGTAGCGATATAGCTGACACCATCTTTTAAGTTTAATTTTTTAATACGAGGATCGTTTTCTTTGTAACCAAGCGCTGCTCGCATCTCAAGCTGGCCTGTATCGCGTGCAATTAAGTGTAAGGCGCCTTTCTGTCCAGAAGGAATTGCATCAAATGCAGCATCCAAAATTTGGCTGATGAGTGATTCGAGATCCAGATTTGTGAGTAAAGCCATCGTTGCTGTATAGATAGCATTGATCTGGCGCGTGTACTGCAAACTGGCAATCCTGGCCAGGGTATTGCTGGACAGAATGTGCCCACTGGCTTGGAACCCGGTCAGATGATCGCTTTCAAAAACACCTTTTACATTCCACCAATGCAGCGTGGGTTGACCCGTGGAGCTCTCGGCGCTATATTCCAAATCAAACGAAGCCTTAGCAGGGATAAGACCACGCATTGTCTGCCAAACCTGATCCTGCTCAGTTTTAGGGAGCAAACTTACAAACGTTTGGTGGGATAGTTCATCGGGAGAAATTTGGTAATATCGTAGAAAAGCTGGATTGGCGTAGGTCAGGTAGCCATCACAGTTAAATCGGCAAACCAAGTCCGACTGTTCGTCAACAATCGCCCGGTAGAATGCCTCATTTTCCAGTAAATCCTGATAATTTTTCTCAAACGAGCGCAGCATCCCTTTACTCGGTTCTGGCATCATATCAGTATTCACCCCATCTCTGGCTCTCATCCAGCAAAAATCACCATTTCTCTACGGACCAGCGCCATCGGAACGCGGATGACACCCATCGTCGGTTGAGCAGGTTGGCTGATATCGATATCATATAATGTGGCAAAAGTTTCTTTGCTCACGTCTAAGAAGCGTTGCAGATCGGTTTGTGTAGAAATCCGAATACGCCCATTAAATCGAAATTGCCCAACCATAGCCGTCACAGGCTCCATTTTTCGATTGGGTTCATGTTCGTCATAATCCAGCGGATCGTGGTCTGGCGGCATCATGTGGAAGCCATTGATTTGAGAAGTAGGTACATGGATCTGATGGAAATATTGGGGGCGGGCGGGAGAACTACCACCCAGTGTCATAACCTGAGCGTCACGGAGACAAACGTATTGAGGCGCCATCTGGGTGCGCAGCCATGTACTGACACGAATCGCCTTTTTCGTGATTACATCTCCCCAAACAATATAATTCTGTAAATATGCCATGGCACGGGTGATTTTTTCATCCATACCGACAGATTCACTAGCTGGTGGATGCGCTTCAGTCAAAATATCTGCTCCTGCTTGGCTTCACACGCTGGTTACTGTCAATGTTTAATATTGGCTTATTTTATCGCAACTTGTCTAGATTTAATCCAAATTCATCAAAAAGGTTTTTTTATCCGCTGAACACAATTTCTTGATTTCATTTGCCGTATCGGTAGAGCTTGTGTATGGGAAGGAAATTGAGCTATGAGGCAGGCATCCAAGATGAAGAAGGTCGTTTATAATCCATAATTGCACAGTTAAACAGAACGGAGTGGTCTATGCGAGCAGTAGATATCATCATTAAGAAACGTGATCGGGGCAGCCTGAGCCGCGCCGAAATTGACTTCTTCATCAATGGGTATGCCTCCGGTGATATCCCTGACTACCAGGCTTCAGCGTTGGCTATGGCTATTCTGCTGAACGGCATGACCGACCAGGAGACCACCGATTTGACATTGGCTATGGCAGCTTCGGGGGAAACCTTGGATTTATCCGGTGTAGTCCCAATTGCTGTCGATAAGCACTCTACGGGCGGTGTGGGGGATAAGACGACCCTGGTCATAGGCCCGATGGTAGCTGCCTGCGGTTTACCGGTCGGTAAGATGTCCGGACGGGGACTGGGCTTTAGCGGTGGCACCCTCGACAAGATGGAATCAATACCTGGATATCGGACCGACCTGACAACAGATGAATTCCTTCAGCAGCTCAAAGCTATCGGTATTGTGCTCACCGGACAAAGCGCCGACCTGGCTCCAGCCGATGGCAAATTATATGCGCTGCGTGATGTCACCGGGACTGTCCAGTCGATACCCCTGATTGCATCTTCGGTGATGAGCAAAAAAATTGCTTCCGGTGCACAGGCGATTGTGCTGGATGTAAAGGTTGGCTTGGGCGCTTTCATGACGGAACTCGAACAAGCGCAAAAATTAGCGCGTTTAATGGTGACGATCGCCCATCTAGCCCAACGTAAGGCAATCGCGATCATCTCAGATATGAACCAACCCCTGGGTTGTGCCGTTGGAAACGCTCTGGAGCTCAAAGAAGCGATCAATACATTAAAGGACAATGGCCCCGAGGATTTCTGGCACCACTGCCTGGAAATTTCCGCACATCTCTTAGTGATCGGCTCCAAGGCTAAAGATCTCGCCAGTGCGCGTGTATTGGCTCAAGAAAGTATCCAATCAGGTCGTGCCTGGGAACATTTTCGTCTCCTGGTCCAGGCTCAGGGCGGTGATGTCAGTTATCTCGATGAACCGGATCGCCTACCGCAAGCCAGCCTGATTGAAACTGTCAATTCGCCCCAGGCAGGCTTCCTGAGCCAGATCCATGCGAGACTTATAGGAGAAGCAGCGGTTCTACTGGGTGCAGGGCGTGCCCGTAAAGGGGATGCAATCGATTACGCAGTTGGTATTGAAGTGCTGCATAAAGTAGGCGATTATGTAGATCGAGGCATGCCGTTGTTCAAAATCCATGCCAATCAAAAAGAGGCCGGGCAGGCTGGCCGCGAAATGGCGCTCCAGGCGCATGCCTGGAGTAAAGCGCCTGTCAAATCCCTGCCATTATTTTATGATCTAATTCAGGTTTGAAATCATCTATTGAGAATATTTAATCACCAGCAATCTTAATCGCAGCTAGTAATTTCTCAGGCGCATGGCGGTATGCGTCCATAGCGATGGACCGGTTCGTCAAGCCTTCCAGGATCTCGGTGAGGCGGCGGTTGACCAGAGCATCGTAGCCATGCGCCTCCCCGTGCAGAACGACTGCGCCATTTAAAAAGCGCACTTCGCTGAAACCCCGCCCCTGGTGTAGATCAATATGAAATGAAGGCATTTTGCCTCCCCGCCCGCCGCCAATCACCCGCCGCATTAACGGACCTAATAGTGAAGCTGGCAGCCAATCGATCCCCCACACCAGGATCTGCAAAGGTGTCCCAGGGAGATTGACAGGCTGCAAACCCAGTTGGCGCATTACATGCAGAGCTTCCTTGATTTGTTGTATCTCCAGACGTACCAGGCCTGGGTGGGCATAGATTTGTGCGGGGGTCATATCCAATATGGCAGAAGTGGCATTGGCCAGCAAGTTGGTCAGCATTTTAGACCACTTCATACCCGCGCCATTCGCATACGAGCGCGCACTCAAGCCAGCTTCGTTCAGAGCACTAACCAGATGATCGGAAATTGGAAAGCCAGCAGTTACCCCTACCCCACGCAAGCGTTCCAGAACGATTTCACCGACTCCCAGGCGACCTATCGCACTGGTCACCGTTCCAGGGATGACACGCGCCACGCCAATTACCTGACCTACTTGTGATTCGTTATCAACTCCATTTTGCAGGCAGAGCAAAGGGGGGAGAACTTCACGATATGGAGCCAGGGATTGGGCAAATTCTGCTGTGTCGTAAGCCTTAACCGCTACCAAACCAGCATCAAACCTGATCTCATCTCCCGACATTAATTCATCGAGTGATTGGATGATATGCGGTCGATCGACGGAGAATTGACGATCACCCAACGTGAGATGCAGACCATTCAGGCGGAGCTGATCCGCCAGCATGGGTCGTTCCAGGAAAACAACCTGATGGCCTGCCAGGGTCAGGCTACCACCGATGTAAGTACCGATCGCGCCCGCTCCGAAACACAAAATCCGCAGCGGTTGCGAGGTGGGTGTTATTGAGACTTGCCCGGATTTATGCTCAGCCATCTCAGATTCAGCGCCCCCAATCCCGAGCACCATTTAAAAATTCACTGCCGCTGAGTGCTTTTTTCCCGGCAGGCTGCAAGACATCCAGGACCAGCAGGCCTTCTGCTGTCGAAACTGCAGGTAGATTATCTACACGCAATTTAGTTCCGGGCTCCCAGGATGTTTCCGCCTCGCTCATCTGATTCGGAAGGGTATGGGCGCGCAAGATTTTAATCAGCTGTCCCTTCCATTCCATGTAGGCGCCCGGCCAGGGATTAAACGCCCGCACTTGCCGCTCCAGCGTTTGCGCAGACCTGAGGAAATCCAGAGAACCGTCCTCTTTCTTGAGCATCGGGGCATAGGTGGCTAATTGATCATCCTGCTCCTGGATATGGATACGTCCTGACAGATATTCTGGCAAGCTCTCCAGCAGCAAATCTGCGCCTAACTCAGCCAGTCGCGCGCTCAAACTCAAACTGGTATCCTGTGGGTGAATTTCGATCGCCTGCTGACTGAGAATGCCTCCCGTATCGATCCCGGCATCCATCCGCATAATTGTCACCCCGGTTTGTTTGTCCCCATGCAATATAGCAGCCTGAATGGGGGCTGCGCCACGCCAGCGTGGCAATAACGAAGCGTGTACATTCACACATCCAAAGGCAGGCAAATCCAAGACCTGGGGTTTCAGGATCTGTCCAAAGGCAGCCACGATGATCACATCCGGCTGCCAGGCAACCAATTGGGCAAACGCATCAGGTTGGCTTAAGCGGCGCGGTTGTATGACCGGAAGCTGATAACGTTCAGCCAGGGATTTTACAGGCGGTGGCGTGAGCACTTTCCCCCTCCCAGCCGGACGATCTGGTTGGGTGACGACACCAACCACTTCATAGCGCTCCACTAAAGCCTGCAGGACTGGTATAGCAAAATCAGGAGAACCCATAAAAACTAGCTTTGGATGCATGGCGCACATTCTATCATAACCTCCAAGATGGGCTCAGCGTACCCGCGTCGCCGGATCCCCGAACAACAAGAAGGTGAGCAACACATCGCGCGTACCCGGCGAGTCGAGTGGAATCGAGCGGCGAGCAGTCAGGAGAACATCGCCAATGACGACCTCATCTGAATTAATAAGCGCCGCAGACAGT
This sequence comes from uncultured Anaerolineaceae bacterium, assembly GCA_964463505.1. Classification (GTDB taxonomy): domain Bacteria; phylum Chloroflexota; class Anaerolineae; order Anaerolineales; family UBA4823; genus JAJZSS01. The sequence goes on from CAYXDC010000047.1 coordinate 23,381, forward strand.
GCACGGCTTAGGAAGCCCTGGTCGCCAGGCAGGGTCAGGCTGGAGGGTGCAAGTACGAGCACAGCCCCACCTGGCTCTTGAAAAAGCATGGCTTCCGCTAACGAAACAGTCTGCGGGTGAACAAAAAACCCAGTTAAACAGGTCATATTGAGTAAGATCGTAGTGGCGGTTGGATCGTCCAATTGAGCTACATCTGCGGTGGTCAGCAGGCGATCTCGCCCCCACATATCAATACTGCCGTGTCCGAAGTAGGAAACCAGCCAGTGACCTCCCTGGATGGCCTGGAGCACCTCTTCAGCAGCGTTGTTAGAGCCAGCCTGAGGTTGAACTAGCTGTGTGGCAGCAGGGGCTGGAAATTGTTCCAAAAAGCGATTGGCGTCAGCCGCAAAATTTGGATCCTGCCCGTCGGCAATTGCCAGAATGGAGCTGGTTTTCTGATTAGCCAATCCTGCTTCGTAGGCCAGAATCTTGTTTACCACCTTACGCACTTGTTGCGGCGTCTGGGCAGGGATGCGCCCTACAGCGAGATCGGGAAGCTCATCTTCATCCAACAGCGAAAAGGGGATATCGCTGGCTGTCTGCCCGCCAAATATCGTGTCGACCAGAAATACTGGTAGGCGGTTTACATCAGGAGCAGATAGATAACCACGCATGTCATAGGTGCTATCGCCGACCAGAAGCACGTAACGAGGCGCAGAAGGCCAGTGTTGGGCCGTATATTGTATATAATGCTGAATCGCTTCTGGTTCGGGGAAGCCTCCATTGAATTGGTTATAGATGGCTTCTACATTGATGGCGCGTGTGGTCAGCCCTTGTGAACTGCGTAATTCAAAGAGTTCAGAAAGCGGAGCTAATAGATCTGCAGGACCTATCGCCAGATAATGAGCTGCCTGGCTGGCGGATAATAACTCGGAGTCAATCCAGCCTGGTCGAATTTCTGCGGGAGTGAGATAGCCCTTAGGACCGGACAGCCAATAACGTTGACCGGGGATGACTGACAGGTTGTCTGCCTGTGTGAATATCCCCACGGGAATTGCATCTTGAGGCAGGACACCGAGCATAAAACCAGCAATCGGTCCTGTAAACCCATCTACTTTGAGCGTATCTCCTGCAGCTTGAAATACCAGTGTGTCAACATCTGGCTCAGGGCGTGCTACATATTCGAGTTCGATACGATCGATGTAAACAATATCCGCTTTCAACCCTAAATCATCCAGTGCCTGCAATTCAAGGCGATTTTTTCCGGATTTCAGTACGCCTGCTGGGATGGATAACTCAAAGATATGCACTCCTCGACCATCCCATTGTTCATC